>NZ_JBSNCH010000001.1:0-495000 GCF_058780625.1 Azospirillum sp. UENF 111221
CAGCACATTGCCGCGCAGCGCCACATAGTCCGGCACCACCAGCGGGATCACCGGCAAATCCTGCATCACCAGACATTCGGCGTCCTTGTAGACCTCCGCCCGCTGGGTGGGATCGGGGATCGCCATTGCCCGCTCGATCAGGCCGTCGAACCGGGCGCTGGTCCAGCCGACGGGATTGAAGCGGCTGCTGCTGCTGAACAGCTCGTCCAGGAAGTTCATCGGGTCGGGATAGGTGGCGGTCCAGCCGAACAGGAAGGCGTCGTAATCGCGGCGGCGCGAGCGCGCGATGAACTCCTGCCGCGGCGCCATCACCAGCTTCGCCGGGATGCCGGCATTGTTCCACTGCGAGACGTAATAGACGAATTCCCGCCGGTATTCCGGCACGACGGTAACCTGGAAGGGCTCGATGCCGCGCCCCTCCGGATAGCCGGCCTCCTCCAACAGGCGCTTGGCCAGCATCGGGTCGTAGACCAGCGGCTCCAGCTTCTCGTTGGACAGCAGCGCCGGCGGGACGATGCCGTTGTGGACGCTCGCCACGCCGCGGAAGAAGCGCTCCACCATGGCGCTGCGGTCGATCAGCAGCGACATCGCCCGGCGCACCCGCAGATCGCCGAACGCCTTGACCCGCCGCGGGTCGAGCGCCACCACCCGCATCTGCATGCGCGGCACATTCGACAGCGAGCGCTTGAAGCCGGGATCGTCCATCACCCCGCGCAGCGCATCGGTGTCGACGAAAGTGAAGTCGATCTGGCTGTCGTTGAACAGCGTGATGCCGTCGTTGCCGATGCCGGTGGCGAGGAAGGACACCCGCTCGAACGGCACAGCACCGCCGCGCCAGCCGGGGTTGGCCTCCACATCCATGCGGATGCCGTCGCTCGACCGCACCAGCCGGTAGGGGCCGGTTCCCGCCGACAGGCTGCGGAACCAGTCGGGGCCGGCCTGTTCGGCCGCCTCGACATCGACGATGTTCAGCCGGGCGAAGGGGAAGACGGCGCAGGGCTCGTCGCAGACCACCTCCAGCGTCCGGTCGTCGATCACGGTGATGCCGGACAGCTCGGCGGCGGTCTTCGCCCGCAGCTCGCGAAAGCCCCGCACCTTCGACAGCGCCAGCACGGCGAAGTTGGCGCCGTCGCCGCTGAGCGCCGCCTCGAAGCTGCGCTTGACGTCGCGCGCGATCAGCGGCCGGCCGGTGTGGAAGGTGACGCCGTCGCGGATGGTCAGCCGCCAGCGACGGGCATCGGCCGACGCCTCCCAGGCGGTGGCGAGGCCGGGCAGGATGCGGCCCTTGGGATCGACCGTGGTCAGGCTCTCATACATCGAGCCGAGGACCTGACGCGCGACCAGATCGCTGACGGTCAGCGGATTGAGTCCGCCGGGCAGGGACTTGAAACCGATGCGCAGGGTGCCGGCGGCCATCGCCGGCCGGGGCAGGGCCGCGGCAAGACTGGCGCCCCCGAGCAGGCCGCCGAGCAGGCTCAAGAAATGTCGTCTCCGCACCGCCTGCATCGCTGACCCGTACCCCCGATAGTCTTGCAGGCAATCCTTAACACGGGGCGGGGCAGGCGGTCACCCTGGCCGAGCGCCAGATGCTTTCGCAATCGAAAGCAACTTTAACGCGCCTTCTGATTGAAGGACAACCGGAGCGGGCTTTCGTAATCGAAATTGGATCCCCTCTCCCCGCTATCGGCGGACCTATGGTCCGCCTGTCGCGTCAGCGCAAACGAAGTTTGCGCGTGAGCGGGGGGAGAGGGAGGAAACCTCAGCCGTTCAGCAGGGCGTCGATGCGGTCGCGCAGAGCCTGCAGCCGCTCGCGGTGCTCGCGCTGCAAGGCCTGGGCGACGGTGTCGATGGCGGCCAGATCCTTGTCCATCCGGTTGATCGCCTTGCCCAGCACCCGCATCGGTTCCGCCGTGCTGGACGCCGCCGGGCGGGCGGCCCGAACCGCACCCACCGTCAGTCCGCCGGTGCGCGCCGTCTGCCACAGCCGGCGCAGCTCCGCCTCGTCCTCGACGAAGGCCAGCTCGACCAGGGCGGAGCGCGACACCGCGTCGGGGTTGGCGCGGTAATCGGCCAGGATGTCGTCGGGCAGGCGCAGCACCTTCAGGCGCTTCGACACCTCGGCCTCCGAACAGCCGACCGCCGCCGCCACCTCCGACTGGGTGTAGCCGTGCGCCTCGATCAGCTGGGACAGGCCGCGGGCGAGGTCGATGGCGTCGAGATCGACGCGCTGGACATTCTCGATCAGCGCGATCTCTTCGGGCCGGCCCTTGGTGATGATGGCGGCGATGGTGCCGCGGCCGAGCAGCCGGTGGGCGCGCAGCCGCCGCTCGCCGGCCACCAGCCGGTAGCGGCCCTTCTGCTCCGCCTCCTGGACGAGGACAGGTTGCTGCAACCCGTGGCGGGCGATGGAGTCGGCCAGCGAGCGCAGGGACTCGTCGTCGAACACCGTGCGGGGCTGGCCGGGATTGGTCTCGACGGCGTCCAGATCGACCTCGACCAGCCGGGGCAGCATGCCGCTCAGCCCGAACATGCGGTCGGTCTCGGCGGCGAAGCCGGCCTCCTTGGCCTGGAGCACGGTGGCGGCGGTCTGCCGGGTCAGCTTCTTAGGCGGCATCGACGGTCTCCTGCAGGCGGCCCATGGCGGTCAGCAGCGCCGAGGCGATGGCGGCATAGCTCTCCACCCCCGGTGCGCCGATGTCGGCATCCAGCGTGATGACGTTGGCGCCCGCGGCCTGGGCGTAGATGGTTGCGCGCGGCACCGGCGGGAACACCCGGCGGCTCTCGCCCCACAGGCGCTGGATGTCGTCGAGCGACGAGCGGTCCTGGGTCTGGCGCGGGTTGACCATGGTCGGCAGGATGCCCAGCACCTCCAGCCGCGGGTTCAGCCGCCGCTGGATCTTGGCGACGGTGTCGAGGAAGGCGCTGACGCCGAGGATGGCGTGCGGCTCCGCCTGGCAGGGCACCAGCACATAGTCGGCGGCGGTCAGCGCGTTGATGGTGACGGCACCCAGGTTGGGGGCGCAGTCGATGACGATCACGTCATAGCGGTCCCGCACCCCGTCCAGCATCTCGGCCAGTGCCGTCTGGGCGTTGGTCAGGTTGCCCGGCAGCTCGGTGTCGGCACTGGCCAGCGCGATGCTGGAGGGCACGACGTCCAGCCCCTCGACGCTCGTGGGGCGGATCACCGCGTCGAGCGGCGTCTTGCCCATCAGCGCATGGTAGAGGACCCTGCCCGCCTCCGTCAGCGCGACGATGTCGGTCTGCGGCACGCCGACATGGACGGTGGCGTTGCCCTGCGGGTCGGCATCGACCAGCAGCACGCGGTTGCCGGCACGGGCCAGGATGAAGGCCAGATTGATCGAGGTCGCCGTCTTGGCGGTGCCGCCCTTCTGCAAACCGACGGCGACGGTGGTGCCGCGGCGGGGCAGGGGGCTTTCCGGCCGTTCGAGATCCAGTAGAAGCAACCGGCCCAGCACGTCGCGCGGCAGGGCCTCCTTGCCGGTTTCCCATTTGCTGAGCCGCTGCTTGTCGTATTTGCGGCCCGTCAGTTCATTGACGAACGCCGCCATCTGCGTCTGGGTCAGGCCGCGCCGTTCCCGCAACGCCTTCAACTGTTCCCCTGTCACGCCCCGTCCTCCTGCCCCGGCACCGGTCGGCAGCGACCCTAGCAAGTCGTCGCGACTCCGGCAACGGGTGTCTACCGGATGGGGAGGGGATCAGCGCGCCATGGGCATCGACCGGCGGGTTCACACCGTCTCGTCGTATTCCACCTTGGGAACGTCGATCCAGTTTTCCGGCTGGCCCTGGCTCTTCTTCCAGAACAGCACCGGCAGGTCGGCGTTCAGCACGCGGCCCAGCACGGCACCGCGCGCCTTCATCGTCTCCTTGTATTCCGCCGTCTCGACGATGCGGACGCCGTAGCCGGGGATGCGGTCGGCGGCCAGGACGGGATTCAGCGCGTTCTTGAACTTGCGCAGGTCGTTGTCGGAGCCGACGCGCTTGCGCAGCGGCTCCAGCGCCATCCAGAAGGCATGGCCGCGGGCGAGGTGGGCGCGCGCGATCTCGTACAGGCGCTTCTCCACCGGCTTCAGCGCGAAATACTGGTCGTCGTAGCTCAGCAGATTGTGGCCCAGCGCCGCGCGGGTGACCCAGCCCGACAGCGTCAGCTTCAGCCCGCGCACCGCCCGCTCGCCGTCCTTCTTGCGCTGGTAGAGCAGCTTGTAGTCGGAAATCCACGAGAAGGCGCCGCTCTCGCCCTCGCCGCCGGTTTCCAGGTTGGTCTTGATCTGCGTGCCCTGGAGCCGTTCCAGCGCGCCTTCGATCTTGTCGTAGGCGCTGCCGCCGGCGGTCTTGCCGACGATGCGCTGGAGGTCGCTGGTGGTGAAGTGCAGCTCGCCCAGCTTGGAGCCCTTGCCGGAGTCCATCTTCTCGCGCAGCAGCGAGATGGCGTAGAGCAGCACCGCCTTGTCCCAGATCGTCGCAACGCCGACATTCTTCGGCGCCCGCACCTCGATCCGCACCTTCCCGTCATCGTAGGTCGGCAGCGATTCCGCCTTGTCCTTCGACAGGCCGAACAGGCTGTAGACCATCATGTGGCGGTCGTTCTGCACATCGCCGGTCAGCGGTGAATCGAGCCGCAGAGCCAATTGCAGCGGCCGGTCGAGCAGCTCGGCGTTGATGGTCTGGGTCATGCGATCTCTCCGCTGGTCCCGGGCGGCCTCAAGTGGGTTGAACCCATAATCCACAAGCCTGCCGCCCGGTTCCACACTGCCGGGCCAAACGTCGCCGTTCTGCCGAAAGATTCCCGCGGGCGGCGCCGAATGCCCGGTCGAATGTCGCCGTTCTGCCAGTTTTTGCCGCCGGTGGCGGGGGAGGGCCGTCGGACGGGAGCCGGACGCGGATTCGGCGGGGGCCGGAGCCGCTCCGGCCGGCCCGCGGTGGCGGCAACGTCTGCGTTCTGCCGTGCCGGGGAGGAACGGGGCAGGGGAGCATCAGATCAACATATTGATTTTCCTTGGTTATTACATGGCTTGGGGTCGAGGGATCGGGCGGGAAGGCCCCTGGGGAGGGCATCGACTGGCAGAACGGCGACGTTCGGACGATCCGCCGAAGGGCCGATTCCCACCCGATTCTCCGCCGATTCCATAGCGGGGAGGGGAGGGGAGGGGTGGAATCCGCTCCATCATTCGGCAGAACGGCGACGTTCGGCTGGGCCATCCCATCCGCCCAAGCCGCCGACGGCCAAGAATCTTTCGGCACAACGGCGACGTTTGGAGCCGAATCTTTCGGCACAACGGCGACACTTCGACCCGGACGGACGGAGGAACGGTGCTGCAAGTGCTTGATTCCTCCGCAAGAATCCAGGCAGGCGTCCGCGAAATGCCGTCCCCCGGCGATTCTTCCAAGACCGTGGACAGACGCGCAACGCCACGTACACATTTCAAAAAACGGGCGAAAACCGCCCTCATGCCGTCGTCGTGCGCCCATGCCAGCTCCTGGCCGGCGCCACGCGCCGGTGTGACGGGCGGTATTCGGTCCAGGCAACGTCAATCTCAGACAACCTGAATCTCAGGCAATCCGAAGAGGGCATCGTGACGGAGAGCATCATGACGTAGCGGAGGACCGACCTCCGGAAACACGAAGGGCCCGGATTGCTCCGGGCCCTTCGTGTCGGACGGAGGAGACCGAGGAAGACCCCGGGCACCCCACATCTGGCGGTTTGGCGACTCCATGATGGCAGGGCAGGCCCGCAAAGCCAAGCGGATTCACTGCGAATCCGTTGACGCTCTTCCTTTGTCTTCACCCGTCCCAGGGATCGACCGACAGACGGGTAATGCAATGAAGCCATACATCGACATGTACAGGCGCTGGATTGCCGTGCCCGGCATCCAGGCCGCCGACATCGCGGTGTTGTCCGCGCTCTACGCCCATGCCGACCGCGACGGTGTCTGCACCGCCACGCAAGGCGAGCTGGCCGAGGAGCTTGGGCAAAGCCGCGCCTGGTTCAATGCCGTGCTGAAGGGCCTGCAGGAGAAAGCCGCGCAGGACGCTCCTTCGGACTCCGCGGCGGCGCTGGTCTGCGCCAAGCCGCGGCGGGGCCTGCGCGGATTCGCCTATCAGCTGGCGGGGATGGAGGGCTTTACCGCCGGCATGTCCTGTCAGCCGGCTGACAGCAGCGGTTCGCCGGCCGACATCTCCATAGACTTCCAGAATCCTGAATCCTCCTCCTCCCTCCAGGGCGGGGGCCTCCAGAGCGGGGGGATGGGTCGGCAGGACGAGGCGTTGCCGGCCGACTGGCAGCCCGATGCCGCCGATCTGGCCTGGGCGGCCCTGGAGCGTCCGGAGGTCGATGCCGGCCGGGTGACGGCGAAGTTCGTGTCCTGGTGCCGCAAGGCCCACCGCCGCAACGGCTACCGCCCACCGGATCCGGGGGCCGCATGGCGCCGCTGGATCGCCCGGGAGCTGGTGGCCCCGGTGGAGCAGCCGGTGGAGCAGCCAGCCGAACAGCCTTTCGTCCAGTCCTCCACCGCCCAACCCCGCCGGGAGCCCCGCAATGACCGTCGCCCCGAACTCCGTGCCGAACTCCGAAGCGGTGGCCTGCGTGCCGGCCCTGCGTCCGATGCCGCCGGCCGCAACCGCGACACCCTCGCAGCCTTGCGGCTTCGCCTCGCTGGCCAGGCTTGACGCCGCGGATCTGCGGTTCGAGACCCAGGATCTGGCGCCGGACGAGATCGGTGCGCTCGCCGACCGGGTCGAGCAGGCCATCGGCACGCTGACCCCGCCGATCGGCATCGAGAATGTGCTGATCGGGCTGGAGAAGCTGGCCGACCGCTTCGCGCTGGAGCTGCCCGACGCCGACCTGCTGGAGGCCGATGTGCGGGCGATGGCGGACTGGCCGGCCGACCGCTGGATGGCGGCCTTCGATGCGGTGTGGGCGGCTTTCCGCAGCGGCTGGAGCCGCTTTCCGACGCTGGGCGACTTCCGCGAGGCGCTGGGCGCCCTGCCGCCGGCGGTGGAAAGCCGCGCCGCCGACGATCTGCGGCGGCTGGCGGGCCGGCTGCGCCAGGAACAGCAGCTGCGCGCCCGCACCGAGGAGCAGCGCCGCCGCACCCGCGCCCGCGAAGCCGCCCTGGCCGACCGGCAGCGTGAACTGGCGCTTCAGCGCGCAGCCGAACCCCTGCCCGAACTCCCGCTTGTCCGGGGGCCGGTCGACCAGCATTATCCGCCGGACCACCAGAGAGTGCCGCCAGCGGATGAAACCGAACCATCGCCCGCCACATCGCCCGGCCGGGACCGCCGACGCACAGGCGCTGCTGACCCGTGCCGTCACCCATCATCAGGCTGGGCAGCTGGCCGAGGCGGCGACGCTCTACGAACAGGTGCTGAAGCGGCTGCCGCAGCAGGCGGACGCGCTGCACCTGTCGGGGCTGATCAAGGCGCAGACCGGTGCGGTGATGGAGGGGATCGAGCGGATCCGGCAGGCGGTGAAGGCCGACCCGAGCCAGCCGCTCTTCCATGCCAATCTGGGCCGTCTGCTGGAGGCGGCGGAGCAATGGGAGGATGCGGCGACTGCCTTCCGCTCGGCGGGCCGTCTGGCGCCGCTCGATCCGTCGCTGCCGCGGCTGGAGGCGGCGGGCTGGACGCGGCTGGGCCGGCAGGAGCCGGCGGCGCAGGCGCTGCTGCGGGCGATGGCGCTGGAACCGGCGGATGCCGGCACCGCGGCGGATCTGGGCGACGCGCTCTACGATTGCGGGCGCTTCCTGCCGGCCGCCGACTGGTACGGGCGGGCGGCGGCGCTGGAGCCGCACCGGATCCTGGCGGCCTTCAACCGGGGAGCGGCCCTGCGCGACGGCGGCCGGATCGCCGGGGCGGCGGCGGCCTTCCGGGCGCTGGCGGGACGGGCGCCGGAGATGGCGGAGCCGCTGGAGCAATACATGCAGCTGTCCCGGCAGCTGGGCGGCAACGGAGCCGCTTGGGCGGCGACCCGCCGGCTGCTGGCGCTGGTGCCGGCGCAGGCGGCGGCGGTCCGCAGCCTGGGCGGTTCCGGGACCGGGCCGGCGCAGGAGCTGGTCTGGCTCACACGGCTGGCGCGGCTGGACCCGCTGGCCGAGGATGTGGTGCTGGCGCTGGCCGGCCGGCTCTATGGCCGGCGGCGGATCGCGGCGGCGGAGCGGGCATACCGCCACGCGCTGGCGCTGAGGCCGGACTCCGGCCTTGCGCTGTCGGGGCTGGGACTAGCGCGGGCGACGCTGGGGATGGCGGGGGCCGTGCCGGCGGTGCTGCGTGCGGTGCGGGTGGCGTCCGACGATGCGGCACTCGCCGCCAATGCCGGATCCGCCTTCCAGCTGGCCTTGCAGCCGGAGGCGGCGCTGTCCTGGCACCGGCGGGCGCTGGTGCTGACGCCCGACGATGTGGCGGCCTGGGTCAACATCGGCACCCTGTTGCTGGAGGCCAACGCGGCGGAGGAGGCGATCCCGCCCCTCGACCGCGCCAGACGGCTCGGCGAAATCGCGCAGGACATGGACCAGCTGGCGCTCGCCAACTCCAATCTCGGGGTCGCCCGGATGGCGCTGGGGCTGCATGGGGAGGCGGTGGCGGCCTTCCGCGCGGCGCTCGACCGGACGCCGGACGACGCGGCGATCCGCTCCAACATGCTGTTCTGCCTGTGCTTCGACGACCGGGCCGATCCGGTCGAGGTCTTCCGCGAGCATCGCGCCTTCCAACGCCATCTGCCGGCGGTCCCGGCCGTTCCCCATGCGGTGGAGAGCCGCGACCCGGAGAGGCGCTTGCGCGTCGGCTACCTGTCGCCGGATTTCCAGCGCTATCCGGGGCCGGGCTATCACTTCCTGCTGCCGCTGATCGAGGGGCACGACCGCGGGAGGGTCGAGGTCACCTGCTACCACAACGACCGCAGCCGCGATGCCACCACCGAGCGTTTCCAGGCGGCAGCCGACCGCTGGCGCGACGTGGCGGTGCTGACCGACGAGGAACTCGACCGCCGGAATCCGGGAGGACCGCATCGACCTGCTGGTCGATGCCGGCGGCCACATGTCGCGCAACCGCATGGCCCTGATGGCGCGCCGCCCGGCGCCGGTTCAGGTCAGCCTGCCGCTCTATCCCAACACCACCGGCCTCGACGCCGTCGATTACCAGCTCGCCGATCCCCGCCTGGCGCCGCCGGGGGCGGACACGCTGCATGCGGAAAAGCTGATCCGGCTGCCGGGCTGCGTGCTGTGCTACCGCCCGGCGGAACTCCGCCTTCGCGCCGCCGATCCAGCCGCCGCTGGAGCGCCGCGGCCACATCACCTTCGGGTCCTTCAACAACATCACCAAGGTGAACGCCGCCACCATCGCGCTGTGGGCGCGGCTGCTGGCGCTGGTGCCGACGGCGAAGCTGGTGCTGAAATGGCGGGGCTTGGGCAGCGGCGGCGGTGCCGACCGGCGCCTGCTGGCCGCCTTCGCCCGGCACGGCATCGCGGCGGAGCGGCTTGAACTGCGCGGCATCACCCCGGATCCCTATCAGGACTACGTCACCATCGACGTGGCGCTCGACCCCGTCTTCGCCAATGGCGGAACGACGATCTGCGACGCGCTGTGGATGGGCGTGCCGGTGCTGAACCGGACCGGGCCGACCCTGATCGGCCATTGGGGGGCGACCCTGATCGATGCCGTCGGGATGGCGGCGTTGGTGACGAGGGACGATGAGGCCTATCTGGCGCAGGGTGTCCGGCTGGCGACCGACCGCGCCTTCCTCGACGCGCAGCGAGAGGGCCTGCGCGAGCGGATGCGGCGGTCGGTCCTGATGGACGAGCCCGGCTATGCCCGCGCGGTGGAGGCCGGCTATCGCACCGCATGGCGCCGCTGGTGCGCCGGGCTGCCGGCGGTCGCCTTCGATGTGGCGGCCTTCGACGTTTCAGTAGGGGAGGGGCGGTGATGAGCGTCTGCGATCTGGCGGCCGTCCGCAGCATCCTGGTCGTCAAGCTGGACGAGGCCGGCGACTTCGTGATGGCGACCCCCTTCCTGCGGGCCTTGCGCGCCGCCGCCCCGCAGGCGCGCATCCTGCTGGCGGTGCGCGAGGCGGTGGCGGAATCTGGCGCTGACCTGCCGCTGGGTCGACGGGGTGGTGGCGCCGCGGCCGAAGGAGGGCGGCGGCATCGATTTCCGCGGCATCACCCCCGGCGGGCTGAAACTGTTTGCCGAGTGCTACCGCGCCGGCTTCGATCTGGCGCTGGTGCCGCGCTACGACTTCGACCGCCATGGCGCGACGACGCTGGCCGCCAACAGCCGGGCAAAGCTGGTCGCCGGTTTCTCCGAGCGGGTCACGCCGTGGAAGGCCGACGGCAACCAGGGCTTCGACCGTGCCTATGGGCTGGCGCTGGCCCCGCCGCCGGGGCGGCACGAGGTGGAGCAGAACGCGGCGCTGCTGGAGGCGCTGGGCGCGGGAGCGGATCTGGGGCCGCTGGAACTGGCGCTGACGGCGGAGGACAGGGCGGCGGCGCGGCGGCTTCTCGGGTCCGGCGACCGCCCTGGGGATGGCCGGCCGCTGATCGTGGTGGCGCCGGGCGCGGCCAGCCTGCGCCGTGTCTATCCGGCCGAGCGGCTGGCCTCGGTGGTCTCCGCCGTCGCGGGCGCGCTCGATGCGCGGGTCGCCGTGCTGGGCACCATGGAGGAACGGCCGGCTGCCGGCGCGCTTCTGGCGGCACTGCCGGGACGGGCCATCGACCTGACCGGCGCCACCCCGCTGCGCGTTGCCGCGGCGGCGATGGCGGAGGCGGCACTGGCGATCACCATGGATTCCGCCCCGGCCCATCTGGCGGCGGCGGCCGGGGTGCCGGTGGCGGTGTTCTCCTGCCATCCCATCGGCGGCGATCCCAACCATTTCCACGCGCCGGAGCGCTTCCGGCCCTGGACCGGCGGGCGAGAGGAGCGGGCGCTGGTCCTGCGGCCCGAGGCGGCGGTGCCGCCCTGCACCGTGTCCTGTCTGGCGGCCGAGGCGCACTGCATCGCCGACATCGATCCGGCCGACGCCACGCGGCGCATTCTGGACATGCTGGCTGCGACCATGGGAGAGCGGGGATGAGCGATCCCATCATCCATGTCAGTTTCCCGTAGCCGCCGGACGCCTATCCGAAGCCGCATGCACTGGCATGCCCAGCTCAGCCGCGATGTGTTCGATGCGCGGGCGGGCTTCTCGCCCTGGCGCGTGCCGCTGGAGCTTGGTCTATCACGGCGGTCCGCGGAAGAACTCGGCGGAGCTGATCCAGACCCTGCGCGACATCGGCTTGCAGGAGAACACTGACTTCAGCGTCGCCGCCCATGTGCCGAAGGGACGGGCCGACCTGATGGCCTTCCTGCGCCAGAATTTCCTGATCGTCGGCAACACCTCCTACTTGGAGACCGGGCCGATCAACATGATCGAGTATCTGCTGTCGGGCTTCGCCATCTACGGCCATGGCGACTGGTGGGACGGGGCGGGCAACCCGCGCTTCGGCTGGTCCTACGACCCGGCGGCGCAGGAGACGAACCGGGAGAACCTGCGCCACATCTTCCACGAGCTGGGGCCGGCCGGTCTGGCCGCCGAACGCGACCGCGTGCGCACGGCGTTCCTGGAGCGCACCGACAATGAGTGGCCGGCGCTGCTCGGCCCGCTCTGCCGGCATGTGGAGGCGCTGCTGGACAGCGACCATCCTGGGCGCATCGGCGGTTGAGTCGGCTGCGACAGGCCAAATCGTTAAAGTTGCTTTCGAGTTGGAAAGCCTGCCACGGTTCAGAGAGCTGTCGCATATGCCTCCCTGTCCCGGGGCTTTCAGCGGATCTTCGATCCGCCTGACGCCGTCAGTACAAACTTCGTTTGTGCGAGAGGCGGGAGAGGGCATTTCCCCGCCGCAAGTGGGAGATAGGGGTCTGAGTAGCAGCGGAACAGAAAACCTACATAAGGATTTCACGGTTTGTCGTCTGGATTGGCAGTTGTTTCGGGATTTTTAGGATTGGCCGTGCTGCGTAACATCAAACCGGGGTTTGTCGGACCATATGTGACCGGTAGCCGCCATCGTAGTGATAGGCCGAGCGGTGAAGCCGCAAAGCCGTCGTCAGCTCGGGCACAGACGTAACTGGTCGATATGAGAGGATTGAAAATGGCCGAAGATGCTGGCGTGATAGCTGTGGACCATACGGGATTCTCGGTCGCCTCGTTGGAGGAGGCGATCCAGTTTTGGACTGAGGCGATGGGTTTCGACCTTGCTCGCCGAGGAGAGATGGGTGGGGAGTTTCTACGGGAGGCCACGGGGGTTGACGATCCGCGCTGCCGAATGGCGCTGGTGACGGCTCCAAACGGTTACCCTGTCGAACTCCTCGAATATTCGACAGGCCGTACGCTGGGCCAGACACCTCGTAGCGCAGGTGCGATCGGTGCCGCGCACATCGCCATCACGGTTGCGGATATCCGCAAGGCGATCGCGCGGGTTGAGACGGCGGGGTGGGCAGTGAAAGGTTCGCCGCAGCCGATACCAGCCGGCCCCCGATGCGGAACAATGGTCGCGTACATCTCCGGTCCGGATGGTATCACCATCGAACTGATGCAGCCGCCCGTTCAACATTCCCGCGTCGTGTAACGCCCCTTCGGTCCGGGAAAGCTCCTTGTGCAGGTTTTCTGTTCCGTTGCTACCCAACCCCCGAGATACGCAGGAGAAAAGAAAATCGGCAGATCCACGATCAGGTGGATCCGCCCGAGGCGAGGAGACTGAAAGCCGGTACCCGAACGTGCCTGTAAAGGCACCGGCACTCCGAAAGGCCCGGCTGCGCAGGACAGTGCAGCCAAGCCATCCGAACCGAGCGTCTCCTATCTCTGTGACAGGGTTACCCGGCGATCAGGCCGCGCAGCTGCCGATTTGCGACAGCCAGCATGGCGAGATCGACCGCCGGCTGGGCGCGCAGTTCGGCCAGAAGCTGTTCGACCCGCTCGACCACCAGATTGCGGGTGGCGATCCGGCCATCGACCGCCGCGGCCTCGCGTCGCCTTCGCTTTCCAGCACGCGCACGGTCAAGGCGCTCTGGTGGGCGAACAGGTCGTCGACGATGGCGGCGACCGCCTGACGCTGCCAGTGGTTGTCGACCTTCGCCGTGCTGGCGCGGTCGCGCAGCCATTCCAGGCCGAAGCGGCGGCCAAGGCCGAAATAGACCGAGGCGACGCCCTCCACCGCGCGGCCGGTGCGCTCGGCGATCCGCACCAGATCGGGGGCGGCGGCGAGAACCGGCAAGGCGGCGATGCGGCGGGCCGAGATCCTCCGGCACGCCCTGGGCAATGGCGTCGGCGATGCGGGTGGCGAGGCGCGAGGACTCCTCCTCGTCGAGGAAGCGGTCCAGCCCGGCGGCCGAGCACTCCACCCCGGACGGAAGGCGGCGGACTCGCGGCCCAGATCCAGCGGGTGCGGGCTGTGGGCCAGGAACCAGGCCACCGCGCGGTCCAGCAGGTGGATGGTCTCCAGCATCAGCGCCGTCTGCAAGGCCGCCGGCACGACGGTGTCGAGCGCGTCGATGGCGTCCCACAGCGGGCGCAGCTGGAACACGTCGCGGGCGATGGCATAGGCGCGGGCGACATCCGCCGGGCCGAGGCCGGTCTTCTCCACCATGTCGCGGACGAAGGTGGGACCGACGCGGTTGACCAGGCTGTTGGTGACGGCGGTGGCGATGATCTCGCGGCGCAGGCGGTGGCGCGAGATCGCCTCGCCCTGGCCGTCCCGCAGCGGCTGCGGGAAGTAGCGCAGCAGATCCTCGACCGTCGCCGGATCGTCCGGCAGCTCCGAGGCCAGCAGATCGTCGTACAGCGTGATCTTGGCATAGGCCAGCAGCACCGCCAGCTCCGGCCGGGTCAGGCCGCGGCGCTCGGCCATCCGCTGGGCCAGCTCCTCGTCGGTCGGCAGATACTCGATGGCGCGGTTCAGCCGGCCGTTGCGCTCCAGATTGCGGATGAAGCGCAGCTGGGCTTCCAGCAGGCCGGCCCCTTGCGCCTCGGCGATGGTCAGGGCCTGGGTCTGGCGGTAGTTGTCGGCCAGCACCAGCCCCGCCACCTCGTCGGTCATGGCGGCCAGCAGGGTGTCGCGCTGCTTCAGCGTCATGTCGCCGCGCGCCATGACGTCGCCCAGCAGCGATCTTGATGTTCACCTCATGGTCGGAGGTGTCGACGCCGGCCGAATTGTCGATGGCGTCGGTGTTCAGGCGGACGCCCTTGCCGTCGCGGCCCTTCTGCGCGGCCTCGATGCGGCCGCGCTGGGTGACGCCCAGGTTGGCGCCTTCGCCGACCACCTTGGCGCGGATTCTGGCCGCCATCGATGCGCAGCGCGTCGTTGGCCTTGTCGCCGGCCTCGGCGTTGGTCTCGGTCGCGGCCTTGATGTAGGTGCCGATGCCGCCGAACCACAGCAGATCGACCTCGGCGGTGAGCAGGCGGCGCATCAGCTCGACCGGCGACAGATGGGCCTGCTCGATGCCGAAGCGGGCGCGGACCTCCGCCGTGCAGCTTCCACCGTCTTGGCGCTGCGCTCGACGATCATGGCGCCGGCGGAGAGCTTGGAGCGGTCGTAATCGGCCCAGGAGGAGCGGGGCAGGGCGAACAGCCGGTTGCGCTCCTCCCAGCTGGTCGCCGCATCGGGATCGGGGTCGAGGAAGATGTGGCGGTGGTCGAAGGCGGCCAGCAGGCGGATGTGTTTCGACAGCAGCATGCCGTTGCCGAACACGTCTCCCGACATGTCGCCGACGCCGACCACGGTGAAGTCGGTGGTCTGGATGTCGGTGCCCATCTCGCGGAAATGGCGCTTCACCGATTCCCAGGCGCCGCGGGCGGTGATGCCCATCACCTTGTGGTCGTACACCGGCCGAGCCGCGCGGACGCTGAAGGCGTCGCCCAGCCAGAAGCCGTGGTCGATGGAAACGCCGTTGGCGATGTCGGAGAAGGTGGCCGTGCCCTTGTCGGCGGCGACCACCAGATAGGGATCGTCGGCGTCATGGCGCACCACATCCTTCGCCGGCACGACGGACCCGTCGGCGGCGAAGTTGTCGGTGATGTCCAAAAGGCCGCGCATCAGAATCTTGTAGCACTCGATGCCTTCGGCGAGCGCCGCCTCTCGGCCGGCGCTGACGGGCGGGGGACGCTTGACGACGAAGCCGCCCTTCGAGCCGACCGGCACGATGACGGTGTTCTTCACCATCTGCGCCTTCATCAGGCCGAGGATCTCGGTGCGGAAATCCTCGCGGCGGTCGGACCAGCGGATGCCGCCGCGGGCGACCTTGCCACCGCGCAGATGGACGCCCTCCATGCGCGGGCTGTAGACGAAGACCTCCACCCACGGGCGGGGCAGCGGCAGCTCCTCGATGGAGCCGCTGTCCAGCTTGAAGGACAGGTGCGGCTTGGGCGCCCCGTCCGGCCCGGTCTGATAGGCGTTGGTGCGGAGCGTGGCGCGGATCAGGTTGACGAAGCGGCGCAGGATGCGGTCGTCGTCGAGGTTGGTGACGGCGTCCAGCGCGGTCTCGATCTGCTCCAGGATCGGCGCCTCTTCGACAAGGTTCTTCGGATCGAAGCGGGCGGCGAACAGGCGGGACAGCAGGCGGGCGGTCTGCGGGTGGGCGGCCAGCGTCGTCTCGATGGTGTCCTGGGCGTAGGCGAAGCGGGCCTGCTTCAGGTACTTGGCGTAGGCGCGCAGGATCGTGACCTCGCGGCCGGCCAGACCGGCGCGCAGCACCAGACGGTTGAAGCCGTCATCCTCCATCCGGCCGTCCCAGATGTCGGCGAAGGCGTCCTGGAAGGTCTGCTTGACCTTGACGCAGTCGACCGGCAGACCGTTCTGGGTGCGGGCGGCGAAGTCGTGGATCCAGACCGACTGGGCCGGAGTGGAACCGCCGGCCGGGCGGACCTCGTAGGGCTGCTCGGTGATCACCTTCAGGTCCATGTGCTCCAGCATCGGCAGCACGTCGGACAGCGGCACCGGCCGGCCCTGGTGGTAGATCTTGACGTGCAGCTCGTCGCCGTCGGCCTCCAGCGGGTGGAACAGCACGATGCCGAGCCGCTGTTCGGTCAGGGCCCGTTCGATGCGGTCGATGTCGTGGACCGCGGTTTCCGCCGGGAAGGTCTCGCGGTAGCCGGCCGGGAAGGCGTCGGCGTAGCGGCGCAGGCGGGCGTTGCCGGTCTCCTCGCCATGGGCCTCGACCAGCGCGTCGCGCATGCGGTCGGCCCAGCTGCGGGAAACCTGCACCAGCCGCGCTTCGATCTCGCCGATGTCGACGGGGGAAGCTTGCCCGGCTCCGTCTTCACCATCAGGTGCAGGCGGGCGAGCGCGCTGTCCGACAGCTGGGTGAAGTAGGAGGTGCAGGTGCCGTGGAAGGCGGATTCGAGGACCGACTGGATCTTGCGGCGCAGCGCGGTGTCGTAGCGGTCGCGCGGCACGAAGACCAGCGCGGAGACGAAGCGCTCGAACGGGTCGCGGCGGACGAACAGAGCGAGGCGCTGGCGTTCCTGCAGGTAGAGGATGCCGACCGCCGTCTCGAACAGCTCGTCCGACGGGGTCTGGAACAGCTCGTCGCGCGGGTAGGTCTCAAGGATGTTCAGCAGCGCCTTGCCGTCATGGCCCGACGGGTCGAAGCCGGCGCGGGTCATCACGCGGGCGACCTTGCGGCGCAGGAACGGGATCTCGCGCGGGCTGCGGTTGTAGGCGACCGAGGTGAAGAGGCCGACCGCCAGCGTGACGCCGACCACCTTGCCCTCGCCGTCGAAGCGCTTGACCAGGATGGCGTCGAGCGGGACCGAGCGGTGGACGGTGGCCTGCCGGGTGCCCTTGGTCACCAGCAGGGCGCGCGGCTGGTGCAGGAAGGCACGGATTTCCTCCGGCAGCACGGCGGCGTGGCCGTGCTCGTCGAACACGGTGATCTCCGGGGCGCGCAGCACGCCCAGCCCGCTGCCCTCGACCAGCTCCAGCCAGGGCTCCTGGCCGGCGCCGCCGATGGTGGCGGTGTAGAGGCGGCTGCCCAGCAGGGTCATGTTGCCGTCGTCGATCCAGCTCAGGAAATCGGCCGCCTCCTGCAATTCCTCGGCGTCGGGGGCGTGGGCGATGTCGTCGCGGGCGGCGCGCACGCGCTCGCGCATCGGCATCCAGTCCTCGACCGCGGCGCGGACGTCGGCCAGCACCCGCTCGATGCCCTCGCGCAGGCGGGCCTGGGCGGCCGGGTCCGACAGCGGGTCGATGGAGCAGTGCATGAAGGATTCGTCAGTGCGCGCCGTCGGCTTCCTCGCCGGGTTCCAGCAGCTCGACGATGCGGCCGTCGGCGTCGCGGACGACGCGGGTGACGGGATGGATGATGAGGTGGACGGTGACGCCCTGCCGGTTCAGCTCCGCCGTGACGGAATCGACCAGGAAGGGCATGTCGTCGTTGACGATCTCCACCACCGAGCGTTCGGCCTGCCACCCGTGCTCGTCCAGACGCGGCGCGTAGACGCGCACCTTGGGCCGGCCTGCGGTGCGCTGCTGGCCCCATTGCCACATGGCCAGTGCCGCGCCGTAAAGCTGTTCCGGCGTGCTGCGCAGCAGGTCGTCGGGGGCACGTTGGCGTAGAAGCGCTTCACGAAGCGCTCCGCCCGCGCGTTCGGAACCCGGCTGCGCACCAGTTCGGCCAGCTGCTGCCGCAAGTCGCCTGCCAGATCCTTCGTCGCCGTACGCATGATGGTGGTTTTCTCCTCTCGGGTTTTTCGGGCGTGTCTGCTTTGAACGCGTTTTTCTTTTGATTGGTAGTACCACCCCCCGACGACTTTTCGACGGCAAATAAACGGCAGGATTTCTGACCAAGCGGCGATTCGCACTCCTTTTGGGGTATTTGTCCAAAGATTCGGACAACCCAGTCACATGTTCGCCGAATTTATCCATAGCGCATTCACATCCCCGCCATGGCTCCGCCATCGCCGATGCCGCGGCAAAGGCGCACAGCGCCCATCCGCCGCATCCGGCGGTGGACGGATCGGTGCGCCGGGAGGGAGAAGCCGACTCGAAGTGGGCGGGAGGGGGCGGAACCGGCAAACCGGCGGAAATTCAGGAAAACCGACGGGAAAAAAGGTAAGCTATACTGTCCTAACGGCGTTTCAGATCGGCGCCGGGGCGTTTTCGGACAAGCTATCGACAAGCCGGCGGGCGTGGGCGGGAAGATCGGCAAAATTCCGGGCGCACAGCACCAGCAGGCGGGGCGCCCAGGGGTCGCTCAGCGGCATGACCCGCAGGCCGCCGCTGTCGAGCGCCCGCAGGGCTGCGGTCTCCGGCACGATGCCGACCCCGACCCCGCGTTCGACCAGCCGGCAGAGCGCCACCGGTCCGCGCACCCGCACGCGGTAGGACAGGCTGCGGCCGGCGCGGGTGGCGTGGCCGTTCAGATCGTCCTGCAGGGCGCTGCCGGCGCTGAGGCCGACGAAGGGTTCGTCCAGCAGGTCGGCGAAGGAAATCCGCTCGTGCCCGGCCAGCCGGTGCGACAGCGGCAGCACGGCGACCAGCCGGTCGCTGCGGAAGGGGCGGGTTTCCGAGCCCGCCGAGATCGACCATGTCGGCGACCACGCCGAGGTCGGCCAGCCCGGCGGCCACCGCCTCGACGATGGCGTGGCTCGGCCGCTCCTCCAGATCGATGTCGATGCTGGGATTGTCGGCGAGGAAGCCGGCGAGCGCGTCGGGCAGGAATTCGTTGATCGCCGCGGTGTTGGACAGCAGCCGGACATGGCCCTTCAGTCCCTTGGCGTATTCCGCCAGCTCGCCGCGCATGCGTTCCAGCTGGTGGAGGACGAGGCGGGCATGGTGGACCACCGCGCGGCCGGCCGGTGTGGGGCGAGACGCCGCGGCGGAAGCGTTCCAGCAGCGGGATGCCCAGCGCCTCCTCCATCCCGCGCACCCGCGCGCTGGCCGACGCAAGCGCCATCGCGCTGCGCTCCGCCCCGGCGGTGATGCTGCCGGTCTCGACAATGTGCAGGAACAGCCGCAGGTCGGTCAGGTCGAAGCGCATGGTCTGTCTGGATGGAACCATAAAACCTTACGAGAGCACCCATATAACGCACTCGCTGGAACCATAAAATAGTTCGCCACAACCGTGCTCGGAATGGACTAGCGAAGTGTTTTTGGTTCTGTGGAAATCCACATAAAGACAATCTTGTTTTGTAAAATTACCGCTGCGACCAGCACCCTGTTCTTGAATTTCAGTCTTCCAGTTTTGGCTCACCTATGTTTCGAAGGCCATGGAAGAAAATTTAACTGCATTTGAATGTTATAATAATAAATTTGAGTCGATAATAGTTTTTCTGAGAGAAAATTCACCAAAATTCCGTGATCTTAATTACTATATCCCCCATCGCAAAATCTGAAAGTTAGAATATTCTGGACCCGTTATGCCAAATTCTGGTGATAATTCCCATAAGTATATCGCTGATGACCAGTTTTTTTCGGAGGAAAATCAACTATCCTTCCGATAAATGCTTTTTGTGGGAGGCTGCTATGGGATGTGACGCCACATTGCGTGTCTCTGGTGCTCGCGCTTGCTTTTCATGCGCGGAGTTCAAGACTGAGCGTTCCTCCTATCCGGTCATCACGCCATCTGCCGCCCGCGGAATTTTTGAAGCTGTTTATTGGCGCCCCAGACTGCGTTGGGTCATCGACCGAATTCATGTGCTCAAACCGATTCGCTTCCAGTCGCTAACGCGCAACGAAGTCGGCGAGCGCATTTCGGCTATTTCCGTACGCCATGCAAAGCAGAGCGGTGACATTCAAAGTCTGCCGCGGAACGCCGCGGACATCCGGCAGCGCCGAGCCACGACTTTTTTGGTTGACGTCGATTATTTGATCTCCGCTCGCCTTCGTCTGACGGATGATGCGCCAAGCAGTGACAGGCTGGATGAACCCCTTACTATCTTTCGTCGTCGAGCCCGGCGCGGTCAGTATTTCCGCTCGCCCTATCTTGGCACCCGCGAGTTTCCAGCCGATGTCGCGTTGTGGGAGGGGCCATTGCCTGAGCACCAATTGCCCGATGACCAGCGCGACCGCGATCTCGGCCCGATGCTGCTCGACATCGACTACGCCAACAATCACGCCGCCCGGTTTTTCCACGCCATTCTGCGCGACGGCGTTATCAGCGTTCCACCCTTTGTTACGGCGGTGCGGCCATGACGGTCCTCGCCTCTCTTACCTCCCATTATGGCCGGCTGGAACGTCGTCGCGATGTCCCGTCCTTCGGTTTCACGCGTGAGCGCATTGCCTTCGGGCTGGTGCTATCGGCAGACGGCGAGCCCGTCGCCTGTGACGACCTCCGGCTTCCCGCTGGAGAACAGAACCGCGGCGGCGGGCAGTCGATGGCGGTTCCGCGGTCGTTCACGCGATCCGGCATCAAGCCCCGGCCCTTCTTCCTCTGGGACAACAGCCACTTCGTTCTCGGGCTCGGCAGCTCGCCGGAGGGCACGGAACCATCCGCTCATCCTGCCCGTGCCGAGGCCTTCCGTGATTGGCACGAGCGGCTGCTGGATGGCACAGAGGATCCCGGCCTCCTGGCGGTCTTGCGCTTTCTGCGCAGCTGGACGCCAAGTCGCTTCCGGCGAGCGCCATTCTCGCCGGCGATGCTCGATCGCACACTTGTTTTTCGCCTGCTCGACGATGTCGATGCCGCCGGTCGGCCGCGCTTTTTGCATGATCGGCCGGCAGCCCAGGCCGCGTGGGAACCCCATGCCACTGAGGGTGACCGACCCAAGGCAATGTGCTTGGTCACAGGCCAGGTTGCCCCGGTTGCTCGTCTGCACCCTGCGATCAAGGGTGTGTGGGGAGCCCCGACAACCGGCGCATCACTGGTGTCTTTCCACCAGCCTGCTTTCAGATCCCATGGCAAGGTCCAGGGTGATAACGCTCCCGTCTCGGAAGCTGCTGCCTTCCAGTACGGCGCGGCGCTCAACGCGCTGCTGGCACCGGGCAGCCGATCCAAACTCCGGATCGGGGACATCACCATGGTGTTCTGGGCTGACGCCGCCGTCCGTGGTGAGGCGGCGGCCCGTCGGATCGAGGCGCTGGTGGGCAGCCTGTTAGCGCCTACCGGACCACCCGCTCCTGCCATCAATGAAGAGGGGTGCCCGGTTTTTCGCCGTCGCTGGGAATGGCTGGATAAGCCTGCCGCTGCGCAAGCCGCCGCTATTGGCGTAGAGCCCAGCGTCCGCGTGTCTATCCTCGGCCTCATGCCGAACGGTCCACGCCTGTCGGTGCGGTTCTGGCAGGAGGTGACCGCGGGGGAGCTGATCGATCGACTGACCGCTCATTGGCACGATCTGCGGATCGAGCCACTAGCTTGGAAAATACCTCCCTCACCGGCGGCGCTGCTCTATGCCGTAGCACGGCAGGGTCGCTCCGGATCCGTTCCGCAGCAACTCGCCGGCGACCTGATGAGGGCGATCCTGACGGGAGAGCGTTATCCGTCGACCCTGTTGGCGGCGGTCCTCCAGTGTTTGCGTGCCGGCGAACCTGTCGATGGCCCGCGTGCTGCCCTGTGCAAAGCGATCCTCCAGCGTGCTGCCCACCGGCACCGGCGTGGCAGTGCCAATCCACACACCGATCCGGCCATGGAGGTGTCAGTGAGCCTCGATCGTAAGGAGTTCGATCAAGCCTACCGGCTCGGACGGCTGTTCGCTGTTCTTGAGAATGTCCAGCGTGCCGCCCTGGGACGGCTCAACGCCAGTGTCCGGGACCGTTATTACGGTGCGGCCTCGGCCACGCCGGCCAATGTCTTTCCTCTGCTGCTGCGCACCACCCCCCATCATCTGAAGGTGCTGCACAGGGAGCGCGTGACCCGCGGCCTCGCTGTCTGGTTCGAGCGCGAAATCGACGAGATCATGCGCGATCTGGACATGAATCTTCCGCGCCAACTGCAGCCGATGGCACAGGGCCGCTTCGCTGTCGGCTATTACCACCAACGCCATGCTCGCAAACCCGATTCAGAGGTTGCCGATACGGTTGCTTAACCGGAGGAATGAGCCCATGCCTGCTGTCTCAAACCGCTACGAGTGCGTCCTGTTTTTCGAGGTGAAGAACGGCAACCCCAACGGCGACCCCGACCTTGGCAACCAGCCTCGCCTCGATCCAGAAACCAGTCATGGGCTGGTGACCGATGTTTGTCTGAAGCGTAAAATCCGCAATTACGTCAGCCTGTTTCACGGTGATGATCCTCGCTTTGGAATCTACCTGCGCGATGGTGCCATTCTCAACCGGACGCACCGTGACGCCTATCGGGCGGTACGTCCTGGCGAAGCAGCGGTGGCAACGGCCGCCCGGCTGTCACCGCGGGACGATGACGAGGCGGCAGCTCTGCGTCGGTTTATGTGCGATCATTTCTTCGACGTGCGCACCTTTGGCGCTGTGATGGGCTTCGGGGTGAACTGCGGTCAGGTTCTCGGCCCAGTACAACTGTGCTTCGCCGAATCGGTCGAGCCGATCCTGCCGCAAGAGATCACGATCACCCGCATGGCAGCCACCGCAGAACCGGAAGAGCGGAACCGGAAGACGCAGAGAGCAAAGCGGCCCGGTCAGGACCTAAGGACCAACTTGGATAGTCTCACGCCGCTGCAGGAAGGAGAGGCAGCTTCTGACGACGAGCGCATTGAAAACCGGACAATGGGACGCAAGTACCGGGTGCCTTACGCCCTTTATCGTGTCCATGGCTATATCTCGGCCAAACAAGCAGAGGGCATCAGTTTCGATGAGAGTGACCTCGAGCTGCTGTGGACGGCGTTGGAGCGGATGTTCGACCATGACCACTCGGCTGCGCGTGGGGAAATGGCCAGCCGGCGGCTGATCGTCTTCCGTCACGATAGTGCCCTCGGCAATGCATCTCCCGCCAGCCTATTTCGGCGTGTCACGGTTCGGCGCCGGGTACAGGGGGCAACGTATGACCTTGCCAGCTCCGAGCTGGATACTCTACCGCCAGCACGGCGGTTCGAGGATTACGAGATCGACCTCGATCTCACCAACATGCCGGCCGGTGTAGAAGCGATCGTCCGGTTTTGAAGAAGCTTGTGGTTTGGTGGCTTGTCCTTGTTCCGCGCGAACCTCAAGCGCACAGCCGAATGTCGGAAGGTTCGTAATTGGTCAAAAGTGCTGAATATCTGTGTGTTAAAGGAGCTCGTAAAGCGATTGGATTTCCAGTCGCCGAGTCCTCATGAGACGGTTCGCAGATTTGGTACGGATTCAGTTGTTGGAACACGGATTTATGGTTAAGCAATTGCATCCCCTGCGGATGCGCGGATTGAAACACGATTGGACCAGGTGCCGACCCCGCGCCCTTATTGCATCACCTGTGGATGCGCCGATTGAAACATGGCCAGCAGACGCTGGTAAAGATGATGCTTAAGGTCTTGCAGCGTGGATGCCGCTTGCCTGTTCAACTCGGAAAGTCTGCATCTCTTGCGGGTGCGCGGATTGAAAACTGCATATCTTAGAGGCTGGCCTTATCACCGCATCGTTCATGTCGCGTGCGGGTGTGCAGTCTAAAGGTGATCTTCGCGATCATTGACCACTTGTGCTTCCTTTTAGTCAGATTCGGTTTGTTGCGAGCGTACGCTTTAGCGACATCAAACGGAGGAAATCAGCGGTTTAATCTCCAGTCCCATTGAGGAACCCAAGCCATGAAACCGTTGGATGAGGTCGTTTTCCGCTGGGAGGTTGCGCCTGTTCGCGCTCAAACCTCTTTTCGCCTCTCTTACCGATCTTGTTCCGGTTGGTACCAGTCAATCAAGTGTGGCGTCCAATTGCCCTTCGGGAGCTTGCTCGAACGCGATCTGATGGTGCTTCAGGACATCGACCCGGAGATTGATGCCTTCGCCCTCAAACCCGAAACCGTGATTTGGGCGGATGGAGGGAGTGAGCGGCGCTACATGCCCGACTTCAAGGTGATCACTCGAAACAACCGGGTCGTCTATCGCGAAGCCTTGCCCCAGCGGAAACTCGACGCCGACCCTAGCCTGAAGGGGCGACGGTCAAGGATCATCGATGCTTGTGCGGCGCGGGGGGCAAGTTTCGAGATCTGGACTGAAGCGGAAATCCGCAGACAGCCGCGGTTGACAAACTGCAGCCGTATCCGTGCCGCCGTGGCTTTCCTGACCCCGACCAATCTTTCCGTTGTTCGAAATGGGCTCGCGGCCGGCTGTCCGGTCAGCCTTGGCAGTCTGCAGATCGCACTCGGCCCGAACCCGGAATTCGTCGGCGCGTTACTTGGCCTCGTCGCTGTTGGCGAGCTCGCGCTCGACCTCAATGCCGCGATCACACCTGACACCGAGCTGCATCTTGGGAGGACCCCATGGCCACTTGCCGGCCCCTGGAAAAGCCGCTCAGGCACCCTGCTTTGAAGGCCACCGAGACCGCCCGGCTTTGGCCCGCCCACTTCCCAACCTTTCGGTCCTTTGTGGGTGCTCCTCCCAAGCATCGGGAGTTCGAGTATTGGCAGGGTAGGGTCACACTTGATCCGTCTGCGCGCGTCAGCTGCGCCGTGTGCTTGGAGCGGGGAATGGCGAAAGCTGAGTTCGAGCAGCGTCAAATCGATCTCATCGTGGTGCATCCGTTTACCGGCCGGTCCCTGGGTCGGCCCTGGCTGACAGTGCATTTGCATCGTGTCAGCCGCATCGTTTTGGACGTGCGCCTGAATTCCGAGGATTGTCTTCGGTCTTGAAGACCTCGCCTATTGCTAAGAGCGCGGATTCTGGACCGGTCGAGGTCGAAGGAAATCAACCGCCTCAGCGCATCGGGACAAGGTTTTGATAGGCGCTCTTAAGCCTGGAGCGAGCCTTTCGCAACAAGAAAGGGATCTTCTGTCCCGCTCGGATCGCACGGAGGTTTGCAGTTTTGGGAGGACCGTATGAGCGCAGTGCCGCTTAGGTTCCAACCGGGAGATAGCCTGACCATTCGTGATGACGCCGCTGGGTCGGCCCTTTGGGTGGTGGTCGAACGCAAACGTGGCGGCTATTTACTCAAGCCGTTGGCAGGTTCCGATCCACGGACATGGTCGGACGATGAGCTTGACGACGCCTACGCCAGCCGCCGGCTAACTTATTACCCTTGCGACGTCAGGGGCCTGCCAGAGCATCTTGCCGAGATTCTGGATAAGACCTGGGAATACTGGCCAGAGGAGGTCCGGCGAGACGCTCAACGCCGTTTGGCCTATGTGATGATGGCGGATGCTCTGCGTTCCGCACACTCGACATGGCTGGATACCTTCACAGCTGCGGCCGAGGCCGTTTATTCCGCTCACCACGAGGAATGGGAAGCTGAAGACCGTGAACTCATCGCCAAGCGTGCTGGTGAGGCCATCGGCCGTCGTCGGAAGCCAGACTGGGGTAGTGCAGACTCGGTCGCTCGTTCTCCCATCCGTAAGCCGCATCCGTTGACCGTTCGGGGTTGGTACCAACTGTGGGACCATTACGGCCGCGATATCCGCATACTGATTTCTCAACAACATCGCCGTGGTAAACGTCGGCCGGGGCTGCCGCATGTTCCTGGTGCTGCTGACCATTATATGCTGATGAAAGAGGCCGTCCAAAAGCACTACCTCAGCATGCCACGTAAGCGGAAGACCTATGCTTTTCGAAAATATGAGGACGCCTGCAGGGCGGTCCAACTGCATCCGGCCAGCTATCGAACGTTCCGCTTGTTCATTGAGCGCAGCTATACCGATTACGAAGAGTACCAAAGGCGGTATGGGCGACGCGCAGCTTACCTGAAGTTTGGGATTTTTGAGCGCACCGAGCTTCCGGAACGACCATTGGAGGAGGTCGAACTCGATCATTGCCTGATCGATCTGATCGCAACGCATCCAATCACCGGCCGTCCCCTCGGCAGGCCGTGGCTGACAGCGCTTCTCGACCGTGCCACCCGTGTGATCCTGGGCGTTCACCTGAGCTTTGAGGTTCCCTCTTACGCTTCCCTGCAACGCGCATTGGCTCACGCTTTTTGGAAAAAAGACCTGTCTGGCATTGAGGGGCTTGAGCATGACTGGCCATGCCATGGGATCCCCGAGTGGATTTTCACCGATAATGGCCGGGAGTTGCGCTCCGATAGTCTGCGGCTGAGCGAAGCGATGCTGGATTTCGGTGTTGTCAATCTGCCGGTCAAATCACCCTGGCTCAAAGGGGCAGTCGAGCGGCTGTTCGGCTCGATTGGCGTCCAGGTCTTCAGTCACCAGGAAGGTACCGTGCTTTCTCGCACGAAGGATTTTTACAATCCAGTGGCGCGGGCTCGCCGGTCTCTGTTCGAAATCAACCAAATATTGCTAAAATGGATTGTAGATGAGTATCATGTCACGGAACATCCTGCGCTTGGCGTCACACCTCTTGAGAAATGGCTCCAATTAACTCTGCTTTACCCAGTCCGGCCTGTTCCCAGCTTCGACCAAATTATCCGCATGACCGGTGACCTTATTACCGGCTCCATTTCAAACGTCGGTGTTCACTACGAAGGTCTTCTCTATGCAGATAAAAAGGTACTGGAAGAGCTTAGGGCGCGACGTGGAGGATTGAATAAGAAGTGGACATTGCGGATAGATCCGTATGATTTGGGAGAAATTGCGATCCTTGATGACGAAAACGGCCAGTGGCATGTGTTGCCCTGTACCGACCAGGATATTTCCCGTCATATTAGCAAGTATCAGCATCGTGTCCATAAACTGATGGCCAAGCGCAACCTTGCCGCAGGTATGCCGATCACGATCGAGCATCTGCGAAAGGCGAAAGCCCTGGCAGAGGAGACCGTTCGCATCCAGTTCGAACACGGGACTCGCACTAGGACGGCGGCCCGGGCAGCCCGCTACGATTCAAATGGTGAAACCTTCACACCTCTGGCTGGTGGTTCGCTGACAGCCAACCGTAAGTATTCCTCGCTGGCAACAGCGGCGCTCCCATCGCCCGTTAGTATTTCTGTTCAATCTGAAATGCCAGCCGCTCGAGCCCCTGTTCCGCTTCCATCACTTCCGACACCGCCCTCTCCATCATCCATCCACTCTGATTTGGAGGATGAGGTTGAAAGGATTAGCGAGTCATGGTTCAAAAGCATGCGATGAATGCTGTCCACCTTCAAGGTATCGATCCCATCGTTTCCTTGGAAACGGCGGTGATGCCTCATCCCAGTCACGTTGAAGCTAAGGCTGCCATTGCTCGATTGCACAGTCGCTTTCAACCAGCAGGGAGCAGGTCATTGAAAGCCCGGGCTTTGTTGATTGTCGGTGGAACAGGAGCTGGAAAGACAACTGCTTTGGAAGACTACCACAGCGGGTATCGGGATCGCAGTCTGGAGAACACGATCAACGGCGCCGCGATCGTCTCGGATGCTGCTCTGCAGGACGCTGACGAACGTCGCATCATCTATGTCGAGGCCGCTAAAGGAACCACCCAGCGTGCGCTTGTTGCTGCGCTGCTCGGTGCGTTCGGCTATAGGGCGTCTGACCACTGGAACACCAGCGATATCATTACGAAGATTGAGTTCTATGCGGAGCAAATGCATACCGAAATGATCTTTATTGACGAGGGGCATCATTTGGTAAGCAGCACAAATCCCGAGCAGACAGAGGATGTCGCTGAATTCATAAAATCATTGCTCAATCGGACAAAGCGTCAGATCGTCATCGCAGGGTCTCCAACTCTTCTTCAGATCACCCGCTACCAGCAGCTCCATCGTCGTTTGCAGCCATCGGTCATTCTCACCCCCTATCATTGGGGCACGCTCACGGGACGCCGTAATTTCCTGCTCATTCTTAGTACCTTTGAAAAGTTGCTCCATCTACCGGAGCCCTCCGGCTTGGCGAAGCATGATTTTGCACGACGCATTTATGTGGCCACCGGCGGCGAGATTGGCATTGTATCGAAGTACCTCAGTGAAGCTCTATCCCGTGTGAAGGCTGAGAACCTCCGCACCATCGATATGAAGCTGATGGCTGAGGTCCATGACAGCTGGCATCGGAGTTATGCGCCTGATCAGATTCTGGACTTCGATATCCTTCTTGATGATGCTGATTTGCTGGAAAAGGCTTCGGCTAGTCGAGAAATTGATAATCCATTCCTTTGTAGCAATTCGGAGTTGAAATGCCTATGGAACAAACTGCAGGCTGACCGTGACACGCTCCTGGCTTCTGTGCGTGTTGGTGCGGACGGCTCACGTGTCACCAAGCTCAAGGCGACGGGGCGCGCGCCTTATACGCCTTTCACTCGGTCATGAAAAGGCCACCCCCTCACCTTCAGCCCATTCCTCTGCGGGTAAGACCGGCTCTGTTCGAGCCGGCCTACGGGCTTCTTGGGCGCTTGGCTGTCCGTCACGGCCACTCCATAAGCCAAGCCTTTGTCACTGAGATGGCCTTTGGCATCCCAGACTTTCTGCATGAAGTCGAATGTGGCCGTCGTTTGGCTGAACTCGCACGCCTGACCAGAACGGCTGAGGCGAATGTCGTCGCGTCCACGCTGGTCACGGATCCGACAGGAACTCTGTGGATTGGTACTGAGCGAGTCAGCGCGACGGCAAACCATCGTGCCGTCAGTGCTGCTGGACGCGTTTGTCCGCACTGTTTGCGCGCTGATATCGAGATGCGGGATGGGCCAGTGACCTGCCGCCCGCACCGAAGGGTTTGGTGGGACTTGGTCGGAGTGGTGAGTTGCCCGCTCCACAAAGTGCTGTTGCTTCACGTCTGCCCCAATTGCGGGATGCATCCGTCACGTGCTCCGGCGTCACCGCGCTATTGCCGGTGCGGTCAGGATCTCATCGGGCTGACTAGTTCCTCCCTCGACGACACGGATCTTGCGGCGGACCGGTATCTGATCGGGCGCCTCGGTGTCGTTGCAGCGTCGAGGCATTCGTTTCTTGATCGCTTGCCCCTGCACGACGCTGCCGTAGCAATGTTACGAATTGGGCAGGCAGCTGTGCTTGGAGCGAGAGTGACGCGCTTCAAGAACCATAAGATCGAACCGACATTGCAGGCCAAATTGGCCTCGATAGGGTTCCGAGAAGCCCTATCGTAGACAGGCGGTACGGCCTCCCGCGCACCTCTTTATCCAGTCAGCGTCCGGGGGGCAGGAAGCTGAGGTCGCAGGCCCAGACTCGTTCACCGCCGCGGTCAGCGATGTCGCGGACCACGCCAGCCTTGCCGAGCTGCTCCACCAATAGATGCACCCCACGCAGCGACAGGCCGCAGCGCCCCTTCAGCTCGCCCGCCACCCGGCTGATGGTGAAGGCGGGACGGTCGTGCAGCCAGTCCAGCACGTCGGGCAGCCGCGAGCTGCTGCGCCGCGGCGTGGTGGCCAGCCGCGCCTCCCAGTGTTCCTGGACCAGATCGAGGTGGTGCAGCCGTTCCAGCTCATGCGCCACCAGCTCGGGCATGCTGTCGAGGACCCAGCGGGTCCAGGCGCCCTCGGTTCCGGCCAGGGCAAGCCGGTAGCCGGTGACGTCGCGGGCAAGCGCCGCCGTCAATGGTGGCCAAGCATGGTATAGGTGACAGGCACTGCGGATCAGCTCGGGGGCGCCGAGCCACACCACCACGCTCCACCACGAGGTCGGCGGCCGCTCTGCCGCAACCGCAGCCCGCAAGGCCGCGCTCTCGGCATCATCGTCCGGATTGCGGCGGTCCGGCGCACCTGGGTCGGGGCGCAGCGCCAGGGCGCGGATCGCCGCCGCCGCCCCGAGCAGGCCGGGGGCGGCCTCCAGGGCCTCGGCCACCGCCTCCAGCGCCGGACCGGCATCGGCGGCGCGGGCCGCGCCAAGGCCGACCGGACGGCCGCCCTGGGCAACACTCCAGCGCCGGTGCAGCTCGTCCAGCCAGGGTTGGGTCCAGGGCGTCAGCGGCGGCGGGAGGGCAGCGGCCTCGTCGCCTTCCTCGTCGTCCAGGTCTTCGCTGCCCCCGAGGTCGACCGCCTCCAGGGCAGCGATCGAGGCGCGCACCGCGGCCACGACATCGGTCGGGGCCTCCTCTGCGGATAGAAGCACCTTAGGCTGGACGGTTCCACACTCCGGCGGCAAAGTGGTGGTCAGGCCGGCCGGCAACTGGGCGAACAGCGGCACCAGCAAGGCGGCGCGGGCGGCCTCGCCCCGGGCATGCTCCGGGGCAGCCAAGGCACGCTGGAAGTCATGGGCGTCGAGGCGGTGGCCGTCGAGGCGGATCACGGCGGCGGCCGAGCGGCGGGCGGCATCGGCGGCGAGGCGCCGGCGCCGCGCCGGGTCGGCGAGCGCCTGATCGAGGCGGCCGAGCGCGCGTTCGGCGGCGAGTAGGGTGGGGAGGAGAGAGAGGATCATCATCCTCGGCACCGAAAGTTCCATGAGAGTTCAGTCGATTGCAGTGAATGTAGGTAGCTACATCGACATCGCCAACGCGGAAATCCTCAAAACGATAACGACTTGATAATGACACTTATCGAGGGGTTATCATTGACGGATTCAAAAAAGGGCACCATCCTGGCGCCTGATCTGGCCGTTCCCACCGTCCTTCCGGCGGGGCGCGGCCCCCGGCGGATCGTCCCTCGCCAGTCATTGCGACAGCAATGGCCAGCGGGTGCTCCGCCCTCACGCCGCAAGGATGTGCCCGCGATGAGCGACCGTCAAGATACTCCCGACGCGGTCCTTCCCGAGCACCGGCCCGACCGGCCGATCACCACCGCCGGCGAGGACACGCTCGGCCGCGGCGAGTTCGTCCGTCGCCTCGCTCGCGCCCTGGTGACCCCGGCTGGCCGGGCTAGCGGCGTGGTCGTCGGGCTGACCGGGCCGTGGGGCAGCGGCAAATCGTCGATCCTCAACCTGCTCGAGACTGAGATCAAGACTGCCCATGAATCGGCGGTGGTGGTGCGCTTCGACCCCTGGCTGGTCAGCGGGCGCGACGATATTATTACGCAATTCTTCGCCGAGCTTCTGGCCACGATCAAGACGGTGGGCACCAACAATCCGCAAACCGGCAAGGTCGCGGCTCAACTGACTGGCCGCCTGACCAAGTACGCGGCGAACTTAGCACCGGCGACCGCACTACTGGGCCTGCCCATCCCTGGTCTGCGGGAGGCGCTGAAAGCGGTCGGAGAGGCGTTGGATCGGACGGAAAGCCTTGCCGCTCAGCATAAAGATTTGAAAGCCTGCCTTGAGGGTGTCGAAGTACCAATCGTCGTTCTTATCGACGAACTCGACCGCGTCGAGGATGCCGAGGTCCGCGCGGTCGCTCAACTGGTTCGTGCCGTTGCCGACTTTCCCGGCATTTCGTACCTGCTGGCTTACGACCGCGACCGTGTCGTCGAAGCGTTGGGTGCAGGGGCGGCTGACGAGAGGGAGGCGCGTGGCAACGCCTATCTGGAGAAGATCGTCCAGTTGGAGCTGCCGTTGCCCGTCACTCTGACGGGCGAGATCATGGCCCTAGTGATCGCAGAGCTGGAAGCGGCGGCGCCGGCGGGGCTCCTGCCGGTCGGTTGGCGCAATGACCCGCGCTTTGACCAACTCGTGTCGACTGCCGCCGGCACGCTGATGGCCACGCCGCGCGACATCCGTCGGGTCTGCGGCATGTACGCGGCTCTGGCGCCGATGGTCGCCGGCGAGGTCGACTGGGCGGACCTGCTCGGATTCATCATCCTGCGCGCCAAGGCGCCCGAAGTGATCGAAGCCATCCGCCGGCAGCCGGCGCTGGTCGTGCAGGATCCCCCATCCATCGGGAAGGCACCGACTGGCAAGAGGTGCTCAAGGGCGGGCGAGCCAATCCGGGAGAGCTGATGCTTCGGTTGGGCGTGGACGTAGCGTCGCCGGCGGCGCGCCTGCTGGGGGTGCTGTTCCCACGTCTGAACCCCGGCGAGATCCGGGAGGATCGCGAACCGCCAGACGGTCTGCGCCGGTATGGCGCGCTGATGACCCTGTTGCGCCTTGGTCTGATGCCCGGCGCCATTTCCCGACAGGATGTCATGGCGTTTCTCAAGCTTGGTGATGAGGCCATGCTGGAGCATGTTCGGTCCGCCGCGATGAAGCAGCGGCTCTGGGCCTTGCTCGACCGCTTGGCGGGAATTTACGACGATGTCGGGGATGGCGATCCGACGCGAACCCTTCGGGTGCTCGGCGCGATGCCCCGTGTGGTCGTCTCGACGGCCAGCGTCGCCAGCGGTACTGGGATCGGCACCGTCACCGCGCTCTGCCGCTGGTTCGATCGGTTTGCCGAGATTGTGTACCGTCGTGGTGACGGGGCGCGGCTAGAAATGGTCCGAATCGCCCTGTCAACTCTCATCGGCGCCGGTGAGTTCGATGCCCCGAGTTGGCTCCTGCGCCACCATTTTTTTGCCCATGGGCTCTTCGGCCAGCCCGCGCGGGAGCCCAGCGGGTGGCTTCCGGCCGCGATCGTGCGGGAGTTGGCCCATGACTTGGGCGCCGCCGTCGTGGCCGCCCATATCGGTGATCGGCTGCTTGCCAGCGTCGAAAGCGCAGAGCCCCTGCTGCTGGCCCATGAGGTTGATGTCTGGGGAGCGGAGCACCGAGAAGCGATGACTCGGCAGATTCAGCACGACGATGCCGCGCTGGTCAGGTTTGTCCGGGCCTTCCACGGGGAAGGTTATGTCGAAGATGATGTCCTCGAGCGGTTTGTTGACACCGCGATCTTGCGGTGGCGACTCAATACCGTCGATGAGCAGGCTCCCGCATGGAGCGAGTTCCGATTCCAACGATCCCGGCTGAGGGCCATTCAACGTCTGGGAGCCGCGTAATGTCCACCAGCCCATGGTCTGGGGCACCTGACAGCCACGTCTTGGCCGCATGCTCCGAAAACCCGTTCGCGATACTATAGTCATGACCCCGGTGAAGCGGCAAGGAGGGGCGGCCATGGATGAGGCGGACGCTGCTGCAGCAGTCATCGCCATTCCCTTCGCCTTCGTGCCGTCGCTATCCCGCAGCGATGTCGAGGCCCTGCGCGCGGCCTTTGCAGCCCGGACTATGGCGGCGTCTACCCGGCGCGCGCTGGTCGGTGATGGCAAGCTGTTCGTGACCTGGTGCGGTCAGGCCAAGCGCCAAGCGATGCCGGCCAGCCGGGAGACGGTAGACGCTTTCCTGGCCGCGGCTTCGGCCGATGGGCGGTCGCTCGCTACCCTGCGGCGCTACCGCAGCTCAATCGCCTGGTGGCACGCCGCCGGCGGCTTCGCCAACCCCTGCGCCGGGTCGGCCGTGGCGGTGCCGGTGCCAGTGCCCGACTTGACCGACACCGCGATGGCGGCGCTGCACAGCTTCATGGACGTTGCCCAGCGCGGCTATGCCAAGGCGACGCTGCGCGCCACCGAGGCCGACATCCGCCTCTTTGCCGGCTGGTGCGGGCAGCAGGGGTTGTCCTGGCTGCCGGCCGAGCCGATGACCGTCGGGCGCTACATCCGAGAACTCGGTGGCTCTCGCAAGCCGGCGACCGTGGCGCGCTATCTCGCGTCGATCAGCCTGATCCACCGCGCCGCCGGGCACACCGACCCCTGCCGGCACTGGAGCGTGACGCTGGAGCGGCGCGGCCACGCGCGCGAGGTGGGTTCCGAGCGGCTGCAGGCGGCGGCGCTGACCGACGCCGTTCTGGCGCCGATCCTCGACCGTCTCGATCCCGCCCAGCTCGACCGGCCGAAACCGCTGAAGCCGATCGATCTCCGCGACCGCGCGCTGTTGCTGGTCGGCCGCGACACCCTGGCCCGCGCCGACGAGCTGGTGGCGCTGCGCTGGGCGGACCTCCTCCCGGTCGATCTTGCCCTGAACCCAGATGCGCGGCCGGGCGAGGCGACCATTCGCATCCGTCGTTCCAAGACCGACCAGGACGGGCAGGGCGCCGAGGCCTGGCTGTCGGCCGAGGCGGTGGCGGCTCTCGCCGCCTGGCGGGCGGTGGCACCACGGTGGCCGGCCGACGCGGACGGGGAGGGGCCGCACACCCGGGACGGGGCTTTTCTGTTCTGCCACCTGTCGCGCAGCGGCGCCGGCGAACGGATGAGCACGGCGGCGGTGCGCCGCGTGGTGGAGCGGCGCACCGGCGAAGCCAACCCGCTGGCCGTCGGCTTCAGCGGCCACAGCTTGCGTGTCGGTGCCGCCCAGGACCTGCTGGCCGCCGGCGTCGATCTGCCCGGGCTAATGCAGGCGGGGCGCTGGTCCTCGCCGGTGATGCCGGCGCGCTACACCGAGCGCTTGCGGGCAACAAGGGGAGCGGTGGCCCGGGTCCGCAGAGCGCGAGGATCGGCTGACACCTGATTGCCCATCCAAGATGGAGTCTGCCGGGTCGGCTCTATTACGAGGAATAAAGTCCGGACGGATGCTTTGTCCGCTGCTTTCTCTTGTGCATCCTTGAATTCCAGGACGAGTGCCCCACGACATCGTCCGGTCTTGATCAGAAGCCGGCACCGATTCGGGCAGCACCCTCAACTTCACTCACTTGACGACGGCGTGTTTCATAACGAGCATACGTCGAAGCCCAATCGATTTAGGCGGGAGGAATGGGCGGCAAAAAGGAGCCGTGACATGGCAATGCAGATGCTCGATCACCCTGAGGTGCAGGAGGCAGGTATTCCTGATCGCCAAGGGATTGAACGGGCATTGCTGTCTGGCAAACCCTTTGCAGGCATCACTCTGGAAATTCCAGCTCAGAGGCGATTGTTTCGTTATCTGCTCGACCAGCCAGACCTTCCCTCGTCACCCTTTCCTCTGCCTTATCTGGACGGCCTGAAGGCCGCCTTTCTCGGGGATGACGCAACTGAGCGAGACGGTCATGAGGTGCCTGGCGTTTCGGCAATGGACGCGGCGGACAAGGCGACAAAAGTCCAGTGGCTGTCCCGCATTGAAACCCGGTCCTTTGGTGGCCTCAACGCTCTGAACGGCGAACCCTTCATTCTCAACATCAGCCGCGAAGGAGTATGTGTCGAGGGTTACAACGGCCGGGGTAAGACGTCACTGGTCAGCGCCATCGTGTGGGCCTTGACCGGCCATCGGCTCATTCCCCAGGCCGGCCCGGTCAAGGATGTCAATGACGCCCATCCGCTTTATGAGCCCGCCGTCCCCGAAGGGCAACTCAAGGAGACCCGCCTCAAGGTGGCGCGCCGCTGGCCGCCGGTGATCGCGTATCCTTGGAGCACCCCGTCCGAGGACATCACCGCGGTCAAAGGCCGAGCCGAGGTGATTCTGACCTTCACGGACGACGCCGGCAATACGACGGAACTCCACCGCTCTCTTTCCGAAGATGGCGTCATGGAAGAGCCGGATTTCACCGCACTGGGCGTCCCTGACATCGCCGTCGAGATCGCCGTGATGATGCCCAACCGCATCCCATTCATCGGCGTGAACACGAGCGAGAACGAAATTGCCGCTCTGGTAAAGCTGCTTGGGCTTGAACCCCTGGGTAGGCTCGCCGATCACGTCAGCGCCCTGATCCATGGCAACTCCACCTTCATGAGGTCGCCGAGCGCCAAGGATATCACGGACGCGGAGCGGCGCTTCCAGGAGCACGTCGGGCGTGCCGACGAGGCATTGCGCGGGCTTTCGATCCATGTTCCGCCGAAGGCTGCGCTGTCCGCTACGGTTCGGCATGAGCGGGAAGCGCAGGCACGGCAGTTCGCCCAGGAACTCGCCGGACAAGCTGCGAAGATGCTTCAAGCCGTTGCCGGCATCATTGCCGATGCTATTGATTTGAGCGTGGAGGGCAATCGCAAATCCGTTGCCGGGGCCATCGCTCGTCTGCACGGCTGCTTCGACGGTGACCGGCTGCCAGAAGTTCCCCTGGTCATCTTGTTCGAGGCTCTCCGTCAGGCGGAAGAATCGGAACAGCTCGCACGCATTCGGCAGATCTTGGTGGAGGTTCGTGACAAGTACGGCCGTGCCCAGGTGATCCGCGAACGGCAACTGGCCGATCACGCCTTGCGGCTCAAGGCCGTGGCCGCGCGTTTTCACCACGAGACGCATGGGGAAAGCGTACCGGTCACCCATTGTCCGTTGTGCCGCAAACCGCTCTCGGACGCCGACGGGCAAGCCTTGGCCCAAGAGCTCGAGCAACTGCGGGAGGAAGCAGGACGCGTTGAAAAGACCTTCAGTGAGTGCTGCCGTGAGCTATCGGACGAGGTAGTTGCCTCCATTCCGGAAACGATCAGGAAGCACAGGGGCACGGACCCCGGAGCCGATCCAGCGCGTAGTGTGGCCGAAGCCTTACGGCGCGTTCTCGAAGACAACATGGATCTTGGCATCGTTGCCCAAAAGGCACGAACGACCGCCGTCCGCCGACTGACCAGCGCTCTGGCTGACCTGCCGACCTGCAACAGTCATCAGGCTCGCACTCTCGATGGGCCCCCACTTGTCGGAGAAGACGATCGGTTGCGCAAAGCGTTCGATCGTGCGGGTTGGCTGTTGATCTGGGCGGAGTGGTGGTCTGCGGCCAAGCCTGCCGTTGCTGCGGCTTGGAAAGCCGCAATGGGGACGGCAGACGATCCCAAAACCCTTCTGGGCGCTTGTGCGGCAGTGGACGACGCCGTTGATCGGGCGAAGCCATTCGAGACCGCCGCAAAAGCACTGGAGGATGCGGCCACCGCGGCGAAGCGCCACGATGACCTGGGTCGGGAGCGTGACCTGAAGGACGCCATCAAGGAAGCCCTCTTGCCGCTCCGTGAATTACGGACCTACGTGAACCAGGAGGCGGAGGCGGCACTGGCATCGGTTTCCGATCGGGCGGCAACCATATTCGAAAGCGTATACGACGGCCGCATGCTGGTCGCCCCGGAGGCTGTGGCAGGTCAGAGAGGCCAGACCCAATTCATCGGCGCTTTCGGTCATGGCGGACATCGGGTCGACGCCCGATACTTGGCCAATACGTCGTGGCTCCGTGCATTTCTATGGTCGTTCTACCTCGCTTTCCGCGAGCGTGCGATCCAGCGGTTCGGTGGCATCCCCCTGCCTTTGCTGCTGGCCGATGATCCTCAGGTGAGTTTCGACAGCGCGCACGCCAAACGCTGGGTACAGCATTTCCGCGGCATGGCGCAGGTGGGGTTGGCTCAATTCATCATTACGAGCCACGACGAAAATTTCCTCAAATGCTTGCGCCTCAACAATTTTCCTGCCCGGCCCATCATGGTTCTGGGGCTTAATTTGAACTCTACTAAGCCGAACCTGATTTTCGATGGGGATGCATTGAAGCGGTGTTGGGAAGAGTTTCAAGGGGCTAAGACATCGAATTGCGATGTGGAGCGCCATGCACAGAATTACATCAAGGCCCTTCGCGAGCATGTCGAGGCCGTGTGTGAGGGGCTGCTTCGCAATGCTGGCGTACGTGTCACCGACACGACGGTAGGCGGACTGTTGAAAGAATTCAAGAAGGCGGACATTCCGGGGTCCTTGCGGCTGGGAGGAGTTCAGGAATTTGCGGATGAACTGGAAAATCAGTCCGTGTTCCGCCGCACCATGAATGAAGCCCATCATGAGGCCGGGCTTCGCCAGCTCGACAGCAAGGATGCCGAGCTGGTTCACCAAGTTTGGCAACATGCGTTAGAAAGTCGGCTCTTTGTTGCGTGTCGGGAAGTCGAACTGCATCAGGCCGGCAACGGCACGGTCGCCCGCGGCGCCTTGGGGCCGCCGGCTAAAGTGATTCCGCTGCGCGGGAAAGACCATTTCCTGGCCCGACCGTTGCTTTTCGCCGGGCGTGTTGCAGCACTAACCGGCGGTCGGGTGGTGATCGAAGCGCCGGAAGTCGAGCAGAAGCCGCGGAAGCTGGCTCCTTTCGGCGCGGTGATGGCAACCACCGACAGCTTGGCGCCCTTGGTTCGGGCTGGCGATACGATCCTGGTGCATATGGTAAAGCGGCCGGCTGACGGCGATCTGGTCGTTGCGGCCGCCGGCGACCGTCTGCTGTTGGGCCGGTTGCATGAGGATTCCCCTCAGGCTCCGGTTGTCAGTCTCGCAGCCATGTCGCAGACAGTGGACCGACCGGTGGCGCCGGTCCGCTTTCCCCGCGGAAGTGCGGAACTGAAAGCCGTGACGGGCGTGATCTGGCGTTCCCGTATTGCCCTTGGGGCACTCGGTGTAGCCGACGATATCGCTGAACTGGGCAGCGACGATGCCATCGGTCTGCCGGCCGATGCCTACTTATTCGAGGTCGACGGCGTCAGCGCCGAACCACGGGCCTTGGACGGGCACTCGGTCATTGCCGGAGCTTGGGTAGACGGGATGGGGATGCTCGACCTGGAGGGGAGGATCGTCATCGCTGCGTGCGAGGGCGAAGATGACACGGAGCAGTTCTATCTAAAACGTATTCACTTCGACGGTGAAACGGCGTGGCTGGTCAACATCAACCCCGATCACAACTCTCTGCCAGTGCGTGTCTGCTGCAGCTTGACGTTTCTGCCACGCCTGAAGCGGTTGGCTCCGGTGATCGGGGTGCTGTTCGATCGTCGGAAATGTTGAGGGGCAATCGTCCATTTACCCTGGATAATTCACCAGGTTTGAAGCTGGGGCGGTGGGCGCGAGTTTAAACCGCTGAATTCGTGTATGATTCTGGTGCTGAAACAGCCTCACCACGGATCAACTGTAAAACAGCACGCGGTCGAGGCCCCAGAGTTCCCATCTTTACCAACACGTTCCCACGCCGATCGGCGTCAGAACCCTACGCCGATTCACAGCCTCAGACCTCCACGCCGGTTTGCCGGCCGTGCCGCATCCCGGACTGGTTCGTCATTGTGTCTGCCGCCGCAGAGCCCCTTTCCCTTTGCCTGGACCGGAGCCGGATTATTCCGACCCCGGTGGAGGGCGCTATCAGTGCAGCAGCTGGATCAATGGGGGGCTCGAGCGGGCAGCAAGGTGGCCGATGCGGGATCGCCGAAATCGGGCGCCGACCGGCTGCCGTCCTTTATCCAACCCCGTTGATCGTAGCCGATCATCAGGAACTCTTGTCAGAGGTAGATAGGGCCTTTCGAGCGGACAGAAATTCTTCTAGGCCGGGATGTCGCAGGCTCTTCTTCAATTGTTGGAGTGATACCCGGCCGGCGGACAGCAGTTCCACGGCTTGGTCCTGCCATCGTAAGAGCCTGTGATGAAGCAGTTGATCGGAAAACTCGTCGCCCATGATAGAGCTGGCGCCCGGTAGTCCTCCCCCGATGTAAGCATCGCAGATCGCGAGTGTTTCCCTCTTCGTTTTGACAAACTGCACCGCCAGCAGGGCAACAATGGCATCCGGTGGGCATGAATTGGCCCAATGCTCGACGTACAGGCGCGACCATACGGTTTCGACATCGCAGGCGGCGGACGCCTCAACCAGAAAGCAGGTGTCACGGGTATAAGGGGCCATGGCCTGGACGGAGCTGAGGTCGGGCCGCTCGATGATGATCCGACGATAGCCATGGGCATGGGCGCTCTCGATGGAGGGCAACACAGGCAGGCCTCGGAAGTACTCCGACAGCGGGGCCTCCCCGCCGTAGCCGATGCGGTCGTTGGCGATCACGCGGGCGGCGGGGCCAGCGTGATCCGTCAGCGGCATCGTCGCTTCCAGCAACCCCTTGGCTTCTGTTTCGAAGAATCCGGTTCCCAGGACCACGCAGCCGAAGGGGCGGCGCCGGACGCCTTCCTCCAACGCCCTGGAGAGGGCCTCGGGCAGTTGCTGCGTGGTTGTGAACGTTTGCGCCGCCGGCAGCAAGGCGTGGCTATCGACGAACGGTTCTTTGACCAGCATCTCGCCATCCTCTGTTACGATGCCGAGCACATCGGTCACCACCTCTTGCGGATCGTCGATGTCCAGGCGCAGCAGGAGGTCGATATCCCTGTGGAGATTGGTCGGCTGGGGGGTCTCCACCAGGACGATGACGCGAACCGACGCGTCCTGGACCAGGTTGCTGGCACAGATCATTCGGTCACTGTGGTCCCGCCAGGATTCCTGCACGAGGAGTAACGGCCCGAGCACGAGCAATGTACCGCTCGGAAGGCGGCTCAAACCCGGCGAGAAAAGACCGCTGTCGCCAAGGTTGATCGCCGAGCCAGAATCGGCTCCCAAGCCTTCGGTGTAGGTCAGCGCGCTATCGGTTGCGGCTTGGTACCGGCGAATCGCCGCATCAACAGCCTCTTCCGAGGTGGCCACGTACAACCCGGGCATGGGACCATCCGGCCAGATCGTCGTCGCCATGCGCTCCGGTGCCCGCTCGCTGAGAAGCGCCCGCTCGAGCGCTTTCGGGGCGACGGCAACGCCGTGTTTCACCTCCAGGCGTCCGGTCAGCCGGGCGATGGCCCGGTCATCGAGACGGGCTTCCGCAACTCGGGCCGGAAAGGCAAGAACCTCGGGCCAATTGCGCAGCCCTGGGAGGGCTGCGAGCAAATCGAGTGCATGGCCATGCTTGATCGTCAAATCATGGGAAGCGAGATAGGCACGCAGGGGCTCAGCCAATCCTTTGAGGATCTGGGCGTCCATGATGATCTCCATCGGGCATCGAACCGGTGCACGCGTTGCGGAAAGCCCTTGGGGATCACAGTGGATGATCGGCAGGAACTTGTTTGCACCGTCTTCGTCAAACCCATGAGGGCGCGTGCGGCTGGCGACGGCAACCGGAGGGAATCATGCCACCAGCCAAGCAGATTTTCAACCGCGCATCGTTTGGGATGATGTTCAAGCATCTCAGCAGCGAAGGCCCGAACTGTAAAACAGCACGCGGTCGGGGCCCAGAGTTTCCATCTTTACCAACATGTTCCCATACCAATCGGCGTCAGAACCCTACGCCAATTCACAGGCTGTCGCGAAAGGGAGAGGTTACGCGCCCGGATTCTTGCACTTCAAACCTTTCCTAGACCTCAGACAGTTGACTTCGTTGAATCTTGTGGGGCTCGCAACTGCATTCTTGTTATGCGACCAAAGCTGTTTGATGCTGAAAATTTTCAATGAAAAGTCTCAGGTGAAAGCGACAGGGGTGGTCATCCAAGACACCAGCGCCGCGGCGTGGGCCAACGCCCGGAGGTCGCTGCCGCGCTCGGCCAGAGCCAGATCGCGGTTCACCGTCAGCGGCAGGCCTTCGAGGAAGGCGGCGAGGCGGTGTGGATTGGTGGCGTGGCCGTCGGTGACGGCCTGACGGCAGGCGGCGCCCAACACACTCCACTGCGTCCAGGCCGCGCGCAGCGGATGGGCGGCGAGGGCGGCGTCCAGGCGGCCCAGCGCCAACGCGGTGCGCTCCAGGGCGCGGGCGGCAGGGTCGGGGACCGGCATCAGCATGGGGGGATCGTCCGCGCGGAGAAGGGGAGGGGACCGAATTAAAGCAAACCGGCCTGTTTCTTCCAAGGTCCCTATTTCTGCCGGGCGGAGGCGTAGCTTCCGATAAGGCCACATTATCGGAAGCTATGTCTTGCCGCCCTCCATTCAGGTCGTTACAGTAGCGAGCCGCTCGCCCCCGGTTTGACACCAGTGGCAACCGGCGCCTCGTTTCGGCCCTTCCAGAGTATCCTCCGCATGCAGATCGACTGCCCGGTGTGCCGGTCCAGCGCCACTCTTGAGCCCAAAACCGGTGACTTCAGCCGGATCACGTGCCCGCGCTGCGGCGCCTTCCAAATCAGCGGTTCTGCCGAAGCGATGCTGCCCAGTCGTTTGGATCGAGATGACGTGGCTTGGGCGCGTCTGAGTCACGCTCTCCGGATCGGTGCCGCGGCGGGCACGCCGCAGATGGTGACGAGCGGAAACCTTGATGAACTGGTGACGCGCCGCCTTCCGGGTATGGCGGAAACGCTGCCGCGCCTCCTGAGGATCATTGGTGGCCGCTTGGCGGATCATCATCATGGCACGGTGGTACTCGACCCGGCCGCCGTCGCGTCGTTGGTCGGCGTGGTTAATGAACGGGACGTTGCCGAACTGGTCGCGGACGGGATCAGGAAGGAGTTGATCAAACCTGGCGCGCGGGATCTTGAGGTGGGCCTGACCGGTCAGGGCTGGGCGGCGATCGACGGAGGCAATCACGGTACGCAGGGAGGAGGTGCGTACCGGCCGCCAGCAAGCGATACCCGGGAACGTCAACATCCTCCTGCTCCGAAACAGCGCGCGATGGTCCTTGCTGATTGCAACAACTGCGGGCCGGGACGACGGGCTGATGTTCTCTCCCGGACCGAACACGAGCGTCCGTTGGGTGAGGATTCTTGGATCAAGGAAGTCTTCACCGTTCTGGAGTGCCGTGGTTGTGGGATCCCTTTCGTGAAGCGGGAGATCACCTGCTCAGAGTGGGAAGACGTGCAGCATGACCCCTTCACCGGTGAAGAAGTCTCTACATTCCGGTGGAAATCGCCTACTGGCCGGCACGCTCTGCACGCCAAAAGCCGACGTGGGTCGCAACTCTTGAGGACGAAGCATTGAGGCAAGCCGTCGAAGAGGTCTACGAGGCCCTCGATCATGACCTCCTGATGCTTGCGGCCATCGGGGTGCGGACGGCCTTTGATCGTGCTTCTGTAATCCTGTTGGAGCGGGATGCGGGCAGCTTCAGAAGGAAGTTGGAAGAAACCGAGAAAGCCGGCCACCTCACTGCTCAGCAAAGGCAGGCCCTGGAAATCGTGACGGACGCCGGCAACGCGGCGGCACATCGTGCCTTCCGACCGACGGCTGAGAGCGTCAACACTTGCGTGATAGTCATCGAGCGCTTTCTTGAACAAGCCTTCGTCCTCGCTGCAGCGGCCACAAAGGTTAAGCGTGAAACGCCGCAGCGTTAGACGGATAGATTATGCAATATGGGAAAGGATTGATGAGCTTGCTGCTCTCAGGTAGCGTTCCTGATGTTGCTGGTCTCAAAGTACCCCGAATGTCGTCTTTCGACTATATTTCTTGGCCAGACCGCCAGAATGCGACCTGCATTCGCACACTGCTGAAGGAAGGCCCTCGGTCAATTGCACAGACCCCAGCATGGCCGGTATCGGCATGACCAGGAGACCAAAAGCCTCGCCGACTATTAGAACGGCCGACGCTGTCACGGTGACGATGGGCACCGCCCTTGAGCGTCTGACCGCGACGGCGGAAAAGGCGAAGCAGTTCGCCGATCAATCGCGCTCGACCAGCACCAAGCGCGCCTACAAGGCCGACTGGAGCGACTTCAGCCGCTATTGCGACGCACATGAGGTGGCCTCCCTGCCGGCAACGCCAGAAACCGTCGGGCTATACATCACGCATTTGGCGGAGACCGGCTTCAAGGCGTCCACCATCCAGCGCCGGCTCTCTGCGCTCCGTGAAGCCCACCGCATCCAAGGCCTCCCGCTCGACACCAACCATCCGGCCGTGCGCGATGTTTGGCGGGGCATCCGCCGCGCCATTGGCGCGCTTCGCAAAGCGAAAACGCCAGCAGTGGCCGATGACCTCCTGGCCATGGTCGGTGCGCTCAGCGACGATCTGAAGGGCAAGCGCGACAAGGCCCTGCTGCTGTTCGGCTTTGCCTCGGCGCTCCGCCGCTCGGAGTTGGTCGGCCTTGATCACGGGCCGGGTGAAACGGCGGATGGCACGGGCTGGATCGAGGTGCACACCGAGGGCATTAAAATCCGCCTGACCTCGTCCAAGACCGACCAGGAGGGGCATGGACGCTCCATCGGTGTCCCTTATGGCGAGCGCCCGGAAACCTGCCCGGTGCTGGCCCTGCGCCACTGGATGATGGCTGCCGGGATCGTCCATGGACCGGTGTTCCGCTCCGTGAACCGCGGGGGCTATGTCCAACCGGACCGGCTGTCCGACCGCGCCGTCTCCTTGATTGTCAAACAGGCTGCCAAGAATGCTGGCCTTGATCCGGCTGAGTACGCCGGCCACAGCCTTCGCAGCGGCCATGCCACCACCGTCGCCATGAATGACGGCGACGAGCGCACGATCCAGGCTCAGCTCGGGCACCACAACCCGGAAATGACGCGACGGTACATCCGGGAAGCGAACGTGTTCCGGCGCAGTTCGGCCGGCAAGCTCGGGCTCTAACTCCCGGTGGCTGAGGAGGCCCGCCCTTGAGGCCTGAACGGAGCCTCCCTCTTCGCCGCGCAGGAGCAGGCGCCGCCCGCCCTCCTGCATCTGGACTAAACCAGCTTCCACTTGCGTTTGGCGATTCTGCTGCGGTGGACCGAGTAGTTCTCAGTCGTGAAGGTGACGCCTTTGATATGATGCGCGGTGATCTCGTCGGCCACGACGCGTAGCGTGTTCTCGCGGGTGTCCTCGCTCGGATCATACCGCACGGGTTTGAACATGCTGAACAGGCTGTTTTTGGGCTTCCGCTCTTCGACCTTCTCAGGCGGTGGCGGAACCTCTTCCCACAGCCGGTAGTCGTATTCCTCGCCGTCCTCGGTAGACAGGCACTGCATCGCCGACAGCTCTGCGCCCTCCGGAAGCACCATCATCTCCACGCGGGAGGCGTGATGGAAAAGTGCAACGTTGCGATGCTCTCCAGGGCACTGGACGGACGGAAACAGGATGCCGTCGAGCCCCGGCGCGGGCCGCCGCGCCAGATAGTCCGCGATCATCTGGGTGACGAGGTATTCGGTCGGTTCGTCGTCGGGCGTCACGGGCATTGTGATCCGCTCGCTGAGCCCCTCCACGAACTTGGCGAGCACCAGCCGGTCAAGGTAGTTCTGGTCGAAAATGCTGCCGGTGACATCCACGGACTGTAGCGCTTTCACATCGAGCAGGCGGACCGGGCGGATCAATTGGAACTCGCCGATGAGTGCTCGGCTGCCGACGGGCGGTCGCACCTCCGCGAGGGCGACGGCCTTTTCGGACGCGCCGTAGAACATGGAGATGCCGTTTGCATTCATGCGGCCCGCGCGCGCGAGCTTTCCTGGCGGCGGCCCGATGTGGATATCCGGCCGCTTCATCGCCTCTTCGAGGTCTTCAGGCCTGTGGAACACGCGTGCACGGAAGAACGATCGGTGCTCGGTGTTGGGTCCCGCTGTGATGACCACCGGACGACCCTCACGCGTGACGCTGCTGTCCATGTCGGAGAACAGGCGGAATAGGAACGTTTCCGCGCTTTGGTTGAAGAAACGGGACTTCGACTTTCAGGGAGTGTTCGATGCTTTGCCATTCGAAGGCGAACTCCTGGTCATCGACGCCCTTCTCCTCATACCGGCTTTCCTTGGAGAACTCCCACTTCTCGCCCATCTGAGCCATCTCGATATCGCAATTGCGGAGGTCGAGGAAGTCGAGGACATCGCGTGCGATGTCCTCCTCGATCATCGCAGCGCCCTGGATGACGTACAGGACGGGTTCGCCGGGGGGGCCCACTCGTAGTCGCTTTCCTTGTCCCACTGGAGCATCCGCTCGTAGTCGTCACGCTGGTTGGACGTGCGTTGGTAGTGCCGTTCGAAAGCGCCTTCGATGTGATCGGCCAAATCCTCGATCGTTATGCAGGGTTCTTCTTCGTCGTTGCAGTAGTCGCAGGTGGCAACCTCTCCTTCCTTTACGACGCGTTCGCGCAGGAAGGGCTCGCCGATGCAGCCGCAACAGATTTTTCGATTGGAATTGTCTGGCAAGAGAACCGTTCCAGCTTTGCCTGAAGATTGAGCGGACAGGTCTGCGCCCCGTCACTTTCTAAACGGCAGACTACCCTCTCCGATAGGGCGCCGGAAAGCGTCAAACCTAGGGTTTTTGGTTGCCTGCGGCACCCGTAAGAGCGATAGGCCGCGAGGGCGCAACGGGCTTTCCCACCGGCGATCCGCACGCCTGCGCCGACTATGAGGACGTCGGCGGGCAAACCGCCGAACCACGACAGCTGCAGGGCAACGGTGACCACGTTAGCGAAGGCTGCCGTCTCCAGCATTGTTGGCCGCGGGCGCAGGACCCGGCTAACCGGTGGTGGCGACGGCCGGGCGCCTCGGACCATTGGCGCCCGCTCTGCGGTCCACCAGTTCGGCGCAGACGACAGAGAGGGCGACGCCGGCAAGTGACCCGGGCGCCACCATGAACTCCGCGGAGTTGAGGACCGGCGCAAGCCACTCCGTCCGATCGACTTGCGCGACCGATCGCTGCTCCCGGTGAGCCGCGACACCCTGGCCGGCACCGAAGAGTTGTTGGCGCTGCGCTAGGCCGACCTCAACGTAGTGGAAATTGCCTTGAATCCGGCCGCGCAACCAGGCGAGGCGACCATTCGGATCCGCCGTTCCGGAATGGACCAGGAGGGGCAGGGCGCCGTGGCCTGGCTATCCGCTGAGGTCGTGGCGGCGCTCACAGCTTGGCGGGCGACGGCGCCGCGGAGGAGTACAGATTCAGGAGGGGAGGGTTGAGCCGACCGCGCTTTGGTCTGAGCACCAAGTTGCCGAGAAGCCGATTAGCATGAATTAAGTATAGCACGAAGACAGGCCTCGTCATACCGCAACCGGTAGGCCAGACGCATTAAGAGCAATCCTTTAAGATGAAGTTCAGGGGAGAGTTACGCCCATCGCCTGAGTAATACGCAAATATATATTTAGGTATTGGCGTCTCCGGATACCACTGATGGAGGAGGTTTTCCTCAATGCTTGCTGATAACGCTAGTCGGTCCTACCTCTCAGGTCTGGGCAAGTCTGGGCGTGAGCGCAACGGGATTTAGGGAGGGTGATGCATGATCGAAGTACCCCCTGGCGTCGAAGGAACTGGCGGTGGATTCTTTGCCAGATTGAGCACAACGCTGACCAGATGGAGAGACCCGCTCCAGGCAACTGGCGCGATCATTGGTATCGGAATTGCGCTCTTACCGATTGCGAACGCTTTATGGGTCCGGATCAAGCGTGTCTTCCTCGCCGCGTTCAGCCGGCCTGGTGTTGCGATTGAAGTGGACCAAGAGCCTGTCAAGAGCTTGTCGGTCGAAGACCCTCAAGTGAACCCTAGCAAAGACGAAGATGGTGGCAAGAAGCCAACCAAGAGATTGCCGGCTGAGGCACTTGCGACAATTCTTAGTCTCTACGAAAACGGTCGTGAGATGATGGGCGACGATTTCACCATGGAAGCACAGCAGAGGGGGAGAGTGGAAGAGAAGGTGTTCCCATAAGTTGATTGCTCGCCTTTGGCTACCGTTTACCTAAATCGGAGGAAACTATGATTGTCGATTCTCGTGATCCTGACGTGAACACTCAGGTGGTGCTGAGCCGGCCAGCAGCCGCAAGGTCAGTAAGTCTATCGATCCTCCGGGCGTTTCCTGCGGAATGCCAAAACCCTACAATCGAAGCTACGGTCAGTCGGGGGTTCGCCAAACAAGTTTTGTGTTCAACGACAATCTTCATGCATGGCGGGAATGGTGATCTCATTGGCAAAATCACCATTGGGGTTGATTACAAGCTTATGGAGCAGCAGGTTAATCAAGGCGTGATAATCAAAATAGATCCCGCTTTGCCGCTAACCTCCCAGCTTTCAGGTCGTCTGGATGACCTGATCTCCCATATCAGAATTGTCTCCAAAAATCTTGATCTTCAGTCGATCTCTGCGGTATTCTACTACCGTCCTGAGGTGGCCGCCAATCCGACGCTTTTGGAGAAGGCTCGACAAGCATGTGGCACTGCCCCGTTGTCCAAAAAGGACAGCGACACCCTAACGCAAAAGGTTCAACAGCTTCAGGCAAAGCTGAACGAACTCGAAGATGCGGAATACCTGAAGGTGCATTTGGTGCCGCATGCGCTTCCTGAAATGTGCATAGATTTTATTCATAGACTTTAGGCTGCGGAGTTGCTCCTGCGTCCGCAGGAGCAATTCACCCATGGCAGCGAAGTGTTGTAGTGTCTAAGTCGACCAGGGGCCGCTGTTCCGGTCGATCTACCTCTCCGGTCGGGTGCGCGATGCCTCTTTGCCAACCAGTGTGGTGTCGGTAAGCCTCAAGCAATTCGCCGCTGCGGCGGGGATGGAGCCGGAGGCCGTGGCGGATGTGCGGCCATTCGACCCATGTCGGCGCCGCCCAGGACCTACAACAAGCGGGGACCATCCTGCTCAATCTGCAGACTAAGAGACTGCTTTCAGAGTGAACCGTGGCGGTTTGCGGCGGAGAAGACCGCACCCTACAGTCGGCAGGAGGAGGATAATCCGCTTCATCCCGGTCCTATAGGCAGTCGAACCACTCACTGGCCTGGATCGATTGGTCCCCGCCTGTTGCATGGGCAGTGCGAGCGCATCTGCCCCCCTGCTCACGTCGCCTTGTTGGGCCAGGGCCAGGGTATCGCCCCGGACACACTCTCGACCGTCTGAGCGGTGTGACCGATCTCGATCGCCTGCAGCCGCAGGCCGACCGCCTCGGGCAGCTGTCCAACCAACTGTTCCGCTCGCTCCGGAGTCTTCGCGCGGGTGTGCCAGACCTGCACCGGTATGACACTAGCAGGTCGCGGAAAAACGAACATATTTCGGCTTTTTGCCTCTGCTGAGGCTTGGAAATGGCGTTTCCACCGCCCGTTTTTGTCAGAATGGAGCGCCTTTTCGCGCTCCGAGACGCTCGGAGCCGCCGTTCAGGCGGACTCCGGGCGTCATTATGCCGCCGCCAGCAGCTTGGGCCGGCGGATCAGGTTGTAGGCGGTAGCGGTCAGGGTGAACATCCAGCCGACGCGGGCCGTGCCGAGATGACGCGTTTTGCGCAAGCCAGCTCCCTTGATCCAGCCGAACAGCTCCTCAATCCGTTTGCGGATTCTCAGGCTGACGGCGTAGCCGGGGTGACGGGTGGTCCGGCCGTCGACCGCCGAGCGGCGGTTGCTCGTGTTCTGCGCGACGTGCGCAGCGGCGCCCAGGCTGCGCATGTTCGCCACGAAATCCTTGGTGTCATAAGCCTTGTCGGCGCCCACCGTGATGCGGTGGCGGTCGGGGATCGCCTCGACCATGGACACCGCCGCTTCGCGTTCAGCCAGACCGGTGGCCGCGGTGAGCCGGACATTCACCACCAGGGCGTGACGGTTCTCCATCAATGCATGGCCCATGAAGGCCAGCTTCGCCGGCTGCCCGTTGCCCTTGCGGTACAACCGCGCCTCAGGATCGCTGGTCGAGGCATGGGTCTCGTTGGACCGCTTCTCACCATGGAAGTCGCGGTCGCCGTTGCGTCCCGGCCCCGGCGGCTCGCCACTGCCATCTTTGGGCCGGAAGCTCTTCACCGACGCCCAGGCTTCGATCAGCGTTCCATCCACCGAGAAGTGCTCGTCCGACAGCAGCGCCTTGACCCGGGGTTGACCCAGAACGGCGGCCAGGAACTTGGCCGCCACATCGCCGGCCAGCAGGCGCTCACGGTTCTTGGTGAACACCGTCACGTCCCACACCGGGGCGTCCATCGACAAGCCGACGAACCAGCGGAACAGCAGGTTGTAGTCAAGCTGTTCCATCAACTGGCGTTCCGAGCGCACCGAGTAGAAGGCCTGGAGTAGCAGCGCCCGCAGCAGCTTCTCCGGCGGGATCGATGGTCGGCCGATCGTCGAGTACAGTCCCTCGAACGCCGGCGACATCACCTCCAGCGCTTCATCAACGATGGCACGGATCGGTCGTAGAGGATGGCTCGCCGGAACACGGGCCTCACAGCTCACATAGCTGAACAGCCCCTCGCTGTGTTCGTCCAATCCCCGCATCGTCACCTCACCGGCCGCAGTCTCTTCAAACGGAGAGAATCACGACCGGCAAGCCGGGCATAGCCTTTTTCCGCGGCCTGCTAGAGCCTACGGAAGGCGGCAGAACGGCGACGGAGGGAAGCAATGACCGACATTAACGACACACTCGACGTCAATGCTCCGTATTCCAGAGCATCTTCAGCCTGCCATTGAGAGCTTTTGGAGCCATCAGGTGGCGCTTCTTCAAACTGCTGCCACATTATCATAGAATAGGATCTGGGATAGCTTTTGCGTTAGAAATGGTATCTATGTATACAATTTCGCTATAACGGTTGTTGGGGGGCGTGATGGCTCATAAAATTCATGCGATCCGATTTAAGCAGTGGCTTTCAGAATGGGACGAATTCGCATTTGATTTGGAGCATCATCGGCGTAAGCCCGATGAGCATATCCTGCTTTTCTCCATGCCCGCAGTCCAACTGCGTGCCCTGAGCGGTGTGTACCGGCGAGTTCGAAGTAACAAAGGCGGTGAAGGGCTTCAACGCCTCCATGACCCTAAGCGATCGGCGGCAATTCGTGACTTTGTTCGATTTGGACACCCTTATAGCAGCTTGCCCATGGCTGCCCGTGATAAAACCTCAGCTGCGATGCGGAAACCTGGTTGGTTGCCAACGGCTATTGTTGTCAATATCCTCACGGCAGATGACGAGCGGCGCGGGCGTAAAGTCGCGGCCAGTGATATAGTCGAGATTAATGTTGAGGATGAAAATCGTGCTGAACTAACTCTGCCATATTCTAACCGCCTTGAGCAATGGTCTCCTTCCGACTTGGAACCGTTCGAAGTCATTGATGGCCAGCATCGGTTATGGGCCTTCGATGAGGCGCTCAGGGATGGCAGTTTACCCGGAGATTTCGAGTTACCGGTAGTTGCCTTCACCGGCCTTGATGTAGGCTGGCAGGCGTATTTGTTCTGGTCAATTAATGTCTCTCCAAAACGTATTAACCCTAGCCATGCATTTGATCTCTTTCCGTTGCTGCGTTCAGCAGAATGGTTGGAAACTCTTTCTGATTTGCGGATATACCGCCAGGCGCGAGCGCAAGAGCTAACGGAAATCCTTTATAGTCAGCCAGAGAGCCCGTTTCATAATCGCATTAACATGTTGGGAGAATCTTCAAAAACGGCGCCACTTGGTGCAGGTGTAACTCAAGCTGGCTGGGTACAGGCAATTACTATAAGTTTTCTTTCAACGGGTAGCGGGCGATCAGTTAGCGGCCTTTTTGCTGCTAATATCACACCTGCAAGCGGACCTCTTCGCTGGTCACGTCCTCAGCAGGCGGCATTTCTGATCGCTATATGGAATGCAATTTATGAACACGTTACTTGTTCTACGCATGAATGGGTTGACCAACTTATTCGCCCAAAAGGGCAAGAAACCTTGGATTATGACCCCGCACAAGCATTTATCGGTAACAGGACAATGCTTAATCAGGAGCAGGGTGTGCGCGGTATATTGGCTGTAGCAAATGATATATTCTTTTCACTTGCCCAGCGAAAACCAGGGTTATTTGAATTGGATACTGCTTTAACGCCTGGAACAGCGACCAATTCTGAAGATGTAACAATTGCACTAGATGAGCTAAAGCAATCCGAGATCTTTAAAAAGATTAGCGATTTCGGGATGGCTATTTCTCATTTCGACTGGCGGTCTGCGGATGCGCCAGGAATCACTGAGGAGCAGCGCATGCTTAAGCGTGCATTTCGCGGCAGTAGCGGTTATGTGGCACTGCGCGAGCAACTCTTTCGTCATCTCACTAACGGTCCCGAGGATATCGCGGAGGTGGCGGGCGAAGTTTTGAAACGGCTATCCTAATATGAATGCCCCATTAGAAGTGACCGACAAATCGATTCTGGCCCTTGCTGATCCAAGCGCCGTTGTCAATGCTTTGAGCCGATTTCGTACGCAAGCCTGCCCACCCTGGCTGCCGGCCGCGCACCCATATCAAGATGGCATGCTTCCGACAGGAAAAGCCGCTTTCGCTGCGGTATCCGATTCTGACATGCTAGAGGTAATCGCTATACGGGGGCCTCTCCACGCTATTGACGGCTGGAGTTACCTTGGAAGGGCTTTTTCTGCCTTGCTAAGTGGGCAAGCTCACGCTGTACGACATCTATCTTATTATGCAGAACTGCGAGCTGCTCTCTCAATACTTGCGAGTTCCAGTATCGGAATATTCAATCGACGAAATGCGGTTATCGACGCATTAGGCAAATCCCATATAATGTCCGATATATCTACCCATGAAATGGCTTGGCTTGCGCTGGCCGAGTGGTCGACGGGGCCATCGAGCATGGAGCGACTAATCAGTCCAGTTCAGTTGGCTGGCGCGTCTCTGCTTAAGTCTTTCCGGGAATTTTTTCCTGCGCAGACTTTAGCTGGTGCGCGTGAGTTAATGTATAACTGGGGCTTCGATCTTCGGCTGGGTGCGGATGACCGCGACCAGCGAAATTGGTCAAGCTATCAACCGACCGCACTTCGTCCTATTTCAACTACTCCGGCTCAGGATGTAGCATTTCTTTCAATGTTTTGGAGGACACTCCGGCCGAATGGCGTGGAGATTGAGCGACATTTGTTGCGCATTCTTCTTGAGACCGAGGCAAGAAACCATGGCCTTGAGGTGTCAGATTATGCGCACAGCTATTCCCGATTAGATGAAATAACTAAGTCCATCGTATCCTTCGATTTTCTGACTCGGGTTAGTGATCCTTATGACCACCAATTCAATTCCTGGCTGGCGAACACTTCATATCCGGCACACCCTTATGCAATGATGTGTCGGGCTGGTCTTCTTCTTAGATTGGCAACGGGAATGGCTGAAGAGAATCTGCGCGCTTCAGGCGTCCATCCTTCGCATCATTTTAATGATTGGTGGCAGGATTTTGGTGCTTGCCATGGTCTATGGGATCCGAATTTCCCACCTTTGGCCACTGCTGACCTTTGGGAGGATATTGATCTTGCCCTTGAGGAAAGTGCTACTGCGCCTAACAGTCATCGATATGCATGGCTCTCAGCACTGCAGGGTAACGCCATGCGGATATGTGAAGCAGAACGTGCTGCCCTATGGAGTCTCTTCCGATAAAATACATGGGAACTAAACTTTAGTGCCTGTTTAAGAATCGGCGGAAAACCCAATACGTGATGGAAACGCAGGAACTCTTCCCCCCGCCGGCATGCTTTCTATTAGCCGCATTCTCTAACAGGCTCTTAAATGTTCAGTGAGCTGATGTGGTGGACGGCCCTTCCACCTTGTAGGATCGGCGGCAAGCTGATGCCGTTGAAGAAACCAACTCAGAAGGGCCGTCCATGGGAGAGGTGGTGACGATCGATCTGGACTAGGCGAAGAATGTTTTCCAGATCCATGGAATTGCCGCGAATGGAAAGATCCTGATCCGTCGGCAACTGCGGCGAGGCGAGGTTCTGAAGTTCTTTCAGAGCGTGTCGCCTTGCCTGGTCGGGATAGAGGCCTGTGGCACGGCGCATTTCTGGGCGCGCAAGATTGCGGCTTTCGGGCATACGGTGAGGCTGATGCCGCCCGCCTACGTCAAACCGTATGTGAAGCGGGGCAAGACCGACACGGCTGATGCCGAAGGCGATTTGCGAAGCGGTCACGCGGCCGACCATGCGCTTTGTGGCCGTCAAGAGCGTGAACCAGCAGGCCGCGCTGATGCTGCACAAGACCCGCGACTTGCTGGTGCGGCAGGGAACGATGCTGACCAACGGGTTGCGCGGGCACCTTGCAGAGTTCGGGATCATTGCGGTCAAGGAGCCCGGCGGCGTGAAGGCAGTGACCGTGGCCCTCCATGAGGCGCAGGATCGCTTTCCGGAGCTGGCGCGCTTGGCGTTGCACGGCATCGTCGAGCAACTCCGGCAGCTTGAGGCCGAGATCGAACGGCTTGAGAAACACATCCTCGCCTGGCATAGGGCCAACGATGCCAGCCGGCGTTTGGCGACCATTCCCGGCATCGGACCGATCACTGCAAGCGCCATCACCGCGGCCGTGCCGGACAGTACGCTGTTTCGCTCCGGCCGGCAGTTCGCCGCATGGCTCGGCCTGACGCCGAAGGCCCAAAGCAGCGGTGGCAAGGAGCGCCAGGTCGGCATCAGCAAGCAGGGCGACGGCTATGTTCGCGGCCTGCTCGTCGTCGGCGCAACCGCAGTGATGCAGTTGGCCCGCAAGGACAACGCCAGCCGCAGTTGCGCGACGAAGCTGCTGGAGCGCAAGCCGGCGAAGCTGGCCGCCGTGGCTCTGGCCAACAAGACCGCGCGCATCGCCTGGGTGGTGATGACGCAGGGAGTGACCTACGCTGCGCCGAGCGTAGCGTAGACAGCATCCATCTCGCGGGCGTCGGATGGCTCGGCGGGGTGGGGGCAAGGGTGGTGAGACGTCATGACGAACCGGCAGGACCGGCGATCAGCCAAACCCATGGGGACCAAGCGCCACCGAGCACGATGAGCTGATTTGGGCGTCGATCCGCGGAATTCATCAAGGCCAGCAGCCAGCGGCTGCAACAACAGACCGGACACATGGATGCATCCTTCTCGGCCCGTCAACGCGGATTTCCCTCTTTCGCCGGAGGTGCCGTCCACACATGGTCGAGCAAGCCGTTCTGATCGAAGGCCGTCTTGGCGTCAGCTCCAGCCAAAAGCTGGTCGGGGATCGCATCCGGGATAACAGGCTCTTTGCATCGGGCCATGGTGGGCCTCCTTCCGTTCTAGGATAACCCCGCCAAGTACGAAATTCCTGACACTCTCACTCAAGTTGTGAGTTTGACTCAACATCGTGATATTGAAGGGTAAAGATCCATCTCCTCGACGGAGACGACCCGTGGCTCTGACTACTTTCGATGTCCGATACGCCGGAACCCTTTACCTAAGCCCGGACGGTGCTTGCAAGCTGACGGTGGCTTTCGAGCCGAGCGCGCTCGCATATCAACACGCAACCGGGCAGTCGCCAGCGCCGGGCACGGATCTACCGCGCCGGGACGTGATCCGGTTCGATGCTGACGCCAGGGAAATTGAAATCACACCGATCATAATTTATCCACCGAAGGATCGATTCCTCCGACCCCGCTTCAATAATATCCGGACGATACTCTTCGAAGGGTATGAAGTCGTTCTGCCGCAAACGCCCGATGAAGTAAAAAACGCACTGGCGGTCCTGCCGGAGGGCTTTTATAAGCGCGCTGAATACGGACTAGGCCTGCCTAAGGTCTACCTCCCGTTCATCAAGCAGATTGAACATCTGACGAATGTTACGCGCCTCGTGGTTTCCAAGGTGCGTGATCCGGCACTGAATGGTGACACCCTAACTCTTGGGCATGACCAAGTTGATGCCGCACTTACCTACCTCAGCCGTATTGCCGATCGCCACCAACGACGGAGCCTTCAGGAACGTAACGCCCACGTCTGGAACCATCTGATCTCGCCACTAAATCCCGACACCTATCCTGAAGAGGTGCCGCCATACACGGAAGATACCATCTTCGAGACTCTGAACGTGGTTCGTAGCTCGAAGCTGAAACTTTCGAGCAAGGATGAGACCGCCCTTGTGTCGGAAGTTCAAAAGCGGGTCAATGATCTCAAGCGCGCGGCGCCAGAGAAGCTGTTCCAACTCCATCGCAATATCGAACTGGTCAATCTCGATACCCTCATCGTGAATTTCAAGAAATTGTTAGATCAGCCGAAGAAGACTGAGAAGCGGTGGCAGAAAATCTTCGATCTGAACCCGTTCATACTGTCGATGATATTTGGATACCCCGTGGTAAAGGTCTTGAGGGAAGCGAGCGTTGGCGCTCCGCATCTTGATGGCAGCGGGGCCAAGATCGCCGATTTTCTGGCGAAGAATCCAGTCACCAGTAACGCGGCACTTGTCGAACTGAAGACGCCGCAAGCAGAGCTGCTCGCGGCCAAGCCCTATCGTGGGGCGACAAATGCCAATCCGGTCTACCAGCCGCACGCCGACCTATCGGGCGCTGTGGCCCAGGTCCTTGATCAGCGCTACCGCCTACAGAAGGATATAGCGACTCACCGGAGCAACAATCGTGGGCTTGAGCTCACAACCTATCACGTGGATTGCGTCGTCGTGGCGGGCCGGACGCCAGAGGACGAGGATTGCAGGCAGTCGTTCGAGATTTACCGCCAGAGTCTAAAGGACGTGCGTATCGTCACCTTTGACGAACTTCTGATTAAGCTAGAATCGCTTCGCGAGTTCCTAGCCACGACCGCGCGGCCGGCCGCAGAAGCGGACGAGGCCGCAAAAGCGCACGAACTTATTAGGCCGGAGGACCGCTCAAAGTATGAGGCCGAGGACGACTTCTACGACCTGGAAGAAGACGAAGAAGACATTGTTCTCGACGACGAACTCGATCCCGACGATGTGCTTGATCCTGACGAAGCTTGATCTTGCAAAGTGTGATGTCGATAAGACGCTGGCCGACGGGGGAACGGGCTGATGCCTACTCCCCGCCGACCGTGCCCTTCAGAGCAGCCCAGCCTTGGACTTCGACTGTTTGCCCACCACGACGGCGATCTCCTCGTCGGTGGCTACAGCAATCCCGATCCCGTTGCATACCGGCTGCTCATGTCCGCTCCTGACCGATAGTGTTGAAAAAGTCGGTGTTGCCGGCCGCTTGAAGCCCTGATTCAATCCTCCTTGGCAGAAGGAGGACGCAGCGGTGATGGGCGAGCGGACGGTGATGCAGGAGGCACTGTTCTACGAGTTCAGCCTCGAGCGGCACGTGCCGTCAGATCACCTGCTTCGCTCGATCGACCGGTTCGTCGATCTGTCCGGCATCCGCGTGCATCTGCGGCCGTTCTACAGTGAGATGGGACGGCCCTCGATCGACCCGGAGCTGATGGTCCGGATGCTCATCATCGGTTACTGCTTCGGCTTCTGCTCGGAGCGCCGGCTGTGCGAAGAGGTGCATCTGAACTTCGCCTACCGCTGGTTCTGCCGGCTTGGCCTGGAGGGGGCCGTTCCCGATCACTCGACCTTTTCCAAGAACCGTCACGGCCGCTTCCGCGAGAGCGACCTCCTGCGGAAGCTGTTCGAAACCACGGTGCGGCGCTGCATGGAGGCTGGGCTTGTTAGCGGTGACGGCTTCGCAGTCGATGCCAGCCTGATCCGGGCGGACGCGAACAAGCAGCGCTCGGCGGCGGGATCGGAGGAGGTCGACTGGGAGGCGCTGGCGGCGACCCGGCGCTCGGTCCGGGAGTATCTCGACACGTTGGACGAGGCGGCCTGGGGCGCCGCCAGCGAGGTGAAGCCCAAGTTCGTCTCGCGCTCGGATCCGGCCGCGCAGTGGACGGGGGCGCACAAGGGGCATGCCTTCTTCGCCTATGCTACCAACTATCTGATCGACCTCGACCACGCCGTCATCGTCGATGTCGAGGCGAGCCGTGCCATCCGCCAGGCGGAGGTCGGCGCCGCCCGCACCATGCTTGACCGCACCCAAGACGGCTTCGGGCTCTATCCCGAGCGGATGGCGGCCGACAGCGCCTACGGTTCGGCCGAAATGCTGGGCTGGCTGGTCCATGAGCGCGGGATCGAGCCGCATATCCCGGTCTTCGACAAATCCGAGCGCCGCGACGGGACCTTCGAACGGGCCGATTTCACCTACGATCACGAGGCCGACGCCTATGTCTGCCCCACCGGCAAGGAGCTTCGGCCGAGGCGGAAGACCTATCGGACGCCGCGCCCGCTTGCCGATGAGGACGGCGTGATCCGCTACCGCGCCAGCACGCTTGACTGCGCGCCCTGTCCGCTCAAGCCGCGCTGCTGCCCGAACACGCCCGCGCGCAAGGTTCCGCGCTCCATCCATGAAGGGGCCCGCGATTTGGCGCGCGCTATCGCCACCACGGACGCCTACGCCACCTCGCGGCGCGAGCGGAAGAAGGTCGAGATGCTGTTCGCCCACCTCAAACGCATCCTGAGGCTGGACCGCCTGCGATTGCGGGGGCCGAACGGGGCGCGCGACGAATTCCACCTCGCAGCCGCCGCTCAGAACCTCCGCAAGCTCGCCAAGCTCATCCCGATGTCGGAACTCAGGCCAGCATGAGGGGCATTTCCCCGCTGACCCTTCGCTGACGCCACAGCGGCTCGCTGCCGACAACCGACTTTTTCAACACTATCGGTCAGAAGCAGATGCTTGAAGCCATCGCGAAAAGGACGGATAGCGAGCGCTGATAGCGTCGATCAGTCTGCTGTATTGGCTTGGCCGGTCGGCCGCGCCCCCGATATCGATCAGCGCACCAGCAGACGTGCGTGCCACCGCGGCACCGGAGAAAACTCACGCATCGTGGCGCTGCGCAGCGTAGACTCTGCCGGCTTACAGCGTGACCCTCCACTCCATCTAAGGAAGTCGGGGGCCGAATACGACCGATGGGAGAAGCGGGGGACCGTCCGCCACCCCAGGGCCGCCAAACAGGAGACCGATCCGATGGGACGTTGGTGCAAAAAGCCGGACTGGTGGTGGTCTGCGGGGCGAGCGGGTATAGAGGCGCCTCCGCTGAAGCCGAGAGCCGGATGCCGTACAAGGCCAACGAGAGCCGTCGTCACAAGATCCCAAAGGCCCGGTACCGGGTGGAGAACTGGGCAGCTTACGATGCGGCGCTTCGCCGTCGTGGCGATCTGACGGTCTGGGTGACACCTGAGGCGATCGCCGCCTGGACGCCGGCGAGGACGGGCCAGCGTGGTCGGCCTGCGCACTACTCCGACATTGCGATCGAAGCCGGGCTGATGCTGCGCTTGGCCTTTGGCCGGCCGTGGCGGCAGACGGAAGGCCTGCTAGGTTCGCTCATGCGCCTGCTCGGCCTGGAATTGCCGGTCCCGGATCACACAACGCTTTCCCGGCGCAGCGCCGATCTGGAGGTCGCGTCCGCGCTGTCCAGGACGGACGGCCCGGTGAGCGTGGTGATCGACTCCACCGGACTGAAGGTGTTCGGGAAGGGCGAGTGGCACCAGGAAGAGTACGGCGGTCAGGCACGCCGATCCTGGCGCAAACTGCACTTGGCTGTCAGCCCAGACATTGGCGAGATCCTTGCCTCCGACCTGACGAGCAACGAGGAGGGCGACGCCTCCCTGGTCGGCCCGTTGCTGGACCAGATCACGCGACCAATCGGCGCGGTCCTTGCTGACGGCGCCTACGATGGCGAACCCGTCTATCGTGCCATTGCCGAGCGTGCACCGGACGCCGAGGTGATCATCCCGCCGCGCGCCACCGCGGTGACCAGCGACACTGCCGACACGGCTCCCACTCAGCGCGACCGCCACATCCAGATGATCAAGGAGCGTGGTCGGCTGGGCTGGCAACGAGCGGTCCACTACGGACGGCGCTCTCTCGTCGAGGTGGCGATGCTCAGGTACAAGGTTCTCATCGGACGCAGCCTGCGCGCCCGGACTCTGCCCGCGCAGAAGGTCGAAGCGGCCATCGGCTGCAAGGTCATGAACAGGATGACCAGTCTTGGCATGCCGGCCTCCCGCAAAATCACCTGATCACCGCCGGCCGCCGGCCGCCGGCAGAATCCGCCCTCACGCCGATTTATGCGCTCAAGTCGTGCCACTCGCCTTTCCCGAACACCTTCAGCCCGGTCGAATCGATCACCACGTTGACCGGCCCATGTGTCGTGGACAGCGCTGACGCGACCTCCAGATTCGCGCTGCGCCGGGAGAAGGTCGTGTGATCCGGAACCGGCAGGTCCAGGCCGAGCAGGCGCATCAGCGAGCCCAGCAAACCCTCGGTCTGCCGCCATGGCCGGCCGAACGCCAAGCGCAGCATCAGCCCGGCTTCGATCGCCACGTCCGAGTAGCGCGCTGGCCGGCCGCGTCGGTCCGAAGCCAGCGGCGTCCAGGTGGCGACCGCCTCCGGCGTCACCCAGATCGTCAGGTCACCGCGCCGGCGCAGCGCCGCATCGTAGACAGGCCAGTTCTCCACACGGTACCGGGCCTTTGGGATCTTGTGGCGGTGGGGCTCATTGACCTTGTACGGCATCAGCGGCTCGACTTCAGCGGGGGGCGCCTCTATACCCGCTCGCCCTCCCGACCACCACCGGCCCGGGCTTTGTGCACCAACGTCGCCTGGTGCGCGACACGGCCGGAAGCGACGACTGAAAGCTGCCGGGCGGACATCGGGACTGCCGTTCCCGCATGGCGCGGCTGCCTGCCCGGCGTTCCCGTGGGCTGCCGAACCCACGCGGCTCAGGTCGGCGGCAGCAACACCGTCCGATCCAGGACATCCGCTACGGGAATGACGGTCTCCGGGAGTCTCTCCAAATCAAGCGACACCTTCGTGTCGAACCAGGAGAGCCTCCGCTGCTCCGCGGAGGTTTCCTGGGTAAGCGTTGCGGCGTGGAAGTCGCCATGGACCAAGGCCAGCACCCGCCATTCCGGCGGAAGAATTCTCAGGATCTGTGCCAGCGCCCGGCTTGCGGTGGCGGCCGATTGCTCGTCCATCGCATGCCACGGATCGTCGAGGACCAGCAGGCGCGCGTCGTTGTCCATGCGGGGGGCCAGCAGGAGAAACAGCGCTAGGGTGAGGACATTGAGTTCCGCCGTGTTCAGGATCGCCTCAACCCCGATGCCCAACCCTTCCGACCGCTCGATCGCGATCGGAAGGCCCGTCCCCTGTTCGTTTACCGTCAGGCGCAGCGGGTCGTAGGCCCACCGCGCCGTGGTCATCAGCGCGACGATTTCGTTGACCGCTTCGGCGAATGGATCGAGTTTCCGCATGAAGGAACTGCTCAGTTCCATTTCCTTCCTGCCGTAGTCCTCCAGGCTTTCGGAAAGTTCGGCCAGGTCGGCCAGGCGTTGCGAGGGTTCGATGCCGGGGGTCCGGCCATCCTCGACGCTCCGCAGCACATGCTGCACCCGGTCGGTGATCTGCAAGGGCAGATTGGCCCAGCCCGGCGAACCGATGTCGACGTCGCCGAAGGCGATCCGACGATAGGGCGGCTCCATGGCCCGGACGATGGCTGTTCCGAACCCTTCCATTGCGGAAGGCGCATCGATGGAACCTGCCAGGATGGGGGTCAGAGTGTCCAGCGCCTCCTGCCCCTTGCGCGTGAGCGTCCGGACACGGCGGTCCCCTCCGGACGGCGCGTTGTCGTCTTGCGGGTAGACGTAGGCGGCACGCTCCACATAACGGAGCAGGTCGGCTTCGATATCGTTCGCGAGCAGCCGGAAATTGATCCGTCCATCGAGTTCGGCCAATCCCTTCAACCCTTCCAGGGCATGGGCCTCGCTATCGTCTTCCGCCGCGGAATGACCGTCCGGCTGGTGTTCGGCCGCTTCCAGCATCGCGTCCGCCGCCGCCGCGAGAGAGGACAGGGACGAGACGACCTCATGGAGGGCGACAAAGCGCTGCAACTTTCCCATTGTGGCGTTGCGGTCCCTTATGGCGGCCCGGCGGTTTCCGTCACGTCGGGAATGCCAATCGGACACGCTCCGAAGCGCCTCCGCTGCGGCGGGAAGGTAACGGCGTGCCACCTCCATGCGCTCATGGAATTCCTTCACCACCTTGTCCAGATGCTTAGCCAGCTCGTCCGGCGGGAGCGGAGCGATCTCGATGCCGAGGGTTTCAAGATCCTCCGGACGAAGGGGATGGAGCAGCAAGGATGCCAAGATCCTGTGCGCGCCCGCGCCATCGGCGTGGATGAGCGAGGATATATGGCGCCGAAGCTTGACGCGATCCGTTCCCGGCAGCTCTCCGCCCGTTCCCTCCGCCGCTCTCTCCGGAAAAAAATGGCCGATGACATGCGTGTTCTTGCCGAGCGCCTCGGCCAGCCTGTCCCGTGCCTGGGCGAAGCGCCGCTCCTGGTCGGCGCCGAGGTCGAATGCCTCGTCGAGGGTTGCGAGCCGGCGCACCGGGTCGACCGCCGACAGACGCTGCATGTCCTGGATGTCCAGACGGAAGGCGAGTGTCGCCGGCCGGGATTGCCCAACCGGCAGAGGTTCACCTGACCAACGCCGCGAGATCGGACCGCGACGCAGGGTGACTCCGACATCGGCATCGGGATCGTCAATCGGCCGCAACGCACGCATCACATCGGCGTAGGATCCGGCCGACAGGCTGCGCAGGCGCACGGAGTCTCCGGTCAGCGCGAGTTCGACCGCCTCTGCTATGGTCGATTTGCCGGTCCCGTTCTGTCCGCGGATAACCGTGACCCGTTCCGAAAGGGTCAGCGTGAGGTCGCGCATGCTGCGCAAGGTGCGGATCTCAAGCGTGACGGGGACATCCACGCCGCCTTGCTCTCCCGCATAGGACTCGTAAAGGCGCCGGGTTGCCGGCAGCAGCCAGCAGAAGGCACGTGCGAGACTGCGCGGCCCGAGAGACTCCACATCGAGGAGATTCAATCCGATGCCGTGCAGAAGGTGGGTCTCCCGGTTGATACGTCCGAGCTGGTGGCGGAGATCGGCGATTTCCCCCTTCGGCCGTCCGAGCACCAGTTCCACGGCCGGTGCCGGCCGCGCATGGCCATACAGCTCGGCGGCCAGAAAACGCAGGTAGCCGGCCTGCTGGATCAGCGCTTCCGCAGCCGTCGCGCGCGATGCGCCCTCCTCCGGCGCGGACGCGATCTGGACGATACCGAGGACGTTGAGCACCGGGTCGATCACCAAGGCATCCAAATCCGCGATGTCCAGATGGCCGAAGCAGCGAAGGACGGTGCCCTTGTTCAACAGCACGACGCTGCGTCTGTGCGGATCGCCGGCGGCGGCAAGCCGCGGCCCGTCCTCGGCCACGGTCAGCCAATGGGCGATGGAGCTGCGGATCGTGTTGCGGTCGGGGATCATGATCGGGCCGTTCCCTTGCTCAAACCAGGCTCAGAGACCTGCGCGCCAATGCGGGGAGAGACGATCCGGCACCGAGTGCGAGGTCGAGAAGGATCCGGTCGGCGGAGCGCGCGCCCCCCCGAGACGCGGTGGCCGACAGGACCATTGTGTGCACGGTGTAGCCGGTGATGGCCCGCGACGGGGCGACGGTCAGCCCGGCGGCGACGAACGCCAGCAGGTTGACCACCGGCGCCGTCGCTCCGGGGGCCATTGTCGGGACTATCGCGGTCGCGGTAAGGGCTGGCTCGTACACGCTGGCTCCTGTCGGCGCGCCGGCGGCCAGCGCATGTATCGCAAGCTCCACCACCGCGAACCAGGCGGTGGTGGCCGGTTGCTCGGTGTAGGCGACGAACGCATCGGGCGGGACCACGCCGCGCGCCCACCGGCGGACCCGCTCCGCCAAGGCGAGAAGCTTGGGGTGGAAGGTCCAGGTCCAGGCGGTGTGCCGGGTTACGGCCACCCCCACGGCGTTCCAGGTGGCGGTTGCAGCCTGCCGGTCGACATCCGCTTTTTCCCTGGCGACGAGACCGTCGAAGGCGGCGAGCAGCCGGTCACGGTCCAACAGCGGCGCGGGCGTTCCTTGAATCATCCGGTAAACGGTGTCCAAGTGGGTTTCCAGCGCCCGTCTTTGCAGACGGCGGACGACGCCGTGATACAGCCAACGGAGCATCACGTCGTAGTCCGCGGTGACCGCGCCGCCCGGCAACCGGAAAGGCAGGTGGATGCGATGCGGATCCTCGACCAGCGCCGCGTGATCCTGTCCCGCCGCCAGCCTTGCCTGCCGCAGCAGCGCGCCGGAGTGGAAGCTCGGACTCTCCCCCGGAGCACTGCTTGCCTCGAAGAAATAGGCGCAGGTCTCCCGCGTGCTGCGGGGTCCCCCGGCGCGTCCCATCTCCTCGTAGACGCTGCGGAACGTGTCATGAATCACCGGATCCCGGGCGGAATATCCCATGAACACCACGTCATGCGTGCGGATCAGCGACCGCAGCAGGTCGCGTGACCAGGCATCGTCGCGCCAATGCTGGATTTCGCGGTAGGTATAGACGATCGCCGCGAGCGCGCGCCGCATCTGCCGCGCCGACTCCCGCTGGCTATCGAGCACCGGAGCGCCCGCCGGCGATCCGCACAACAGCCTCAGATCGGGTTCGGCGCTGGCGCGCACCTTTCCGTAACCACGCACGCATCCATGGATTTTCAGGACACGGGCGCCATCCGGTCCGGCTCCCCAGTCGAAATACTGCCGCCGCTGGGTGATGACGTAAACGGTCGGCCCCTCCTCCAGACAGGCCGGATCGTTGGCCCGGAAGCCGTTCAGCCGGTAAGCGCCTTCGACCAGCGTGTCGAAGTTGGTAGTGAGCAGAACAGGAAGCAGCCCCTCGCGCGCCAGACGGGCCAGGGCATGCTGGCGGGGAAGGAGACGGTCGGCGCCGCCGCCCCTCAGATAGCTGTTGCGAACCATGGTCCGGTCGGTGCCGCCCGGTTCTCCACCCATGATGTCGGAGCCGGCGAAACCAAGCGTATCGAGGAACAGCGCCTTTCCGGCCGTCGTGTAGGGCTGAACGCCCTCATGCTTCATCGCGCAAAGCGCGTGCGCGAAGCCGACGTAAAACGCAAGCGAGAGTTGTTGCGGATTCCCAAGGGTGATCGTGCCGCCGGCAAGCTTGGCATGCAGCGTCGCGGACAATCGGCGCTCTTCGACTGCCACGAGGACGGAGAGGAGTCCCACCGTTGTGTCGGTGACCCCGTCCAAGGCCTTGATCAATTCGCCGAACGCTTCACAGAACCACTCGTTCACCTCGTAATACTGATCGGCCATTCCCGACAGGCTGCTGGCGACCAGAACGTCATCGGCGGCGGCGGCGGCGATGGCGGACGGCTTCATCCAAAGGAAGCCCGCAAAGGACTTCCAGATCTGGTCCATCGCGTCCGTGGCCGCCGTCACCCCCAGCACGGCGCGGGAGACGCACAGAACCTCGCGGAACGCGGTCAGGCGCAACAGAAGCGCGCCCATCAGCATGCGGGCATCAGTGCCTTCGTTGTCGATCGACACTCCCGAGCCGACGAACATCAGCGTCCGCCCGGCGGACACGGTCTCCACCACGCTCGCCAAGGCGTTCAGCGAGGCTTGCTGGATCGTCGGGGAGGCAGGAAGGGGCGGGGGCGACGGGACGGCACCCATGCTTATTGACCTCTGCCCTTCAGCATGGCGCTGCGGTACCCCTCGGTCGCCGCCTGGCGGATGCGGTCGATCATGTCGGGGCGACGGGCCTCCACCCAGGCGGCCCACACCTCGTCCAGCGGCACGCGCTGGAAAAGCGGGGATTTGAGCTGTCCGTTCAAGAGCAATTTGGGCGCATAGGTGGCGCGCAGCGCCCGATCCAGTTCCAGCAGCCCGGCGCTGCTCGGTTCGGTCAGGGATGCCGGGCTCGGCTCCGCCTGCACGCTTGCATAGGCACGCAGAAGCAGGCCGGCCTCCGCGGTCAATTCACCCGGCAGTTCCATCTCGTCGAGATATCGCTTGGCGTCCTTGGGAGCGAAGATCAAGGCGTCGCGCACACTGCCGACAGCCGGCAATCCCCTGTAAATTCGGACGAGGAGGTCGTGCAGTTTCAGCTTTGTAGAACTTATTTCCTCGCCGGGGAGACTCTCATAAAATCTGAGAAATGCAATTGATAGGGATTCATCGCCTTCCTTTTGAATGGCTGCGAGACCATTGAAGAAATCTTGCATTTCCTTCCGATTTCTATGGACATTCATAAAGAAGGCAAAAGGTCCATAGACAACAAGATGACCGTAAAGCCGGCTTGCGGAGGAACCAGAAAGCGACGGCTCGCGGGCAAGGTTGTAGCCCGGCAAGGGATTTTCCTTATTGAACGAGAAATGGTGCTTGCGATAGCTCAACAGGCTTTCCGGATTGCCGGAGTCGGTCTGCCATTCTTTCAATAGAAGGCCGATGACGATGCTGGAGCAGAGGATGCCGAGCGCAATCCGCATTTCATATTCGGCCGCCATGGCCAGCGGTATGTGCCTGCGCCCGATATGGATGCCCAACTGGTCGACAAAAGACGCCAGTGCCGGGGAAGCCTGATCGAGGGAGAGGCCGACCATGTCGGCATGATTGCGCAAATCGCGAATCCGTCTCTGCGCTTTCGGCGGCAGGTCCAAATCCCGCGACAGCAGCAGGACCACCGCATCGTATGGGCGTGCGGCAAGGGCGCGGAGATCGCGATCGCGGTGCGGATCGAGCACGTCGGCGCGGAACTGCCGGCGATCCGTGCGATGCAGGTCGAGGTCATTGGCAATCAGGCGGGCATGACGCCGCGCCGATGGCGCGGAAACAACGGCAATTCGGAGGAGTTCCATGGGGCGCCTTTGCCATTCCCGGTCGCAAGTCCTTCAGCAAGATCAGCTTATGAAAGGTCGCATTCTTTCTGTCAACTCGCCGCCGTGTTGCATGGATGCGGTCGGTGTCGTAGGTCCATGCCCCGTCTCCGCTCTGGTCGCCCGCTATGCCGTACAAGGCCAATGCCGCTCGTCGCCATACATTTCCCGGCCGAATCGCACAGTGACGAATTGGTCCGAGTACGATGCCGCCCTGCGCCAGCGTGGCAGCCTTACACTCTGGGTCAGCGAGACGGCGATCGAGCAGTGGAAAGCGGCGCCGCGCCGAACGCCGGGTGGACAGGCGAGCTATTCGGACCTGGCGATCACCACAGCGCTGATGCTGAGAGCGGTGTTCCGGCTGGCGCTGCGGCAGACCGAGGGGCTGCTCGCCTCTATTCTCCATCTGCTCGGTGTGGATCTGGCGGTTCCGGATCACTCTACCATCGCCCGCCGTGCCCGGACGGTGACGCTGCCCTCGGCGCCGCGCTCGAGCGGTGGGCCCGTCCACCTGCTGCTGAACGGCACCGGGCTGAAGCTGTGCGGACCGGGCGGATGGCTGATTGAGAAGCACGGCACCAAGCGGCGGCGCTCCTGGCGCGTCCTGCACCTTGGGATGGACATGGGCAGCGGGCGGATCGTCGCGACCATGCTGACCGACCGCGATGTCGATGATGCCTCGCAGGTTGCTCCTTTGCTCGACCAAGTCGCCGAGCCGGTCGCCTCGATTGCGGGCGACGGCGTCTACGACCGAACCGGGGTCTATGCGGCGGTCCACGGGCGCAATCCCGAAGCCGCGGTGGTGGCGCCACCGCGCCGCGATGCCGTGCTCAGCGACACGGCCGAGACCGCTCCCACCCAACGCGACCGTCACATCCAGATGATCACCGAGACCGGACGGATGACGTGGCAGCAGACCAGCGGCTACAACAAGAGGGCTGGCGTGGAGAGCCAAATGGCGCGCTGGAAGGGCGTCTTCGGCGAGGCGCAGCGCTTCCATTCCGATCAGGCGCAGGTCACCGAAGTCGCCATTGGCGTCATCTTCCTCAACCGCATGCTCGACCTCGGACGCCCGAACTCCGTACGCGTTGCCTGATCACCAACGGAGCTGGGGCGTCTCTTGCACCGCTCGCCTCGCTGCAACACGCCGGCGCAGTTCGTCAACGCACCGAGATTTGCACCAACTGTAAAGGCCGAATGAAGTTTGGCCCATCCGCATTCTCGGTGCATCCCCGATGCAGATCGACGCGAGGATGAGCACATAGAGGGAACTCCTTTCCCTGCAGAGCACCGGTTTCCTTGTCCAAATCACTGCTTTCGTTGCTCCCAGCCGGCCTTGTCGTCGACCGGGTTTCGGTCGACGCTGATCGCATAGCCATTACGGCCCACATGCGGGCCACAAAGGCGACCTGTCCGCTGTGCCGTCGCCCCTCCGCACGCGTCCACAGTCGGTACTCCCGACATCTGGGCGACCCGCCGTGGCAGGGCCGGATTGGCGAACTCCACCTGCAGGTTCGCCGCTTCCGGTGTGCGGCGGCGGACTGTGCCCGCCGCATCTTCGCCGAGCCGCTGCCCACAGTGGCGGCCCCTCGGGTCCGGCGCACCCGGCGGCTTGCCGAGGCGCAGCGCGCCATTGCACTGAGTGCTGGCGGAAATCCTGGCGCCCGTCTGTCCTCCCGGCTCGCCATGCCGGTCAGTGGTGACACACTGCTGCGCCTGATCCGAGCAGAGCCGATGGCGCCGATTGTGAATCGGCTCGCAAGCGGGACCCCATCAGAAGCGATGTAGCCCTTTATAAATGAATGAATTTTAATCACCGAGGTAGGATCCTGATCGGCGCCGATCAAGACCGCACCCCAGCAGAATTTTTCTCAACCACTTCAAGTGACTGTGGTGCGTCGGTTCGTGGTCCCGGTTGGCTGCTGGTTCACACCTGAACCCGCAGAACGATCTGACGTCCCTGCCACGGCAAGTCAGCGATGGTGCACCAATAGTGGCTGTGAACGTGGTCCGATCCCGTTCCGCAGGTCGGACAAGTTGCCACCGTTCCAATCGTTCCGGCGGTGACGACGATGCGATCTTGCTCAATCATAACCGCCGTCGCCTGAAGGCCGGCCGGCACCAGCGGCAGGGCGTGATCCGAGATCTGCATCATGTGAATCTCCCCGCTTCACATGTGCACCAATAGCTACGAGCCGTCCGTCTCAGCACCGAATGCGCGGATGAACCCCTATCTCAAGCCGATTGACACTCCTGTTTGCATATGAAAACGAGATCTCCATTCGGGGGAACTTAAACGCCCGTTGCGGCACTTTCGACCGGGATAACGTCGGACAATCCGAGCAGGCTCACTTGCGCTTCGGGGAGCCGATTCAAGATTGGCATGCTCACTGCGGCGGGGAGGGGGGTTGTGTCGGTTCCAAACAACCAGTCGAAATCGAACGCGTCTGGAGCCTCCGGATCGAAAGGCATCCTGCTTTGCAAGATGGAGATATCGACCCAGCGCTCCGATGCCGTGTTGTCGATCAGTCGAAGTCCAAGCGTTTCCAGATGACACAAGTCCGACCACTTGGTAATATGCGGACTCCCGTCCACCGCTTCCAGCGTCATTTTCCGATACCGGCTCTCGCCTTTTGCGTTGCGCCAGCAGGCATGCAGCGACGCCGCGCCATCGGCCTCGCGGTAAATGATCAGATCGACGCCCTCAACCTTGTCGTCGTCGTCGTCAATTCCGGCCGAACCGACTTTCTTGAAGAGCGGCACGGCGTTCCCGGGGTCGCTGATTTCGAATTGCAGACGGTTCAGGTCGAGCGGTGTGTTCGCCGCGCGGACATGCAGCCGCAGCTGCTTTATTCCAGAACTATGGCTGGCGAAAAGATCGAATTTCGCGGTCTTGTAGCGATCGCCGACATCGGCGTCCGGGGCCTGGTTCTTTACTTGGTGGATCTCGGCGCGCAGCTCGATTTCACCGACCTTCACCGAGAGGTCGTCTCCGGCACGGATGGTTGCCGCGCCCCACTCGTCGGCAAGGACGGCGTCGTGGAAGAGGTCGACCTGATGGCCGACCTGTTCGGACGCCTTAGTGAAGACCAGCATCAGGCGACGATGCACGTGAAGCGGATTAGGCCGCCGCGAAACGGGACTGCCCACGCGCACGAGGCCCTTGCCGCGTTTGTGAAATACGAACAGACCCCGTCCAGACATGGTCGACTGTCCGGCCGCGGCTGCGGGTGTGAAAAAGCCTTTCAGTGCAGAAACCAATGTCATCTGCGGTTCGGTTTCTTGCGGCTGGGAGACCATGAGTTGCCGCATGTCGCGAGACGTGCGCGCCCATTCGATGATCGTCGCTTCGGATTGCCGCGTCGGCCGGGTCGAAACCTTCCCCGACAATACGACGGGGCCGGCGGCCGCGAAGATCACCGACGAGACAAGCCGCGGCTGGTCGACGCCGGCGCCGGCAAGACTATCGCTCTCCTTGCAGAAGAGACTGAGACGGAACCGATTGTCGCCCATAGGCTTGAGCAAGACGGCGACGACGGGTTTGCGCCATAAGGTCACGTATCCGTCGCCACCATCCTTGAACAGCGCCGCCCTAAGCACCTCGACGCCTTGGTCACCGACCTTGACGTAGGTGTCGGACTGCCCCGGCGCCTTTTCGGCGGACCGGATCTCGAAGGGTAATGCGGCGTCGATCCACGTGTCTGTTGCGACGTTCGACGTTCGGGGCGTTTTCGGATCCATCCAGCACCAGCCGGGATCCGCGAACCGAGTGAGCTGGATCCCGAGGAAGCTTTCCTCCATTTCTTCAGGCGACGCACCGTCCCCCTCCTGTGAAGCGTCCACGTGGATGACGTACTGACTGTTCGACCAGGCCGGATCCGGGGCATTCGGCGCATCGAAATGCAGCCCGATTGGCCCTTCGGTCCGCAAGGTTGCCGCCTTCGATCGTTCCGCGGGCACGCTGTAGTAGCTGAGGCGAGGATCCGGGCTGAACTGCTTGCGAACGTCCTCCAGCCTCAGGCGTCGTGTCCCGGAGCCGTCGTCCTTGAGGACGAACCTGTTGGTGATGGACAGTTCCGCGCAGACGCGCCCCGCCAATCCGAGGAAGGCGAAGGGTTGTTCCGAAAGGACGCATGTCAGCGATGTCCGTGTTGCCTCTTCGATGCTTCCAAGCAAGGGGATGAAGGCCCGTAACTGGGGACGCGCCAGCGGTGCCGCGTCGAGATCCGCCAGCACGGCCACGCGCGCGGCCCAGTCCGCGGTCGCCAGCCACGTCCGCCGGCCATCCATCAACGGGCCGTAGCGCGATACCATTTCGAGCTTGAAGCGATAGTAGGTCGCGGATCGCTCCGGCCATTGATAGTCCATCAACGGGGTGGTTTCCTCAGCCGGGCGCAACCGGAACAAGCGCGGATTCCCCTCGGCGCCTCGTGTCCCGAACGCGTCGGTTTCAAAGTCGCCAACCTCGATGGGAACCACTTGGCTTGGCACGCTTGACCGTGTTCTGCCGAGGGGGACGACAGGCCCAGGCTGCGGCCTGCCATCCGTCGGATCAATCCAGTGATAGATTGGCCGGCCGGTGAAGGACCATTGCTGGGTGGAAAGCCTGGCGCGCGAGAACAATCGCAGCGAGAGAGCGGGGGCAGCGTCGACCGAGAAGCTTCGCGACGTGCCGTGGAGGCGTATGGACACCACGTCTGAAGGGAGATGCCCGAGCTTCGAGCCGCTCTCCTTTCCAACGAGGCCGGTCACGTCGGCCAATTCGGCCATCGCCTCGACGACCAGGCGAACACCGTCGAAGAGGAAATAGCCAGTCGACGCCTGCGACGTCGATCCGACCGCAAGTTGTCTCATCCGTGGGTCGAAGATCCCTCGGATCTTCCCCGTCTCCGGCGACGTCTCGAACAATTCCCGATCCACGGCCGGGGTGATCCAAAGGTGTGTCGCGGTGCCGACGGGAACCCTGAGCTGGTGGTCTTCGAACTCGAGGTCGGGGCCCTTTGCGACGATACTCAATTTGTGCTCGGCGGCCTGGAAGATTGCGTTCACGAAGGCCTTCACTCTCAGGACGGCGCGGCGGAACGAGGATTGGTCCTTGTGGTCATCGTCGGTCAAGATAGGCTTGTATGTGTCGAGAAAGCTTGGATCATAGGGCCGCACCGGAATGAACTGTTCCTGCGCTTCCCGTCGTCCGGACTTGGGTTCGACCGTCCAGTCCGCAAAGGCCGCGCCGATGAGGAAGCCGCTGACCGCCGGGTCGGGCAGCTTGTGCATCATGCTTTTCATCGGATCGCCGATCACTTCGAAAAGAGCTCGCGCCTCGCGCAGGGCCCTGAGAAGATCCTGGGTCTTCTTCTTGTCGCCGGAACCACATGTTTGAGACCACAACGCCGTGTTCCGGCCCCAACGTTCGACGTCTTCGATGGACGCCAACGGCACCGAAAACCTGATCGTTCGCTCGGATGGACGCGTCCAGCCCGCACCGGGGGCAAGCAAAAGCAGATTGGCCTTCCGGTCGCTGTTCGCCTGCCCCTTCTCGTTCATCGGGTCGGCGAAGCTCAATGCCTGTGCCCCGCCCGAAGCCAGTTTCAGGCGAAGCCAGTACCTCTCCTGCGGAGGATGGAAGCGAAGCGATATCGTTCGCGTCCCGGGATTGAATGCCGCTTCCACCAGACCGTGTTCTCCATCTGGATGAGTCTTGATGACGACGATGAGATCGTGGATATCAAAGGCTTGGTCGACCATCACCTCATGAAGTTCGACAGTCACGCGATCGTCCTTGGCCAGCGGAAGTCCGTCATCCTTGCCCAAGGCCCCAAGACGATCGCCGGCGCGATAAATGTCCCGCCACCGCGACGATCGAGGCAAGCCTTCCAACGCGATCCGAGGGTCATCGAAACTGATCGGATGCACGTCGCCGGGTAGGCTGTCTTCTCGAAGCTCGGTCCCGTCGGTGGCGGCAAGCGGCGTTTCCGAGATCGCCGTTCGCCGCAGGCATGCCCAACCCGAGCCGGACGGCCAAAACATGCGATCGTCGGGTCCGGGCGCTTTGGGGAGAAAAGGTGCGATTGCGGTTGCGGAACCGGAACCGATCCGCGTGCTGACGGCGCTCGGCAATAGTCCCGAAGACGGTACCCAGAAGGCCGACAACCCGTAGACCAGGCCGTAGGCGAGCGTCGGCACCGGTTCATGTTTCGTGTAGATCGCCTCTTTCATGGCAAAGGCCGACATCGCCGTGGACGCTTCAGTGAAGGGCGCCATGGCGGCGGGGTGCTCCTCCGAGCCGGGCTTCAACTGCCCAGGGCTCGAAAGCGGCGACCCGGAATAGGGAATGAACATGCCCCAACTGCCTGGAGCGGCGGTCGGGATGGTGGCATCCACGGTGACGTCGACGTTGTAGGCTTTTGGACCGTCGACCTCCAGGCCGACAAGGCTGACGTGAATGGGCGCGTTCGTCTTGTCCGCCTCCTCGTTCGGGTGATATGCGCGAACGAGAAAGCCAAGCCCGGAAATTCGGGCGCCCAAGGACTGGATCTCCGGCGTGCCCAAGTCTTCCGAATGGTCGAGCGGCGCGGAGGCGATCGGCATCATGAGCGCCTGGGGCTTGTCGTCCGGGCGAAAGACCGTCTTTTCGGATTCGTCGGGGTCTGCGACGAGGGCATCCAGCCTGGACGCCATCTCCCTCTCGAGAAGGGGCCCCAACCCCTGGCGCAAGCTGTCTTCGCCCTTGACGGCGAGCTTCGGCGCCACAAGCCACAGCCGGTCCAAGGCCCCAGGAGGACCCGGGATACTCGTCGCGTCGTCCAGCCTGCGCCAAAGTGTGTTGCTCGATCGAATGGCCTCGCGAATCTTGCGTGTCCGATCGGCGATGACCGGCGTATCCTTGACGCCGTCGTAGTCCAGCACCGCCGTGAGTGCCTCCGTGCCGAAGTCCCTGCGCATGGCGGCGGCGGCGTCGAAGTCCTTGTTCAACTGGATACGGAAGGCCGCGAATGCCTTTTCCAGCGCGTCGTCGAGGTCGGGAACGTGGTCCAGGTTGGTGCCGTCGGTATAGGCGGTCTTTGCCACCGAAGGTCTCAGCGTCTCGTCAAGGATAGTCCAGAGCCATCCTTCGACGCCCTCTTCGCTTTCGAGCTTCTGGGTGATCTTGGCCAATTCGGCGGACAGCAGGTCGAGCTCCGCCATCCACCTATCCCGGGATATCAGCGGAGCATCCATTTTGGGACCAAGCGACGCCTTTATCCGCCCCAGTTCATCCGGGTCGGGAAACATCTTCACGATCTCGGGAAGGAGCGTCTCCGGCGTTGCCCACGTCGCAAACTTTTCCCAAAGGCGTTCGTGAAGATTGAGATAGAGCTTGCGCTCGTCGACATCCAGGCGCGTATCGGCGGCCTCGAACGTGCCGGCAACGAGCCGCGTCAACCGGCCAAGCACTTCTCCGAAGCGCCGCACCCGCGATCGCTCGTTCGAGACCGGCAGAAGAAGACCGGTGATGCTCGGGTCGAAGAGTGTAGCCACCGAGGCTCGGATAAACCAGCGGAGACCGTCGGGCGAGAATAGTTCCTGGCCCTTGGGTTGGAACTCCTTCATGACTTCATCGATGCCCGCGATAGTCCCCAAAATGGTCGTGGGCCAGAGCAGGGATGACGCCCTATCCTCGATCCGTACGACAAGGCGATGCAAGGGATCGGCATGCGGCACGATGTCGACGCTTCCGTCGGGCCGCAATCCGTTCGACAGCTGGGCGTCTTCGTACTGCTTCAGAAGCGGGGTCTTCGTTTCGAAAGTCTCGACGATCGTACCGGCGGGGTCTTCCCACTCCATCGCAAGGTGATACAGCGCCGTCTGGCTTCCTTCGTGGAGCTTGCCCACCACCTTGACCTTGGTCGGCATTCCTCGTTCGACCGGGATAAAGACGATCACCTCGTCGCCGGGACCTGCCGCCTTTGCGACGAGCGCACTTGTCAAGCCCGCGTGCTGCGCCACCGGCGCCGGCCAGCGCGCAGAGGCCCGAAGCAGATCGACGGCCCTGGCGTTGCGCATATCGGCCGTTTCGCGCTGCGGGGTCACGAAAAATCTTGGCTTGGACGCCGGGGCGACGCCTGCTGACTCTTGCCCGTTCAGCGTCTGCAACGCGTCGCGGCACTTCAGCAGCCACTTCATGACGTCTAGGCGACCGGGAGGATTGCCGGGCATCAGGTGATTTCGTGGGAGGAGGGCGACGTGGTGGGCATCGCCGGCCTCGATGCGATAGAGATGAAACTCGCCGAGCGGCGCCCGAACGGCGAACTCTTCGAACGTTTGCTCGGCGTCCCGTTCCATTTCGTCGCTGACATCCTCGTCGGACGTCACTTCAAGCGCGAGGTGGACCCCGAAAACGCGCAACGGATCGGCGAGACCATGCAGGGCAGGGGGCTCGGGTTCGGCGACAATGTGGATGACATTGATCATAGCGACTTTCTCGCCTCATCGAGTTTGCGGAGCTTTTCGAGGGCATCCCTCGCGCGGTCGGGCGCCTCGCCGGTGACGCTCGACTGGCTGGCCACCTCCGTGCTCGAGCGCCCGTCGCGCAGCTTGTAGCGGACCTGGGTCGAATATTTGAGCTTGAACCAGCGCGAGATCCTGACCTCGACGCTGAGCTGCCCGGTGGCGTCTATCCGCCCGCTCTCATGGTAAGACATGGACAGCATCAGTCCGAGATAGACCGTGACCATGCCCCAAAGCGAAACGTTGCCGGCGATGACGAGCACCATCGATACCGAAAGCCCGTCATCGGGCTGTGAGGGCGGGCCGATCCGCTTCTGGTATCGAAGGACGATGCTGAGCGTGATGTAGACGCCGCCGCTGACCGGCCCGAACGAGAACGCCAGCGACGCCGAACCGCCGACGCCGGCCTCCACCACCACCAGCAAGGTCTTGTCGAAGGGCCGGTATTCCGTGTCGACCTGCAAATAGCCTGTCCCACCTATCACGAAGATCGAGAAAATGAAGGGAAGGTCGCGGCGGGAAAGGTTGAATTGGTTTGCGATCACGAAATCGGGAAACGCCCTGAGCGAAAATCGATTCGCGATCTGGATGTTCGATACGCCCGACGTCCCGAAGTTGAAGGACAGCGGCGGAAGCGCGAACTGATGCTCGACGCCGACGATCTGCTTATTCTCACGCAGATACTTTAGGGGGCCGACGCCATCTCCGCCCAAGATGGAACCGAACATGTCCTGGATGAAGCGCATGCTTTGATGGATCCGGATCTTGGTCGGATCGATCTTGAAGTCGAGGTCGGATTTGCTTGAGTAGCTGATCCTGACGTCGGCAAGCGTCAGCATGACCTGGCCGGCGACGACGGCCTCGAGATCGGTTCGCAGTTCCGCCATGTCGGTGACATCGGCATTGAGACGGTCCTTGCTGGCCTCGGCGCGCATGAAGGCGGTGAACTGGCTCCTAACCATGAACAGCGTGAACGGACCAATTGAAAACATGCGCTGGCGATCCGGGAGCGCTGCATTGACGTCGACCCTCACCCATGCGCGGCCGGCCTTGGTATCCAGGTCGTGCGTGACCTTCACGGCGTCGCGAATGCCGTCCGACACCGGAGTGTCGGACATCAGGTGGCTCAGGTCGATGCCGCCTATCCTTGAGACGATGTCCTTGAACTTGCAGCCTTCCGGAATCGAGACTTTGAGCGAGTCGGCGATCTGCTTGACGTTGAAGTCGAGGCCTAGGGCCTTCAGCGCATCCCCGAGATAGTTGAGCGTGGCCCGCACTTCGGGCGTCTCCAGCACGCGCCTAGCCTGGTCGCCATACATTCGGATGCGGTCGGCATTGGTCTGCAGCCCTGCGATCTCCGGGCTATGGGCGAGGAAACTGACGAGATTAAGCGCCTTGCCCGGCAATCCAGACGGATCGCCCTTGAGGAGTTCGTGAAATCGTTCGACCCCGCCGTCGACATACGCGCGGGCGTGGTCTCCGGCGGAGGCCACCTCCATCGCCACGCCGTCGAGCGCGGCGAGGACAGTGCGGGCGGATCGCTGGAGCTCATCGACTGCGTCCTTCGCGCACTTCCAATTGGCCTCAAGCTCGGCGATCCGTTTCTCGAGCGGGCCGAGCTTTAGTTGCTCGGTCAAATCGGCGACGATCGCGTCCTTGTACTCCTTTGCCCCCTCGAAAAGCTTGTCCCTTGTGCCGACCAGCTTTTTGCAGAGATCCATGGCCTTCTCGGCCATCCCGTCCGAAAGCCCCTCGAAGTCGTCGATCGCATCGGTCAGCTGCAACGAAAAACCGTTGACCGCGGCGCGAACTGCGGTCCGCGCCTGGGCCAGCCAAATTTCGGCGTCCGACGAAGAGGGCCACGCCACGCGCTGGAGCATGGCATCGAGCGCCGGATCGACGACACGCATGGTGAAGCTTTCGACCAGCGCCTTCGGCAGCGCCGAGCGGACCTCGCCGACCTGCCCCTCGAAACGGGCAAGCCATCGGTCCACCGAACCGAGCGCGGTGCCGGCCGCGCTATCGATCGTGGAAAGTTGCGCGTCGAGCCGGGCAACCACATCCTCGACCACTTGGTCGAGGACATCGGACGCAAACTCCCACAATGTCGAAAGCTCGTTCGCGCGCTCTTCGACGGACCGCACCGCTTGGCTCATCGTCCCGGCGAACGTACCGGCAAGCTCGCGGATGTCTTCGACCTCGAACTCCTCCGCCGCCTCGGCGAAGGCCGATATGAAACCGGTCGCGCCGCCGAGGACCTCGACCGCGCTGGTGCTCGCTTCGTCGAGGCTCTTTTTCACGAGGTCGAGCGAATCGGAAGCGGAGATGGTCGCTTCGTCGATCTTCCGTGTTGCGTCGGCCTTCAACTTGTCGATGTCGGGAGGGAAGATCGCTCCCTTCAAGGCGGCTAGCGTCACCTTCGCCTTTTCCTTGGGCGCGCCTTCCGTCAGCTTGTCGATTTGCGCCTCGATCTTTCCTACTTCCGCGGCGATCTCCGCGGAGTTGGGCAGGGTTTCGATCCTTGAGACAAGTTGCGACCTCTGATCCGCCAGCAGGTCCTGGACCGATGCCAGCCTTGCCTGCGCCGCCGCCTCTTTCTTGACGATGCTTGCAATGACGGTGGTGAGCTGCGCGCCTAGGCCACGGGCACTATGGGCTATTTCGGACGCCACGCGGCGACGAGCTTCGTCGAGCGCCTGCTCGATGTCCTTTCCGACGGATCCGACGACTTCGTCCAGTTGGCCAATCGCTCGGTCGAGTCGGTCGCGCGAAAACGGCTTATCGCGGTCGATCGCCGAAGACGCCGCATGCAGGCGGCTGCGGGCGCGCGCGATGCCGGCGTCCGCGTCCACCTTCCAATCGGCGACGATCGCGCGGGCGGTCGCCACGCCTTCGCACAGGCCGCCGATCACTTGGCTGGCTTCATTCGCCAAGCCGGAGATCTCGTTTTTGATCGCGTCTGACAACGTCGCGCGGATCCACGCCTCTGCCCCCGGCACGTCCGGCGGTAACTTGTCGAGTTGGGCGATCGTCTTCTGCTGCGCTTCCTCGACCGCGCGCAAGACCATCAGCTTGCGCCGACGCAGGCCGTCGGTCGCCGCCTTCGCCAGCGCGCCGCAATCCGATTTCTCCGCCTTCAACATGACCTGGGCAATATCCTTGCCCCGGCCTCCGACAAGCTCGGCAGCCTTCGAGATCAGCTCCGGCCCAAGATGCTTCAGCAGCTTGTCGACCGCGACATCCGGATGCTCCAATCCACCGATCGTCTTCTTGAGTTCAGCGAGCACGTGCAAGGTTGCATGCTCGTCCTTGGCCGCCTCCAGCTCTGCCCGGAGCGATTCAAACTTCGATTTGAACGTTGCGAAGCCGCCGAGATTGTCCTGGTCCAGGCGGATCGGCAGAGCTGCCTGGATAAGCCCGATCGGCAACCTGTCCGGCGCGGTCTCCCTGATGGTGTCGGCAAGGGCCGCTATCGGCGCGACCATGTCCTTTGCTTTGAGCTCGAAGCCTCGCATGAAGCTTACGCTTTCGACGCCGGCATAGACCGGTTTGTCACCCATGCCGGTGTTGATCCGTGTCCGCACGGGGGAGGGTGCCAAGCGCCATGTGAACTGGCGCAGACCGGGTACCAGGCGGGAATCGGTGGGACGCCTTTCCTTGCGGTCCACGATGTTCGAGTCCTGGATCGCTCGAAACACTTCCCGCTGAACGGACGGATGGCCGGCCTGGCAAAAATCGACATGCTCCCGCGCGGGCCAGACGTCCGTATCGATATTGCCTGCCTTACCCTCTTCGGTATCCGTGAAGAAGTATAGCAGCTGCGTGTCCCGGCATTCCTGCGCACTGATCGGGTCGTCGATACGTCCCTCCGCGCGGGTCAGGAAGGCGACATCCGGCTCCGGAAAGACCTGTGGCCTAATCTCGGCTTCGCCGCGGTTCCAAAGCGGGACTATCCAACCGAAACGCCCGAGGTCGCGCCCCCAGGCGCTGTTGACGGCGATCTTGCGGGAGTTGAATCGAACGCCTTCCAGAAAACCGGTGCAAATCGGATCGACGCCCGGCACGTCGGGATAGCGCCGCTCCGGTTCAAGGATTTCGACGAATTCGTCGAGCTTTCGAATCACCGCGCGTTGGCTGCGCGTTTCGGTATCCTCCGAGACGAACTGCGCCGATTCGGACGTGTCTCGAAGGAAGGTCACGATATGGCGGGCTCGATGCCATAGCCCGGCAATGCGGCCGAGGACCTCGACCCGATGCTCCTGCAGGTGCTTTTCCCGGGTGACGGTGGCGATCGTCACATAGCCGTTGAGAAAGCTAGCCTTCTGGTCGGCGCTCAGGCCGGTCGGAGAAATCGCCACCTTGTCGAGTTCGCCTCCCGTGGCGGTCACGGCGCTTGCGACGACACGCGCGACATTGGCGGACTCGATCGGCCAGAGAGCACCACCCGCGAGACCGTGCTCGGCAAATCGCGGCGGCTTGATCGGTGCGTCACACGCGACCGGATCCGGGAGGACGCGCGGATCGTCGACGGGCGGAGCCAGGAGCGCCGTGTGACGGAGCGAGATATTCAGTCCGGCCTTGAGATGGGCAGGAACGAAGGGATTGGTCGACGTACGGTCCAGAGTCCAGATTTCCAATCTTTCCGGACGTTTCTGCAATGCCTTGTGGAGCTTGCGCCACCGTTTCTCCTGTTTGTCGGCGGCGCTGTTGTCGACCGGCAGGGGCGTGATGCCGGTCACCGCGCTCAGCTCGGCGACCCGCGGCCCGATGCCTCCGTCGGTGATCGGAGGGACGAGAAGCCCCGATGCAAGGCCGTAGACGGCTTCCGAACGCAGGGCCACAAGTCCAACGCCGATGCCGAAGTCGCCACGCTGGCGGAAAAGGTCGCGCGCCGCATATTCCGGAAGCAGGTAGTTCCTTTGCAGGTCGCTCGGACGCACCCATAAAGTCGTGGGCGGCGAATAGCGCATATCGACGGCCAGCCGCCGCACCACGCCGTTGACGGATTTCAACGCCGGGCGCAACGGTTGGCCGCGGGTCACCGCATCATGCAATTCTAGTCGCCCGGGCTTGTCCGCGTCTTCTCCCACCGCGCCGGCCGGCCGGTCGAACCGATAGACCTCCTCGCTCTTGCGCAGCTGCCAAACGCCGCTGTCGGAGTCAAAGACCGCGACGATGAGAGATTCGTCCGTTCCGCTCGCGTTGAATGGTCGCCTGCTGAACCGGTACGCCGAGAACGGCGCGTCGGTGAGGACCGTGAAGCGGATCGGATAGGACGGTTTCGCCGACATGTCCTTCAATTCGGCGACCAGGTGGCGATCCTGGTCGTCCCTCACCGCCTCGACAAGTCGCATTTCGAGTGGTGACTTGCCCGTGTCGTCGTCATGCGCTCCACCGTGGCTGTCCTCCCGGATCAAGATATCGGCGGGGCGCTCGTCGCGATCGCCATGCGCTATGTCCGCCGTGACCGACCAGGAGTCGTTGAGCGCCAGGCGCAGGCTCAGTTCCAAGCTGATCGTCGGAGCGGCTTGCGCAGCCGCTCGCTGATCCGGCCGCGAACGGTGCGGGGGCCTGATACGGAGCGTTCCCGACGGCTCTTCGCCTTGCCCGGCATCGACGAGAAGCCTGGCGTGGCCGGCCATGGCCACGGAACCCAGTCGAGCGGTCGATAGGCCAAGGGATTGAGCCTTGTTGTCGTTCCAAATTGTATAGGAAGACCCGCCACGCTCGCGCAACTCCTCCATACGCGGGTCGTAGGCGAGTATAAGCGGGAAGCCTGCCGCCGACGGGTCGGACTGATGCCCATCATCGAAGCCGGGCATTTGCATCGTGACCGTGAGCGGATCGTCGTGCTCGGCATGTCTTTGCCAGCGGACGCGATCCATGGCATTGATCCCGTCTTCATCGGCTGGCAAGTGGTGACGGTCTTCGGGCTGGCGTCGGCCGACCGCGGCCTTTGTGTCGAGGGTAACGCCGAAGGGCAGAGGTGCCGCTGTATTGTAGTCTCCAAGCAAAAGATCGACGCCGGTACCGAGCAAGCCCTTGGTTTCGATCTTCGCTAGGGCGATCAGCGGGACGGCGATCTTCGCGGCTTTGGGCCGAAAGGCGATTACCGGCAGCACCGACTGCGGCAGGCGCCGGCTTGCTGCCAATCCTTGGCGCACGGATGTCGATATGCGCGAAACTTCCTGCAATCCACCACCCAGGAGGTCGTCGACGGCCGCATTGCCGCCCTGGGGTACCCCCTCGGGCGACAACTGCGCCTCGGGCCTTGCCCGCACGACGACGTGCAATTCCCAGGCAATCTCTACTTTTCCGGTCTTAAGTCCGGTCTTAAGAGCGAGGCCTATCGTCTCGTCCGAAATCTTGCAGGTGGCTACCGTTTCCGCACGGATCTGCTTCGTGACGAAACGTGGATAAGGCCGGCCCATCAGCGCCAGCACGTTCCCTTGCGGCATGTGCGTCGATGTGTGGGTTACCGCGTAGACGTGTCCGTCGGCGCTTCGCTCGGAGAGGACTTCCAGGGTGCGGGAGCTTGCCTTGCCGAGCGATCCAATACCGCTCCTCAACGCTAACTCGCGGTGATCCGGCCAAAGGCCGGAATTACCGTTCAGGATGGTGAACCGACCGGAAGTTTCGGCCTTGTCGGAATAGCCGAAGTGTCCCAACGGTTCCCCGCGATCCCCATCATAGGAAGCGCCGCCGGGACGCCCGGAAAAAGCGCCGTCCGAGCTGGTGAAGTCGGAATCCACGTCCCGGCTCGTGGGAACCAGGACCCCGGACGCGAGCGCGCCGGGTTCCCCCTCACCGAGGCGCGGCAACGCGAATGCGATTTCGATGCGAAGATAATGACGTGCGGCGTAGTTTTTGTCGTTTGCCGTTCCAAAGCAGACGATTGAACCGGCTGTCTGCTTCTTCACCTTATAGGTGGCGACGAGGGGAAAGCGCTCGGTCGGCACGTCCGCCTTGCGATCTCGATACTGGTCGAGAACGATCGCGTCGTGGATGACGAGCGTGCGTCCACGTGTACCGGACCCGTCTTCGGGCTCGCAGATCCAGAAAGACACGGCCTCCTTTTCGAGAAGCTCCTGGATAATTTCGTCCGTCTTCGAAAAGACGTTCCACTCTTCCGCAGGGGGTGTCGCCGGCGGATCGGGCAGGGCCGAGCCTCGCCATTTGCCGACGCGTGCAAACGCCCTAGCCTTCTTATCCTCCGGGCCGGCGACGTAGAAGATCTCCAGTAAGTTCCCGACGACCTTAAATCGGCTTTTCCATCCAAACTCGTCAGAGTCCGACGACTTGTGCAGCCGGAAATTTCCGAAAAACCGGAAAGTGCGTGTAATCATCGGCTATCCCCCTCGGCTTCCCTGGGTGTCGGACATGCGGGAAACGTTATCCTCCGGCTGCGGGAGGCTTCGATTCTGCTGCCTTGGCGGCAAGGTCTGTTGCATGGCTGACGGCAAGCATCAGCGCCATCGTCGCCCCGACGGGTGGTAGACCGGGAACCAGGACGCCTTCATTGGGTATTGCCAGGACGAGTCCTCGGTCGCGAGATTGCGAATGCTGGCGAAGATCGCGCCGCCATATGCGATGAGCAGTCCGACGGTGATGCCGTCTACCGGCTGCCGGAAATCATGAGCCCGCAGCCTCCAAGGTTGTTGGAAAGCCTTGCCGCAACATCATTGAATTATGGCAGGGACCACAGCTCGACATCGAATCCATCCTTGATGTCGGACATGTTTCCGCTTCCAACGAAGCCTGAGCCGGTCCACAGGTCGAAATGCCCCGTCGCATCGCTCCAAGCCACATGATAAGCTATGATGCCTGATCTGGCCGGAATATCCACGCTCTTGCCGGGTTCCTTGCTGATTCCCCAGTAACTTTTGCCAATCAATGCGTTGACAACCTGACCCATAGTCTTCACCTTAATTGCAAGTGGTTCGCCATTCCCTGTGATCGCCTCCTTGTATTGCTGCGGAATGGCGAGACCCGACCTCATGAATGCAACGGACAGCCGTATCGCACAAGTGTTGGCGTATTTCGGATCGTTGACGAGGTTCGGCCATTGCCCGCCGAGACTTTGATAGAATTCCGCCTTCGGAGCCGCCGGATAGTTCTGCCGGAGTTTCGAGAAGCTTACGCTCATCCTATCGTGCTCCCTTTGGTTCGTGGCGGCAGTTTCCGCTGGCCCAGATCAAGTCAGAGCGTCACCGACAGGTTGACGATCGCGCCGGGCGCAAGCACCAGCGGCCCGCCCCCGGCTTGTACCTTTACGATCGCACCCTGATCCGTTTCGGCGGTGACCCAAACCTCGTAGAGCTGGTTCGGTTGGAGCGTGTACCCCCCATTCTGAGGGAAACGGTTGTTGTTCCGCAGCATCAGGGCCAGCACGCTCGGTCGCCGGAAACTGACGGTGCCGGCAATGGGCAGCGGATCGGTGCCGTCGCCCCTTGGCGGCATCGGCCCTCCTCTATGCACGATTGCCGGGCCCACGGTGCCAGTCTTCAGGGTCACGGTGACGGCAAGCCATGCAGCGTTCCCAGGGGGGCGCTTCTCCACCTCCTCGACCGTGCGCTGGTCGCGGTATCCCAGGGTGGACATGATGTTGTGGACACCGGCGCTGCCGCCCGCCAGGATCAGCGCCGTGACGAAGGACGACATGAAACCCGATGCATTGCCCGGGGGAGCTTGGTAGGCATTGATCAGAGCCGCGAGGATATCGAGGTCGAACAGCGTCACAATGATGAAGCTGACGATGATCATGATCGGCGTCTTCACGCCTCTCAGGCTGAAATAGGTCAGAAAGATCCGCCAGTTGAAGATGATGGCGAACGCATTCTCAAGCAGCACCGCGACGACGAACAGCATCGTCAATGCGCGCAGGGACTTGGTGTAGACATCTCCCTCGCCCAACGTCACGGCCGGCAACTCGGCCGCTTCCGCCGGGACGGGCAGCATCATGGACAGGCTCAGGATCAGAACCGAGAGTGCGTTCCTCATGGCCGGTGCCTCCCTCCAGAGTCTGTCAGCGGGATACCGTGTAGTCCAAGAAGAGCGGTTCGCCTCTGGCCCGACTTTGAAAGTCGCTCCAAGCCGCCTCCTGGCCGTTGCCCTCCGGGGCCATGGCTTCGACATCGGTGTCGGTCTGGAACACCCGTCCGGAGGCCTTCTTCCGCAACGCGTCCTTGATCGCCTTCAAGGGGTGATCCCAGCCCTTCTGTGTTTCGGCCCAGGACCGCACCGCGGTGATCATCGCGGTGAATTCCTTCGCGTGCTTGCCCTGTCCCATCCATGCGAGGTTCGGATACTCGTCGTCGGCCGTTCCGTTCAGGGTGGCATTGTGGCTTCCGTGATGCCCGACCTTGTAGAGAACCGTCCGTGCCAGGAGGTCCCTTGCCGTCACCGGCATGCCGTCGTCGTGCCAGTCGCGCTTAGCCCAGGACAGCCAGTTGCCCCGTTGGGCGTCGGCCGCGAACAGCAGGACCTTGCCCCCCTTGCCGAGTTCGAAGGCGAGGACCAAGCTGCTGTTATTGGTCTGGTCGTTCATCGCCAGGGCGAATTGCTCGGAGGAGCCCAGCCAGTCCCGGTCGATGCGCCGCCAGGGCGCGTTACCCGGCGCCTCGAGTTCGGCCTCAGGCGATGTCCTGGGCGGCGGCTCGGCCGGTCCGTAATGCTTGGTGAAGAAAGGGCCGTACTGGCGGTCGGTGAAGGCTGCCTCCAACGGCAGAGCGTAGCGCGTGGCGAACGGCGCGCCCTGTCCATTGCCGTTGCGCGAGGTCACAGCAGCGGCAAAATAGGAGGCGAGGGAGGTCCGCATCGGCGCTACCCCATGAAATTCTTCGCCCGCTTCCGGGTCGAGCAGGTCGAGCAGTTCCTCATCGCGCGGCGGTCCCAGGACGAAAACGCGGACGTCCCTGGTTCCGGGAATGGTCATGATCTCCTCGTGAGGGATGAGATAGCGCGCACCGTGCTTCGCGCGCTCCCGGACCAGCTTCATCGCCTGCTTGTTCATGGAGACCCCGCTCCCGGCGGCTCCAAACAGTTCCTGGCCGACGGCATCGAGATCCAGTGTCTCCTCGTCTCCCCCCAATTCGAAGGCCAGAAGGTCGTCGATCCGCCCGACCTCCTCCTCGTCGCCGCCATCGGCGGCCAGACGGTGGCGTGCTTCGATCAGGGCCAGGATGCGGTCCTTGAACCGGATGCGCAGCTTTTCGGCCAGAGCGTCCTCGGGATCCTCGGTCCACGCCATCCAACAGGTGCCGATCTTCAGATCTTTGAAATTCTTCTTGGTGAAGCCGTTGACGTGGTCCTGGTGCTCATGCGTCATGACGACGACGTCGATGTACCCGCCGGTGCTGTCGACGATGTGCTGCGCGATGTCGGCGATCTTAGTGTTGATTTTACATGGCGACCCGGGTTTGTAGCCGCAGTCGATGAGAACGTAGGCGGGCTCGTCATCGATCTCGCCTGGGAAGGCGAGCAGAAAGCAGTCCCCATGCCCGGTGCGGTACAGCCGCACGACCGCGGTGCCTTGCAGCGGAATAAGCCGGGACGCTTTGGGCGCCGTTGCGGCGGTGGCTGGATCGGCAGTCTGGGTCTGTTCATCGACCGACATGTCACGCTCCCTCACTGTCCCGATGCAGCAGCGCGAAGGGTTCGCGCGTCCTCGACCTCGCCCGCGCGATCGCGAAGGCGTTCGGCGGCTCTAGCCCGCCTTCCGTCAGGAAGCGGCGCTGCCGATCCAGCGCCGCATCGTCGGCGATGGTTGCAGGTGTACGGATGACCCGGCGCACCTGCATGGTCACCGGGTCAATGAGCAGCGTGCAGCCGGACCGGTAGCGGAAATCGCCCTGCTCCGATCGGCTCAGGTCTTTCTCGGCATCCTTGCACCGCTGCAGGGCGGGGTCGAAATAGCCGCGCCGTCGCTGAGTGATCTCGACGACCAGGGTCGGCAGGGTGGAGCCGCGCAGGGTCCGCCTCAATGCCGTGCGGACGGAATGGACCTCAATGGCGACGCCGCCGGACCGAGACCGGAAGACCGTTGCTGGCACGCGCTCCGGCTCCAGTTCGATCCCAAAGGCCGGGGCGAATTCTCGTCCTCTGCCATGAACCAGCCATCGCCAGAGAACCACCGCGTTGGTGCCGATCCCCTCCCATGTCCTGCGGCGATCGCCTTCGAGGTTCCATGGCTGCAGCTTCCTGGATGATTCACGGCCGGCGGACTGCGGATCCTCCTTGTCGGCGGCATCCTCGGCAGCCAGTCCCTCGATGTCCATTTCCTCGTCAGCCAGCGTGTCGAACAGCGTGCTCACCTCCTTAGGGGAGACGCCGATGCCGGCCTCCTCCATCGCCTCCTCGCCGCTCGGCCACAGCAGACCGCCTACCGACATGCTGCGCATCCCGGCCGGATAGATGCCCCACTGCCGGAAGCTCTCGACGAAGGCGAGGCGGTAGCCGTCCAGGTCGTCGGGGTTGAGGTCGTAATCGGCTGTAACGATGCCGCGCAGATAGGAGCCGAAAGTGATCCCCACCGGCGGGCAATAGTCGATGGCGCGGATGCACATCTGCAACGCTTGATTGGCGCAGCGCGACGCCTCGTCGGCAAGGCGGTTGGCGAGATCGGGATGGATCTCGCCTTCACGGAGCACGCCGGTCCCCTCCGTAGCGATCCGGTAGAGGTCGAGCGTACGGGACCGGTAGACCTTCAGGAAGGCGCCGAACACGGCGGCCACGAGGATCGCTCCGCGTGCGTGCGCCTCGCCGACGCTGTCGAGGGCATGGACATCCGGTTTGTGTGGTTCCCACTGGCCAGTATCCGGGTTGATCCGGCCGAGCGCATCGCGTAACGCGCTGCCGCGGCCGGAAGCCCTGCCGAACTGTTGGGCCAGCTGTGCGAGGAGATTCTCTCCAGCCAAGTTGCCGCGCGTGCGAGCGATCTGGTTACGCAGCACGCCCGGATAGGAGAAGCGCTGAAACAGCGCGACGATGTCGGCGAATGCCTCGTGGAATGCGAGGACGTCCTGGTTGACCGGTTCGCCGAAGCGTGGGTGGACGCCATCGAGCAGTGCATGCGTTGTCTCGTGCGCGATGATGTCGTGTGACAGGCTGGTGAAGACCAGAGTGCCTGGCGCGTTGTTGGCATCTCTGCGTCCGACCGGGAAATAGCCGAACAGCAGCGCCTTCTTGGTCGGGCTGTAGTAGGCATTCCTGTCCCGCAGGGCATGCGGATAAATGCGCAGCCGGCGCACGAACTGCACCTCGAAACGCTCGCTACGATGCGCGGACCATAAGGCAATCCGGCCGAGCGCCCGTTCGAAATGCCCGATGGTTGCCATAGCCACCGCATAGACCATCTGCTGATGGAATTGCGGGTTGCTCTCCGACGGCGCCAGCCCGTCCTGGGCGAGGATGCGCGGGTCGTTCAGGTCCACCGGCCGATAGGCGGTGCCGCTCGCCGGGTCGACATCGACCACCTCGATATATTCCCCGACCGGGCCCGGCTGCAAGTCGGGCTCCCAGGGGATGGCGATGGTGATCTCGCCGATGGCCGACGTGTCGAACTGGCTCGACAGGCTCGGGTCGAAGGCGAAGATGCGCAGCTTGCGCCACACTGGGTCGGGAATCAGATCGCTGTGCGTCACGCCTCGTCCTCCCGGTCAATGCGCCTGGGCATGTGCGACTACGGGCCCGCGCGACCACCCGCCCGGCCCACGCTCATAAAGGGAAAAATTGAGAAGGTGGCATCATCTAAACTGGTGATGCCCACTAACGGCACACCATATAACTCAAGTGTCATCACAATCTTTCCTGGAAAACAAGCTCCCATTTGGCGAATTGTCTGGATACCATTCGATAAATGGCAAGCCCATCAGGAGGACTATTTCGACGCAGCCTAAAGCCGTTATACTTAGACTTCAAAATTATTATCTTGCGAGACAATTTCCGAATCGCACGAGAAACTTGGCGTCGCGGCACATCGCAGGGCCTCCAAGTATACGTTTGGCGGTATGGGAAGGCTCAGGACCTCTCGACCGACACCTGGGAAGACGCAATTGCCGGGATGCAGCACATCACGGACGGATGAGCACTCCGATCGGTCTCGCAGACCTCGGAAAACCTGTACCCCCCACCAGCGAATGGGAGAACGACATGACGGAAAAAACGGACGATTCCGTGTCCGGCGCTCCGCCGGAGCCGACTTTGGACGAGCGTGCGGCTTCCTTCCGCTGGGAAGGCAACGGTCTGGAGTCGGGAATCGGTCTCGGGGCGTCCGGTGGCGGCTTCCGTGCCATGCTGTTCCACGCCGGCGCCCTGATGCGGCTGAACGAGCTCGGCCTGCTCTCGAAAGTCAAGCGCGTGTCGTCCGTTTCCGGCGGCTCCATCACCGTCGGCCGGCTGGCCTCGGTGTGGACCGCCATGCATGTTCCCGGAAACCCGGTGCTCCAAGGATTCCGCGAATTGGTCGTCGAGTCTCTGTTCGACTTCTCCGCCCGGCACATCGACGTGGTGGACGCCATCACCGGGCTTCTCCCCTGGACCTCCGCGGCGGAGACGCTGGCGAAAAGCTATGAGCACATCATCGAAGGGAACATCACGCTCGCCGGCATGCCGGACGAGCCGCGGTTCGTGTTCTGTGCCACCAACCTGCAGACTGGTGTGCTCTGGCGGTTCTCGAAACCCTACGCCGGCGATTATCTGGTCGGCCGCATTGAGAAGCCGGACTTCCTGGTCGCCGAAGCGGTGGCGGCGTCCTCCGCCTTCCCGCCTGTCCTCTCTCCGCTGGTGCTCAAGCCACCGATCGGCGCCTTCTCGGACTGGCCAGATGCCCGCCCCACCCCCCCGCTGAAAGACCTGGACGACCTACGTGCCCGCGTCATCCTCACCGATGGCGGCGTATACGACAATCAAGGCATCGAGCCGATCGTCAAACGGTACATGACCCTTTTCGTCAGCGATGGAGGCGCACCATTCACCCGGTCGGCCGCAGTGGCCACGGACTGGTTGGGACAGCTGCGGCGGATTCTCGACGTCACCGACAACCAAATACGCGCCTTGCGCCGCCGCGACCTGATCGACCGAATGAAGCGTGGCAACGCCCGATTCGGCGACGAGAAGCGCCCGGACGGCTGGACGGATCCACGCGACCGCATGGGCGCCTATTGGGGGATCGACACCGATCCGGAGAAGCTCGCACCGCCGGATGCGCTGCCCTGCAGCCAGAAGTTGACGGACGAGCTCGCCCGGGTGCCGACCCGCCTGAGCGATCTGGGTCGGGAGACGTCGAAGCGCCTCGTGAACTGGGGCTACGCCATTTGCGACCGGAGCGTCAGGGCCAGATACCGAGGCCCTGACCAGCCGCTGGCGGCTCCCGCCATATGGCCCTATCCCGACGCCCCGCTCGGCTGATACCCTGCTCGGCTGACAAAGCAGGGACGCCCCGACAGCCTTCGAGGCGAACGCTGCGCCGTCGGGCGCCGAGCCCACTAGCGGCGGCGGACGGCTGCGCCGGCATTGTCACGGGAAGGCTTTGGCACGAAAACTGGGCCGGCGCGCAGCATGCTTCGATTTCCTGACGGGCTCACGCCGCAGCGGTCGCTACCAGCCAGTCGGCCTTGGCCTGCGCCCGGACGGTGCGCAGGGTACGGCGGGATACCAGGTGGCGTTGGAGGTTGAAGCAGTTGTAGACGGCGGCGTGCAGGGAAACGAAGCGCTGAGCGGACGCGGGCGATTTGAACCGCTGCATCTTCCGCTCGCGTCGCCGCACCGGCTGGTGCGAGACTTCGGCGCGGTTGTTCGTTCGCCGCCCCTGTACATGGTGGGCGGTCAGACCGAGTTCGCGGAAAGCGGCCCTGTAGGACCGGAGCTTGTCGGTCGTGACCCGGATGGGGTCGAAGCCATACTTCTTCAGCAGCTTGCGCATCAACTTCAAAGCCGCAGCCTTGTCACGCCGGCGCTGGACGAGCACCTCCAACACCTCGCCTTCATCATCGACGGCCCGCCACAAGTACAGGAGCCGGCCGCTCACCCTGATCACCATCTCGTCCAGATGCCAGCGCGGATTGGGCTTGGTCCGGAGGCGCCGCAGGTTGCCGGCGATGGCCGGCCCAAACTTCAGGACCCAGCGGCGGACGGTCTCGTAGGACACCTCCACGCCGCGTTCAGCCAGTAGCTCCTCGACGTCCCGGTAGCTCAGAACGAACCGGAGATACAGCCAGATCGCATGCTGGATGATCGAGGGCGGAAACTAATGCCGGGCATACGAGAGCGGCGACCTCCGAGCAAGATAATGCCACCACGGTCGCGCCGCCACTGTTCCCGTGACAATGCCACCTGGACGGCTATGGCGGTTCGGCTGTTGCGGGAGCGATTGTCCCTTCCCGACTTCGACCCGACCGTGCCCCGCCTCGAGACGCTGACGGCCGACAAGGCGGCAAAGCGGCTCGGCATCTCCATCCCATCCGTTCACCGCCTCATCCAACGTGGCGTCTTGCCAGCAACGCAGCTTATCCCCTCAGCCCCTTGGCACATCCCAGCCGCCGCCTTGGACACGGATGCCGTACGAACGGGCGTGAACGAGATAAAGGCGCGACGCCCGAAAAACCTCGTTGATTATCATAGAGATGAAATGATGCGGTTGCCGGGACTCTGAAAGGAGGGATGCACTATGTCACGCGCTTCGGCGATCTGGTGAAGATCATCTGGGATGACGGTCAGGGCAGCTGCCTGTTCATGAAGAGGCTGGAGCGGGGGCGTTTCATCTGGCCGACTCCGGCGGACGGCGCTGTCTCGATTTCGGTCGCGCAGATGGGCTATTTGCTCGAAGGCATTGACTGGCGCCACCCGCAGAAAATCTGGCGGCCCACCGCCGTTGGATTAGCGCGGCAAAATGTCTCGTGGGGCGGCTCTGGGTTCGGAAATCCAACAGTTCCCGGGCGTTCCGGGGTAGACTGGTGCCATGCTCGCCATCCTGCCGACTGTCTCTTCTGCCGACGAGATCGCCGACCTGCGCGGCATCGCTCTCGGCCGCAAGGCATGGCTGTTCGCCGGCTCCGACCGTGGCGGCCAGCGGGCGGCGTTCATGTTCAGCCTGATCGTGCGCCAAGCTCAACGACGTCCACCCGCAGGCGTGGTTGGCCGGCGTCCTGGCTTGGACCGCCGACCTGTCCCAGTCCCGGCTGTATGAACTCCTGCCGTGGAATTGGAAGGCCACCCAGGACCGCAGGGCCGCTGCCTGACGGTCGCATTCAGCGGCCACCGCGGCTCCCACCGGATGCTTATCTTACTATCAGTGGAAAGGAGAACCAGAACATGAAGGATGTGGCGCGCGACAGTGTGACGGCCTGGAGCCAGCTCCGCGCCGCAGGCGGCCTCGAGTGCAGCGGGCGCGACGAGGACATCGAAGAAGCACTCCGAACGGCACTGAGACCTTCGGCTGCAACGCTGCGTGACGCATTGCTTGCCTGTTCCACGGACGATCTGGTTCGGGCGTTTTTCGGTGTCGCCGAGCCCTATGTGGTGATGTTCCGCGCCATCTTGGACTTTTTCCAGGCGGCAGGTGCCCGCGAGGGGCGAAGTGCATGGGCGATCCGGATCGAAGATGAACACCTCGATCTTGTGCATTTCCAACGATTCCTCGAACATTGGGACGCTGTAGAGAGCGAGCTGAATGTTCCCGCCATCGACTCCGAGGGTGCATGGGCCGTTCACCGTGGATCGATTGATGTGGCGGGACTGGATAAGGCACTAGAATTCCTGGGTGCGGGCACGACAGGTCATACGGGACTTGATGACGTCGACCAATGGCTTGCGGCGTACGCCCGTGGCGTGTACGGGCCTTTTCCCACATCGCTCCATCCAGGGCGGCTTCCACCGGAGTTGTCCGACGCCGCTGCCATCGCCATGGCGTCGGTTGACATCATCCGCCAGCTTTGGCCGAACCGCAAAAGCATGATCGAAGAGCACCGTGCCCGCGGATATGCGATTGATCGAGCGGACGGCTTCAGCCCACGTACCATCGCTCAGCACGAAACCGACTACCGGCTCGGCAGCACCGTTGCGTGCCTCGGACGGTACCCGATGCTGGACGAAGCCGCCCGTGTGGCCTTCGCGCGGAACCTTGCTGCTGAGTATGCGGTCTATCCACGGCGGCGAATTGGTGTTCGCATCGATCTGCCCGAACTGGAACGCATCCTTTCCTTGCCGCTCTGGCAGAAGCGCCATGAACTTTATGCGGTATGGCTCGCGACAGAGATCGTGAGCGCCCTGGCTGACCACGAGATCGAGCTACACCACGAGGACGGTGCGATCACCTTTGCGTTTCGGGAGACCGTCGTCGCCACCGTCCGCAGTTCTTGGCCTACCGTCAAGCTTTACGCAGAGCGGCGCAGTCCGCTGGCCGCCCCAATCGGCCATGGTCGCAGCGCCAACGTCCAGCCGGACTACAGCCTGTGGCGGGATAGTGGCGGGAGCGAAACCTGCGGGCTCGTAATCGAGGTGAAGCACTACAAGCGGCATTCCACCCGCTTCCGCGAGGTCATGGTCGACTATGCCCGTGCACACCGCGATGCCAAGGTCGTTCTCGTCAGCCACGGGCCGGCCCGCGAGCACTTTTTCGACGTTGATGCTGATGTACGCGATCGTTGCCAAGCCATCGGGGAGCTGACCGCTAGTCATCATGCAGCGCGGGAAAAGCTCCGCACCTTGGTGAAAGAGTATGTAAAGGCTCCAATTTCGCGCGGGATGTGTGTCGCATCGGCCGTTGTTATCGACATTTCGCTGTCGATGGCGTCCGTGCTCGATTCGGACGACTTTCCCACACTGCTGCTGGGACTGGTTAGCGACGACAGAATCGATACTGTGCTGGTGGATAATCAGATACGCCTACGGCGTCCTTTAACGTCGGCTTTGTCCGCCGTGCGCACAACGCCACGTGGAACCTCCACCGATCTGCGAGGTTCCACTCTCGCATTGCTCGACGAACACCCCGTCGTTCTGGTGGTCACCGACGCCGAAGGACTCTATGGTCTCGATGGACTGATCATGGAGCGGCTGAGATCCGAGAGCATCGGCACCGTGGAGGTTGATTTTGTCCTCATCAGGCGCGGTTGAGTCGCAGGATCGTATCCATCCGCCGTGTAGCTCCGCCGCCGCATGCCGCCTGTCAGAACCTCGAACGGCTGGTAAGCCATGACGCTTTCCATTCGCTTGAGGCTGCGCGATGATGTGCGCTACGCAATCCTCCGACGTCGTCATCGCGTTCGCAAGGCGACGCTCACTGGAGTCTTACGAACAACGCTACCAGAGCCGGCTCTGTTGCAAAGTTTGCCGGCAGGCGCGAGATGATGATTACGGGCATTACCGCCGACGCTATGCGTGCTGGAGTTCGAGTTGCTGGCTGATGAACTGCACGGCCTCGGCGAGCACGCAGGGTCCGACGTTGAAGGCGCGTTCGACGAGGCGCGCCTCGCCCCGCATGTCGCGGGTGATGTTGAAGCTGGACGCTTGGCCTTTGCGGAGCGCCCGCATCACCTCAAAGCCCTTGATCGTCGCGTAGGCCGTCTTCAGGGTCTTGAAGCCCCTCACCGGACGGATCAGCTGCTTCAGCTTGCCATGGTCGGCCTCCACCACGTTGTTCAGATATTTGACCTGCCGGTGCTCGGTCTCCTCGGGACACTTGCCCTCGGCCTTCAGTTCCGCCAGGGCTGGCCCATACGTTGGCGCCTTGTCGGTGTTGATGACCGTCGGCGTCTCCCACGCCTTCAAGCCGTTCAGCGCCTTGGCCAGGAAGCGCTTGGCGGCGGTGGTGTTCCGCGTGGAAGAGAGATAGAAGTCGATGGTGTTGCCATGCTTGTCGACAGCTCGGTACAGGTAGGCCCACTTGCCGCCCACCTTCACGTAGGTCTCGTCAACCCGCCAGCTGGTTGACCGTGGGCAGCGCCACTGCCAGCGTAGCCGCTTCTCGATCTCCGGCGCGTACTTCTGGACCCAGCGGTAAATGGTCGAGTGATCGACCGAAACGCCGCGCTCGGCCATCATCTGCTCAAGGTCGCGATAGCTGATGCCGTACCGGCAATACCAGCGCACTGCCCAGAGCACGATTTCACCCTCGAAGTGGCGACCTTTGAAGTCCGACACGGCTTGGCTCCGTCCAACCTCCAGCCATTCCGCCGCCTGCCGGCAAACTTTGCAACAGAGCCGCTTAAAGCATAACAAGAGTGAGAGCTTGTCCGTTGGCTTCAACAATGACCGATATATGAGCTTGGTTTGGATAGGTTTTTTTGAAAGTGACGTATCCACTCGCGGCGCAAAGTGGATTTGGTTAACAGTTCGCTTCGGATCAGAGGCTGTCGCGAAAAGGGCCGCTATCGTCATGTAGAGGCCCACAGCCTTCCTCCCTGAAGGCATTCAGGCTTGTCCGGAAAGCCGTCCGACAATCGATTTGTCCGGAAAGCCGTCGTAGCCGTGGGTTTCCGGACACTGGGGCGGCTGACCGCCAAACGGCGGTTTCCTGGACGAACAGCACCATCTTGCTCAACTCACGCAAGAATTGACTTCATGTGCATTCCATTCGTACAGCTAACTCTCCAATCGCTTGGGGGAGCGCTGTCCGATGTCGATCCAGACGGGTACCAGTGGAAACGATACGATCATCGATGGCCTGACCGATGACGCGCTGTACGGTCTGGATGGCGATGATCGCCTCGATGGTGCCGGGGGCGCCGACAGCCTGTTCGGCGGGGTCGGCAACGACACCCTGAGCGGTGGCCCGGCCGATGCGGTGGTCGGCTCCACCCTGGCCGGCGGCAGCGGCGACGACCTCTACCTGATCGCCAACCTGCTCGACCACATCGTCGAGGCGGCGGGTGAAGGCACCGACGAGGTCCGCACCGACCTTGCGGCCTATACTCTGGCCGATGGGGTCGAACACCTCACCTATACCGGCGCGGCCGCCTTCTCCGGCAGCGGCAACGAGTTGGACAACCGTCTCACCGGTGGCCTCGGGGCCGACAACCTGAGCGGGCTGGACGGCAATGACACGCTCGATGGCGGCCTGGGCGACGACACCCTGGTCGGCGGGCTGGGCGACGACGTCTATCTCGTCGACGACAGCGCCGACGTCGTCACTGAATTGACCGGCGAGGGCAGTGACGAGGTCCGCACCACGCTCACCGCCTATACGCTCGGCGCCAACATCGAGGCGCTGACCTTCACCGGCACCGGCGCCTTCAGCGGCACCGGCAACGAACTGGACAACCGCCTCCAGGGCGGCGCGGGCAACGACACCCTGGCCGGCGGGCTTGGCCTCGACACGCTGGTGGGGGGCGCCGGCAACGACACCTACATCATCGACGATGCCGCCGATCTGGTGGTGGAGGTTGCCGGCGAGGGCACCGACGAGGTGCGGACGGCGCTGTCCGCCTTCACCCTGGCGGCCAATGTCGAGGTGCTGACCTACACCGGCTCCGGCAGCTTCGCCGGTACAGGCAGCGCTGGTAACGACACCCTGCGCGGCGGGGCGGCCGACGACACGTTGGCGGGGGCTGCCGGCAATGACTGGCTCGACGGCGGCGCTGGCGCGGACAGCCTGATCGGCGGTACCGGCAACGACACCTACATCGTCGATCAAGCCAGCGACATGGTGGTCGAACTGTCTGGCGAAGGCAGCGACACGGTGCGTAGCGCCATCGACTACACGCTGGGCGCCAATGTCGAGGCGCTGGTGCTGACCGGTGGCGCCCTCACTGGCACCGGCAACGAACTCGACAACAGCCTGACCGGCACGGCGGCGGACAATGTCCTGATCGGTCTGGAGGGCAACGACACGCTGAACGGCGGGGCTGGGGCAGACACCCTGATCGGCGGCACCGGCAACGACACCTATGTCGTCGACAACGCCGGCGATGTGCTGATCGAACTGCCGGGCGAGGGCATCGACACGGTGCAGAGCTCGATCAGCCACACCCTGCTGGCCGATTTCGAGAACCTCACCCTGACGGGCTCGGCCGCCATCTCCGGCACCGGCAACGCGGCCAATAACCTGCTGATCGGCAACAGCGGCGCCAACCTGCTGACCGGTCTCGAGGGTGACGACACGCTGAATGGTGGCGGCGGGGCCGACACGCTGATCGGCGGCACCGGCAACGACCTCTACGTCGTCGACAACGCCGGCGATGTGGTGATCGAGTTGGAGGGTGAGGGCATCGACACGGTCAGCGCCTCGGTCAGTTGGACGCTGGGCGCCAACATCGAGAACCTGACGTTGACCGGCTCGGCGGCGATCAGCGGCACCGGCAACGAACTGAACAACGTGCTGACCGGCAACAGCGGCGCCAACATCCTGGACGGCGCGCTGGGCGCCGACAGCATGGCCGGTGGGGGCGGCAACGACGTCTACATCGTTGACGATGCCGGCGACGTGGTGACGGAGTTGGCCGGCCAGGGCACCGACGAGGTCCGCACCAGCCTGGCGGTTCTACGCGCTGGGCACCAATGTCGAGCTGCTGACCTACACCGGCAGCGGCCCGTTCACCGGCACTGGCAACGATCTGGCCAACCGTCTGACCGGGGCCGGCGGCGACGACAGCCTGTCGGGTGGCGCCGGCAACGACACGCTGATCGGTGGAGCCGGGGCCGACACGCTGGACGGCGGAACCGGAACCGACACTGCCAGCTATGCGACGGCCGCGGCCGGGGTGGTGGTCGATCTGGCGAGCGGTGCCGGCACGGTGGGCGATGCGACGGGCGACGTGCTGCTGTCGATCGAGAACCTGACCGGCTCGGGCTTCGCCGACACGCTGGCCGGCGACGGCGGGGCCAACCTGCTCGACGGCGGGGCGGGCAACGACAGCCTGTCTGGCGGGGCCGGCAATGACACGCTGATCGGCGGCGCCGGGTCCGACACGCTGGATGGCGGCTCGGGCAGCGACACCGCCAGCTATGTCTCCTCGACCGCAGCGGTGGCGGTGGACCTCGCCAGCGGTAGCGGCACGGTGGGCGACGCCGCGGGCGACGCGCTGCTGTCGATCGAGCATTTGACCGGCGGGGCGGGCAACGACACGCTACGCGGCGATAGCGGGGCAAACCGGCTAGACGGTGGTGCCGGCAACGATGTGCTGGAGGGCCGCGGCGGCAACGACACGCTGGTCGGCGGCTCGGGCAGCGACACCGCAGTCTACTCGGGCAGCGTGCGCGACTATGTGGCGACGAAGGTCGGCTCTGACTGGACGATCCAGGCGACGGCGTCGGGCGAGGGCACCGACACGCTGCAGGGGGTGGAGTGGGTGCAGTTCGCCGATGCGCTGCTGCGGCTGGACGCCAACAACGCACCGCTGCTGCCGGGCAACCTGACGGCGGCCACGGATGAAGACGCGGCGGTGCTGTCGGTGGATTTGCTGCAAGGAGTCTTCGACTTCGAGGGCAGCCCGCTGTCGGTGACGGGGCTGAGCCAGACCGGTGGGCCGGCGGCGGCGGTGAGCCTGAGCAACGGCGTGCTGGGGCTGGACCCGGCCCAGTTCGGCTGGCTGGCGGCGGGGCAGAGTGCCAGCCTGACCTTCGCCTATGGGGTGTCGGACGGCAGCGACGCGACGGCGCGGACGGTGACGGTGACGGTTGCCGGCCGCAACGACGCGCCTCAGATCTCGGTTCCTGCCCCTCAAACCATTGACGAAGATACTAGCCTTGATTTTCCTGGACTCACCATTGCCGATATCGACACAGGCAATGACAAAATGCAGCTGTCGTTGACAGTTAGCCACGGAACCTTAGTTTTTACCGACACTTCCAGCCTGACGATTATAGCGGGCGCACAGGATAGCAATGCCATTACTGTGGAAGGAACACAGTTGGCGTTGAACGGAGCACTGGCTACGCTGCGCTATAAAGGGGCTGCGGACTACAATGGGGCCGACACGCTTCACATCGACGTATCTGATTCCGGTGGCGCAGGCGGGCCTGTTCTGACCGACAGCAAAACGGTCGCTATTTCTATCTTGCCTGTCAACGACGCACCGCAACTTCAGACGCCTGCTTCGCTGTCGGCTTTCACAGGGCATGATCTTAAAGTGCCCACGATTGGCCTCAAGGATGTTGATGCCGGACTCACGCAAATGAGGCTCAGCATTGTTGCCAACAACGCCACCTTATCCTTCGGCGCGACCGGCGGACTGACATTTATAGACGGCACAACCAATGGAGGCACCTCCATGACGGTGGAGGGCAATCTGGCCGCGCTGAGTGCTGCTCTGGGATCGCTCACCTACTGTTCGGCATCGGGTTTCACGGGTAGTGGCACGATCACCCTGTCGGTATCTGACAATGCCGGTACTGGGAAAGGTGGCATCCAGATCGCGCATGCAACTATTCCCGTTACCGTTGTGGCCAATGGGCCATGCTCCAACGATACCATTGTCGGAACCTCAGCTCCCGAAACCTTCGATACCGGATGCGGCAATGACATTGTCGACGGCCGGCGCGGCAATGACACCATTCTTGGTGGTGCCGATAATGATACGCTGATAGGCGGAGCCGGTAACGACCAGCTCTACGGAGGTACCGGGCAGGACACGCTGAATGGCAACGGTGATGTCAACTATACCCTGTCGCTGAACTATTTCCAGGCGACCAGTTGGACGTCACAGAACCTGTATCCTCGACAAATTGGAGATATCAATGGCGATGGGCGGGCCGACATCGTTGGCTTCGGTTCGAATTATCTTGTTTCCGCTTTCGGTCAAGCCGACGGAACCTTTATAATCGCCTCATCCAGCCAGACCATCTTCACTTCAACTTCCGGCTGGGCCAATCAAGATGGTTACCGGCGATTGCTCGGAGACTATAATGGAGATGGAAAGGACGATATCTTCGCTTTCCATCCCGATGGTCTTTATATTGGATTGAGCAACGGAAACGGAACCTTCACCAACATTGGTATGGTGAACAATCTGTTCGGGAAGGCACAGGGCTGGAACAGTCAGGATACCTTTCCACGTCTTGTCGGAGACGTGAACAACGATGGGTACGACGACATCATAGGCTTTGGAGGTGGGGGCGTTTACGTCGGCCTCAACCGGCAGGGTAACGGCTTCAACTATCTAGCGTTGACGGATTCGGAGTTCGGCTACACCGGGTGGAAGAGTGACAACACCTATCCGCGTCGGCTTGCCGATATCGATGGTGACCATAAACTCGATATCGTCGGCTTTGGTTCCAACGGCGTCTATGTGGCCCGTGGCAACGGCGACGGAACGTTCCAGCCGTCGCAGCTGAAGCTCCAGCATTTCTCCACCGGCAGTTCATGGACTTCCCAGCAAGTTTATCCACGGATGCTCGCCGACATCGACGGGGACGGTTGCGACGACATTGTCGGATTCGCTGAACATTGGACCGAAGTCGCCTACGGCATAAAGGGAGGGAATGGAGCCTTCAGCGATGTTGTCACCATCGGCAACGCCTATAATCAGGATTCAGGTTGGAACAGCTACGATCATTATCCTCGTGCTCTGGGAGATGTGGACGGTGATGGTTCCGCTGACATCATTGGATTTGCCGACCAAGGTACTTACACTTGGTTACTTGGTGACAATGATACTCTCCAAGGTGGAGTGGGCGACGATCTGCTGAACGGACAAATGGGAAACGATGTGCTTGATGGCGGACCCGGCAGTGATACTTTGACCGGCGGAGTTGGCAAGGACATCTTCTTGTTCTCCAGTCCCTGGAATGGAGCCGATGTCGTCACCGACTTCCAGTCCGGCACCGACTGGATCGAGGTTGTCGGCTCTGCGTTCGGCAACCTGCCAACCGGCCAGCTTGATGCAGGCCGGTTGGCGTACAACGCACCGGGCGACGCCGATGACCGCTTCGTATTCAACACGACGACAGGTGTATTGTCCTACGATCCCGATGGCAGTGGCGCAATGTCGGCAACCACCATTGCCCTGTTGAACGTCCGCTCGCTGTCGGCAACTGACATCTGGGTGGTGCCATCGGCCTGAGGCTGCAGCCGGGCTGCCGGTTGTCCGTCAAAGGGTGGGAAAGCGGACGCTCTGATCCAGGCGGATCAGAGTGTCGCGAAAAGGAGGCCCCGCGGCATGAGCACCGTACCCATGGTGACGGGCTGGGCGCCGCTGTCGCCACCCCGGTCAATCAGCCCGCCTGCCGGTGCCCACAGCGGCTATCGGGCTTCATTGCCGGCGCGGCGATACCGCGCCGCGTGCGCCATCCTACGGCGGGAAAGGCCGATCTTGATGCCGATCAGCACGGGGGCGGCGATGACGAAGAGCAGGGCGACGGCGATGAACGCCGTGTCGAAGGCGATCACCGTAGACTGACCCGTCACGGACCGGCCCAGAAGGCTCGTCGCGGCCCGGCTCGCCGCCGCCGCCTCCAGCCCCTTCGCCGTCAGCGCGGCTGCGGTGGTCGTCAGCCGCTCGATGAGCATGGGGCCGCCCGCGGTGAGGTGGGCGCCGAGGACCGCGGCGTTGGCCGCGACGTCATGGTCGATCAGGGTCTGGAGCGCCGCGACTCCCATCAGGCCGCCGAGCTGGCGCCCTATGTTGAAGAGGCCGATTCCGGCCGCCAAATTCCGGCGGTCGAGAGTGCCGAAAGCGATCAGGGTGATCGACAGGAACAGCAAGCCAAGGCCTAGGCCGCGCAGCAGGATCGTCGCCATCATATCGCCGGCGCCGCTCTCGGTGGTCGAGCCGGACAGCATCCACATGGCGGCCATGATCGCCAGGATGCCGAAGGGCACCGTCGCGAACGGGGACGCGGCGCACCTGAATCAGAAAGGCGACCATCAGGAGCGAGCCGATGAAAAACGCGCCGCTCGGTAACAGAAGCAGACCGGCCTCGGTGGGGGTGAAGGCGAGAACGGACAGGGCGAAAGACGGAATTCAGGAACGCGCTTCCGAACAGGGCGGCTCCGGCGACGAAGCTGACGATGAAGGCGAAGGAAAAGGCGTCCGATGCGAAGGGGGAGACGTCGAGCAACCCCCGGCCCTTCATCGACGCTTGCTGGGCCAGAAAGACCAGCAGGGCGGCTCCGCCGGTCACGGCCAGCCACAGGAGGCGGGGCTCCTCGAACCAGTCCCACCGGCTGCCCTGGCTGAGGACGCAGGTGACGCAGAAGAACGTGACGGCGATCAAGGCGAAGCCGATCCCATCGAAAAGACGGGGCGCGGTCGCGGCGGGCATCGGCCCGTCGGCGATCAGCAGCAGTCCCGCTGCCGCCAGGGCCAGCGGAAAGACGCTGAAGAAGATCCAGTTCCAGGATTGGCTGTCGAACAGCCACCCCTGGAAGGCGGGGGCGATGGTCGCGGGAGCGACGACGGCTCCCATGGCGAACAGGGCTTGAAGGACCGGCTGACGGGACCGGGGGCAGGCGAGAAAAAGGATCGCCTGTCCCCCGACGAGCAGGATGCCGCCGGCGAAGCCCTGGATGGCGCGAAGGGCGACCAGCAGGTCCAGCCGATCGGTCAGGGCGGCGATGCCGCACGCCATGCCCATGACCAGGGTCGAGGCAACGACCACTCCGCGCGGAGGGATGCGGGCCGTCAGCCAGGGGGCGGCCATGAAGCCGATGAGCTTGAGCGTGGTGTATCCGATGTCCAGCCAGGCAAACTCGTCGGGGGTCGCATGCGTGTCGCCCATGATGTCGCCGCGCCCGAGCGACAGGACGGTACCGGCGACAGCCTCCGTCAGTGTGGCGAGCAGGATGCCGGCGACGAGGAAAACTTCGGCCGCAGCCCCCTCGCGGACCGGCATGGCGGCGGGAGCCGTGGTGGGGGCGGCGGTCATCGGTCGCCTCCCTGGGCAACTCCCTTGGCGATCTCGACACGCGCCGACAGGCCGGGCACGAGGCGGCCGGGCAGCCGGTTGCCGACGAGCCGGATCTTCACCGGCACGCGTTGGACGACGCGAACGAAGTTCCCCGTCGCGTTGTCCGCGGGCAGCAGGCTGAAGGCGGACCCGCTGCCGGGCGCGAGGCTGTCGACCACGCCGTCGAGCGTCCCGTCCGGATAACCGTCAACGGTGACGCGGGCGCGCTGACCGGGCCGGATGTGTTCGAGCTGGGTTTCCTTGTAGTTCGCCACCACCCACACATCGTCGACCGGAACGATGTCGAGCAGGGAGGCGCCCGGCGCGACGAGGCGGCCGACGCGGACCTGGCGGTTGCCGATGATGCCGCCGACCGGCGCGCGCACCACGGTGCTCTCGAGATCGATCCGGGCGAGGTCGCGCGCCGCCTCAGCCTGGGCCACGGCGGCGGCGGCGGCGTCGCGCTGCGCCGCCAGGACGGCGAGGCGCTGCTGCTGGGCATCGACCGCCGCCGAGGCGGCCGACACGCCTGCCTCGGCTTTCAAGCGCGCCGCGTCGCTTTCATCGAGGTTGGCTTGGCTGACGGCGTTGCCGCGGATCAGTTCGCGGCGGCGGTCGTAGGCCTTGGCCGCGAGAGTCATCTCGGCCATGGCCGACCGTCCCTGGGCTTCGGCCTGCCGGATCAGGACGTACTGAAGCCGGGTCTCCGCATCGACGTCGGCAAGCCGGGCCCAGGCGGCGTCAAGGTTGGCCAACGCCTGGGCAAGCCGCGCGCGGTAATCGCGGTCATCGATCCGGAACAGGATGTCGCCCGCCCTGACGGTCTGGTTGTCCTCGACCTCGACGGTCATGACGTAGCCGGCAACCTTGGGGGCGAGCGAGGTCACGTCGCCGCGGATATAGGCGTTGTCGGTCGCCGTCCCGCCGTTCGAACCAGCCCAGAACCATCCGCCCGTCGCGGCCAGCACGGCTCCGAGGCACAGCAGCACGCCCGCGGTCCTTCTTTTGCCGGGGGGCGCCGCGGCGGCGCCGACCGCGGAACGGTCGCCGGTGACGCTTGCGTCAGCGACGGCGGCCCCCCTGCCCTCGATCCTGTCCATTCCCTTATTCCCTGTTGGGTGTGACCGGCCGCCACCGCCGCGTCGGAGTGTCGCCGGAGGGGAGCGGCGGCCGATCGCTGCCGCTCCCCTCCGCATCCGCTCAGGCCTTGGCGGCCACCGGGAGACGGAAGGGGGCACCCATCCGGTTGAAGGCGTTCATCGCGGCGATGGCGATGGTGAGATCAACCATATCCTTCGGTTCGAACGCCTCCGATGCCGCCGCATAGGCGGCGTCCGACGCGTGGGTTTCGCTGACGCGGGTCACCTCCTCGGCCCAGGCCAGGGCCGCGCGCTCCGTATCGGAGAACAAATGCGGGACCTCTTCCCACACCGGCACCAGCGTGACCTTGTCGACCGACATCGTCTTGCGGAGGTCGCGGCTGTGCAGATCGATGCAGTGGGCGCAGCCGTTGATCTGCGAAACCCTGAGGAACACCAAATGGATGAGTTCCTCGGGCAGGTTGGTGCTCTTCGTGACGTACTGATGAACGCCGAACAGAGCCTTCGCGCCATTGGGCGCGACCTCGTGCCAAGCCAAGCGTGCCATGTTCTTTACCTTTCCTGGATATGATCGATTGCGATAGCCGCTTCGCCGGCCCATGGCCGCCGCAGGGGTGTTTTTGAAGTCCGTCAGCGCTCGGTCTGCTGGCCGAGCCAGTCCTCGAACCGGATGGTGCCGAGGCGGGGATTCCGGCCGGGGGTCAGCGATTGATCGTTGAGAACGTCGCCGAAGTAGCGCGCGTGGATGTCCGGCACGACCTTGCGCGTGTCCTTCGTCGCCAGCAGGAAGCGCCGGACCAGATCGTCGAGCGGGATCGCCTCCGGACCGGCGACCTCGAGCGTGCCGCCGACCGGCGGCGCGAGGGTGACGTCGGCGAGCGCCGCCACCACGTCGTCGGAGGCCATCGGTTGGATCAGCGCCGGCGACAGGCGGATTTCCCCGCCGACGGTGGCCGACTGCGCGATCCCGCCGACGAATTCGAAGAACTGCGTGGCGCGCAGAATGGTGTGGGGAATGCCGGACGCCTTGACGAGGCTTTCCTGGGCGAGCTTCGCCCGGAAATAGCCGTTGTCGGGAAGCCGTTCACTGCCGACGATCGAGAGGGCGACGTGGTGGCGGACGCCGGCGGCCGCTTCGGCGGCGAGCAGGTTGCGGCCCGAGGTCTCGAAGAAGTCGAGGACGGCCTCGTCCTCCCACACCGGCGCATTCGCCACGTCGACGACAACGGCGGCTCCGTCGATCGCCTGGGCCAGACCCTCGCGGGTGATGGTGTTCACCCCCGTCTTCGGGGAGGCTGCGAGCGCATCGTGGCCGCGTTCGCGCAGCGTCTTCACCAGCTTCGATCCGATGAGGCCGGTGCCTCCGATGACGACGATCTTCATGGGTTTCTCCGCTTCTCTCGACGGGAACCAGCGCCGCCGATGGGATGGAGAATGCCTGGGCGTACCGGGGAAGTCCTTGCGGCGGGCTTGGATTGCCGTTCAAGAACGCTTGCTTTTCCGTCCAAGGAAGCCATGCGGCGCGCCTTGACGCGAACGGTGCAGCCGGCAATGCGCCGCTGTGCTATCACTGGCATGGAGCGTTCACCCGTCGCCCCGGACAGGGAGCCGAGGGGGATCGGCCCGGGGGAGATGGCGACCTTGCGGTTCATGTTCGGAGAGTGCGTGCTCGATCAGGAGCGCCGGGAACTGACGCTGCGCGGGCAGGTCGTGGGCGTCGGCCCGCAGGTCTTCGACCTGCTGTTGCATCTCGTCCGCAACCACGACCGCGTCGTCAGCAAGGACGACCTGCTGGAGGCGGTGTGGAACGGACGGATCGTCTCGGAATCGACCATCACCAGCCACATCAACGCGGTCCGCAAGGCCATCGGCGACAGCGGCGATGAGCAGCGCCTGGTCCGCACGGTCCCCCGCAAGGGGTTCCGCTTCGTCGGGGCGATCGAAGGCGGCGCGACCGGGGAGACACGGCAGCCCAGCGGATCGGAAATCGCCAGCCACGCGTCCGGCGAAGACAGGGAGACACCGTCCGGTCCGGCCCTGCCGGGCAAGCCCTCGATCACCGTGCTGCCTTTCCAGAACCTGAGCGGCGACGCCGAGCAGGACTATTTCGCTGACGGGGTGGTGGAAGACATCATCGCCGCCCTGTCGCGCATCCGCTGGCTGTTCGTCATCGCGCGCAACTCAAGCTTTGCCTACAAGGGCCGGGCGGTGGACGTGACGGAGGTCGGCCGTGAACTGGGCGTCCGCTACGTGCTCGAAGGCAGCATCCGCAAGGCCGGGAACAGGGTGCGCATCACCGGACAGCTCATCGACGCGACGAGCGGGACGCATCTCTGGGCGGAGCGTTTCGAGGGCATGCTCGACGACCTTTTCGAATTGCAGGACCGGATCGCCGAAAGCGTCGTCGGCGCGATCTCGCCGCAGATCGAGCGGGCGGAGATCGAGCGCGCCAAGCGCAAGCCGACGGAAAGCCTGGACGCCTACGATTACTATCTCCGCGGCACGGCGAAGCTGCACAGCGGAACCCGCGAGGCGATCGACGCGGCGCTGCCCCTGTTCCACAAGGCGACCGAACTCGATCCGGAATTCGCATCGGCCTATGGCGGGGCGGCCTGGTGCCAACTCTGGCGCAAGGTGAACGGTTGGATGACCGATCGGCCTCGGGAAATCGCCGAGGGGGTCCGGCTGGCGCGGCTGGCGGTGGAGTTCGGCCGCGACGACGCGGTCGCCCTGACGAGAGCCGGGCACGCGCTCGGTCACTTCGTTGCCGATCTCGATGGCGGCATCGCGCTCATCGACCGCGCCGTGTTGCTCAACCCAAATTTCGCCCCGGCTTGGTTCCTCGGCGGCTACCTGCGCGCTTTCCGCGGTGAAACGGAAAGCGCGAGCGAGCATTTCGCCCATGCCGCCCGCCTGAGCCCGCTGGATCCGGAGATGTTCCGGATGCAGACAGGAACGGCGCTCGCGCATTTCTTCGCCGGGCGCTACGATTGCGCCGCAGCCTGGGCGGACAAGGCGTTGGGTAACCTGCCCGGCCTCTTGGTCGCTATCGCCCTGACGGCGGCGAGCCACGCGCTCGCCGGGCGGATGGAGGACGCGCGGCAAGCGATGCGGGGGCTGCGCGCACTCGACCCGACCTTGCGCGTTTCCACGCTCAAGGAGTGGCTGCCGATCCACCGTCCCGAGGATATCAGGCGGCTTGCGGAGGGGCTGAGACTGGCTGGGTTGCCGGAGTGAACCCGGCCCTCGCCTGAAGCTTCGACGGATGCCGTTTTGCCTCACAAGCCGCCGCCCCCGGCCGGCCGCTGCTTCCTCCAGGTCCTGCACATCCCGGCGTCGACCGCCCCGCCCCGGGGATCACCGCGCCGGCATGCCGTTGAGGATCGGATTTTGCACGCATGCGGGCATACGCGCTGCAGGATCCTCCCGCTGAAAGGATGTTGCGAAAGGGAGCGGTCGGGGGGGGGGGGGGGGTGCATGACCAATGTGTAAAGCTATGCCTTACAGAATTCCATTGACACACCGAGTGTAAACCACCACTTTACACCCATGATCCGTACCATCCAAGACAAGGCGCTCCGGCGCTTCTTCGAGACCGGCAAGGCGGATAAGCTGCCAATCCAGGGGGCAGCCAACATTGCCCGCCTTGGCCGCATCCTGCTGGCGCTCGATGCCGCCGGAAAGCCGGAGGAATCTGAATCTGCCCGGCTTTTACTTCCATGGGCTGGAAGGCGCTCCGCCACGCTGGTCCGTGCGGGTCACTGCCAACTGGCGCGTCACCTTCGCATGGGACGCTCCCGACGCCATCGCTGTCGATCTGGAGGATTATCACTGATGACTGAAACCCCTCTGCGGCGCGGCCTTGCCCCGCTCCACCCCGGCGCTCTCCTGCGCGAGGACGTACTCCCGGCTTTGGATCGGCCCGTTACTGAGGTTGCCAAGCTCTTGCGCGTGTCGCGCCAGACCTTGCATGCCCTTCTGAGGGAAGAACAGCCAGTCACCCCGGCCATGGCCCTGCGGCTGGGCAAGCTGTGCGGCAACGGGCCGGAGCTGTGGCTCAACCTTCAAGCCAAGCATGACCTTGATCGGCTTGGCCGCGAGATGGCCGCCGATCTCGCCGAGATTCCCACCCTCAACGCCGCCTGAAACCTGGGGGGGCGGCGTCGGCCGCCCTTGTCGCGAAAAGGGCGCATGTGCCACCGTGGTGCATCGAGGTGAGCGGGGACGGACGGAACCCGTGTTCCGGTCTTTTCAAGAGACGCGGACATAGCTCGGGCGTGCTAAACCGAACATGCAGTTGAGCAGGTTGGCCGCAATCATGAGCTCGGTACGCCGCCCGTCGTCGCTGTGGGCGCGCAGGCGATCGCCAATGACCTGTTTGTAGCGCGCGATCGCCGCCTCCGCTTTGGCCCGCGCGTTGTAGCCGGACGTTCGCTGCCAAGCCATGCGGCCGGTCTCGGCAATCGCCAGAAGATGGCGGTCGCGCTGGGTCGGCGCCGCCTCCGCGGTGGCGCTGAGGGCCGCATCGCGCCGCGGCGGGGCGATCACCGCCGCTTCCGGGTGGCGGGCGGACACGACTGCGCACACGTCGGTTCGGTCGTAGCCGCCGTCGCCGATCAGCACCTCTACCGGAGCGTTGACCTGATCAAGCAAGGGGCCGACTTGCGAGGCGTCGTCGACATCGGGCGTCGTCAACGCCAGAGCGACAATTTGCCCCGTGCCGGCATCGACGCCGACATGGAATTTGCGCCAGGATCGGCGCGTCTTGGAACCGTGCTTCTCGACCAGCCACTCCCCGGGTCCGCTGAGTTTCAGCCCCGTACTGTCGACCAGCAGGTGCCATGGGCCAGCGGTCCACGGACGAATTGGCACGGCCAGAGTGCGGGCGCGGCGGCTCAGGGTGGTGTGGTCCGGCACCGGCAGGTCGAGCTGGAGCAACTGCATCAGCGAGCCAATCAGCCCCTCAGTCTGGCGGAAGGCCATATGGAAGAGCGCCCGCAGCGTCAGCGCCGTCTCGATTGCCACGGCTGAATAGCGCGGCTGTCCGCCACGAGTAGTCCGCGGGGCGGCGCGCCAAGCCTGAATGGCCTCATCACAGAACCAGATCGTCAGGCTGCCACGCTGGCGCAGACTGGCCTCATAGGCCGACCAATTCGTCACGCGGAACTTGGCACGGGGGAACTGGTGGCGTCAGCAGTCTTAGCAGGGAGACCATATCGCCACCGGAGTGGCGAAGGCTTATCGGGAAAGGTCTAGCTTGTCGGCATCATGCTCAAGCACAGCGATCAGCCGCTCCAGATCACCAGCGACCGATACCGCATCAATCGGTCGACCGGACTCGGCCAATGATCGGTAATGCAGCCATAGGCGCCGTGCCTGCGCTAATCCCGCCCGAGGCGTGGGTTCGTTCATCTCGCTCATTCTCCTTTTCGTGACACTCTGATCCCTCAGGACCAGATTGTCCATTTTGCCGCCGGTTGTGCAACTCCGCGGGAGGTGAGTTTCAGCGTGCCGGCTACGCTGACCAGCCGACGCTCTTCTGCGCCACCACGGCGGCCACCAGTTCCGGCTCTCGCTCAATCACCAGAAGCAGAAATCTGAGTGGAGGCGTCAGGCTGAGTCCGGCTCCGCTCCCAATCGTGCAGGTGATTAACCGAAAATCCGAAGCGGACGGCGAATTCTTCCTGAGTCAGGTCAAGCTTCAGCGCGGATTCCGCGAACGTTGACACCGCCAGGGGGGTGAATGACGCGCACCAGTTCGGGCGGGGCGCCGGATAGATCACGGGGAACGTCAGGGTCCTCGGCGATTTGGTGGGCTATGTCCTTGTCAGTCATGGCATCGATAGCTTCCCAGTCAATATCAGCGAGGGCTGCGGCAATCTGCTCAGAAGTGAGGGGTAGATTGGTCATCGCGCCTTTACCTCTTGTGATTCGAGGCCAAGCCATTTCCCTGTTCTTCTTGCGATGGATCAGGTTGTCGGTATGGTCACCGCGCTACACTCCAGCCCCTGTTGTTATGAATGTAACATGGACCGTCTATACTAACATCAAGGGGGAACTACAAACATACCGTATGAAGTGGGATGCAGGTGAAACCATGTGATGACGGATGCAATCTAGCCGCAGGTAACGAAAGCATTGGCATGATCAAATCCACAAGAATTGATAAAATAATGGAGATATGAAATTCCCTCTATCATTGTATCAAAAAATAAATTTAATCTACTTCATATGTTCTTCAATCAGACGAATTGCTTCACACGCGTCGAACCCCAGTGCTTTGCTAAGAGAAAGGAACTCTATTACATCGAGACGCCTCTCTCGGTTCTCGTACTTTGCCACAAAGGATTGAGACCTGCCCAAGCGCTTTGCCAACTGATCCTGTGTCAATCCGGCGTTGTGTCTGGCGTCCACCAGAACCGTGATCAGAGCACGGTAAGCAGAGGTGTGGATGGACTTCACGAGCGGGCGCCGAAGGAGAAAAAGCCGGCACCTCCGCTAAACCCATTTCCGGATTATCCCAAAATCGGATATTGCTCTCTTCCCTTTCCGTGGCTCATGACCACCTCGCTATGACCATGCCATTGCAATCAGATGCCTCACATGTGACCTCAGCTACGAGCAGGGACAATGTTCTAGCTGTTCTTGACGCCAAACGTGCGGAGTTGGACGCACATCGTCAGAAGCTCATGGAGCAGTTGGCCAACACCGAGAAAGAGATGGAATTGCTTCAAGGCACCATCCAATTACTTTCGAGAGATATGTTATCTCCAAGCATCCCCCAGTTCTTTTCGTCACCTCTCCGGATGCTTCCAGATTTTCGACGTGGTGAAATTAGGGACTCGGCATTGAGAGTGTTGAGAGAGAAATCTTATCCATTGTCAACGCAAGAAATTGGGCAAATTATATGCTCACAGAAATCTTTGGATATGCACAAAAGCAATTTCAAGACGTTTTGTCTGAGAATAAGCGGCAGCCTGCGCAATGCTGAAAAGGAGTGTCTGGTTTATGCTGTGGGTCGAACTGAAACCGGCGCAATTCTCTGGTTTGCGCCTGCGATGGAATGAGTATCGTAGCATGATGAAACCGTCATGCTGATTTTGATATTACTCAAGCATCAGATTAAAAAGCGGCAGGAAATATATAAATAGATCACTTCGTTAGAATTAGATTAATCTGGGGGACGGGTTGGAAAAGGGCATGCATCATGACCACTGTGAGCCTCTCCGATGCCAAGGCGCACCTATCGCAGCTCTTGGAGCGTGCTGCAGCAGGCGAGGAAATCATCATTTCCAAAGCTGGTCGTCCGATGGCACGGCTGGTTGCGTTACGCCGTCGCACCACACCCCGGCCCCTCGGTCTCCTGCATGGCCAAATAAGCATGGGCAATGACTTCGACGCACCTTTGCCATACGAAATGATGCGCTCGTTCCTGGGCAAGACGCCGTGAACTTTGCGAGCGGTGCCATCGCTCGTAGGGCACTATCGACTTCACTCCTAGGAGGTGTTCGCAATCGACCTCGTCGGTCCCACCGGAAGAACCTGAGTTGGCAGCAGCGCCAGGGCGGCGGCTTCCGCGCCGTCGATTTCTGGATCGACTGGGAAGCGAGCTGCGCCATCTGCCCAAGCGACAAACAAAGCCAGAGTTGGCGCGATTATAGGGACAAGTCGGGGAGCCCCTACGTCAAGGTCCGGTTCAATCCCGCCGACTGTCGGGCCTGCGAGGTGCGCGCGCAATGCACCCGAGTGACCGGTGAGAAGTGGGGGCGCAATCTCAGGCTATGCCCGCGCGACGAGCACGAGGCGTTGACGGCCGCCCGAGCGCGGAAGGAGGCAGACAGCGAACAGCCACTTTACTCCTTGCGCCAGTTAGTGGAAGGCACCTTGTCCCAAGCGGTGCGCGGCTTCGGACTGCGCCGCGCCCGGTACAGGGGCATCGCCAAAGCACCTGCAGCACGTGGCCATCGCGGCGGCCCTCAACCTCGACTGGATCGCCGCGTGGCTGCGAGGGCGGCCACTCGCCCCGAGCCGCCGCTCTCGCTTTGCCGCACTGGCCGCTTGAGCAACCGACCCTGCCTTATTCGTGTACAGTTTCCTACTCAATTCGTTTCAAATGATTCGCCAACAGTATCGGGTGATAGAGCGAACATTCTGATCTGGAAAGAGCAGAATGTCGCGGAGGTGAGAGACAAGTGCCTGAAGCGGCAAGCTCGCCATCAATCAGAAATGTGGGAGCCTGTAGCTGAAATGCTCCGCTTGGTCATATCGGCTCGCAGTGGTTCGGCATCACTGAACTTACGAGTGGTCATCACGTTGGAGACGGGGACAAGGTCATTGCCTGCGCTGGACTCATTCTGGAATGAAATGGCAAAGTTCCGACATGCTGATCAATGATTTTGTGCCTTTACAGCCATCAACGCTCGAGACAAAACTCGCGCTTCAAGTGTATAAAAACACGCGCATGATATACAGATTATCATTGTTATTCCCAAGATTTTACTGAACTAATTTATGGTTCCAAAACAGCCTTCAGAAACCATTTTATGGTTCCAGCGTTGCGTTTTATGGTTCCAGATTTCGGCGATTTCCCAATGAAATCAAAGGGTAGCAATTGCACTTTATGGTTCCTTCCAGATCTGGTCTGGATGGAACCATAAAACGGCTCTGTTGCAAAGTTTGGACGAAGGTACCTGAGGCCGGTCGCCGGCATCACTGCCGGGGTCAAGCGGCCTGGAGCTCCAGTTGCGTGGTGACGAATTGCACGACCTCAGCAAGCGCGCAAGGGCCGAGCCCGAAGGCGCGCTCGATCAGGCGAGCCTCACCACGCATGTCACGGGTTAGATTGAAGGCGGCCGCCTGTCCCTTGCGGAACGCGCGCATCACCTCGAACCCCTTGATGGTGGCGTAAGCCGTCTTCAACGTTTTGAAGCCCCGCACCGGGCGGATCAGCTGCTTCAGCTTGCCATGGTCGGCCTCGACGACGTTGTTCAGATATTTGACTTGCCGGTGCTCCGTGTCCTCAGGACACTTGCCTTCGGTCTTCAGTTCCGCCAAAGCCGCCCCATAGGTCGGCGCCTTGTCGGTGTTGATGATTGTCGGTTTTTCCCATTCCTTCAGGCCGTTCAGCGTCTTGGCGAGAAAGCGTTTGGCGGCGGCGGTGTTCCGGGTCGGCGAAAGGTAGAAGTCGATCGTGTTGCCGTGCTTGTCGACCGCCCGGTACAGGTAGGCCCACTTGCCCCCGACCTTTACGTAGGTCTCGTCCACCCGCCAGCTCGTTGACTGCGGGCAACGCCATTGCCAGCGCAGCCGCTTCTCAATCTCGGGAGCGTACTTCTGGACCCACCGGTAAATGGTCGTGTGGTCGACACAGACGCCGCGCTCGGCCATCATCTGCTCGAGGTCGCGGTAGCTGATCCCGTACCGGCAGTACCAGCGGACCGCCCAGAGCACAATCTCGCCCCCGAAGTGGCGACCCTTGAAATCCGTCACGGCCCGGCTCCCTCTCTCGTTCGGGCCATTCCGCCGGATGCCGACCAGCTTTGCAACAGAGCCGGCTGATTGACCGGGGTGGCGCCAGCGGCGCCCAGCCCGTCACCATGGGTACGGTGCTCATGCCGCGGGCCCTCCTTTTCGCGACACTCCGATCCGTCTGGATCAGAGCGTCCGCTTTCCCACCCTTTGACGGACAGGAATGTGAGGGTTGCTGATACTCGGAATTAAAAGCCTCAGTGCGCCACCGCAAAGCCAACGCCCATAGACGTGGCGGAGAGACACTCACGAAGGATCGGCCAGGAGTGGTTTGATCGCCCCCCCCGCTGCCGATCCTTGTTCACAAGGCGGCATGCTCCTTGACCGCCTCCTCGAGGCGAGCCTTGAGATTGAGGAACCGCGCGTCGATGGCCAGCGGGTCGTCGCGGTTGAGCGTGATCATCGCCGCCCTTGCTTCGCCGCCGCGGATCACCTCCAGTGCCTCGGCTTCGATCCCCGCCACGATGGCGGCGGCCACGGCCTCGGCGCTTTCGCGGGTGAAGCCCAACTCCGGGCCGGCGGTGTTCGACGCCATCATCGGGGTGTCCGTGGCGCCGGGATAGACGGTCAGCACATGGACGCCCTCGCCCTTCAGTTCGCGGCGCAAGGCTTCGCCGAACCGGGCCAGACCGGCCTTGGCGCCGGCATAAGTGGCATAGAACGGCGCGCCGACGAGCCCCAGGCCCGACGAAATATTCACCACCATCCCCTCGCCGCTGGCGCGCAGCACCGGAAGAGCGGTCCGCGTCAGCAGGATGGGCGCGGCCAGATCGACGGCGATCATCGCGAGGATGTCCTCCTCGGTGACCTGCTCCAGCCGTCCGGCGCGGACGCCGCCGGCGTTGTTGACCAGGATGTCGAGCCCGCTCAGTGCGCCGAGCGCGTGGTCGAGCGTCTGCCGGCGCCCCTCGGTGGTCGCGACATCGGCCACGATGCCGGTCACCGATGTTCCAGCCCTTTGCAGGGCCTCGACCGCACCGGCCAACTGGTCGGTGCGCCGACCGGTGATGGCAAGGGCCACCCCCTTCTCGCCGAGCGCCCGGGCAGTGGCAAAGCCGATGCCGCTGGAGCCGCCGGTGATCAGCGCGCGTTTTCCAGAAGAATCATGTCAGCTCCGTATGGATCGATTGTGGAATGGGACCTGTCGGATGGGGACGAGAACAGCATTTCGCCTTGCGTCAGGCGACGGCGGGCTTGCTCCACTCGTTGCCCTTCATGAAGGCGTCGAGCGGCGTGTGGGTGATGTGGTTGGTGTAGTTGCTCATCACCTTGGTGGCGACGCCGAGCACCACCTCCAGGACGTTGCGGCGGGTGAAGCCGGCCGCCAGGAAGGCATCGACATCTGCGTCGGCGACCCAGCCGCGATTGCGCACCACCAGCGTGGCGAAGCGGTGCAGCGCCTCCAGCCGGGCGTCGGGCAGTTCGCTGCCGGCGCGCAGCGCGGCGATCACGTCCTCGCCCATCTTCTGCATCCGGGCGAGCGTGGTGTGGCCGGCCATGCAGTAGTGGCACTCGTTCTCGAAATTGGCGGTCAGATAGACGACCTGCTGCTCATGGGCGCTGAGCGTGGTCTTGGCGAACAGGTCCCACAGCGCCGTGTAGCCGGCCAGCAGTTCCGGCGATTCCGCCATATAGGACTGCAGGTTGGGCACGAAGCCGAAAGCGGCCTTCACGCCCTCGAAAATCGGCTTTGCGGCCTCCGGGGCGGTGTCGAGGGTATGGCTGGTGAACTGGGTCATGGTGGCGGGTCCTTGTTCCGTCGGTTGCGTTCGACGGATCGGACCTTGACCCATTCCAGAGACAGCGCGTAGGCGGGCCGCGCGACTAATGCCTATGCCTTCTGGGAATGATCCTGCTGGGAATGACGTCCACACAAGTCTGCGTCCTCCGCTGGCGCGCCTTCGCCGTTCACGATGGTGCCGACGAACTCCGCGAAGGCGCGTGCCTTGGTGCTGGCCAGCCGGCCGGTGGGGAACACCGCCCACAGGTCGATCGGCGGCAGCGTCCAATCCTCCAGCACGCGCCGCACTGAACCATTCGCAAGCTCGGGACCGAACATCCAATCCGACGCGACCGCCAGCCCCAGATCGGCCAGCACCGCCGCCCGAATGCCCTCCGCCGCGCTGACCCGCAGCCGGCCGCGCACCACCACCGACGCTTCGGTCCCGCCCCGCCGGAACGCCCAGCCGTTGCTGAGCTGGCTGTAGACCACCGCGTCATGATCGGCGAGATCGGCCGGGGTGCGCGGCACGCCCGCGCGGGCCAGATAGGCGGGCGTCGCCACGACCGAGCGGCCACCGCTGGCGATCCGCCGCGCCACCGCCGTCGAGTCCGACAGCATGCCCATGCGCAGGGCGACGTCGATCCCCTCCGACACCAGATCGATCACCCGGTCGTCCAGAATCACCTCCATGTCCAATTCCGGATGCCGGCTCAGGAATTCGGGCAGGCGCGGCACGATCATCAGCCGGGCGAAGGTGGTCGCGGCGGAGATGCGTAGCCGGCCCGACAGCCCGGCCCCGGCGCCCCGTGCCTCCAGCTCCGCTTCATCGGCCTCCCGGATGGCGAGACGCGCGCGCTCGTAAAAGCGCAGCCCCGCTTCGGTTGGCATCAGTCCATGGGTTGACCGCAGCAGCAGGCGCACCTGCAGCCGCTCCTCCAGCTGCGCGATCGTCTTGGAAATGGCCGGCTGGCCCACCCCCAGCTGCCGGGCCGCGCCTGAGAAGGATTCCGTCTCCACCACCCGCACGAAGCTGGCCATCGCCTGCAATCGGTCCATCGTTATTCCTGACAGGAATTGCCGTTATCGCTCCGGCCGGTCTGCCGCCCGGAGATTGGAATGGCGATAACTCTCCCATCGGCGGCGACGCTGCAAGGGAGAAGCGAACCATGATCGAGCTTTATGCATTTGCGACGCCGAACAGCGTCAAGGTTCCGATCGCCCTTGAGGAGATGAGCCTTTCCTATGACCTGAAGCCCGTCAACATCCGCCAGGGCGAACAGAAGGCCGCGGACTTCCTCGCGCTGAACCCGAACGGCAAGGTGCCGGTGCTCGTGGACGGGGCTCTGGTGCTGACGGAAAGCGCCGCCATCCTCGTCCACCTTGCCGAGAAGACCGGCAGGCTGCTTCCGCAAGACGGCACTGACCGGGCACGGGTGTTCGAGCAGCTGTTCTTTCACGCCTCTGCACTCAGCCCGGCCTTCGGTAACGCGGGGTTCTTCAAGCGCCTCGCCGCCGAGCCGCAGCCGCTCGCCGAAGCGCGCTTCACCGCCGAGGCCAACCGCGTGCTCGACCGGCTCGACGCGCTGCTCGGGGAGCGCCGCTTCGTCTCCGGCGACGACTTCACCATCGCCGACATCGCCCATTTCGGCTGGCTGTGGCGCCGGGAGTTCCCAGGCATGACGCTCGATAGCCGCCCGAACCTCGTCCGCTGGTTCGACGCCGTCGCCGCCCGGCCCGCCGTTCGACGCGCGATCGCCCGCGTCGAGGCTCTCATCCCCCAGGTTGCCTGACACCGCCGATCCGAACCAAGCCAATCCAAGGAGTGACCCTGATGTCCCGTTTCGAGAGCTACCGGAACGCCTTCGCCAATGCACGCCTGACCCGTTCGGACAGCGGCGTTCTGGAAGTGAAGCTGCACACCGACGGCGGCAAGCTCGTCTTCAACGGCCATACCCACGAGCAGTTCGTCGACCTGTTCCATCAGATCGGGTCGGATCCTGAAAACCGGGTGGTGATCCTCACCGGATCGGGCGATGCCTTCATGGACGCCATCAGCCCTGAGGGCTTCGATTTCTTCAGTCCGCGCGGTTACGACAAGATCTTCCGCGAAGGCAAGAAAGTGCTGATGAACATCCTCGACATCGAGGTGCCGGTGATCGCCGCCCTCAACGGGCCGGTGCTGCTGCATTCCGAATATGCGCTGCTCGCGGACATCGTGCTGGCCACGCCGGAAACGGTCTTTCAGGACAAGCCGCATTTCGATTTCGGCATCGTCCCGGGCGACGGCGTCAACCTGCTCTGGCCGGAGGTGATCGGCAGCATCCGCGGCCGCCATTTCATCCTGACCCGTCAAATCCTCGAAGCCCAGACCGCCAAGGACTGGGGCGCCGTCAACGAGATCGTGCCCTCCGGCCAGCTGCTCGCCCGGGCGCATGAGATCGCCGAAGGACTGGCCGCCCTGCCGCCGCTCACCAGTCGCTACACGCGCATCGCGCTGACGCAGAAGCTGCGCCGGATCGTCGACGAAGGCGCCGGCTACGGCCTGGCGCTGGAAGGCATCAGCGCGGCCGAGGTCGCCCGCTCCGCCGCCGCGAACGGCTGATCCGCATTTTTCCCTCCACTCCCTACGACCACGGAGATCCCCATGTCGCTCCAGGAAGAGCTCGACGCCTTCAAGGCCGATTTCGAAGCGGGCAAGCCGCCCTACAACGTGCCCCGCTCGGTGATCGACACGATGCACCGCGCCACCGCCGAACTGATCGCCTCGGGCGCTGCCGGCCGTGCGCTCAAGGCCGGGGACAAGGCTCCCGCTTTCACGCTCAACGACCCCGACGGCAAGGCGGTGTCGTCCGCCGCCCTGCTGGCGGAGGGGCCGCTGGTGGTCAGCTTTTACCGCGGCGTCTGGTGCCCCTACTGCAACATGGAACTGCAGGCGTTGCAGGCGGCACTGCCGACCTTCCAGTCCCTCGGAGCAAACCTGCTGGCCATTTCGCCCCAGACGGCCCCGAACAGCCGCAAGTCGGTGCGTCAGAATGCGCTCGATTTCCCGATCCTGTCGGACCCGCGCAACGACGTCGCCGCCGCTTTCGGCCTGCGCTTCGAGTTGCCCGACTATCTGGTCGAGCTTTACAAGGGGCTGAAGAACGACCTGCCGGCGTTCAACGGCGATCCGAGCTGGACCCTGCCGATGCCGGCCCGCTTCGTCATCGAGCAGGACGGCACGATCCTCTACGCCGAGGTCAATCCGGACTACACCCGCCGCCCCGAACCCGAGGACATGCTGCCGGCCCTGCGCAGCGCCAGCCGGATGGCGGCCGCCTGATCTACACTCATCCCCCTCGCTTCAACAATGCCCCCCGCCCCTCAGCGGAGCGGAGGCTGGAGGTCAACGATGAAACGCAGCTTCCTGATCACCGGCGCGAGCAAGGGCATCGGCCTGGCCCTGGCCCACCGGCTCGCCGCACACGGACACACGGTTATCGGCATCGCACGTACCCCGACCGATGATTTTCCAGGTACGCTTTACCCACTCGATGTGGCCGGCGAAACGGCAACCAGCGCTCTTGCCGACCTCGTCGCCCGCCACGCTGTCGACGGCGTGGTCAACAACGTCGGCCTCGTGCGTCCGCAGCCGCTCGGCGCAGTCGAGTTGCCAGTGCTGGAGGAGGTGATGCGGGTCAATCTTCACCCGGCGCTGACGGTGGTGCAGGCGGCATTGCCGGGAATGAAGGCGCGCGGCTGGGGGCGGATCATCAATGTGTCGAGTCTCACCGTGCTCGGCGCCGTGGAGCGCACCGCCTATGCCGCTGCCAAGGCCGCTTTGGTGAGTTTCGCGCGCGGCTGGGCACTGGAGTTGGCGGGCGACGGGATCACCGTGAACGCCGTGTCGCCGGGGCCGACCGAAACGGAGTTGTTCCGCGCCAACAATCCGCCCGGCAGCGTTGGCGAGGCGCGCTACCTTGCAGGCGTACCGATGCGCCGCTTCGCCAAGCCGGATGACATCGCGGCGGCGATCGCCTTTCTCTTGTCCGACGAGGCGGGCTTCATCACCGGCCAGACGATTCATGTCGATGGTGGGGCTTCGATCGGAAAGGCGGGGTTCTAAACGAGGGTGGCATGAACCGGCCCGGTTACCGACCTTCCGAAAGACGGACCCGGCACGCCTTTGCGGATCTTCCGGTGCAGCCGTTCGGGGTTCTCGCGAACGGCGCCCTTGATGCCCTCCACTTCGTTGCCGGCCGGTCAGGGGGCAAGCTTCACGCCGGAGAGACGTTCGCAGATCGCGATCAACCGCTCCTGAAGCCTGCGGTCTCGGCTGGCTGGATGAACCTCGCGGGGCTGCATGTGATAGAAATAGCGCCCCGTCACCGACGCGGCCGGATCGTTGCTGACCGCAAGCCAAGCCTGTGTCCGGTGCGCCTGGTCGAGGTCGTCGGGAGCCCCGGGACCGCCCATGCGCGTCGCCACCCAGCCCGGTTCGAGCGCATTCGACAGGACATCCGGCCAATATCCGGCAACGGCAAAGGCCAGCAGCACATCGTGCAGCTTGCTCTCCGAATAGGCCTGGGTTCCATCCCAGCGGCGCGTCTCCCAGGTGATGTCGTCCAGACCCGCGGATGCGGTGCGATGCAGCCCGGAACTCAAATAGACCAGCCGTTTCGGCTGTTCGATCAACGCGGTCAGGATGAACGGCGCCAGCGTGTTGATGGCGAAGACATGCGGCAGGCCATCGGCGGTTTCGATGCGCCGCGGCTCGCGATAGCCGATGGCGACATTGTGGATGACCGCGTCATAGGGGCCATGCCGGTTGGCTTTCTCGGCAAGCCGCCTGGTGGCGCGAATGGTCGAGACGTCACCCTCGACCACCGCATGGGCCGCAGGCAGAGAGCCCGCGGCAGCTTTGGCCCGCTCGCTGTTTCGTGCGTGCAGGACGAGCTCATGCCCGCTCTCCGCCAGCAAGGAGGCTGTCATGAGCCCAAGACCCGTCGAGGAGCCGGTGATGAATATGCGTGCCAATGATCCTCTCCTTCTGTTGGGAAGTCTTCCGCAATGCCCTCTCATTCCGGTGCGTGTTTCAGCGCGATCAGCAATGCGGGAATGCCGATGACCGCGGAGATCGGCATGATCGACCACGGCCCGGCGTGATCGACGATCACCCCTCCAACAAAGGCGCCGGCCGCAATGGCGCCGTTGTAGGCGGCCACGTAAAGCGAGGACGGCGCCTCGGGTCCGTTCAGATGGGCCGCCGCCTTGAATACCCAGGTCTGCATAAGAACCGGCAAAGCGGTATAGGCGGCACCCCAGACCAGGAGAAGCGCGATGACAAGCCCACGGTTCGTGCCGGCAAAGCTCAGTGCGGCGAGGCTGGCGATCAGGACGATCATCGTGACGAAGAGCGTCGGCCGGTATGCGCGCGCCATGATCGGCCCGATGCCGAAATTGCTCACCAGACCCGCGGCGCCATAGGCCAGCAGCATGCCGCCGATCCATGACGTCCCGAAGCCCGTGATCTGCTCAAGGAACGGCGCGATATAGGTGAAGGCAAGGAAATTCGCCGTCATGATGAGTGCGGTTACATAGACCGCCGCACGCAGGGGCGGTTCCCGCCATGCCTGCGCGACCGTGCTGTGGTTGCCGTCATGGGCCGCGCCGAGATTGGGCAGGGTCAGCCACATCTTGATGAAGACGGCGAAAGAAAGGACCGCGAGCGCGACGAAGACGATGCGCCAGCCGGCGTAATTGCCAAGGAAGGTGCCAGCGGGAATGCCGAGCACGGAGGCGAGAGCCAAGCCGCCATAGACCGCTGACGTGGCCCGGACGGCGTGTTTTCCGGGAACGATCCGCACCGCCATGCTGGCCGCGGTCGACCAGAAAATTCCGATGGCGGCGGCAACGATCAGCCGGCTTGCCAACAGCACGGCATAGGTCTGCGCGAAACAGGTCAGAACATTGCCGAGCGTGCAGGCCAGAAGAAGGCTGAGCATCAGCCACTTGCGGTTCCAGCGGCGTGTCGCCGCCGTGAGCGGAGTTGCCGCAATCGCCACGAGCAAGGCAAACCCCGTGACCAGGAACCCGGCCTGACCGAGCGATACGCCGACGCCATCCGCCATCTGAGGCAAAATGCCGATGGGCATCAGTTCAGTGCTGACGAAGGCGAATGTTCCGAGCGACAGGGCAACGACCGCAAGCGCTTCGGCCAGTGGCGAGCGCCGTTTGACTTCTTCGATGAAGGCATCTCTTGGGGCGGATTCACCATGATGCTGATGAAGGGCGTTTTCAGTCATGCCAAATCTCCGGCTTTGGGGTTCGACGACCATGCCGGAAATTGATTGCTGCGCGTAACGTCGATTTGTCGTTTAACTCATGACTGAAAATCACATATTGCGTGACGAGGAAAAGCAGGACATCCGGAGTGTCGGGGATGAATTTCGACGGTCGTATCCTGTCCGGCGTTGGCGTGCTGGCCGCTGTCGTCGAAAGAGGAACGTTTGCCGGTGCAAGCGAGATGCTCGGCCTCACCCCTTCCGGGGTCAGTCGCTCGATTTCACGGCTGGAGAACCGGCTGGGTATCCGGCTTTTCGATAGGACGACCCGATCGCTGCACCTGACCGATGAGGGCGCGCGCTTCTATGAGGCCGTCGTTTCGCATCTGGAAGGCATTGAAGAAGCGGCTGGCGCTGCATCGGGGGCTGCCGGTTCGGTGCGCGGCCGTTTGCGGGTCAATGTCGATCCGTTCTTTTCCGGGCTGGTGCTGGCACCGCATCTGCGCGGTTTCACAGAGCGTTATCCCGAGCTTCAGATCGAGATTCACACCCGCGACGATGTGGGTGATCTGGTCTCGGAAGGTATGGACGTCGCCGTCCGCTTCGGGCCGCAGCCGTCGTCGTCGCTGATTTCACGGCACCTGCTGGAGACGCGCATCCTGACGGTGGCGGCGCCTTCTTATCTCGCGGCTCACGGCAAGCCGAAAAGTCCGGAGGAATCTCTCCCGCCACGCCTGCATCCAGTTCCGCGATCCCCTGACGGGACGGCCATTCGAGTGGGAATTCCAGCGCGGCAAACAGGTCCTCCCTGTCCCGACGACAGGGCCGCTCCTGCTGACCGATGTCAACACCATGCTGCAGGCCTGTCTTGCAGGAGCCGGCGTGGCACAGGTTATGTCCCTGGGCATCGGGCACTGGATCGCAAGCGGTGCGCTGATCGATCTCTTTCCGGACTGGCCTGACGAAACCTTTCCACTTTACGCCATTCAACCGTCCCGCCGCCACCCGGCGGCCAAAGTCCGTGCCTTCCTGGATTTCTGCGCTGAGCTCACGAGGAATGAGCCGCCTGACGGCTGCTAGGGTCCGGACTCATAACCAGTATGCGACGGTTGCGGCGATACAGACGGCGGCCATGATGTTGGTCGCGGATCGGTCGTAGCGTGTGGCGATGCGTCGGAAATCCTTGAGGCGTCCGAACATACGCTCGATCACGTTTCGGTTCCGGTAGAGGTAGGGAGAGAAACAGTTTTTCCAGCGTTTGTTGGCACGCGGCGGAATGTTGGGGGCGGCACCCGCGTCCTCGATCTTGCGGCGGACGGCGGCGCTGTCGTAGCCCTTGTCACCGTGCAGGAGATCGGTGGCGGGCATCCGGTCGAGCAGACGGTCGGCGGCGGTGCAGTCGGCGACGTGGCCTCCCGTCAGCAGGAAGGCGAGCGGCCGACCGCGCTCATCGCTCAGGGCGTGGATTTTGGTGGTTCGACCGCCCCGCGACCGGCCAATGGCCTGGGCGGACGTTGGTGCACAAAGCCCGAGCTGGTGGTGGTCGGGAGGGCGATCGGTTATAGAGGCGGCCCGCTGAAGTCGAGTCGCTGATGCCGTACAAGGCCAATGAGCCCCCGCCGCCACAAGATCCCGAAAGCCCGCTATCGTGTAGAGAACTGGGCGGCTTACGATGCGGCGCTGCGCCGGCGCGGTGACCTGACGATCTGGGTGACGCCGGAGGCGATCGCTGCGTGGACGCCGCCGGCTTCGGGCCGCCGCGGTCGGCAAGCGCGCTACTCGGACGTGGCGATCGAAGCCGGGCTGATGTTGCGGTTGGCGTTCGGCCGGCCGTGGCGGCAGACCGAGGGTTTGCTGGGTTCGCTCATGGGCCTGTTCGGCCTGAACCTGCCGGTTCCAGATCACACGACCTTCTCCCGGCGCAGCGCCAATCTGGAGGTCGCGTCAGCGCTGGTCAGGACAGACGGGCCGGTCAGCGTAGTGATCGATTCGACCGGGTTGAAGATGTTCGGCACTGGCGAGTGGCACCTGGCAAAGCATGGTGGCCAAGCGCGTCGGAGCTGGAGAAAGCTCCACTTGGCAGTCGATCCCGATACCGGCGAGATCCTCGCCGCGGAACTGACGACCACGCAGGACGGCGATGCCTCGTTGGTCGGCCCGCTGCTCGACCAGATCAAGCGCCCGATCGACACGATGCTGGCCGACGGTGCGTACGATGGTGAGCCGGTCTACCGCGCCGTCGCCGCCCACACCCTCGACGCCGAGGTGATCATCCCGCCGCGCTCCACCGCGGTGCCGAGCGAGACTGCTACCGGCGCACCCAGCCAACGCGACCGCCACATCCGGAGGATTGCCGAGCGTGGCCGGCAGGGCTGGCAGCGGGACGTCCGCTACGGCCGCCGCTCCTTGGGCGAGGTCGCGATGATGCGCTACAAGCAGCTGATCGGGCGCACTTTGCGCGCCCGGAACTCTGCCTGCCCAGAAAGTCGAGGCGGCGGTCGGCTGCAAGGTCATGAACAGGATGACCGGCCTCGGCATGCCGGCCACCCGCAAGGTCGCCTGAACGACAACTTTTCAGAGCGGTGTCCGTCAACGCGCCGAGTTCTGCACCAACGTCCCCGAGCAGGCTATTTCAGGCGACTTCGTAGTGGGTTATGGAGCATGCCAGATCCGGTTTCCTCGAACAGTTTCCTTCGGTGCGACGACGCCGATAGACTGCAAGTGGTTGAAAACTGCATCTGTGAAAGCCGTTGGCTGTTCAACACACGGCAAATGCCCTGCTCCGGTGATAACCTTTAGTTGAGAATTGGAGATGGCGTGTCTGAGTGCCTCTGCTTGAGGCAGTGGAGTTGCCTGATCCTGCTCGCCCACGACCACCAACGTCGGACAAGCAATCCGCGCGCAGTCACCACGAAGATCAGCATCACTGATCGCCATGGCGCATCCGATGTAACCGGCATCAGAGGTCCGTGCGACCATGTTCACATACCCACGCACACGCTCAGTTTCTTTTTCCAGGAAGGCGGATGTGAACCAGCGAGGCATCACGCCGGCAGCAATGCTTGCCATGCCCCCGGCCCGAATGGCCTCGATGCGGCTTTGCCAAATCTCCGGCGGACCAATCACGCTTGCCGTATCGGCCAGCACCAGCGAGAGGACACGGTCCGGTGCCTTGACGGCCAGTCTTTGCGCCATCATTCCGCCGATACTGAGACCACAGACATGAGCCTGCTCAATGCCAAGTGCATCCAGCAGGCACAGCGCATCGCCAGCCAGCATGTCCATGCTGTAAGCCCCCGGCGTCGCATCTGTCAGTCCATGACCCCTCATATCGTAGCGCAGAGTTCGAACGTGGCTACCAAGGGCTTTCACCTGTTCGTCCCAGATGTGGAAGTTCGTGCCAATTGAATTGGCGAACAGAACCACCGGGGCATCTGATGGACCAGCCAGTTCAAAGTGAACTGTAATATCGCCTGCCGGAACAAACGCCATCTTTCTTCCTCCTCACATGTCGTCATTTCCGCTCAGCAAACGGAGCGTGCATGGTTGTTCTCCTGTGACCCTCACACCCGCTCGATCATCACCGCGATCCCCTGGCCGACGCCGATGCACATGGTGCAGAGCGCCGTCCGGCCGCCGGACTGTTCGAGCTGGTGGAGTGCGGTGGTCGCCAGACGGGCGCCGCTCATGCCGAGCGGGTGGCCGAGCGCGATGCCGCCGCCGTTCGGGTTCACATGGGCGGCGTCGTCCGGCAGGCCAAGCTCGCGCAGGACGGCCAGCGCCTGGGCGGCGAAGGCCTCGTTCAACTCGATCAGGTCGATGTCGCCGACGCTGCGCCCGACCCGCTCCAGCAGCTTGCGGGTGGCAGGCACCGGGCCGATGCCCATCACGCGGGGCGGCACGCCGGCGGTGGCGCCGCCGAGGATGCGGGCGCGCGGGGTCAGGCCATGGCGCTTCACCGCCGCTTCGGAGGCCACCAGCAGGGCGGCGGCGCCGTCATTGACGCCCGACGCGTTGCCGGCGGTGATCGTGCCGCCGGGGCGGACGATGGGCTTCAGCGCCGACAGCGCCTCGATGGTGGTGGCGCGGGGATGCTCGTCCGTCGTCACCACCGTCTCGCCCTTGCGGGTGCGGATGGTGACGGGGACGATCTCGCGGGCCAGGCTGCCGTCGGCGATGGCGCGGGCGGCGCGCTCCTGGCTGCGCAGCGCGAAGGCGTCCTGGTCGGCGCGGGCGATCTTCCAGTTGTCGGCGACATTCTCCGCCGTCTCCGGCATCGAATCGACACCGTAGGCCGCCTTCATCGCCGGGTTAACGAAGCGCCAGCCGATGGTGGTGTCGAAGATCTCGGCCTGACGGGAGAAGGGGGCGTCGGCCTTGCCCATCACGAAGGGGGCGCGGCTCATGCTCTCCACCCCGCCCGCGATCATCAGATCGGCCTCTCCCGCCATGATGGCGCGGGCGGCGGTGGCGAGCGCGTCGAGGCCGGAGCCGCAGAGCCGGTTCATCGTCGTGCCCGGCACCGCGTCGGGCAATCCCGCCAGCAGCGCCGACATGCGGGCGACGTTGCGGTTGTCCTCGCCGGCCTGATTGGCGCAGCCATAGATGACGTCGTCCACCGCGGCCCAGTCGACCGAGGGGTTGCGCTGCATCAGGGCGCGGATCGGCACGGCGCCGAGATCGTCGGCGCGCACCGACGCCAGGGATCCGGCATAGCGGCCGATGGGGGTGCGGATGGCGTCGCAGATATAGGCGTCACGCATGATGTCATCCTTCCCCGCCGACCTGCCCGTGGGCGGCGGCGGTGCGGGCCTGGAGGTCGCGCAGCGCGGCCAGCGCACCGGCGTCCGGGATTTCGGTGGTCTTCAGGTCGGGCGAGATCTTCAGGTCCCAGCCGGTGGCCGCCTTGACCTGCTCCACCGTCACGCCGGGATGGATGCTGGTCAGGGTCAGTTCCTTGGTCACCGGGTCGGGGGTGAGTATGCCGAGGTCGGTGATCACCGCGGTCGGTCCGGCGCCGGGGATGCCGGCCTTGGCGCGGGCATCCCCGCCGTCGAGATAGCCCGCCGAGGTGACGAAGGGCAGCGTGGCGACGAAGGCCTTGGGGCTCTGCTTGAGGACGATGAAGACCTCCTTGGCCTGGGAGGCGATCTCCGGCGCGCCGCCGGCACCGGGCAGTCGCACCTTGGGCGCGTCATAGGGGCCGATGACGGTGGTGTTGATGTTGGCGAAGCGGTCGACCTGGGCGGCGCCGAGGAAGCCGACGTCGATTCGCCCGCCCTGCAGCCAGTAGCGGAAGATCTCCGGCGTGCCGACCACGGTGTCGGCGGTCAGCGCGAGGTCGCCGTCGCCGATCGACAGCGGCAGCACCGTCGGCTTGGCGCCGATGGGGCCCGATTCATAGATCAGCACGACGTCCGGCGCATGGGTCAGCCGGGCGAGGTTGGCGGCGGTGGAGGGCAGGCCGATGCCGACGAAGCAGACGGTGCCGTCCTTCAGCAGGCGGCTGGCCGCCACCGTCATGATCTCGGTCGCGGTGAAGTCTTCGGAACCCATCACACGGCCTCCTTCATGATCTGGGCCATGCTTTCGGCCAGCACGCGGCGGAAGCCGGCGAAATCGTCGGTGTCCAGCACATGGCGCTGCATCCAGGCCTGGAAGGTCTCGCGCGAGCGGGCGATGGGATCCCAGGCCTTGTAGAAGCGGTTGTCGCGCTCCGAATAGCCCTGCGCGTAGGACGGATAGGCGCCGCCGGGGACAGGGCAGACGGCCGACAGCGCCCAGTAGGGCAGCACGCAGGCGTTGGGCGGAGCCTCGAGGTCGTCGACGATCTCCTCCACCGTGACGATGGAGCGCTTGGCGGCCAGCACGGCTTCCTTCTGGACGCCGAGGATGCCCCAGAGCAGCACATTGCCGCGGCGGTCGGCCTTCTGGGCGTGGATCACCGTCACGTCCGGCCGGACCGACGGGATGGCGGCCAGCTTTTCGCCGGTGAAGGGGCACTCGACGAAGCGGATGTTGGGGTTGACCTTCGGCAGGTCGGAGCCGGTGTAGCCGCGCAGCAGGGCGAAGGGCAGGTTGGAGGCGCCGGCGACATAGGCGTTCGCCATGCCGGCATGGCTGTGCTCCTCGGTCTCCAGCCGGTGGGGCCAGCCCTGCTCGACCGCATCGCGGAAGCGGTGGAGGGAGCCGACGCCGGGGTTGCCGCCCCAGGAGAAGATCAGCTTCGCGGCGCAGCCCATGCCGATCAGCTGGTCGTAGATCAGGTCCGGCGTCATGCGCACCAGCGTCAGGCTGCGACGGCCCTGCCGGATGATCTCATGCCCGGCGGCATGGGGGATCAGGTGGGTGAATCCTTCCAGGGCGACCGTGTCGCCGTCATGGATCAGGTCGCGAACCGCCTCGTGCAGAGACGACAAGTTCGCCATTGTTTGCTTCCTTTCTTGCTCAGGTCTGATGAAACCTCAGAAGACCGATTGGCCGGTCCGACGCAGATCAGTGCGCCGCGGACAAAGCTTCTCGCCCGACGGGCTCCTTACGGGTGCGGATCAGCCCAACGGCCAGCGCTGCAACCAGCAGTGGGATGGCTATGGCGACGTAGTAGCCGGTGATCCCCCCAGCTTGGAGGAACCAGCCGCCGGCTGCTGAACCGATGATCGAGCCCACGCGCCCCATGCCGATCGCCCAGCCCGTGCCAGTGGCACGCAAACTGGTCGGGTAAACGTTGGCAATCAGATAGTTGAGCGCGATCTGTTGGCCGCCGACACCAAACCCGGTTGCCCCAACCAGCACGAACACCAGTGCCCAGTTGTCGCCGGCGGCGAAAGCCAGAGCCAAGCAGGTGGCAACACCGCAGGCAAACATGGCGAGGAGGATGCGTCGGACATCAAGCCGCGCCAGCGCGATCGACAGCGGAATGGCGCAGGCGATGAAGACGCCATTGACCGTCACCGTCCCAAGAGCAGCCCGTTCGGTCGCCAAACCGGCGGAGATCAGCACGGTCGGCAGCCACAGCAGCAACATGTACCAGGCGATCCAATTGAAGAAATACGTCGCCCAGATGGCCAACGTCCGCAGCCGCCATTCCGGCGCCAGCAGGGCTGACACACGCGATTTCTCCAGGCGCGCCGGAACGACAAAGCTGGTGTCCGGCGCAGGCCGCTCACCGGTCGTCCTCTCCAGCAGCCGCAGGATTTGCTCACGGTTCCGCTCCTGATCCTGGGCCACCAGGAAGTGCGGCGATTCCGGGAGAAGAAGGCCTGCAACCACCAGAAGCGCAAGGGGGGCCGCTCCGCCGGCAAAGAAGATACCTTCCCAACCGATCGCCGGCAGCCAGGAGGAAGCCAACAGCCCACCCAGCATCGCCCCGGCCGGGAGGCCCAGCAGAATACCGGTCATCACGGTTCCGCGCCGGCGAACCGGGCTGTATTCGGCAACCAGCGACAGCAGAACCGGCGTCATTCCGCCCATTCCGAGGCCGGCGAGGAAGCGCAGGACGACGACGTGCTCGGGAGCGGTGGCAAAGCCAGTGGCCAGTGAGCTGATGCCGAATAGAAACAGCGCGGAGAGAATGGCAGGCTTGCGGCCGAGACGATCACCGATCGGACCCAGCGTCATCGCTCCCACCATCATTCCGATGGTGCCGGCCATCAGAATGCCGGCCAACCCGCCTTTGGGGGCAAGCCCGAACGTTTTGGCAATCGACGGGCCGGTATAGGCAATCGCCTGTGTATCGAACCCGTCCAACAGCGCACAGAGAAAGCAGAGAAGATAAAGGCGCCATTGGAAGAAGCCGATCGGCGCCGCGTCGATGTAATCCTGTAGGTTCTTTTGCAACGATCTCGTTCCTCAACAAGAGAGGGACGACGTCCCGCACCGCTAAGGCCGGGACGCCGCTGTTGTGGTTGGCGGGAGCAGCAGCCCGGTCAGTCGATGCTGCTCGCGGCCGGCAGCGGGCCGGCGAAGGACGAGGAGGCAGCCGTCCGATGAGCTGGCTGCGGAGCCAACCTGCCTTTCACCACCATGAACAGCCCGGCCAGGATGACCGGGATACCGACGATGGCGAAGGCGGTCGGCAAGCCGAGGCCGCTGGACAGAACGGTGCCGCCGACCATGGAGCCGAGAACCGATCCGCTGCGCCCGACGGCGTTGGCCCAGGCCACGCCGGTTGCCCGGTTCGCCGTCGGGTAGAAGCCCGCCGCCAGCGCATTCACGCCAACCTGCGCACCGGCCAGGCAGAAGCCGGCGCCGAACACGGCGGTGGCAAGCAGGGCAGGGGAGGTGGTGGCGCTGCCGATCAGCGCGATGAACAGGGCGGCGGTCGCGTACGCGATTCCCAAAACCTTGTGCGGGTCGACACGATCCATCGATGCGCCGATCACCAAAGCGCCGACGGTGCCGCCGAACTGCAGCATCATGGTCATCAGCGAAGCATCCTTCAGGGTCATGCCTGCGCTGCTGATCACCGTCGGCAGCCAGCTCGACAGCAGGTAGAAGACGAGCAGACTCATAAAGAAGGTCAGCCACAGCAGCAGCGTGCCGGCGACCAGCCCTGGCTGGAACAACTGCCCCACCGGCGAGCCTGCCGGCCTGTGCACGCCGATGAACCGCGTGCCGGCCAGTTCCGCCTCCGGAGCGATCCGCTTCAGGATTGCTGCCACCCGCTCTGCCGGGGCATTCCGCAGTACGAGAAAGCGCACCGATTCAGGCAAGGTCAACAGCAGAACCGGCACCAGCAGCAACGGCACGACGCCGCCGAGCAGCAGAACCGACGACCAGCCGTAGCCGGCCACCAGCTGTGCCGCCGCCAACCCGCCCAGCGCCGAGCCGAGCGTGAAGCCGCAGAACATCAACTTGGTCAGGAAAGACCGCCGCTTGTCCGGGCAAAACTCTGAAGTCAAGGTGATGGCGTTGGGCATCGCTCCGCCCAACCCCATGCCTGTCAGGAAACGCAGTACCGTCAGTTCGGTGATGTTCGTCGCCCAGGCGGACGCCAAGCTGGTCAGCCCGAAGAACAGGACGGTGAGGATCAGCGCGCGCTTGCGCCCGATCTTGTCGGCCAGAGGCCCAAAGATGAACGCCCCGATCATCAGCCCGAACAAGCCGGCACCGAACAGTGGCGCCAGTTGGGCCGGCGCCAGCTGCCATTCGGCGCGCAGCGCCGGAGCGATGAAGCCGATCGCCGCCGTGTCGAAGCCGTCGATGGCGACGATCAGGAAACAAAGGCCGATCAACGTGACCTGGAATGCGGAAACCTTGTGGGCATTGATGAAGTCCTGGACGTCGATGACGCGTGATGTCGATGACACGGGCGTTCCTCCCTGTTGACGCGATGGACCGGAAAAAAAGGCTGCGTCGTTGCGCAGTGGACCCACCCGCGTGCTCCCGCGGAGCAGGGCAACGCTTTAGGGTTGATGGGCCTGGATGCCGACGGTTCGGCCGACGCCCACTTGGCAGTGGGCGCCCCTCACGTCATTTGGCGATGGGTTTGTCTTCCGCTCTCGGCGGTCAGCCGAGGGTGTTCAGCCGATGCTGCCACCGGCAACGAAGCAGGTTTGGCCGGTAATGTACGATGCGTCGTTTGACGCGTAGAAGCAGATCGCAGCGGCGATTTCCTCTTGGGTGCCCATCCGTCCCATCATCGTGTCGCGCATGACCTGGTCGTAGGTTTCCCGTTGCCAGATCGTCTCCTGTTCGCTCATCGGCTTTGGATTGCGCGGGATGGCACGCTGTCCATTGTCGACGGCCCCCGGGGAGACCGCGTTGACGCGGATCCCCTTGTCCGCCAGTTCCATCGCCATACAGGTGGTCATGGCATGCACCCCGCCCTTCGCGGCGGAGTAGGGAACACGGTAAATTCCGCGGGTGGCGTTGCTGCCGACATTGACGATGCTGCCACCGCCTTGCGCGATCATCACCGGGACCACCGCCCGGCAAGACCAGAGGGTCGGCCAGAGTGAACGGTTAATCTCCTTCACCATCTCCTCCTCCTGGTATTCCCAGAAGGGCTTCATCCAGATGGTGCCGCCGACATTGTGGACGGAGATGTCGATGCGCCCGAACGCCTCGATCGCGGCATCGACCATGGCTTGAGCGCCGGCATAGGTTTCCAGATCGGCGGTGAGCGCCAGCGCCGGGGCGCCCTGGCCCAACAACTCCTCCGCCACCTGATGCACCAATTCGGAACGGTCGACCAGCAGCAGCCTGGCTCCTTCACCTGCCGCCCGTGCGGCAACCGCTCGCCCGATGCCCTGGGCGGCACCGGTGACAATCATCACCTGATTATCGAAGCGTCCGCTCATGGTCATCGGCCATTCCCTTCGCTGGCGGCGAATTTCTCATAATGGAAGCTTGCCGGGGTCAGGCCGCAGTCGCGGAAATGGGTGCGCACGGCCTCAACCATCGGCGGTGGGCCACAGAGGTACACGTCGACATTCCCGCCGTTCAGATGCTCCGGCTGGAGATGGTGGGTGACGTATCCCTTCAACGGATGGCTGCTGCCCTGGTCGGCCACGCAGGTGGTGAAGGTAAAGCCTGGGATTCGCTCTGCAAATCTCTGCAGCGCCTCGACCTCAACGAGATCGTGGTCCAGGGTGACACCGTAGATGAGGTGAACCGGGTGCGAATTGCTGCCTTCCACCGCAGCGATGCGGTCCAGCATCGACAGGAAGGGCGCCAACCCTGTACCTCCGGCCAACATCAGTACCGGCCGTCGGACCTCGCGCAAATAGAAGCTGCCGAGCGGTCCGGTCAGGGTCAGACGGTCCCCCGGCTTGGCCCTGCCTGTCAGGTAGCCGCTCATCAGCCCGCCCGGCACGTTGCGGATCAGGAAGGTCGCAAGCTCTGCCCCTGGCGGCGAACTGAAGGAGTAGGAGCGCGTCTGTCCCGTGCCAGGCACCTCGATGTTGACGTACTGTCCGGGCAGGAAGGCCAGGCGCGCGGCATTGTCCAAGGCCAGGGACAGTCCGATGCTGCTGTCCGACAGGCGGGTGACGGACACCACCTCGGCCGAGACGTTCATCGCCCTTGTTTTGCAGATGTCCGACGATGCGGCGATGCGCAGGACGATGTCGGATGCCGGACGCATCTGACAGGTCAGACAGTAGCCCTCCTCCGCCTCCGCGTCTGTCAGGGCATCCTCGATGTAAGAGCCGCCGTCATAGCGCCCGGCCTCGCAAAAGCTCTTGCAGGTGCCGCAGGCGCCGTCGCGGCAGTCGAGCGGGATGTTGATGCCTTGCCGATAAGCGGCATCCGCGACCGTTTCACCGAGGTTGGCATCGATGAAGCGGGTCAGTCCGTCCTCAAAGGTCAGCGCGATGTGAAAGCTCATGAGTTCGTCTCCCTGGCTTTGAGACGCACAGAAGGGCGTCGGGCCAGTTGTCGCCCGTCCGGGATGATCGATCCCGCCCGGCCGATCAGATGTGGTAGATGTCGATGACGTGGTGGATGTAGTCGTTTTTCAGAACCACCGTCTTCTCTTTGATCAGTGGTGTCTCACCCGAAACATCCAGCGTGTAGAAGGACGTGCCGAAATAGGTGTCGGTCGCCTTGTAACGGAAGCTCAGCGTGAACCAGTTAAAGCGCAGCTTGCAGACACCGTCACGCTGCTCGATGACTTCGAGGTTGCTGATATTGTGCGAGGTGCGCGGTTCCGGCAGACTGGTGGCGCTCGACCGTTCCGTCTTGATGCGGAACACGCGATCCTCAAGGCCGCCGCGGTTGCCATAATAGATCAGGGAGATCTCGCGCTGCGGGTCGGTGGTCAGCGCGCCGTCATCATCCCAGGCGGGCATCCAGAACACAGCGTCCGGTGCGTAAAGCTGCACCCAGTCGTCCCATTGTTTTTCATCGAGCAGGCGGGCCTCGCGGTGGAGGAAGGCCTGCAGAGTCTCAGGAGTGATGGTCATGCGTTCCCCCGTCAAGCCAGCGTCTTCAGGCCGGACGATGCCTCTTCCACCGCCACGGCGCGGCGCATGGTGTCGAGCCAGTGCTGGTGCTGGACGACGAACAGCCCCTCGTCTTCGGTGCGCAGGCCGCTCATCAGCGGCTGCAGGTCGATGGCCTTGGCCGCCTCGTCGGCACCCTCCACCCAATGGGCCGCTCCGCGTGACAGGTCGTTCCAGGGGGCGGCGCTGCCGAGATAGCCGGTTTGGCAGGAGCGGAACTCCTCCAGGTCATCGGGGGTGGCCATGCCGCTGGCGTTGAAGAAATCCTCATACTGGCGGATGCGGCGGGCGCGGGCCTCCGCACTCTCGTTCTTCGGCGCGATGCAGTAGATCGTGACCTCAGTCTTGTCGACAGACAGCGGCCGATAGGTGCGGATCTGCGAGCTGAACTGGTCCATCAAGTAGACGTTGGGGTAGAGGCACAGGTTGCGCGAATTGCCGATCATCCAGTCGGCCCGCGCGGCCCCGTACTGTGCCGCCAACTCGTCCCGGCGCTCATAGAGAGGGCGGTCTTCGGGATTGGCCCAGCGGCTCCACAGCAGCAGATGACCATTCTCGAAGGAATAGAAGCCGCCGCCCTGCTTGGCCCAGCTTCCGGCGTCCATCGCCCGCACGCTGTCGCCGGCGGCGGCCGTCTTGCGGTGGTTGGTGGTTGCCGCATAGTTCCAGTGCACGGCGCTGACGTGATAGCCGTCGGCTCCATTCTCGGTCTGGAGTTTCCAGTTGCCGTCATAAATGTAGGACGAGGAGCCGCGCAGCACCTCCAGCCCATCCGGCGACTGGTCGACGATCATGTCGATGATCTTGGCGGCCTCACCCAGATGCTCGGTGAGCGGTGCCACATCGGCGTTCAGGCTGCCGAACAGGAAGCCGCGGTAGGATGCGAACCGGGCAACCTTTGTCAGGTTGTGCGATCCCTCCCGATTGAAGGCGTCAGGGTAGCCGGCGGACTCCGGGTCCTTGACCTTCAGCAGCTTACCAGAGTTGTTGAAAGTCCATCCGTGGAACGGACAGGTGTAAGTTGCCTTGTTGCCGCGCTTGTGCCGGCACAGCATCGCGCCACGGTGGCTGCAGGCGTTGATGAAGGCGTTGAGCTCGTTGTCCTTGTTGCGGGCGATGATGATCGGCTGCCGGCCGATGAAGGTGGTGAAGTAGTCGTTCTTGCCGGGGATTTGGCTTTCGTGGGCGAGGTAGATCCAGTTCCCCTCAAAGATGTGCGTCATCTCCAGTTCGAACAGCTCAGGGTCGGTGAAAATGTCGCGCCTGCACCGATAAATGCCCTGCTCTTTGTCCTCAACGACAGCGCCGTCCAGCCGCGCCATGAGATTGGCAGTCATGATCTGGTCCTCCACAAGATGGCGGGAATGGGGCCGGGCATGGCCCCCCGGAAGATCAGGCGGCCGTGGCGCGCGGACGCTCAGGAAGCGTGTTCAACACGCCATCCAGTGCGGACGGGAGAACGAAGTCGAAGGTGATGGTGGCGAAGGGCCGGTTCACGCCCATGTCGTGGAGGGCGGTCGGGTCCGTGTGGTGCTCGACCCCGGGGATCAGGCCGTCGCGGGTGGCGAAGGCGAAGTCGTCATGGACGTAGGGATCGTCCTTGATGTTGATCTGCGTCGTCAGCGTCCGATAGCCCGGTGCCGACACGAAGAAGTGAATGTGCGCCGGACGATGACCGTGGCGGCCCAGTAGGGTCAGGAGTTTTTGGGTCGGCCCGTTGGGCGGGCAGCTGTAGCCCGACGGCATGATGCTGCGGAAGCGGTAGCGCCCCTCGGCATCGGTGACGACGGTGCGGCGCAGGTTGAAGTCGCTCTGCGACTGGTCGAAGTAGGAGTAGTTGCCACGGCTGTTGGCGTGCCAGACCTCGACCTGCGCACCGGCAACCGGGTTGCCACGGGTGTCGAGGACCCGGCCATCCATGAACAGGATTTCGCCGTCGTCAGTGTCGTCGTCGAGCCGGGCTTCGCCCTGGCAGACGGGAGCACCGGCCACATAGAGCGGACCCTCGATGGTGCGCGGGGTGCCGCCGTCCATTCCGGCAGCACGCTCCTTCTCATCCTGGCGCAGGTCAAGGAAATGCTCGACACCAAGACCCGGCACCAGCAGTCCGACTTCATTGGACTTCCCGAGCTCGGTGACATAGCTGCAGGCCGACCAGAATTCTTCGGGCGTGACGTCCATCTCGTCGATCAGCACGAAGAGATCGAGCAGCATGCGGTCGACGACCGCTTTCACCCGCTCGTTAGCCGGAGCAATTTGGGTGCCGGAGATGCGCTTCGCGAACTCTTGGATCTGGTTCTTGTTCATCGTTTTCTCCCTAAACTTCGGTTATGGCTGCCTCAGCGGCGGGTAGGCGGCGACCGGCTCAGCGGTCATCGTCGCGGATGGACGAGGGATGGCGACACAAGGCGGTAACCGTCATCGCCATGTAGGGGAAAAGCGGCAGCGAGGTGAGCAGCGCGTGAAGTTCGTCCGCGCTTTCGACATCGAAGATGCTGACATTGGCGTAGCGGCCAGCGACACGCCAAAGGTGCCGCCACTTGCCCTCGTGCTGCATCTGTTGGGCGCGTTCGCGCTCGACCCGCTTCAACTCGTCTGCCACCTGTGGCGCCATGTCAGGCGGCAGGCGGACATCCATTTCGACCTGGAACAGCATGGTCTTGGCCTCGATCAAGGGGGGTGTGCGAGTGTTACCGGCCGTCACGCCGGAAGAAGGCGATGCGGTCCTCGTCCAAGTCGATGCCGAGGCCCGGCTTGTTGGGGATCTGAAGGCTGAAATCGCCATAAGCCAGGGGTTCGGTCAGGATTTCCTCGGTCAGCAGCAGCGGACCGAACAGCTCCGTGCCCCAGGCGAGCCGCGGGAACGTGGCGAAGAGGTGAGCGGAGGCGATGGTGCCGATCCCCCCTTCCAGCATGGTGCCGCCGTAAAGCCCGATCCCCGCCGCATCCGCAATGGCACCGACGCGGGCCGCAGCCTGGAGACCGCCGGACTGGGCGATCTTGACGGCGAAGACATCGGCTGCCGCCTGCGATGCGATGGTGAAGGCATCCTCTGGCCCGTGAAGACTTTCGTCGGCCATGATCGGCACGATGAAGCGTGCGGCCAAGCGTGCCAGTGCCGAGCGATTGCTGCGCGCCACCGGCTGTTCGATCAGATCGACGCCTGCGTCCTCCAACATTGCAATTCCGCGCGACGCGGTGGCTTCATCCCAGGCTTGGTTGACGTCGACGCGCACGCTTGCTCGGTCGCCCAACGCGCGTTTGATCTGAGCAACATGCGCGACATCGTCAGCCACCGGACGCTTGCCGATCTTCAGCTTGAAGATGTTGTGCCGCCGCAAAGACAGCATGCGCTCGGCTTCGTCGATGTCCTTGGCCGTGTTGCCGCTGGCGAGCGTCCAAGCGACCGGCAGCGTGTCACGGTGACGCCCGCCCAGCAGTTCGGAAACCGGGAGGCCGAGCCGCTTTCCCATGGCGTCCAAGAGCGCCGTCTCGACCGCCGCCTTGGCAAAGTGGTTGCCAACAACGGCTCTGCCGACCTGTGCCATGGTTGCGGCAACGCGGGTGGGGTCGCTGGTTCGCAGCACCGGGGCTATGTAAGTGTCAATCGCCAGCTTGATACCTTCGGGGCATTCTTCGCCGTAGCTCAATCCCCCGATCGTTGTCCCCTCACCGATGCCCACAACGCCGTCGGAACAGCGAAGCCGGACTACGACGATGGTCTGCCGGTGCATGGTGGCCATCGAGAGCACATGCGGCCGAATGGTCGGCACATCGACAATGAGGGTCTCGATGCCGTCAATTCTGGTCATCCTGCGGCTGTCCTCGGCAAAACTTTGTTGTGCCACCACGCTATCTGTTGCCATGCGTATTGTGAAAGACCGTGTTGGTCTGGTTTGATACCCTCCAGGTATGGTATGGCGCGGCGGCCTTATCTCACGGCCGCCGTGCTCAATGAGGGAGAGGCTCGTTCATGGAACTTCGGCATCTCCGCTACTTCATGGCAGTCGTGAACGAGCGGAACTTCACGCGTGCGGCAGAGCGCCTGAACATGGCGCAGCCGCCGTTGAGCCGACAGATACAGCAATTGGAAGAGGAGCTTGGCCTTCAACTCATCGAACGGGACAGCCGTCCCCTGCGTCTGACGGAGCCAGGGCGCTTGATCTATGAACAGGCGGTCCACGTGCTGGAGCGCGTCGATGAAATCAAGGCGTTGGCTCGCCGCCTGCGCCACGCCGAGCATAGCCGCTTCACCATCGGCTTTGTGGCGTCCACACTCTATGGCTGGCTGCCAGAGATGATCCGCCGTTACCGCTCGATCCGTCCGAATGTGGAAGTCTCGTTGGTGGAGTTGACAACGGTCGAGCAGGTCGCGGCGCTCAAAGAGGGTCGCATCGACGTCGGCTTCGGCCGCATTCCGCTGGAGGACGCCGCCATCACGCGGACTCTGCTCCGCTACGAAGCCATCATTGCCGCCATTCCGTCAGGGCACCGACTGCTGGAGCAGGAGCGCCCGCTCCGTCTCGACGACCTGACAGCCGGAACACTGGTTGTTTACCCCAAAACTCCGCGACCGAGCTTTGCCGATCAGGTGCTCGCGCTCTATCGCTTCCGAGGGTTAAAGCCAGACACCATTCTGGAAGTGCGGGATGTGCAGACGGCGTTGGGTTTGGTGGCAGCCGATGTCGGGTTTAGTTTGGTGACCGCTTCCGTACAGCATTTGCGGCGGGACAAAGTCGAGTATCGTCCACTTGAAGAAGCACATGCTGTCTCGCCGCTTTTCATGAGCCACCGGGTCAACGACACGTCTCCAGAAATTGCAATAATGCTCGATGCGATCCGCGATGTTTATCGCGCCAACCACGTTGAAAACGAACTTGGTGTCTGAGTGTGAAGTTGCTCAGTGCAGAATGTTGTGCCGGACATCAGGTGTACATCGCCCATCAAGCGGCCGATCAGCCGCTCGATGTGACCGCCAACATGCGGAATCTTAAGGGGCTGCGGCACCGTCCTGATCCCATGCCGCATCAACCTCCGAGCGGGAGCCGGGCCGATGAGGGCGGTACCGCGCGGCGGTGTCATTTGGCGCTCGGCATCTCGAACAACTTCGGAATCGGCACGCCGGCCCGGATGTTCCGGATCCAGCCTTCCTCCTTGAGCAGGTGGGCTTGCGCGGCCGCCAGCACCGTAGCGGCCTGCTCAAGGGGGACGACGACCACGCCGTCGTCGTTGCCCAGCACGATGTCGCCGGAGCGCACCGGGACGCCCGCCACCGAAATCGTCCCATCGATGATACCGCCGAAGCCGTGATGCGGCCCGCGCGGCACGACCGACCGGCAGAACATCGTGAAACCGGCTTTGCGCATGTCCGCGACATCGCGGATGGCACCGTCGATGACGGCGCCCCCCAGCCGGCGATGGATGGCTTCCTCCGCCATGACGCCGCCCCATACCGCCGTGTCCTCGACACCGCCGGCATCGACCATCACGATCTCGCCCGGCCGGGCGCTGCTGATGAGCGCGCAGATCGGGCCGCAATCCCCGACCATGGTCGTCACCGTCCGGGCTTGCCCGCACAGGACCTGACCATCCGCGATCGGCTTGATCGTGGCGTTCATCACCTGGGTGCGGTTCATGCAGTCGGAGGCGACCGCCGGCGGAATCGCCCGCCAAGCGTCGAGTTCCTCGTCGCTCAGGACCCGGAATTGGGTTTCGTGCTGCTGGAAGGCCATGGCTCGTTCCTGATGATGGAGGGCGGGGTCCGGCGGTTAGGAAGCCTTTGCGTCCCAGCCCGGGTTGACGTTGTTCCGCAGCCGTCCCTCGAACAGGAAGTCGAGCAGGATCTCGGCGGAGAAAACGCGCATGTCGCGATAGCCGGCCTCGGAGTAGAAGGCGGCGTGCGGCGTCAGGACGAGACGTCCGGCAAGCCAAGCCTCCTCCGCCTGCCACGCCGCGATCAGCGGCGGCGGCGGCATGGGCGGTTCCTTGGGCAGCACGTCGAGACCGGCGGCGGCGAGATGCCCGCTCTTCAGCGCGTCGTGGACCGCGTCCACGTCGACGAGGCCGCCGCGCGCGATGTTGAGCAGGATGCCGCCGGGCTTCATCGACGCCAGTTCCGGCTTGCCGATGATGTTGCGGGTCTGTTCGGACAAAGGCACGTGCAGGCTGACCACGTCGGAGCGCGACAGCAGTTCCGGCAGGGTCTTGACCCGCTCGATCCCGAGGCCGAGTTCGTGGCCCTCCGGGAGATAGGGATCGACGTAGATCACCTTCATGTCGAAGGCGGCGGCCCGGCGCATGATCGCGGTGCCGATGCGGCCCATGCCGATCGCGCCAAAGGTGGCGCCCCGGATGCGGCGCACCACGGGGACGTCTTCGGCCAGGAAGCCGGCCACGAGATCGGCCCTCAGCCGCGCCTCGTAGGAGCCGAGCCCGCGCACGAGGTGCAGCAGCATGGCCAGGGCGTGGTCGGCGACCTCCGAGGTGCCGTAATTGGGCACGTTGCAGACCGGAATGCCGCGCGCCCGGCACGCCGCGCCGTCGACGTTGTCGAACCCGACGCCGACCCGCACGATCACGCGGCATTTGTCGAGCTTCGCGACAACCTCCGGCGTGATCCGCATGCGGTGCCAGACCAGGATCGCGTCGCAGGAGCGCCAAGCCTCGTCCGGGATGGCCGCCGGGTCGGTCTCGTCGAACACAAGGTAGTCCAGCCGGTCTCCCGATACGCCGCGCTCGATGTCGAGGTCGCGGAGATGAACGTCGGGGACCAGGACCTTGAGAGGGTGGGTCATGGGGTTTCCTTGAGGAAAGGGCCGTCACAGGACCTTTTCGAGAAAGGCTTTCAGCCGTGGGTCGGTCGGATTCTGGAAGAGCGTCCCGGGAGGGCCGTGCTCGACGATCACGCCACGGTCGGTGAAGAAGACCTCGTCCGCGACCTCCTGGGCGAAGCGCATCTCGTGGGTGACCAGCACGCAGGTCATGCCCTCGCGCGCCAGATCGCGGATGACGTTCAGGACCTCGCTGACCATCTCGGGGTCGAGCGCGGCGGTGACCTCGTCGAACAGGATGACCTTGGGCTGCATGGCGAGCGCGCGGGCGATGGCGACGCGCTGCTGCTGGCCGCCGGACAGTTCGCCGGGATAGGCGTCCTGCTTTCCGGTCAGCCGGACCTTGGCGAGCAGGGCGAGCGCCCGCTCGCGCACAGCGGCCGGGTTCTCGCCCAGCACCTGCACCGGCGCCATGGTCAGGTTCTGCAGCACCGTGCGGTGCGGGAACAGGTTGTACTGCTGGAAGACCATGGCGACCTGATGCCGCAGCGGCACCAGCGCCTTGTCGCTCGTCAGCGTCTCGACCGCGAAGGGGCCGACGCGGATCGTTCCCCGGTCGATCGACATCAGGCCGTTGATGCAGCGCAGGATCGTCGATTTGCCCGAGCCGGACGGCCCGATGATGCAAACCACGCCGCCGTCGCGGACGGACAGCGACACGCCCCTGAGGACCGTGACGGGGCCGAAGGATTTGTGGACGTCCCGGATCTCGATGAGCGGGGCGGATTGCTGGGAATGCCGGTGATGGGTCATTGGCGAACTCGCACCCGTTGCTCCAGCCACCGCGTCAGGATGGCGATCGGGAAGCAGAAGAGGAAGAAGAGGAACAGCACGTAGAGATAGATTGCCGTCGCGTAATGCGCGCCGTCGCTGGCGATGACGGTGCGGGCGACCGAGAGGATGTCGTTGGCGCCCGTCACCACGACCAGGCTGGTGCCGATGAACAGCATGGCGTAGGTCGTCATCAGGTTCGGGGTCATGAACTGGATCGCCTGGGGCACCACCACGCGGCGCAGGATCTGCAGCCGGCGATAGCCCAGCGAGCGGGCCGATTCCCATTGGCCGGTCGGAACCGCCTCAACGCCGCCGCGGAACACCTCGGCGATGTTGGCCGTCACCGGCAGCGCCAGCCCGATGATCGCCTTGATCACGGGCGAGAACGAGAAGATCGTCCCGAACGCCTCGATCTCGAACGGCAGCAGATAGAGCATCGCGTAGAGCACGACGAGCCACGGCGAGTTCCTGAGCACGTTCATGAGCAGGACCGACGGGGCCCGGACCAGGAGGGATTGGGAGATCATCCCGATGCCGAGCGCGGTGCCGGCGACGGCGGCGATCATCATCGCCCAGATGCTGATGACGATGTTGGCGGCGAAGCCGCCCTCGAACCGGCTGAAGTCCGGGGAGCCGCTGAGAAGCAACGGCGTCCGCGCGGCGAGCGCCTGGAGGACGCGTCCGGTCTCCGCGCCGTAGACGGTGACGAGAAGCGCCGCGAGGACCAGCGTGACACCGGCGGTGCCCAGCGCGAAGAGCTTGAGTTCCGCGTTCATGGCCGTCACGACCCGTAGCCGGGGATGCGGAAGGCGGCGGCGATACGGCGCACCACCAGCACGGCGAGGCTGGCGATCACGAGGTAGATGACCCAGATCAGCAGCATGACCTCCAGGTTGCGGAAGGTTTCCAGCATGATCTGCGTCGCGCCGTACATGATGTCCGCCACGGCCACGAGCACGGCCTGGGACGAGGTCTTGATCAGGCTGACGATGTTGCTGGTCATGGGCGGGATGCTCATCCTGAGGCCGATGGGCAGTTCGACGTGGCGGAAGGTCTGCAGCCGCGAATACCCCAGCGAGCGGGCGCCCTCGACGGTCTGGGCGGGCACGGCGAGCAGCCCTGAGCGGATGATCTCGACGGCGATCGCGCCGTTGTAGAGGCCGAGCGAAAGCACCACGCAGGTGAAGCCGGTGAACAGCGGGATCCGTCCGCCCGTCACCGGATCGGTGAGCGTCAGGCCGATCTCCGACAGCATGAAGTACAGGAAGAACAGCTGGACGAGCGGCGGCGTGTTGCGGAACAGTTCGACGAAGATCGTGACCGGCGATTGCAGGAACCGCACCTTCAGGTGAAGAAGGGCGGCGCCGGCGATGCCGATGGCGAACATCAGGACCATGCCCAGCAGACTGAGCAGGATCGTCGTGCCGATGCCGCGCAGCAACCATGTCTGATAGAGGGGATCGAACAGCCAACTGAAATCGAGCGTCATGCCGGAATCCTCACGGTCTGACGTTTGGCGGGTTTCTGCATGCGTTCAGTCCCGGCCGTTACGGATGAGCGGAACCGCGTCGAACTCGTCGAGCCGGTTGATGCCCAGCAGCGCCATGGTCCGGGTGATCTCGTCCTTCATCAGGGACAGGGCATGCTCCACGCCGACCCGGTCGCCAGCCGCCGCCGCCAGCAGGAACGGCCGCCCGACGAAAACCAGTTGGGCGCCCAGCTTGACCGCCTTCAGGACGTCGCTGCCACGCCGGACGCCGCCGTCGAACATCACGGTCAAGCGGTCAACCTGATCGGCGATGCGCTCCAGCAGGTCGAGCGAGCCTTGGGCGCAGTCGATCTGCCGGCCGCCATGGTTGGAGACGATGACGCCGTCGACGCCGATCTTTTCCGCCATTCGCGCGTCCGGAGCGGACATCACCCCCTTGAGGACGAGCTTGCCCTTCCAGCGCTGCCGAAGCCGTTCGATGTGCGTCCAGGACAGGCTCGACCGCCGGCCGATGTCGCGGACGAGCGTCCGGGAGAACACGGGCGGCCCCCGCTCCGCATCCATGTTCTCGAAATGCGGCGCGTTGCGCGTCAGCAGGCTGCGCAGCAGCACGCGCCACAGCCAGACCGGCCGCGTCACCCCCTGCCACGCCAGATCGGCGGTCGGCCGCACCGGCGAGCGGAAGCCGTGGCGCGCGGCGAGTTCGTGCTGACCATGCACCGCCGTATCGACGGTCACCACCAGCGTGTCGAAGCCGGCGCGCTCCACCCGCTCGACCAGCGGAAGGATGCGCGCCTCGTCGCCGGGAATGTAAGCCTGGAACCAGCTCGTCGCGCCGGCTTGGCGCACCTCCTCCAACCGGGTCAGCGAGGCCCCGCTCAGGATGAACGGAAGCTTCGCCCTCGCCGCCTCCTGGGCGAAGAGCACGTCGCAGTCCGGCGCCACCAGCCGGCTGAACCCCATGGGCGCGATGCCGAACGGGCTGGCGTAATCGACCCCGAAGATGCGCGTCGACGCGTCGGTCCGGGAGACGTCGACGAGAACGTTCGGGATGAAGGACCGCTCGGCGAAGCTTTGCAGGTTCCGGCGATGCGTCGCGCCGTCCTCGGCGTGGCCGGAGACGTATTTGAAGATCGCCCGTGGCAGCCTCCGTTCCGCCATCGGTTCGAAGTCGTTCAGGCACAGGGCCTGCTCCACGACCCGTGGCGTTCGCCGCGACGTGACCTCGATCTTGTGCATGCTGTCTTTCCGATCATGCGGACGAGCCGGCCGCGGTGGAGGGCCTCAGTTCGCCGCGGCGGCCTTCACCTTCGCGTCGGCGGCCCGCTTGGTCACGTAGTCGCTGACGCCGAGCTTGTACTTCTTCTCGCCCTCGACCATCAGCCCCGACGCCTCGGCCCGGATGATGGCCTTGTTGACGGCGTTCAGGAAGGCGGGTTCGTTCTTGCGGACGCCGCCGCCGATGGGGATGTAGTCGAAGGTGTCGAGCGCGATCTTGTACTTGTCGCTCCAACCCTCCTCGGCGACCTTCATGTGAAGGTTCGGGCCATCATACGCGATCGCGTCGCACCGGTTGTCCTGGAAGGCCTTGTAGATCTCCGAGGTTCCGGTGAACAGGACCAGATCGGCGCCGTATTTCTCGATCAGCGTCCGGTTGTAGACGTTGCCCTGGCTTCCACAGAGCTTGTGTCCCTTGACGTCTTCCCAGGATTTGTACTCCGCGCTCTTCGGCGTCAGCAGCACCATCCCGGCCATCAGATAGTATTCCGCCGTGTAGTCGATGATCTTCTCGCGCTCGGCCGTCTTGCCCAGCGTCGCGAAGATCACGTCGATGCGCCCGGCGTTCAGCAGCTCGATGCGGTTCGAGGCCACGACCGGAACCAGTTCGATCGCGGTCTCCGAGCCGAACATGTCCTTGGCGACGGCGCGCGCGAGATCGATCTCGAAGCCGGTCAGTTCGCCCTTCTGGTCGAGGAAGCCGAAGGGCACGTAATCGTTCCGGATGCCGGCGATCAGCTTGCCGCGCTGCTTGACGCGGTCGAGCTGATCGGCCTTTGCCTCGGCGCAAAAGACGAGGCTGGTCGCCAGCAGGGAGAGGAGGGCAAGCGGCTTGGCGAAACGAGGCGTCATGAAGATCCCCTTTTGCTTGAGCGCACGAAAAATCGATGGGATCGGCGCTTCGGAGCCTATGATCGCGTTGTCTTTCATAATGTCATAATAGATAATTTGCCCCTGAGAATAAGCTGAACTTATGGCTGAGGCCGATGAACGTCCGACAGATCGAGGCCTTCCAGGCAGTCATGGCGAGCGGCAGCGTGACGCGTGCGGGGGAGCGGTTGAGCATCTCGCAGCCCGCCGTCAGCCAGTTGATCGCGCAATTCGAACGGAGCTGCGGCTTCCGCCTGTTCAACCGCCAGGGCAGCAAGATCACGCCGACCCGCGAGGCCGAAGCGCTCTACAACGAGGTCCAGCGCATGTTCATCGGTGTCGGCCAGATCGCACGGGTGGCGACGGCGCTGCGCGACCAGAACTGGGGCTCCGTCAGCGTCGGCGCCTTCCCGGCTATCGCCCGGCGTGTGCTGCCAGAGATCGTGTGGAGCTTCTGCGAGGCGCATCCAGACATGCGCTTCCGTCTGGAAAGCATGCGCTCACGCAGCCTGATCGACGCGGTCGCGGCCCAGCATGTGGATTTCGGCCTGAGCATCCTGCCGGGCGACCGTCCCGAGGTGGTCAGCGCGCATCTGCACCGCCTGCGCGGGGTCTGCATCCTGCCGGCCGGGCATCCTCTGGCCGAGCGGCACACCATCCGCGCCCACGACCTCGCGAACGAGGATTTCATCTCGCTCGGTCCGCAGGATCATTCGCGCTTCATGATCGACCGTGTGTTCGACGAACTCAAGGTGCCCCGGCGCAGCCGCATCGAGGCCGGCCAATCGGAGACGGCCTTTTCCTTCGTTGCGGCCAAGGCCGGCGTCGCCGTGGTCGACCCGATCAGCGCCTTCAACAACGACGACACGCGCATCGCCGTCCGCCGGTTCGAGCCCACCGTCGAATTCGACATTTGGCTGATCCGGCCGAAGGCGGCGCGCTCGTTCAATCTGGTGGACAGCTTCGTCTCGTTCACGCTGGAGCGGCTGGCGGTGTTCGCGTCGACCCTCAACGCAGCTTGAAGGCCGCTCCAGCGCCCGTCCGTTCGGCGGCACTACGACCTTTTCCGCCCCGGGGACCGCGACCTGCACCCCCGCTGGTCGCGGTCCGGGACCGGCTGCTGGAGGTGACCGCGCCGGACCGGTAGCGGACCCTCATTCCCCACCGGAATGGGCTGGCTTACGGTGCCGGACGGGCGCCGCGTTCGAAACAGAGTGCAGACCCCTTCATCAAGGCGGACAATCGGCAGCGGTCAGCCCACCGGGACGGCGATGAGCATCAGCGGGACATGATGCTGGCAGCCGTACATGTCGCCATCGCCGGACGAACCCTGGGCGCGCGCGCGCCTGATGGTGATCTTGATCGCGTTGGCCATGTCGATCTCGAAGAAGGACGACACCTGCGAGACGTCGATGCCGTAGGCCCTGGCGACCGACTCCGCGCTGATCGCACCGGTCGCGCGAACGGCCTCGTAGCGATCCTTGTCCTTGAACAGGATGTCGAAGGTGATCCGGTAGGGGCCCGCATTCTTGCTGCGGACGATGTCGGCCAGATCCTTGAGCGGGCGCGTGTTCATCTCAGAGATCCTCGTAGCGGACAGGGAACAGCTCGGTCGGGGTGTCGACCTTCATCAGGTGGTAGGCGCTGAACTCGTAGACCGGTCCCAGATCCAGGTCCGAAGGGGAATAGGGGAAGGCGAGGTTGCCGGATGTGTTGATGATGCCCGGGTAATGGTAATGCAGCATCGCGCCGCTGATCTGGTGGCACGCCGCATGGGCCAGTTCCTGGTCGGCGGCCGTCACCTCGATCACGAGGCCGATTTCGCGCTGGGGCGCCGTCTCCGGCTCCAATTCCTTCATCACGCCGTTGCCGCCGTAGACGTGGAAGGCCACGGCGACCGGCGCCGGGGCGAAGTAGTCCAGGGCCTTCCGGCGGACGTCGTCCAGGATCGCGTCGAGCGCCCGGATCGTGGTCGGGCAGCGGATGCCGGCGATGGCAATGGAGCGGTAGCCGGCAAGCCTGGCCCCTTCGAGCTTCACGTAGTAATCGGTCGTTTCCGTCAACGTGGCGCCGCGCACCCGGACCTGACGCTCCCCGACCTGCTCGAACGAGCAGCCGGACAGATCGATCTCATGGCCAGGGCCGGATTGCTTGAAGGGGTTCTCGCGTTCGTACAGCGAATGGGCGGCGACGGATTTGACCGAGGCGCGCCTCGCCGTGCTGCCGGGCTCCAGCAGGAAGCTGTCCTCCTCCACCGTGCCGAGCATCACGTCCATGGCGAAGGGCTCGGCCGAGAAGGCTCCGCATTCGAGGATCTTCCCCATATGGATCGCCAGCGCCGGATCGGCCCCGCGCCAGATCGGGAAGGCGGCGATCACCGAATTGTCGCAGGCCCGGCCGGCGATGACGACGTCCGCGCCGCCGTCGAGCGCTTCGCAGATCGGCTCGTGCCCCATCTGCGCGACCAGCGTCACCGTCTCGTCCAGAAGCTCCGCGGTCAGGGGGGTACCGGCTTCGAAATCGACGATCTCGCCCGCCGCGACCGCCCGTTTGGCCCGCTCGATCGGGATGTCCGAGCGGATGGTCGCGAGCCTGAAGTTCAGGCCCTGCTCCTGGGCGATCTCGCGGACCAGCCGGGCCGTCCGCTCGACCTGGACGCCCGACCCGGCACCGCCGACGCTGCCGACGATGACCGGGATGCCGGCCGTGCGGCCGGCGCGGATGAGCATGGTCAGTTCCCGCTTGATGCTGACGTCCGACACCAGCGGCTTGCCGGAGCCGAGATAATGCGGTCCCGGATCGGTCGATCCGGCGTCCACCGCAATGACGGCCGGTCCCAGCGACATGCCGCGGGCCAAAGCGTCGTCGCCGAAACCGTATCCTAGCGTCCCCGTCGGGGTGAGCACTGTAATTGCGGCCATCAACCACCTCGAATCGTCAACGAAGGGGGGATCGGGCAGGCACTTCGTTCCTGCCGGCGATCCGGTTGCTCCGCTGGAATTGAGGGCTCGGGCGCCGGTCGGGTCAAATCGCTTATGGCGGCTCAGCCATAACCAGGGGATATGCCCCTCGCGGTGCCTATTCCGGCGCGCCGATCAGCTTCGCGAGCTCCGCGATCCTGGCCGCCAGCCGGGTGCGGACATGCGCGATCAGTGCTTGCGAACTTAGCGAGATGTCGCGGAAGCTCGGCGTGACGACCCAGATGTCGTAGGTCACCAGCGGCCGGAATGGGCGCACGACAAGCTGGGACGGAGCGAAATCGACCGTGCTCAACGGATCCACGATGGCGACGCCGACTCCGGCGGCCACGAAGGAGCAGCAGGCTTCGGTCAACTGCGCCTTCAGGACGATGTCGCGTGCGGCGCCGCATTCGGAGAAGGCCTGATCGACCTTGAGCTGGGCCCGGTCCTCCTCGGCCATCGCGACGAAACGCTCGCCATGCAGATCCCCGGCTTCGATCACCGGGCGACCGGCCAGCCTGTGACCGGCCGGCAGGATGCAAACCGCGTCCATCGAGCACAGCCTGTCGAAACGGACCCCGGGACGCTCGGACGCGACCATGCCGAAGCCGACATCGACCCCCTGCGAGGCGACCCGGTCGACGAGAAGCCAGGAATTACGGCTCGACAGCGTCACCCGCAGCCCCGGCTTCGACCGCAGGAAGTCCGCCAGGATCGGCGGCAGGACGCGGGTCGCGAGCGACGGAAAGGCGACGATCTCGATCTCGCCATAGTTGAACTGCCGGATGGCGCGGGCCCGTGCCGACACGGAATCGACGCCGAGAAAGACCCGTTCGACCTCGGAGTACAGCATCTCGCCTTCGGCGGTCGGAATGACGCCGTTCTTCTGCCGATGGAACAGGGAGAAGCCGCAGGAGCGCTCCAGCAGCAGGATCAGCTTGCTCACCGCAGGCTGGGACAGATGCAGCTTTTCCGCCGCCCGCGTGAAGCTTCCCAATTCGACGATGGCCTTGAACGCTTCGAGCTGCCGGATGTTCATAACCGGAGGTTATCGTGGATCGCCGCGCGGCACGAGCGTCCCTTTGGGTAGCGTCGAGCGGTTGTTCCGGTGCTCCGTAGGGCACCATGGGGGGCTCTGTTGCAAAGTTTGCCGGCAGGCGCGAGACGAGGCGTTGGTGCACGGATGGCAGCGGGGGCACACTGGGCCACTCTGCGACCTTGGTTCAGGTGGGGCGGACGGAGTTCGGGCGCGCTTGATCGATCATCCGATTCAGGATGGTGGCCTCGGCTTGCTGGCCAGGCAACATGCGGGCACGAAGCTGGTTGCCAAGGATGCGCTTGTAGCGCGCCATCGCGGTTTCCGCCTTGCTCCGCTTCCCATAGCCGGTGTGCCCTTGCTATCCCAGGCGACCGTGCTCGGCGATGCTCTGGATGTGGCGGTCCCGCTGTGTCGGCTCGGTGGCGGCTGTTACCCTGGGCACCGCCGTAGCGCGCGGAGGGATGACGACCGTGGCGCCGGCATCCCGGGCGGCGATGGTGCCGCTGGTCTGGCCAAGCAACGGGCCGACCTGGGAGGCGTCGCCGTCGTCGGTGGTCGTCAGCGTAGCGGCGACGATGGTGTTGGTGGTCGCATCGACGGCCAGATGGAGCTTCCTTCAGCTCCGGTGCCCGCGCACGCCATGCTTGTCGCGGTGCCACTCGCCGGCCCCATAGACTTTGGGCCCGGTGCTGTCGATCACCAGGGTGACCGGACCCGCCGGCAAAGCCGTCGCCAACACCGATTTCCGGCGGGCCGCCCGCCGGCTGATCGTGGTGTGGTCAGGCACCGGCAGGTCCAAGCCCATGAGAGCAAGTAGCGAACTGAGCAGCCCTTCGGTTTGGCGCAGCGGCTGATGGAAAACCAGGCGCACCATGACCGCAGTGTCGATCGCGGTCTGCGAATAGCGTGCCTGACCGCTTGGCGTCTTCCGCGGTGGCGCTCGCCACGCGGCGATCGCCGCGTCGCTGACCCACTGCGTCAGGCTGCCGCGCCGCCGCAGGCCGGCCTCATACGCCGCCCAGTTCGTCACCTGGAACCGCATCTTCGGGATGTGGTGCCGCCGGTCATCGTTGTGTATGTTCGGCATGCCGAGGATGACCAATTCACGGGAGATCGTGGAGACACCCTTTTACAGGACTACCCGCGATCAGCAAATCCACCCTTCGCCGCCTCCGTGCACCAACGCCGGTTAGAGCTTCAAACCTTCAAAAAAGGTCTTGAGTTCCCGAGCAAGGGCATCGGGTTGCTCTTCCGGAATATAGTGGCCGCTCTTCGCTATGACACCACCTCTAACATCCTTGCCCAATGGTTGCATGGCCTCGAAGATGTTTGGCGCACTGCCCACATCTCCGCCAAGCGCCAAAATTGGAAGTTGGAGTTTGTGAGCGAACAGTTGCTTGTTCTGCTCCATATCCTCAATGACCGCCCGGTAATAGCCCAGCATACCGCGCATGCCGCCAAGCATCCCGTAGACACGTTCATATTCCTCAATGTCGGTGGCATCGAAAGTTGCCATGGCGTTTGCCGTTTTCCGATTGAAGAACCATTCGATGAGGACACGTTCCCGACCCGCCAACAACGCTTCCGGCAGGTCCTCGATCATGTTGAACAGGAAATGCCAATTCCGCCAGTAATCGGGATCAGCGACCTTGATCGTCGGCTGCAGGGTGACGCCGGGAATGTTCGCATCAAGGAACACGACACCGCCCAGTTCTTTTTCAAATTCATGCGCATAGGGATAGGCAACCCAGGATCCGACGTCATGGCCGACGAGAAAATGTCGTTCGACGCCCAACGTCTTCAACAGGGAATTGACGCGACGGGCCGTCGTTTGGGTGTCGTAACCCCCAATGGGTTTGTCGGAATCTCCTTGTCCGGGAAGATCGAGTGCGATGACGTGAAAATCCGACGCAAGCAGCGGCATGACCCGGCGCCACGCGTACCAGCTCTGCGGGAAGCCTGCGATCAGCACCACCGTTGGTCCCGATCCGCCGACCACGCAGTGGAAACGCAATCCCGATGCCGCGATCAGCTTGCGCTGGAACGGCACCCCTCCCAATTCCATAGTCCTCGACATGATGGCCCTTCGTTGGTTGGAACTCACAGCGGGTCGCACCCGTTCTGTGGCGGGGCAGGTTGATCAGACCGACTGAACGATTGCGATCAGTTCGACCTCGACGGGAGCGTTGTGCGGCAACTCCGCGACGCCGACGGCGCTTCGCGCATGAGCACCTGCCAGTGAGCCGAAGCGCTCCAGGAACACATCAGACGCCGCGTCGATGACGGCACCCTGGCTGTTGAAGCCTGGAGCGGAGGCGACAAATCCCGTCAGTTTGATGACACGCTGGATGTTCGCCTCGCCCACACTGTCCGAAAGCGCGGCGATGCACGCCTCGGCGCAAAGCCGAGCGGCAAGGCGGGCGGTGTCCAGATCGACTTCCGCCCCGACCTTTCCACGAACCTGCAATTCTCCGGCGATGCGGGGCAATTGTCCGCTCACATACGCGACACCAGCATGGACGACGACGGGCGTGACGCGTGCGCTCGGTGTGGCGGTTGCGGCACCGGTTGTCTTGTTCATGACCATGTTCCGTGTGACTTGGAGTGCATCAGTCGAAATGGGTCATATCGGCTGGAAGAGGTTGGCCGAACCATTTGACGAAGATGGTGTTGAGCTTGCCGTTCTCGATGTTCTTGCGAACCCAGTCATTCACCCAGCCAAGAAGTTCCGGCTCTCCCTTGCGCACGCCGACACCCATCGGGTAGGTTTTCATGGTGAATTTAAAGTCGAGATCGAGCGACTTGTTCTGCTCCTTGATCACGGCAAGATCGGAGAGCGTCGATGCCAGGTATTTCTGTTGACCGGTTAGCATGGCGGTCTTCGTCGTCGCCTCATCGGCGTATCTCACAACGGTGACGTTCGGGACGCCCTTCGTAATCCGCGCAAGCTCAATGTCCGCGGTGACGCCGCTGGCGACGGCAATCGCCTTGCCTTCGAGGTCGGCCGGATTGCGAATGGTCTCCTTGCTCGGTCCGGCAATGTTCAGGGGTATGGTGCCGTAGGGTGCGGAAATGTCGATTACCTTTTTCCGATCCTCGGTGATGGAAACCGCGGCAACGACGATATCGACCTTGTTGCTGATCAGGAAGGGGATGCGGTTGGGCCCGGAGACATTGACCGTCTCCAGCTTCACTCCAAGATCTTTCGCCAACAACTCAGCGGTTTCAAGGTCGGAGCCGATGGGTTCGGCCTTGTCGTTGATCGAGCCGAACGGCGGGTGTGAAAAATCAATTCCAACGATGATGCTGCCACGGCTTTTGATCATGTCCAGTTTGCCGGCGGCCGACGCTGGCAGCGCGGCGACCAGCAGAGCCGCCATTCCCACGCCCATGCAGGAAAACCATTTCAACATCTTACTCTCCTGTTCGTAGGTTGTTGTTGCAAGCCGTCTCCAAAACAGCGGGAAGAGCTTGCTTGTTTTTCGAGATACAGAGTATCTGGCCGATGATGTGGCCGGAAAGGCAGGAATCACTCAAATCGTTGATTAAAGATCGCTCTCGACGAATTGCGTAAGTTCTTGAGTCTGTGGGTTGGCGAGCAGACTTCTGTCTCCCGTTTCCCAGACCCGTCCCTGATGCATGAACACGATCTGGTCGGCGACCTTCCGCGCAAACCCCATTTCGTGCGTCACCAGAATCATGGTCATCCGTTCGCGTGCGAGCGATTCAATCACCCGCAAAACCTCGCCGGTCAGTTCGGGATCAAGCGCCGAAGTAACCTCGTCGAGCAGCAACACACGTGGCTGCATCGCCAGGGATCGCGCAATCGCGACACGCTGCTGTTGCCCTCCGGACAGCTGCTCCGGATAACAGGACAGCTTGTCGGACAGACCGACACGATCCAACACATGCTCCGCCAATTTCCCGGCATCGCTCTTGGAGAGCTTGCGCACCCGGATCGGCGCCAACATGACGTTCTGAGCAACGGTGAGATGGGGGAAGAGGTTGTAACTTTGGAAGACGATGCCGACGTCTTGCCGAAGCCGACGGAGATCGACGTTCATCTTCCCCAGCTCCCGTCCGCAGACGGTCAACGAGCCGCTGGCGATTTTTTCAAGCCCGTTGACGCAGCGCAAGGCCGTGCTCTTCCCCGACCCTGAGCGACCAAGCAAGGCGACAACTTTGCCCTCTTCGACCGACAGCGAGATGCCCTTCAGAACTTCGAGGGTGCCGAAACGCTTGTGAACGTCTTCAAACTTGACAATCGGATCCGTCATTTCGCAGCCTCTCGTGTTTTCCCAAAAGAGCGTTCCAGTCGTCTGCTGAGTTTGGAAAGAGGAAAGCAAATAAGGAAGTAAAGGGCTCCCGCGATTGTGAATACAACAAACGGTTCATTGCTGTTGTTGTTCACGATGCGGGCTGAGTAGGTTAGTTCCATGAAGGCCAACACCACTGCATAAGAGGTGTTTTTCACGATTTGGACAAAAAATCCGATGGTCGGAGGCGTAGCGATCCGTACCGCTTGCGGCAATATGACGAGGCGCAGGGTGTCGAGGCTGGTCAGAGCAAGGCAATCCGCCGCTTCCCATTGCAGACGCGGCACTGCGCGGATGCAGCCCTTCCAGATCTCGGCAAGAAACGCTGCCGAGTAGGCCGTCATGGCCAAGGCGGCGGCTGCCAAGGTTGGCGGGTCGAAACCGGCGAGCCCCGCACCGAAATAGACGGCAAACATCAAAATCGGCAATGGGATGCCTTGCACGACGTTGATGCCGAAGCCGGTGGCCAGGCGTGTCGCCATCGATTTTGCGGTCAGGCCGAGAGCCAAGGGAAGCCCCAGCAGAGAACCGCCGACAAAGCCGATCAAGGAGAGCAGGATCGTCCAGCCAGCGCCTTGCAGGATGAAGAGTGATTGTTGCGTGGTCAGGTTGAGCATTGCAGCCTCACAAGGGGGTTCGCAGGCGGCGGTAACGTGTGAAAACCAAAAGACCAACACTGGACAGCGCCGCACGCATCAGGCCCGTCATTCCGATGTAGAGCGCGGCAACGATCATGTAGATCTCAAAACTTCTGAATGTGAACGACTGGATGTACCAAGCAACACCCGTCAATTCCTCAGCCGAAATTTGATACATGATTGATGTTGAAAGCATCATCAGGATCGATTGTCCGACCAACGCCGGAAACACCCGTTCAATCGCCTGAGGCAACTCGATCGCTGTGATCCGCTGCAGAGGCGACAGCCCAAGGCAGTCCGCCGCTTCGATCTCTCCATGTGGCGTCGCTTCCAACCCGGCCCGGATGATCTCTCCAACATAGGCGGCAAAGTTGATGCTCAGCGCCAGGACGGCGGCCATGAAGGGAGACAACCGCAGTCCGAGGGATGCGAGCCCGAAAAAGAGCCAGAATGCTTGAATAAGGGATGGAGTGTTGCGGATGACCTCCACATACACGGCCGCGATGCGGGCGATTGTTGGGGATCCATAGACGCGGGCCAAGGCGCACAACACGCCAAACGCGGCCCCAGGGATCAACGACGCGACCGTCATCACGAATGTCCAGACGACACCCCAGGCGATTGCCGGCCAATAGTCGCTGAGGAAGCTGAAATCAAGCTCTCCAGCCATCGGAGCCTCCCGGTGATGAGCCGGAATGGCGCGCGGAACCCAACCGTCCGAGCGGTTCCAATCCGGCCGCCAGGAAGGCTTCGGCGGCCGGTTCACCCGTCAGATGATCGAGGAAGCGATGAGCCAGCTCGGGCTGGTCGGTCTGCGCGAACACCGCTGCGGCGAAATGGGTGTAGGCACCGTAGGGTTCCGGAAAGGGGCCGACGATGTCGGCCCCGGCGACCACCATAAGCTCGCTCATCTGCTGCACGGCCAGTTCAGCCTCACCGGAAATCAACAGTTCGGCCGTGAAGCCCTTGGGTATGACGATCGCCTTCCGACCGATTTCCCAGGAGATGCCAAGTCTCTCGACAAGAGATTTGAAGAAAATGCCGCTGGCACCGGATTGCGAGTAGACGATCGACTTTGCCGCGAGCAGCGCGTTGACGAAGGCGTCCGGTGTCGAAACATCGATGGCCTCGGTGCCGGCCCGCTTGGCCAAACCCACTGCCGTTCGCGCGACGATCACGCGGCTGTCCGGCAGCAGGGTTCGATTCCCGGTGAGTGCGTCGAGCGCCGTGTCGATCGCGACAATGACATCCGCCCTCCGCCCCGCCGCGATTGTCTGAAGAAGGACGGTGGTGGGATCGTATATCATGGCCAACCGGTGGCCGGACTGCGCTTCAAAGGCGGGCCCGATCCTCTCCTTGAGCGGACCGAGGATTCCAAGTGTGCTCATCACCGAGAGTGACCGGTTGTTCATGGTGAATCATCACCTTCCAATGTGGTGGGTGTGCCGGTGCATTGCGCAGGTCGATGCGCGGAATGGACTGAAGACGCAGCTGGTTGCCGGATGGAGCGAAGACCCGTTTCGCCCGTCGGCGTTGCCATCACCGGTTAAATATCCATGACATATACGAGTCCGTCAAGACGGAAGATCATGGTCGATAAGAATCTTAAGTAGACGCATGGATCACACAGGCTGAATGCCCGCAGAAGGCTGCTCGGGACAAGGCTGATGTCGCGTCCCCGCCGCGCCGGAAACGGAGGGACGCGTTGAAGCGCCAACGTGCAAATGCGTACGAAACGCAGTACGCGACGTGGATCGGCGACGTGGGTCGGCCGTCCCCGGAGGCTGGGTTCGGCGGAAAGGCCGATCGATCGTCGGGACCCGGCCCGTCAGGCCAGGGGTGATCTCAACTCGGACAGGTTGGGGCGCAGTGGACCAACCGACTTGTTTTGCAGCAGCCGAACCAGGCGACGTTGGGTGTATTTGGCATGATCCGGCAGCAATTCGATGAGCGCGGGCCGGTCACGCCTGGCGACAGCTTCGATGATCTGATTGTGCTGGTCGAGATTGGCGGCGAACTGTTCGGACTGGAATTCGGGATCCGCTTGTTCTGCTTGGTAAATATACACATTCAACCTGCGGACATGCCGATGCGTCGATTCGGCGAAGTCGTAAAACAGCGCGTTGCCGATGGTGTCATGCATCCGCAGATGAAAATCCTGGTTGAGCTGCGTGATCGCGAGAAAATCCCGACGCTTCACGCTGTCGGTATATCGGCGCTGGATCGCCATCAGGTCAGGAGCCAGCGACGGATCGTCCAGACGGCACATCTGACCGAGAATGGACTCGGCAAGCTGGTGCGCGACGACGATCTCGCCCATTTCGTCGAAGTCGAGTTTGCGCACATAAGTACCGCCGCGCTGCGGCATGATCTTCACGAAACCCTCCGCCACCAAGCGGTTGATGGCTTCCCGGGCCGGCGTCCTGCCCAGTTTGAAGCGGTCGATCAGGATGCGCTCGTCGATGCGGCTCCCCGGTTCAAGCGTCATGTCGATGATTCGCGAGCGGATCACATCCAACGCGGCGTCGGTCTGCGATATCAGGCGTGCGTCATCGGATGCGCTGCTGAACACCGTCCGGTGAGAGTCCTCGGTCACCGGTATGTCGGCCATCACCTTCCGCCCCCCTTGCCCGCGCCGTTTCGTGGTCGATTTCGGAGTTATTTCTTTGGTCATGCCTGCCTCTTAGGGGCGCGTATATGTGAGCATCGCAAACGCCGGTCAAATACGGCAATTGCCACCATTCCTGTTGTGCCCGAGCCATCCCTGTTTGTCGATCATCAGTTTATTGCCTCCGCCCAACGGTGCGGGACGCGCTTGACGCTATCGCCACAGAGTAATATACGTCGCATATACGAACCACATTCCGAGGCGAACATGCAAACCGCTTTCGAGTTGTTGGAAGCCGCAGCCGGGCGGACGGTCCGGCGCGATATCGGACGTCTTGTCGCTTTTTCGCAGGGCAACCTGGAGAAAGCCGCCAAATCCATTGCCGAGCATCCAGCGCCACATGTCGGAATCATCGCCGGCTTCTTCGTCCGTCATGCGGAACCGCCGTCGCCGGAAACCGACGGGCTCAATGGGCTGGGCCAATTGGCCGCCGGGTTGACGGAAGCCGGCATCAAGGTGACGGCCATTTCCGACGCTCCCTGCGCCAAGGCTGTGTGGGCGGTAACCAAGGTCCTGCCGCACGATGTCGGGCTTGAGATCGTGTCGGTGAGTCCCCAGTCCGTTCGTCAGCTCCGCCACAAGCTGGAGGCGGACGAGTCACCGATCACCCATCTGATCGCCATTGAGCGTTGCTCCCTTGGTTCGGATGGCAAGCCGCACCGCGAGCATGGTTGGGATATATCGGGCGACACCGCGCCGCTCGACTATCTGTTCGAAGATGCCGGATGGAAGGCGCCCTGGAAGACCATCGGCATCGGCGATGGCGGCAACGAGATCGGCATGGGTGTCCTGCCCGCCGACATCGTGGAAAAGGACATTCCCAACGGGGCCTTGATCGCGGCGCGCACCGGCGCCGATTTTCTCATCGTGGCCGGTGTCGCCAACTGGGGCGCCTATGCGTTGCTGGCAGCAGTCGCCGCTGCACGTCCGGATCTCGCTCCCGCCCTGCTCAAGCATTTCAACGGGAAGACCGAACACGATATTCTGGACGCCGCCGTCAACATTGGCCAAGCCATCGACGACAGCCGCGTCGACCGCCCCGGTCAGCTCCAGATGACGATTGACCGCCTGCCGCTCGCCGATCACGTCGCGGTGGTGGAGGAGATGGCAGCGATCGTCAGGCCGTCCTAAGGCAAACCGCCGTCTGGCACCCGTCCACGCCGGCCCTTGGGATCGGAATGGACGGAGCTGGACCCACCAAGCCGGAGTTGCGCATGTCCATCCCCTGCCTTCGTTCCTTCGACGGGCGTCTCAGCGCGCACATTGGATTTCTGTTCACGGAACAAGCGTTCGCCGAGCGCCCGGAGGCGGCCCGCCGCGTCGGCTTTGGCGCCGTGGAGCATCCGAACCCGTTCGACACTCCGGCGCCGGAATTGGCGCGTCGCTTGTCGGATGCCGGGCTGCGCTTCGCGCAGACGGGGTTTCCCGCCGGTGACGTGACACGTGGCGAGAAAGGGTTCGCGGCGCTTCCCGAACACGTCGCCCGGTTCCGCTCGAGCGTCCAGCCGACCTTGGATTATGCCGAAGCCATCGGTTGTCGCCTTGTTCATGCAATGGCCGGCGTCAGGCCCGCCGACGTGGCGAACCCGTTGCTTTGGGAAACCTATCTCGAAAACCTGGCCTTCGCGGCCGACGCGGCGGCCACCAGAGGGATCGATATTCTGATCGAGCCAATCGGCCCGGGCTCCATCGCCAATTACATCATCGACGATCCCCGTTTGGCGATCACGGCGATCCATGACCTCCGGCGCCCCAACGTGGGGCTGCTGATGGACGTCTATCATTGCGTGTCCCTCGGTCACGACCCGGTTCGGCTGATCACCGAACACGCGGCGATCATCAAGCATGTCCAGATCGCCGATTTTCCCGGCCGGCACGAGCCTGGTTCCGGCACCATCGCCTTCGATCCGATTTTCGAGGCGCTGAAGGCCGTTGGCTACATCGGCTACATCGGCTGCGAATATCACCCATCGCTGACGACGGCCGCCAGTTTTTCATGGTTGCCGACCGCTCCCGGCGATGCGGGAGCTCAATTCACAGGAGTGCGATGATGAGTTCCCCCCGCATTGCGTTGCTGCACGCGACCCCGGTGGCCATGGAACCGGTCCATGACGCGTTCGCCCGTCTGTGGCCCGACGCCGAATTGGTCAACCTGCTTGATGACGGGCTGAGCGTCGATCGAGCGAGGATGAACGAACTTACGGAACCGATGACCGAACGGTTTGTCAGCCTCTGCCGGTACGCCGAGAGCACCGGAGCGGACGGACTGCTCGTGACCTGCTCGGCCTTCGGCCCGGCGATCGAGCGTGCCGCGCGCGACATGAGCATTCCTGTCCTGAAACCCAACGAGGCCATGTTCCAGGCGGCGATCAAGGCCGGGAACCGGATCGGCATGATCGCGACCTTTCCGCCTGCCCTGGCGACGATGCAGGAGGAATTCGCCGAGGAATCACAACGGCTGGGAGCATCGGCCCAACTCACGTCCATCGTCATTCCCGAAGCGATCGAGGCACTTCGCCACCATGACGTCGAGACGCACAACGGGCTGATCGCGGAGCGCGGGAAGCAGTTCGAGGGGTACGATGCCGTGATGCTGGCGCATTTCTCGACCTCGCGGGCGGCACCGCTCCTGCGAACGAAGATCGGTGCGCCCGTCCTGACCGCCCCGGACGCGGCCGTGGCCAGGATGCGTCAGCGCGTGCTTGGAACGTCGCCTCAAACCTTGGGAGGCCGGTGATGCTTCTTGGCGTGATTGCCGACGACTTCACCGGTGCCACCGACATCGCCAACACGTTGACCAAGGGGCTCCCCGGGTCATGTGGCCTGATGACGACCTTGTTCCTGGGAGTTCCGTCGAAGTCCGCCGATCCGGCCTGCCAAGCCGGCGTGGTGGCGCTGAAAAGCCGATCGATTGGTGCTGCGGATTCGGTTCGGCAATCCGTGGACGCATTGCGGTGGTTGCAGGCGCAAGGGTGCCGTCAGATCTTTTTCAAATATTGCTCGACTTTCGATTCCACCCCAGCCGGCAACATCGGGCCGGTCGCGGACGCTCTCAGCGATGCGCTCAACGTCTCGGGGATCGTTGTCTGCCCTGCCTTTCCTACAGCCGGACGCACGCTCTATAACGGGAACCTCTTCGTCGATGGGGTTCCGTTGGCCGAGTCCAGCATGCGCGCCCATCCGCTCACCCCGATGACCGACAGCAATCTGTGCCGCTGGCTTGGTTTGCAAACGGAGCATCCGGTCGGCCTAGTGCCATGGGAGATCGTGCGGCGTGGCTCTGGAGCAATCCGCAACGCGTTGGACGCCGCCGCTGCCCGTGGTGAGAGATTGATCGTCGTTGACGCGATCACGGACGAAGACCTTGTCGCAATTGGGCGATCCTGCGCCGACGCGCCGCTCCTGACCGGCGGCTCCGGGTTGGCGCTTGGGTTGCCGGACAACATCCTTCGGTGGTCGGAGGCCGTGACGGACAGGCGGGATTTCCCGTTGGTGAGTGGCCCGGAGGCAATCCTTGCCGGCAGTTGCTCGAAGGCGACGTTGGCGCAGATTGCGCGGCATCGGATCAGCCATCCCGCCGTCAATGTGTCCGTGGCCGACGTCATGACGGGCAAGGTCGACGTGGAGCGCCTTGCTGCGTTCGTGCGCGAGAATTCCGGTCGGGCGCCCCTGATTTACTCGTCCAGCGAGCCGGAACAGGTCGTGGCGGCGCAGACGTGTTACGGCACGGACGCCGTGGCGAAATCGCTTGATGCGTTGTTTGCCGATTTGGCGTGCCGATTGGTCGAGGGCGGTCTCGCCCGTCTTGTCGTTGCGGGTGGTGAGACATCGGGGGCGGTGGTGTCGGCACTTCATCTCGATGCCCTGAGGGTTGGACCCGAGATTGCCCCAGGTGTTCCCGTCGTCGCGACCCACACCGGTCCAACGCTGGCGCTTGCCCTCAAATCCGGAAATTTTGGCGGACCCGACTTTTTCGAACAGGCGCTGCGGATGATGGACGTGGGTCCAGCGGTATCATTGACATCTCCAGGGAGCATGAGATGAGGGAGAGCGGATGGCGGGAAGAAATTTGTCGGTTTGGCCGATCTCTGTTTGAGCGCGGCCTGACGCCCGGCTCCTCGGGCAACATATCCTTGCGGTTGGACGACGGGGGCTGGTTGGTGACACCGACCAACGCGTCATTGGGCTTTCTTGATCCGGCCCGTTTGTCGCGGCTGGACTCCGGCGGCCGGTTGCTTTCCGGTGATCCGGCGACGAAAGAGATTCCACTGCACAGCGCCGTCTATGAGACCCGCCGGGAGAGCCGAGCGGTCGTGCACCTGCATTCCACACACGCCGTTGCCGTAACGATGTTGCCCGAGATAGACCCCTCGGCGGTTTTACCGGCGATGACACCCTATTGTTTGATGAAAGCGGGCCAAGTCGCGCTAATCCCCTACCATCGGCCTGGAGACCCCGCCGTCGCCGACGCCATCCGCGGGCTGGCAGGGCGGTATTCATCCGTTCTTCTGGCCAACCATGGCCCTGTGGTGGCCGGAGAGTCGCTGGAGGCGGCGGTTTCCGCCGTCGAGGAGTTGGAAGAAACGGCGAAGCTTTATCTCATGCTGAGGGGGCTAAATCCGCGCTATCTTACTCCGCAACAGGTAGAAGATTTGGTGTCCAGCTTTGCGTTGGACCTTCCCGTGCATGATCATTCTCCTCACACATTGACTTGATACTTAGATTTTTAGTCGGCGCCGTCAAGTTCGAGTTGGCAAGGTGGCCGGGGTGACGGTACAGGGCGGGGATGACGACGCGCCCCGATCCGATGTACGCTGGCTACCGCTTCCCTGCCGAGGTAATCAGCTTTGCGGTGTACCTGTACTTCCGCTTTCCGCTGAGTCTGCGCATGGTGGAGGAGTTGCTGGCCTTGCGCAGGATCACGGTCAGCCATGAATCCGTGCGCCAGTGGGGCCTGAAAATCGGCCGAACGATTGCCAGCCGCATCCGGCAACGGCGCCTCGCCCGCGGTGACAAGTGGCATTTGGATGAGGTCGTCATCAGCATCGCCGGCAAGAAGCATTACCTGTGGCGGGCCGTCGACCAGGACGGCTTCGTGCTCGACGCGCTCGTCCAGAGCCGGCGCGACACCAAGGCGGCCAAGCGTCTGCTGCGCAAGCTGCTCAAGAAGCAGGGCCGCGCTCCCCGTGTCATAGTGACCGACAAGCTGAAGTCCTACGCCGCCGCCAAGAGGGACCTGAAGCTGCGCTGCGAGCACCGCCAGCACAAGGGCCTTAACAATCGTGCCGAGAACAGTCATCAGCCGACCCGACGACGCGAGCGGCAGATGAAGCGCTTCAAATCACCACGGCAGGTGCAGCGCTTTCTGTCCATCCACGACCCGATCAACAACCTCGTCCATCTCCGCCGCGATCATCGCTCAGCCTCCGAGTACCGCGCCGCCCGAATCTACGCGTTCGCCGCCTGGGCTGAGGTGGCCGGCGCGCCGCTGGCCGCGTAATCGTCCCGCCCAACGCACATTCCTGCTCAAACCGCGCCCGCCCTCATCACCAGCGCCAACAACTTGACGGTGCCGCCAAAGTCAACGGAACCCCTTTACGCTCCCGCATCCTGCCGCTTGTAGAGGAGTTCCAGGCAATCAAGGCTCTCGTGCAACTGGCGAAACAGATTGCCGGGATCGCTGGCCGCCTTGCGCTGATCGTCCGTCCGCAAAAGGCCATGCACTGCCAGATCCGCCAGAATCCCAGCGACCTCCCTGGCCGTCTTGCGCCCGCCATCGTGAAACCACCAGGTCGTCCAACTGCACATGCCGATCAGCGCGAAAGCGGCGACGCGGGCGTCGACAGGACGGAACACGCCCTGCTGGATCCCTCGCGCGATCTGCGTCGTGAAATGGTCGAGCACGGCCCGTTTGGAGCGCTCGTGCACCGCGCGCAGGTCGGGGGGCAGTTCCACCTCGGTCCGATCCACGACCCGGAAATGAAGGGCGTGCGAGAGGAGAAGCTCGACATGGCCGCTCACCATGGAGCGCAGGACCTCGACCGGATCGTCGTCGGTCCGGGCCGAGAGCATGGCGGATTGCCGATCGCTGACGACGGTGACCTCCTCCACCAGCGAAGCCAGGATCTCTTCCTTGCTTTTGAAATAATAGTAGAGCGCCGTGCGTCCGACATTCAGCGCGTCGGCGATATCCTGGAAGCTGGTGCCGGCGAAGCCGCGTTCTGCGAACAGCTTTGCCGCCGCGTCGAGCACGCTCTGGCGCAGCAGCGCCTTCCGGCCGGTTTCCGCTTTGGCCGATGTTCTGCCCACCCCGTCCTCCTATCCGGTTTCTCCATGCCGCAGGATGGGAGGTTTTGACGCGAACGTCAAATTTTTGAAGCGTTGATTGACGGGGGCTTCCCAATCCCAAAGGGCATCGAAGGCTTTGAAAACGTTGCCTTGAACGGCAATGACCACAATGCAGGTGCGACAAAGCGCGCCTTGACAGGAATTTCCACCTATTGACGGTACCGTCAATTATTCGTCACCATGTCAAATATGCAGGGCGGGCAGCATCGATGAATGGCCGTGCCGGCCTGCCTCAAGACCAACATACGGGCGGATCGCGCCGCCCTTCGTAAGGGAGACGATGGACATGCCGGTTTCGGGCACACCCGCGCCTGCCGCACATCAGTCGGCGGATCAGGCGGCGACGGCGGGATTTCTCAACACCGATTGGAACCCGCGCGACCTTCCCGACGGCACGCTGACGCGCAACGTGGCGCTGCGCACGGCCGACCGGGCGGCGACGGGGGGCACACTCTATGTCAGCGGGCGCAGCGACACGGTCGTGTGCATCATGCACCCGCGGGAATTCATGGCCTGCCATTACCTTGTCCCGGACATCGTGGAAGCCGGCTTCGCCGCCTGGTCCCAGTCGCCGCGCTCCGTCGGCAACGACAGCCGGCTTGAGCACGAGACGGCTCTGTTCGATGTCGCCGCAGGGCTGTCCTTCCTGCGCGCCCAGGGCTTCCGCCGCATCGTCCTGCTCGGCAACTCCGGCGGCGGCAGTCTCTACGCCTTCTACATGCAGCAGTCGCAGTTGACGCCGGATCGGCGGATCGCCCGCACGCCCGGCGGGCGGCCGACCAATCTTGCGTCGCTTGAGATGCCGGTGGCGGATGGGCTGGTGCTGGTTGCGCCACACCCCGGCCAGGGCATGCTGCTGATGGGATGCATCGACCCGTCGGTGACCGACGAGGATGACGCGCTGTCGGTGGATCCGGCGCTCGATCCCTTCAGTCCGGCGAACGGCTTCGCGGAGCCTCCGGGACCGTCCCGCTACTCCCCGGACTTCGTCGAACGCTACCGCTCCGCGCAGCAGGCCCGGGTCGCGCGCCTGGACGAACGGGCGCATGCCCTGATCGGGGAACGGCTGGCGGCGCGCAAGCGCGCCAAGGAGACCGGCGGCATCGACGACCGGCGGCGCGGCGCCCACACGCCACTCATGACCGTTTGGCGGACCGATGCCGACCTGCACTGTTTCGACCCCAGCCTCGATCCGTCCGACCGCGGCTATGGCTCCCTGTGGGGGCGGGATCCCTTTGCCTCCAACTACGGCGCGGTCGGCTTCGCCCGCGTCTGCTCCCCTGAGGCGTGGCTGTCGACCTGGTCGGGCCTGTCGTCGAACGCTTCCCTGCACAAGACCGCGGCAGCCGTCGAACAGCCGTTGCTGCTGGTCGAATACACCGGCGACGTCTCGACCTTCCCGTCGAGGGTCGCGTCTCTGTTCGACGGCTTCGCCACAGGACGCAAAACGCATCTGCGCATCCGCGGCGATCACCACGGCCGCGCACTGACCCCGGATGAGGAGCCGGGGCGCTACGCCGCAGGCCGGGCGGTCGGCGGGTGGCTGCGCGACCATTTCGGCGGCTGAGCGCCGCGAACGAATAGGAATTCAAGGAGACCAGCATGCTTGACCAATCTGCGACCAGGCTCCGCCTGCGCGGCGTGGACCATAGCGCCCGCCCGACCTGGAAACTGCGCGAAACCGTGGAGTTCTACCGCGACAAGCTGGGCCTGCCGCTCGTCCATGTCATCTCGGCGCGCGGCTGGGGCCCGGCCACCCATCCCGACTTCCTGCATTTCTTCTTCGACAGCGGCAACGGCAGCACGATCGCCTTCTTCTATTATCTCGGGTCCGACCAGCCGGAGGCGCTGGAAGGGCGCGCCGCGATGCCGCCGCTGCCGGACGACCACGTCTTCGATGCGACCCACACCGCCTGGCTCGTCGACAGCGAAGAGGAACTGAAGGACTGGAAGCGGCGCCTGGAAGCCGAGGGTCTGACCGTTTCGGTGGAGACCACGCACGAGGTGATCGAGTCCATCTACGTGCGCGATCCCAACGGTTATTTCGTTGAGATCACCCGCAAGCTGCGGCCGCTGAACGCCATCGATGCCACCGACGCCGCCCTGACCCTGCGGGCCGCCCTGGATGCCGAAGACGCGGCATCCGCCGAAGGCCGGCGCGTCGCCGCCATCGACGAGATCTGGACAAGAAAGTCCAGGTTGCTCGATGCGGACGGCGGCCCCTCCGCGGCGGTCAGCATCTTCGTGCCGCGGCTGGAGGAGTTCGCCAGCCTGACCCGCGCGGCCCGCGGGCGCGGCGACTGCACCGTCACCGCGCTGGACACCCACGACCGTATCGACGCCGCCGGGCCGGTCGAGTTCCAGCGTCGTGCGCTCGGGCTGAAGCCGGCGGTCTGGTACGGACTTTTCACCGGCGGCATCCGCGGCCGGATCGAGATCTTCGACCGCGACCGCGTCGTCATCGCCCCCGCTGCTTAAGGCGGCCCGCGCATCGAAACGCATCAAGGGGAGGACAGAGATGACAGGAATCCGCAATCCCATAAGCGGAGTCGTCTACATGCCGGCCGATCAGGCCGAGCGATACCTTGCCGACGGAGCCTGGATCCCGTCCACCGTCGGGGACGCGCTGCGTGCCACCGCGGCGCGCCATCCTGACAAGCCGGCCCTGATCGGCGACGAGCGGACCGTCACCTTCGCCGAACTGGACGGGGCGAGCGACCGTTTGGCCGCGGCGCTGCTGGCGCTGGGCCTTGCCGCCGGCGACCGCGCGATATTCCAGATGGGCACGACGGTCGAGACCGTCATCGCGCTCGCCGCCTGCTTCAAGGCGGGGATCGTCCCCGTCTGCACGCTGCCGCAGCACCGCGAGGTGGAGATCGGCGAGCTGGCCCGTCAGAGCGGCGCCCGCGGCTACTTCGTCCAGGCGGACTTCAGCCGCTTCGATCTCGTCGGTTTCGCCATGTCCATGATGGAACGGCACACCGGCTTGCAGCATCTCGTGGTTGCGCGGGGCGGGAGGTCCGCCGGACTGGCGCTGGAGGATCTGATCGCTGCCGTTCCGGCGGAAACCGCGCGCGCCCGGCTGGCCGGCCTGCCCTTCGGTCCGCAGGACGTCCTGGCCTTCCAGCTGTCCGGCGGCACGACCGGACTGCCCAAGATCATTCCGCGCTTCCATGCCGAATATCTCGGCCATGTGCGGCACCTGATGGGGCTCTACGGGATGACGGCCGACAGCCGCATCCTGTGGTCGCTGCCCCTGCTGCACAACGCCGCCCAGGTCTATGCGCTGATGCCGATGATGCTCGGCGGCGCGACCGTCGTCCTGATGCCGAAGGTCGACATCCGGCGCATGCTGGAGCTGATCGAGGCGCACCGCGTCACCCACGCGCTGTCGGTCGGCCCCATCGCGCCGCAGCTGATGGGCTATGCGGACATCCGGCGGCACGACCTGTCCTCCCTCCGGCTGTTCGCGACGATGAGCCGCGCCGACAAGCTGGAGGAGCACATCGGCGTGCCCTGCTCCAACCTTTACGGCATCACCGAGGGGTTGCTTCTCGGCTCGCCGGCGGACGCCCCGACTGAGCGGCGGCACCGCACGCAGGGCACATCCGGCTGTCCGTTCGACGAGATCCGGCTGCTCGAACCGGGAAGCGAGACCCCGGTGCCGCCCGGCCAGATGGGCGAGCTGTGCTTCCGCGGCCCGTCCAGCCTGCGCGGCTATCTCGACAACCCGGCGGCGAATGCCGGGGCCTTCACGTCCGATGGCTTCTACCGCACGGGCGACATCATGACGGCCCATGTCGTGGAGGGACAGACCTGCTACGCCTTTGAAGGGCGCCTGCGCGACAACGTCAACCGCGGTGGCGAGAAGATCGGCTGCGAAGAGGTGGAGGCCTATGTCAGCCGCCATCCCAGCGTCGCCGACGCCAAGCTGGTCGCCATGCCCGATCCGGTCTATGGCGAGAAGGGCTGCATCTTCATCATCACGCGGCCAGGCATGCCGGCTCCGAACGTGCAGGAGCTGGGCGCCTTCCTGACCGGTTGCGGGCTTGCGAAATACAAATGCCCGGAACGCGTCGAGGTGCTGGACGAGTTCCCCCTCACCCGCGTCGGCAAGCTGAACAAGCCGGCGCTGAAAACACTGATCGCCGACATCTTGGCGGCTGAATCCACGGCAGGTGCGGCATGACTCCCAACGACTTCACAGCAACCGAATACATCGTCGGCGCCAACCCCCTGGTGATCCGCCGCCGGGTGAAATGGGGGGAATGCGACCCGGCCGGCGTCGTCTACACCGTCACCTTCAGCGAATACGTCATCTCGGCCGCGGAGCTGTTCTACGGCAGCCTGTTCGGCACCACCCCGCAGCGCGCCAAGGACGAGCAGGGGTTCGGCACGCCCACCCGCGCGCTCGACTTCGACTTCCGCCGGTCGCTGCGGCCGGACGAGGAGTTCGAGATGACCGTTACGGTCGCGGAAATCCGGAGCCGCACCTACGTGCTGCGGATCTGCGCCCGCACGCTCGATGGCGACATCGCGTTCCTGGCACATCTGACCCCGGTCTGCGTCGCCCGCGGCGAACGCCGCTCCATCGACATCCCCCCGGCATTCCGGCAGGCGCTGGAACGCTACCAAGGCGCCTGTGCGGCAGAAGGCCGTGCGGCGGAAGGAGGCCCGGCATGAAGATCACCATCATTGGAGGCGGGCCGGCCGGCCTTTATTTCGCCCTGCTCGCCAAGAAGCACGACCCGGCGCACGACATCCAAATCCTGGAACAGAACCCGCGGGGCGCCACCTACGGCTGGGGTGTCGTCTTTTCCGACGTCGGCCTTTCCTTTCTGAAGGAGGCGGACCCGGACTTCTTCGCCGAATTCACCGCCGGGCATGAATGCTGCGATTACATGGAGATCGTGCACCGCGACACCCGCGTGCAGATCCACGGCAATCACTTCTCCCGCACCGCCCGGCTCGCCATGCTTGAAACACTGGAGCAGGCTTGCCTGCGGGTGGGTGTGGAGATCCGCCACGGCGAACGCATCACCGACATCGACGCGCTGGCGCAGGACGCCGACCTGCTGGTCGGGGCCGACGGCGCCAACAGCGCGGTGCGCCTGCACTACGCCGAACAGTTCCGCCCCAGCTTTGAACGGCGACGCAACAAGTTCGCCTGGTACGGCACGCGCCAGCGCTTCCATCCCGTCTCGCTGATCTTCCGCGAAACCGCGGCTGGCGTCTTCATCGCCCACAGCTACCAGTACAGCCCGGAGTTCAGCACCTTCCTGGTCGAGGTCGATCCGGAGACGTGGCTGCGCGCCGGCTTCGACCGGATGAGCGAGGAGGAGAGCAGCCGCGCCTGCACGGAGATATTCCAAGCCGACCTTGGCAGCAACCCGTTGCTGACCAACCGGTCGCACTGGTTCGAGGCGAACATCGTACGCAACGAGCGCTGGCATCACGGAAACGTCGTGCTGCTGGGCGACGCGCTGCGCACTGTGCACTTCTCGCTGGGGTCCGGCACCCGCATGGCCATGCAGGACGCCATCGCGCTTCACCGCGGGATCGTCGACCATCCCGGCGACCTGACCGCCGCCTTCGCCGTCTTCGAGGCGCAGCGCCGCCGGTCCTCCTCCAGCTTCCAGGGCGCCGCCGCGCGCAGCCTGGACTGGTACGAGACGGTCGCCGGCAAGCTCCACCTCGACCCCGTCGGCTTCGCCTACGACTACATGCGGCGCACCGGGCAGGTCAGCCACGAGGATTTGCGCCGCCGCGATCCGCATTTCACCGCCGCCTACGAGGCGCAGAACACCGACGAACCCCTGGGGAGGACGGCATGAACATTGTCAGCGTCTCCGACGTTATCGGGCGCAGCCGGCTGGGCGGCTTGCAGTTGCGCGTCGTCGCGCTCTGCACCCTGTGCATGATCGTCGACGGATTCGATGTCCAGGCCATGGGCTATGTGGCTCCGGCGATCATCGGCGACTGGGGCATCCAGAAGGCGGATCTCGGCACCGTATTCGGTGCCGCTTTGCTGGGCATGACCCTGGGTGCCCTGGTCATGGGCATGATCGCCGACCGGTTCGGCCGCCGCCCGGTGCTGATCGCCGCCATGCTGTGTCTGGCACTCACCAGCTTCGCGACCGCGCAGGCCGCCAGCGTCGAGGAGTTGCGATGGATGCGCTTCCTGACCGGCCTGTGCATGGGTGCGATCGTGCCCAATGCCGTGGCGCTGGCCGGGGAGTTCAGCCCGGCGCGGGTGCGCATCACGCTGATGATGGTCGCCTCATCCGGCTTCATCCTCGGCGGAGCCTTGGGCGGGGTCGTCGCCGGCCTGCTCATCCCGGCCTATGGCTGGCATGCGGTGTTCCTCGCCGGTGCGGCCGCCCCGCTGCTGCTGGGCGTGGCGATGCTGGCCCTGCTGCCGGAATCCCTGCAATACCTGACGGTGAGGGGGCGGACGCTGGAGCAGGTGCGGCGCTGGCTTGCCCGGATCGAGCCGGACCTGACCATGCGCGACGACACGGTTCTGGTCGCAGACGACCGTCCGGCGCGCGGTGCGCCGATCCTGGAGCTGTTCCGCGGCACGATGGCGGTGGCAACGCCGCTGCTGTGGCTGCTGAACTTCATGAACCTGCTTGCGGCCTATTTCCTCGCCAACTGGCTGCCGGTGATCATGACGGAGGCCGGTCATCCCGCCTCGGCAGCGGTGATGGTGGGAACGATCTTCTGGGTCGGCGGGCTGGTCGGCAACCTGCTGCTCGGCTGGCTGGTCGACCGGCACGGCTTCGGCCCGACGCTGGCGATCAATCTGCTGGCCGGCGCACTCGGCGTGGCGCTGATCGGACAGGTCTCCGGCTCGCTGGGGATCGCGGGCGCGGTGATCGCGGTGGCCGGCTTCTGCATCCTGGGGGGACAGTCCGCGTTGAACGCGCTCGCCGCCGCCTTCTACCCGACACCGGTTCGTTCGACGGGGGCGGGCTGGGCGCTCGGCATCGGCCGGCTGGGATCGATCTTCGGGCCGGTCATCGGCGGGGAACTGATGCGGCTGAACTGGTCCACCGCCGACCTTCTGGTGGTGGCCGCCATTCCCTGCCTGATCGCGCTGGCCGGCAACCTGCTGCTCTGGGCGCTTGGCCGGCTGCCGCGCACGGCCGGCAGCACGGCCGGCGCTCTTGCCCCGCAACCCGCCCGATCCCGCAGCTGAGGAGCCCGCATCATGACCCGCACCTACCGCATCGGGCAGATCGTGCCCAGTTCCAACACGACCATGGAAACTGAAATCCCGGCCATGCTGCGCGCCCGCGAGGCGATGCTGCCGGAACGCTTCACCTTCCATTCCAGCCGGATGCGCATGCACCGGGTGGTGAAGGAGGAGCTGGAGGCGATGAACCGCGAGGGGCTGCGTTGTGCCGCCGAACTCGCCGACGCCCGCGTCGACGTGATGAGCACGGCCTGCCTCGTCGCCATCATGGCGATGGGCCTCGGCCACCACCGCATAGTGGAGCGCGAACTGGCTGAAATCGCCCACGCGAACCACTGCGCGGCGCCGGTGATGACCTCGGCCGGCGCGCTGGTCGAGGGGCTGAAGGCGCTCGGCGCGCGCCGCATCGCCCTGATGGCACCCTACACCCGTCCCCTGACCGAACTGGTGGTGGCTTACATCGAGCATGAAGGGATCGAGGTGATCGACTGGCGCTGTTTCGAGATCGCCGACAACCTGGAGGTCGGCCGCCGAGACCCCATGCGGCTGGTCGAGGACGTGCGTTCGCTGAAGACGGCCGGGGCGGACGTCGTCGTTGCCTCGGCCTGCGTGCAGATGCCATCCCTGCCGGCGATCCGCCCCATCGAGGAGATGCTTGGCATTCCTACCGTTTCCACGGCGGTCTGCACCGTGTACGGCATGCTCTCCCGTCTGGGTCTGACCCCCGCAGTTCCTGGCGCCGGGGCGTTGCTGGCGGAAGGCCTGCCAGTCTTGCGCTGACTGCCAAGGGCAACGTCAATCGAGGGGAGCGCGACAGGTGACGTTGCAGCATCGAGGCAGTGGAGCTTCTGACGGCGTGGCCGACGCTGTTGATTACTCGATGCGGATGGAGTCCGGGCGTCCGAGGTCGAGCATGCGGTTCAGGACCGGGACGGCGACGCCGATCCCGGTCTGCCGCCGGTCGTCGGTATGGAAGCGCGGAGGTATGGAAGCGCGGACCATCCCCGATCACGTGTTTGTAGCGGCTGAAGATGGCCTCCACGAGCGCGCGCAAGTTTTAGCCGGATGTTGCCTGCCATGCCCCGCGACCACCGTCAGCGATGGCCTGCGGATGCCGGTCCCGCGGTGTCGGATCGCTCTGCGCGCTATCGCTCGGCACCGTGGTGGAGCGCGGCGGCACGGCCTCGTCGCTGAACCACACGGTCAGGCTGCCACGCGCTCGCAGCGCAGCATCATGCTTCTGCCAGTTGCGAACCCTGTATCGCTGCTTGGGGATGTGATGACGGCGCGCGGCGTTGCCTTTGAACGGCATCGGCTGGATCAGAACAGGGAAAGGTCAACGACGCCTCCCCTACGATGCCACCCCGCCATCCGCAATCCTCACCTCGCTGCAACAACGTCGCGGCGCGGGCCAGTCAGGCGTCGCACCAGGTCTGAGCCGACGGCAGCACCCGGTTCGACCGCCGGGAGGATCTGAGGCCGGATCAGCGCCACGGTCTCGAGATCCTCCCGGCGGCGCACGGATCAGACCTGCGCCATGCCGCCATCGACCGGCAGCTCGGCCCCGGTGATGAAGCTGCTTTGGTCGCTGACGAGAAACAGTGCGGCCGAGGCCACTTCGTCGGCACGACCCATACGGCCGAGCGGGATCAGCGTCGTCAGCGTCTCGCGCACCTCGTCTGACGCCGCCGCCATCATGGCGGTGTCGGTTGGCCCCGGTGCCACGACGTTGACGCGGATGTTGCGGGGCGCCAGCTCGTTGGCCCAGGTCCGCGCGAACGAGCGTACGGCGGCCTTGGTGGCCCCGTAGACGCCATAGCCTTTGGTGCCGATCGCGCCGGCGATCGAGCCCACCAGCACGATCGAGCCGCCATCCGGCATGATCGCCGCCGCAGCCTTGGCGGCAAACAGCAGCGTGCGCACGTTGAGGCCGAAGGTCCGGTCGAAATGATCCTCGCCGATGCCGTCGAGGGTCGCGAACTCGGAGATGCCGGCGTTGACGGCGAGCACGTCCACCCGCCCGGCCTCGCTGCCCACCGCCTCGAAGAAGGCGGCGAGCGCCGTCAGATCGGAAGCATCGACGCGGCGCGAGTGCAGCCTGCCGGCCCCAAGCTCGACCTCTCCCTCTTCGGCGCGACGGCTGGTGGCGTAAACCGTGGCGCCTTCCGCCGCGAACCGCTCTGCGATGGCGCCACCGATGCCGCCATGGCCACCGACCACGATGGCGATTTTTCCTGAAAGCCCGCTCATGCGTCCTCACATCGCTGGTGATGACGAACAGCTATCATTCCTATATCTAATTACAAGAAGGCACCTGATGGTGCTCAGATACCAGATAGTGCCTAGATATTGAGGTGTATACCCATGGCCAGAGACGTGCTCGATCTGCCGCTCGATGTCACCGCGACGCGGCCCATCCTCGAACATATCGCCAACAAGTGGACGGTGCTGATCCTGAGCGTCCTCTGCACGCAGCCGGCGCGGTTCAACGACCTCAAGCGCCGTCTCGACGGCATCACCCACAAGGCTTTGTCCGAGGCATTGAAGCGTCTGGAGCGCAACGGCCTCGTCAGTCGCAAAGTCCTGCCGACGCAGCCGATCGGCGTCGAGTACACGATTACCGATCTTGGCTGCTCGCTGCGCGAACCCTTCGCCGCCCTTTACAACTGGTCGCTCGCCAACGGCTCCGCGATGGAAAGAGCACAGCGAGCCTATGACGCATCGAGAGGGGAGGGAGGGTTGGAGGAGGAGATCTAACAGGCTGCGGGAAAAGGGCTGCTCCCGGCCGGCGGGTCGTGATTCTTTGTGGTTGTTGAGAATACGGGTGTCGAGGGGACGATGCGGGGCACGGATGAGCGGAGCGAGGGTCTTTTCAGCCACGTGAGCTGTGAGGCTCGGGTTCCGGCCGATCATCCTCTGCGGGCGATCCGGGCCATCGTGGACGAGGCGCTGGAGGTGATGTCGTCGGCGTTCGAGAGGCTGTACTCCAAGATCGGGCGGCCGTCGATCGCGCCGGAGAAGCTGCTGCGGCCTTCTATGGACGCCCCGGTGTGTGACGTTACCGTGTTCACCAACAACCGCGAGCGCCTGCTGGCCGGCGATGTGGCGGCCAAGTTTCTGGCCACCCTGCTGGGCCGGCCGAAGGTCCAGGCACTGCTGTCGGACGAGCATTTCTCGGTGGACGGCACGCTGATCGGTGAGCCATCGAGACGCCACCGGTTCGAGCCCGATGGCGAACGGGGCGTCGGTGAAGAGTTTCCGGCCCAAGGACGGCAGCGGCGAGCCGCCGGGGCCGGGGCGCAACAGCGACCGCGACTTCCATGGCGAGAAGCGGTCCAACGAGACCCATGCCTCGACCAGCGATCCCGAGGCGCGGCTGTACCGCAAGGGAAACGGGCAACCGGCGAAGCTGGCCTTCATGGACCATGCGTTGATGGAGAACCGCCACGCCCTGGTGGTGGATGTCCGGCTCACCGCGGCCACCGGCCTGGCTGAACGCGAAGCGGCGGTGTCCATGGTCGAGGCCATCCCCGGCCGCCACCGCATCACGGTGGGTGCCGACAAGGCTTACGACACCAAGGATTTCGTGGCCGACCTGCGCCAACTGGGCGCCGCTCCGCATGTCGCCCAGAACACTCGCAACCGCCGCTCGCCCATCGACGGCCGGACTGCGCAAGACCCGCCATCGCGGCACGGGCCGTGTCGGCTGGATGTTCACGCTGACCGCCGCCGCCTACAACCTGATCCGCCTGCCCAAGCTGCTGGCGGCGGCATAATCATGCCCGGAGTCCGCCTAAGCGGCGGTTCCGGGGGCCTCGGAGCGCGAAAAGGCGCCCAATTCCGATAAAAACGGCCGTCAGAAACGCCATTTTTAAGCCTCAACGGAGGAAAAAGGCCAGAATATGTTCGTTTTTCCGCAGCCTGCCAGGTGGGGCAGTGCCAACGCGCGGTCCCAGGCTTTGAAATCGCACCACCCCAAGCGCGACAACACGTCAGCCCAAGGCCTGAGGCATCGTATAAGCTCTGCTACGGTCAAAACCGGTTCGAATGCCGGCAATGAGCGGACATGGCTCAGCAGAGCGAGGTGGTCTGTGGCGTCCATGATCCGATCAGGTTCATGGTGCTCGGCGATGATGATCGTGCCGTTTCGGATCGATCGCACAGCGGCCATACGATCAAACTCCTGTCTTCCGCAACCGACGGCACGCGGGCTCACTCAGTGCTCGTGCTCACCGCTTCAGCATTCTACCCGATGCGTTCAAGCTCTGCGCCGACGCAACCAGTCGCAGGACCGTTCACCCCACGTACGTGGGGCCGTGGCGCCTGGACCTGTTCATACACGTGGACAATTTCGCTGAGATGAACGCGGTCGATGCAGGCCTGTACGTAATGGCCTGGGCCACGCCACTGCATCTCCTCCGGCGAGCGCGGGTGGCCGGTCTCGAAAACCCGCAGCCAACTTTTCCGCCGCTGCGACGTCGTTGCCCCGCCGGCCGCTTCCACCTCGTTATCTTCCGCTTCCGTCCGGCTAAGGTACCAGTCGTTCAACACAGCGTGCCAGTCGTCGAAGTCAGAGAGGAGGATGCGATGGCGAGGAACAATGGCGCTGACCAGGACCGTCGCCTCACCCGCCGCTTTCCCCCAGATCGACGGCCGTGTGGACGGCCTCTTCAGCCACCCCCAGACGGGATAATCACCCGAGAAACGGGGCATCAACTCCGCCAATCTTTCACGCATCCAATCATAAGGGCTGGGGTGATCGGGATCGTCGGCTGGTCCTCTGGCGTCAGTGTGTCGGCCAAAAGCAAACTGGTGATTACCGGACAGCCAGCCGGTCTGTCGTGCCACGCTCAGCGCGTCACGGTGTTGTGCCGACCAGACCCGGACGGGTGCCATCGGATCAGCGCTCAGCACCGCAAGTAACCGTGAGCGGCTAATGGGTTTCAGCAACTGATCCTCCTGGCCGCGCGAAGCTTCCGGTTGGCAAACCGGATTGATAGGATTATAGGCGCATCCGGCGGTGATTTACGACTTGGGTTCGTGTTCAATCCGGCCTTGCAGGTTCCTCATCTTCGTAACAGATGTTTGGGCATTGTCACAGGAGTAGTGGCGGATCGCAGGTCTTGACATCATCTTCTTCGGATGCAGCAGCTCTCGTTTGCCCGCCATTGGTTTCCGCCTGATCTCTCGCTGCACCCCGCGTACAGGCCGTGGCCGGCTGCGAAGCCGCAACCACCGCAGCGTGAGCGAAACTGCAAATTTGGGGGGTCTACGCGCCGGCTCTATTCCCGTGACAACGCCACAAGGACGATTGTGTCACAGGACGGCCAGCCAGCCGCCATCCACATAGATGATCTGTCCGTTGACGTAGTTCGACGCCGAAGACGCCAGATACACCGCGGTCCCGGCCAGTTCCTCCGGTTGGCCCCAACGCTGGGCCGGGTTGCTGTTCTTCACCCAGGCATCGAAGGCGGCGTCCTGAAGCAGGGCCGCGTTCATGTCGGTGGCGATGTAGCCCGGCCCGATGGCGTTCGCCTGGATGTCGAAGCGCGCCCATTCGGCAGCCATCGCCCGGGTCAGCATCTTGATACCGCCCTTGGCGGCGGTGTAGGGCGCCACCGTCGCCCGCGCCGCCTCGCTGGTCAGCGACCCGATGTTGATGATCTTGCCGCCACTCCCACGCGCGATCATCCGCCGCGCCGCCTCGCGGGCGACGATGAAGGCGCCGGTCAGGTTGGTGTCGATGACGCGCTGCCAGTCCGCAAGCGCCAGATCGACCATCGGCTTGCGGAACTGGATACCGGCGTTGTTGATCAGGATGTCGACGGCAATTCCCCGCTCGTCGAGCGCGGTGAAGGCGGCGGCGACCGCCGCCTCGTCCACCACGTCGAACAGGCTGCCGTCCGCCGCATGGCCCAGATCGGTCAGCCGCGTCACCGCCCCGGCGAGCGTCTCCTCGTTGCGTCCGTTCAGGATGACGCGGGCGCCGGCCTCCGCCAGTCCCTGGGCGAAGGCGAAACCAATTCCGCGGACGGAGCCGGTGATCAGGGCCGTGCGGCCGGAAAGGTCGAACGGGGATGTCTTCATGGGGTGGGTCTCCATCGGGCGGCGGGGCCTCAATCCAGGGAGCTGACGCGACGGGTCAGGTCGGACCGTTCAAACACCGAGGGCAGCAGGTCTGTGCCCAGTCCCGGCCCTTCCATCGGATAGACATAACCGCCCTCGATGCGGGGGACCTCGGTGACCAGTTCCTTGTACCATCCGGTGTAGAAAGCGCGCACCGATTCCTGGATCAGCGTGTTGGGCTGCGACAGCGAGGAATGGACCGCGGCGGCATAGGCCACCGGGCCGGTGCAGTCGTGCGGCGCATAGGGGCGGTGGTAGGTGTCGGCGAGAGCGGCGATCTTGCGTCCTTCGGTCAGCCCACCCGTCCAGGCCAAGTCGGTCATCACCACGCCGACGGCGCCGGCCTCCAGCATGTCCTTGTAGGGGAAGCGCGATCCCAGCGTTTCGGAAGCGCAGATCGGCACGCTGGTCGAGGCAGCCAGTTCGGTCAGCGCATTGACCGAATTCATGCGGATCGGATCCTCGTACCAGGTCGGCTCGTAGTCTTCCAGGACGCGGGCGATCCGCTTGATCGTCGGCAGGTTCCACAGGCAGTGGAACTCCACCATGATCTGCATCCGGTCGCCGACCGCCTTGCGGATCTTCTCGAACGGCTCGACGGCGCGCTTCATCTGCTCCGCGGTGATGAAGCGACCGTCATTCTCGATCGCCGCGGGATCGAACGGCCAGATCTTCATCGCCGAGATGCCCTGCTCCAGCAGGCTTTCGGCCAGTCCGCCGGCGTCCGACATGAAGGCGTTCAGATCCTCGTACGGACCCGGGCTGGCGCCCAGGTTCCAGGTGTCGACCGGCTTGATGCGATGGGAGCGGACATAGCCGTAGCCGGCGCAGGTGTTGTAGACCGGCACCCGGTCATGGCAGAGGCCGCCCAGCATCTGGTGGACCGGCTGGTTGCAGGCCTTGCCGAACAGGTCCCACAGCGCGATGTCGACGGCCGAAGCCGCCCGGTATTCCGTGCCGGTCGAAGACTGCGCCAAAGGCAGGTTGACCATGTCGCGGTTGATCGCCTCGATGCGCAGCGGGTCCCGGCCCAGCAGCCGCGTGGACAGCGTGTCGTGCAGATGGGCTTCAACCGCACCGGCCCCGTAGAACGTCTCGCCCAGCCCGACGATCCCGGCATCGGTGTGGACCCGCACCCACAGGACGTTGGCGAACTCTTCGGTGCGAAGGGTTTCGATGGCGGTGATTTTCATGAGCCGTCCCGCGATGAATGAGGAAAGAAGTTTCGGGAAATCAAAGGCATGGCAGAGGATCAGGGCAGGATGCGACCCCCGCGTGCCCATGGCCATGCATGCTAGGGCATCCTATTTCCGTTTGTGATATTTCACAACATGTTTTAATGTACCACTGTTCGCATGCCGAGCACGAGCGATGGCGGGCAGCTTACGGTAAAGGAGGACGGCGTTATGGGACGTGGACGCAGCAAGCCGGTGCTGATCGGGCCGGGGGACGCGATCGACCGCAAGCAGGCGCGGGCCAATCAAGCCAACCTGCTGGAGCTGGCTTACGGCAAGCTCGAGGAGCTGCTGGTCAACTGCACGCTGGCGCCCGGCCGGTTGCTGTCGATCCAGGATCTGCAGGACATCACCGGTCTCAGCCGCACGCCTGTCCATCAGGCGGTCAGCATGCTGGCCCGCGACACGCTGGTGATCGTCAACCCGCGCAACGGCATCCAGATCGCTCCCATCGATCTTGCGCGCGACCGGCTGTTGCTGGAGTTGCGCCGCGACATCGAGCGCTTCGTCGTGCGCCTCGCCGCCGAACGGTCGGGGCCGACGCAGCGCAACCAGATGATGCACCTGTCACGGGTGCTGCGGGAACGGCGGGCGACGATCACCATCGACCAGTTCAACGAATTCGACCGCAGCATCGACAACCTGATCCTGGCGGCCGGCAACGAGCCCTTCGTCGGCAATGCGCTGCGTCCGCTGCACACGATCTTCCGGCGCATCGGCTTCCTGCACCAGAACCACATCGGCGGCGAGGCGACGCTCCACCGCAGCGTGGACTGCCATCTGGCACTGACCGACGCCATCGCCAACCGCCGCGCCGACGATGCGGTCAAGGCTTCCGACGAAATCGTCCAGTTCGTCGACGCCATGTTCGACGAGCTGGAAGCCCGCATCGACCCGCGTCTGCTCGATTGCAGCGTCGAGCCGCTCTTCACCTTGTGACCGGAACCACTTCCCGGCGGGCAGGTCGCGTTGCCGACGGAACTCCGGTCGCGACCAGTCGCGCTCAAAACAATCCCAAAAGGAGGAAAACCATGAAGAAGGCTCTGTTGGCAGGGCTGGCTCTGACAGCCGTCGCCCTCGGCATCTCGATGCCGGCCGTCGCCGCCACCACTGCACGCATGTCGCTCGACGTTCAGGAGGGCAACCCCAAGCATATCGCCGCGACCCGCTTCGCCGACGCGGTGTCGGACGCCACCAAGGGGGCGGTCAAGAATCCGTATATTCCCGAACAGCCTGCTGGGTGCCGAGTCGGAATCGGCGGAAGGCATCCGGCTCGGGTCGATCCAGATGGGAATCATCACCAGCTCGGTGTTCACGACCTGGGTTCCGCAGGTGCAGGTGCTCGACCTGCCCTTCCTGTTCCGCGACGACCAGCATGCGGTCGCAGCCAACGCGGTGCTGACCAAGGCGCTGTCCGAGAGCTTCCGCGAGAAGGGCTTCCATCTGCTGGGCTTCTCGGTCAACGGCGCCCGCCAGCTGATGAGCAAGAACCCCATCGTCACCCCGGCCGATGCGGCGGGCAAGAAGATGCGGGTGATCCAGAGCCCGATCCATGTGGCGCTGTGGAAGGCCGTCAGTGCCAATCCCGTGCCGATCCCGGCGCCGGAGGTATACAACGCCATGCAGACCGGGGTCGTCGATTTCTTCGACAACACGGCCACCAATTATCTGACCTTCCGCTTTTATGAAGTGGCACCGCACTACACCAAGCTGAGCCACATCTACGCGATGGGCGCCTGGGTGGTGTCCGAGCCGTGGTGGCAGAAGCTGACCGCCGACCAGCAGGCCGCCATCGAAAAGGCGGCGCATGACGCGCAGGCGGACATCGTGCCGCTGCAGGCCAAGCAGGACGAGGAGGCGCTCGCCAAGACCGTCGCCCAGGGCGCCACCATCCACGAGGTGAAGGACAAGGCGGCATGGCGTGAACTGATGAAGCCGGTCTGGGCGGAGTTCACGCCGAAGATTCCGGGTTCCGACACGCTGATCCCGGCAATCGAAGCGGTGAAGTGACGGGGCGGGGTATCGCTTGCGCGGACGGTGTTCTGCACCGCCGCGCTTCCCGCAGGGACGTTAGGCCAAGGATTTGGCCAATCGGAAAGGTCCGATCATGTCGGAAGTCCAAGCCACCAGTTCTGAAACAATGCCCGGCCGGTCGTCTCCGGCCTGGGGAGAAACGGTCTGCCGCCTGATCGAAAACGCCGTCGGAGCCGTCAACTTTGTGGTTCTGATCGCGCTGACGCTCGTCGTCTTCACCGGCGTGATCGCACGCTACATCTTCAACAGCGGCTTCACCTGGACCGAGGAGTTCTCGATCTGGGCCTTCACCTGGCTGATCTTCCTGGGTGCCGCGACCGGGATTCGGCAAAAACGGCATGTGCATGTCGATCTGCTGGTCGACCATCTGCCGGCATCGGCGCGGCCGGCGGTGGATTTCCTGCGCGACAGTCTGGTGGCGCTGACGCTCCTCTTGTTCACCTTCAGCGGTTACGAGCTGGCCGACCGGATCGGCGGCGTCAGCACCACGCTGCAATGGCCGAATGCCCTGCGCTATGGTGTCGTGCCGGCGGCCGGCGGCATCGGGCTGCTGTTCCTCCTGCTGGGCGAGACGACGATGGCCGGGCTGCTGCGGCGGGCCGGGTCGGTCCTGCTGGCCGGCGCCATGTATCTGGTCGTGCAGGATACGGCGCTGTCGCCGTTCCAGGATGTGTCGCCCAGCCTGCTGATGACGCTGGTGTTCTTCCTCACCATGCTGATCGGTGTGCCAATCGCCTTCTGCATGATGCTGGGCGTGTTCATCACGACCTGGAGCGCCGATCTGCTGCCGGCTCCGGCGATCCTGCAGAACATGATCGCCGGGTCGACCAAGTTCATCCTGCTGGCGATCCCGTTCTTCCTGACCTCCGGCTATCTTCTGAATCTCGGACGCCTGTCGGAGCGGCTGATCGATTTCGCCGAATCGCTGTTCGGCCATTTCCGGGGCGGTCTGGCCCAGGTCGTGGTGGTCAACAGCGTGCTGATCGGCGGCATTTCCGGGTCTTCCGGAGCCGACGCGGCCAGCACCACCAAGGTCGCGGTGCCGGAGATGATCAAGCGCGGCTATTCGCCGGCCTTCTCCTGCGCGATCACGGCTGTCTCGTCGATCCTGCCGAACATCATTCCGCCGGCCATCGCCATGCTGGTGTATGCCTCTGTCTCCAATGTGTCGATTTCCCGCCTGTTCGCCGCCGGCATCGTTCCCGGCCTGCTGGTTGCCATTGCCCTGATGGTGGTCGTCTACATCCTTGCCGTCCGCCGCGGCTATGAGGGAGGCAAGAAACGGGCGCCCGCCAGCGTGGTCTGGAGCAGCTTCCTGCAGGCAGCCCCGACCCTGGCCATTGCCGTGCTGATCCTGGGCTGCATCCGCCTGGGCATCACCACCGCGACCGAAGCCGGCGTCATGGCTCTGGTCTGGGCCTTCATCCTGGGAAAATTCGTCTATCGTGCCTATGGTTGGCGCAGCTTCTACCGGGCCATCATCGACTGCGCGACGGACTCCGCACTGATCGGCTTCCTGATCGCGACATCGGTTCCCTTCGCCTGGATCCTGATCGCCGAGGGTGTGCCGCAGGAGTTGATCGGCTGGGCGCGGGAGACCGCGCAAGGGCAGTTCGGCCTGCTGCTGATCATGAACATCACGCTGTTCGTGGCGGGCATGTTCCTGGACCTGACGCCGGCCATGCTGATCGCGGCACCGCTGTTCCTGCCGCTGATGACCCAGGCGGGCATCGATCCGATCCAGCTCGGCCTCATCATGATCATCAACCTCCAGCTCGGCGGCGTGACCCCGCCGGTCGGTATCCTGGTCTTCATCTCGGCGCAGATCGCCAAGGTCCAGCCCTATGCCGTGTTCCGCGAGGTCGGCGTGTTCGTCGCGGCCGTGCTGGTGGTCCTGGCGGCAGTGTGCGCCTTCCCGTTCCTGACGGTGGGGATCTGGGACCTTTTCGGCTGAAGCTATGCCGATTGCATCAAGCCTCATAACGGCAGCCCGGGAGCAGGCAGCGGCGCCCCCACTTGCTCGATCACGTCGCCGAGCCCATGGCCTCGGTAACCGACAACGGCGGCTATGACCGAAGCGGGGTCTATGCGGCGGTCCACGAACGCCATCTTGAGGCCGCGGTGGTGGCGCCGCCGCACCGCGATGCCGTGCTCAGCAACATGGCTGAAACCGCGCCCACCCAACGCGACTGCCACATCCAGTTGATTGCCGAGACCGGGTGGATGACGGGGCGGCACCGTCAAGTTGTTGGCGCTGGTGATGAGGGCGGGGCGCGGTTTGACCAGGAATGTGCGTTGGGCGGGACGATTACGCGGCCAGCGGCGCGCCGGACACCTCAGCCCAGGCGGCGAACGCGTAAATTCGGGCGGCGCGGTACTCGGAGGCTGAGCGATGATCGCGGCGGAGATGGACGAGGTTGTTGATCGGGTCGTGGATGGACAGAAAGCGCTGCACCTGCCATGGTGATTTGAAGCGCTTCATCTGCCGCTCGCGTCGTCGGGTCGGCTGATGACTGTTCTCGGCACGATTGTTAAGGCCCTTGTGCTGGCGGTGCTCGCAGCGCAGCTTCAGGTCCCTCTTGGCGGCGGCGTAGGACTTCAGCTTGTCGGTCACTATGACACGGGGAGCGCGGCCCTGCTTCTTGAGCAGCTTGCGCAGCAGACGCTTGGCCGCCTTGGTGTCGCGCCGGCTCTGGACGAGCGCGTCGAGCACGAAGCCGTCCTGGTCGACGGCCCGCCACAGGTAATGCTTCTTGCCGGCGATGCTGATGACGACCTCATCCAAATGCCACTTGTCACCGCGGGCGAGGCGCCGTTGCCGGATGCGGCTGGCAATCGTTCGGCCGATTTTCAGGCCCCACTGGCGCACGGATTCATGGCTGACCGTGATCCCGCGCAAGGCCAGCAACTCCTCCACCATGCGCAGACTCAGCGGAAAGCGGAAGTACAGGTACACCGCAAAGCTGATTACCTCGGCAGGGAAGCGGTAGCCGGCGTACATCGGATCGGGGCGCGTCGTCATCCCCGCCCTGTACCGTCACCCCGGCCACCTTGCCAACTCGAACTTGACGGTGCCTGGCAAACTTTGCAACGGAGCGCCTCATATCACCGTTCCGCGTGCCGGCGCAGCAGAACAGTGACCCAGAATTCTGCGGATGCATCGGGCGCATAAAGCCACGTGTCCCGTCGCCCCGTACAGCGCTCCACCATGGCGTCGATGGCCGACCCACAGACCGGCAGCATGCACCACATGGCAATGTCCAACTCCCACAGCCAATCCCTCTGTTCTCGGTAGGGGAGCCATGCCAGATGGGGTGCGATGCCTCCAATCGCGCTCCAGGCCCCGCCGCCATCCACGGCTGGATGGCAATGAAGCGGACCGCTGCCAGATAAGCCGGCGATATCGCCCAGCGCATGAAACTCGATAGGCAGGCTGCGCCGGTTGACGATGTCCACCACCTCGGCAATCACCCCGCTCCATTCCGCTTGGCCCGCATCGCCGATCAGGAGCACTCGCAGGGGGTCCCCGGCTCTATGAACGAAAGGCTGTACGCTCCTGTGTTCCAGGGGATAGCGCTGGGTAAGCGGCTCGCACTGGACCGGGGTTCCTGGGAAGCGGCCGCGCAGCAGGGTGGCCAGAGCCGGCGAGGGGGTCAAGATACGCCGTGATCGATGGATTGCTTCGTCGACCGGAACCATCGAATGGTCGGCCACCACCATGTCGAAAGAAACGCGTAATTGCCCTGCGAGGATGGGCACAAGGGCTTCAACGCCCCGCACGTCATGAGCCTGGATGACGGACACGCCGACGCGAAGCAGGGCCTGCTGCAAGCCGGCGAATGAGTCCGGAAGCGGAAAACGCAGGCGCAAAACCCCTTTGTCAGCCGCCGGGAACAGCGATAGCGCTGGCGCATCCCCGCTTTCGATCACGGCCACCAGCTTGTTCGGGTCACGTCCGGCCGACTCGATCCACCGCATCAGGTACGAGAGGGCGACGGTGCTGTCCATGCGTGTGATCAGCAGGATGGCGGGTCGGTCCGCAGCCATCCGGTCCCGCCATTTGTCGAGCAAGGAGAGTTGGTCGCCTTCCCACGTAAAATCCCAGCCATGCGGAGGCAGAAGTGCGCGACGGGGAGGCGGGCTTCTTTCCGGTTCCTGTAACGGGTACTCAACCAATCCGGTTTTCACGGGGACGGAACCGACCATCTCGACAAGTCCGGCCAGCGATCCGTCGGCATCGCGCCGGAATGCGTGGCGGTCGATGGACAAAGCCGCAAGCTTCCGCTCCCGAGGACGAGCCACCCTGGCGTCGGTGCACAGAAGGGCCTTCAGAGCCTCGGCGATCTGATCCTCTTCAGGAACGGCTGTGGCGGTTATGACGATCCCGTTGCAGGCTAAGGACGCGATGGTTTCCAGAAATCCGGAGAGTGTCGGAGAGACCGGTGCCGCGACGGTGGAGTCGGACCACGGCGCGAGCATCCGTTCGACCAGCCCGCGCTCACCTGTGATGCCAAGGTCGATAACCAGAACCTGCTGCGGCCGGATCCGTCGGGCATCCAACCGAGCCAATTGCCGGGCAAGGTCCGAGGCCGGAGCGGCACAGATCAATGCGAGAGTGAAGGGGTGCCGTTGCAGCGCCCCGTCGACCCGGTGCCGAACATAGGGAAAGATGCCGGGATAATCGGGCAACGTTTCCATCGACTTCCAGAAATAGGCAGGCTCAGAACCGCCATAGGCGAACACTGTCTCCTGAGTCAGCCTGTCCAGCGCGTGGACGAAGCACATCCCCGCCTCGTCCAGCATCACATCGTCCCGCGACCCCTGCCCCGGATGCATCCGGTTGCTGACGCCGATTCCCTTGCAACGGACAAATGGAATGACACCGAGCAACTTGAACCACAGGAAATTATCCTGGGTCCGCGGCAAGCCGGGATCGAAACTGTTATCCGACAGCACCGAACGGGGGATCAGCATGGCGCAGCCGTTGAAGGCGCCGTGGAAGAAGGCCTCGAAGGGGCGCGCCGTCATGTCGAGATGCGAGAGGTCGGGCAGAACATCGGGACGGGGCGTGCCGTTCTCCTCCATAAGGGTCCAGTCGCTTACCACCACGCAGGGCCGGCCGAAGCGGCGCCAGACGGCGATCTGCGATGCGATCCGGTCCGGCAGATAGATGTCGTCATGGCTGAGCCAGCTGAAAAAAGACCCCCGCATCAATGCGATGCCGAGGTTCAGCGCGGTCGACACGCCCCCGTTGGGTTTCTGGACGTAGCGTATCCGCGTCCCATACCCCATAGCGACGGCGCGCGTCGCCCCCTTATCGTCAGACCCATCGTCAACAACGATGATCTCGATGTTGCCGTAGGTCTGCGCCAACGCACTGTCGATCGCTTCGCCCAGGAAGCGGGCGCCGTTGTAGACGGGAATGATGATCGAGACGAGAGGTTCGGCGTTCATCGTGGCAGGGTCCGGGAGCAGGGACGGGCCATCAGGCGCCGTTTTCGTTGATGACGGGCGTCAGGCGGGCGGAGACGAGAGCGGCACCGGCTGGACCCGCGAGCAGGCCGGGATCGATGGCGGCGACGCGCGTACAATTCATGGCGCGCACGAGGTGGAATGCGTCGTCCAGTGTCATCGTCACTGAAACGGCATTTTCCTCCATCCGGTCGCGAAACTCGATCCGGTCGGCGGCACGCATCACCATGAACAGTGCCGTCTCATGCAACGGGAGCGCCCGCGCCGCATCGCGTGCACGCGCCACCGCATCACTGGCGTCCGGAGCAAGCAGCAGCACAGCTTGGGTGGCAGGCGGCTTGCGGCGCAGCAGAAGCAACGCCCAGTCCTCGACCATATCGATACCAGTAACGGGTGCATGGCTCCTGCCGGAGTTATGCAACGCCCACAGCCGCCGGATCAGCGCCGCGCGCTCGCTTGCCGGTGTTTCCCGAAGCACCGAGCGCAACCCCGCCCCGTCGAGAGCCGGGTCGGGGACCAGCCCTTCGGCCAGACCGGATGTCACGAAATGGCGTAAGGCCTCGGCGCTGGGGTGGCGCAGACCGAGATACCGTTGCGAATACCAAACGGTATCGAATTCGGGCGTCGGGCGAAGTCCGGCAGTGGCTCCGTCGACGATGAAATGCTCTAACGGCGAAACGTCCCGAAGCTGACCACCCATGGCGGTGTCGCGATACCAGTGAGCAGAGAACCAGGGACCAGGCGAGCGGTTCTCCTTCCAGCCATGGGACAAGTAGTGCCAGAAGGGATCCACTCCCGCCTGGACCACATCCGGATACTGGGCAAGGTACCAATCCCGATCCACCAGCATCTTGGCAGTTTCAGCAACCTGTCTGATTCGCGCTTCGCGCAGGCGGCCAAATTCCTCCGCGCTGCGGCGGAGGTTCGGCAAGCGCTGAAATCGTACGCCGTACCCATGGGTCGTTCATCAACGGCTCCGGAGCAGCGCCACTGTAACGGCCGATGTCCAGGAAATGCCGCAGGGCTCGATGGTCTGGCTTCGAAGCCAGATACCGGCTTGCGTACCAGACCAGATCGAAGTGAGGGTGAGGCTGTCGCCCCTCTCCGGCTCCGTTCTCGATGAAATGCAGAAGCGGGCAGCGGTCCCCACCTTCCAATTGGTTGGCCGCAGAGTACCAGGCTGTCAGGAACCATGGGTTAGGGTTAAGCCCCTCCTTCCATCCGAAGCTGAGATAATGTGCTGCCGGATCGATATCGGAGCGCAATCGGTCGGGATACTCCTGCGCGTACCAATCCTCATCGACGAGTGTCTTGGCCTCCCGCAGCAGGCCTCTCGGTGTCAAGCCATCTCCTGCCCGCTCGGCCGCGGACTGACATGGACCGACAGTCAGAACGCCTCTGCGCTGCAACGCATACCAGAAGGCACCTTCGCCCCGCTGCAAATGCCCGAGAACGTCACGGGTGAGGGCGTCGCGGCGGAACAGTGTGCCAACGACGAGGGAGGTCGAGGCAGTCAGATGGTTCAGTGACGCAGGCGGGAAGCAGGCGACGCTGCGCAGCGCCATTTGCTGGAGCAGTTGGCCGGCAAGGGTGGGAACCGCCGGGGGGGCGCCCGATTCGACCGCAACGACATATGGAGAGTCGCAGGAGGCCAAGCCGGCCATCAGATCGACCGTCGATGCCACTCCGCGGATCATCCGCGCGCCCGGCACCCCAAGTTCCGACGCAGCAATGTCAGACGGCCCGAGGATGGCGACGGTCAGTTCCCCCGGTTCGATCAGACGGCTCATCCGCCATGCGAGCAGCGCCGACAGATCCGGCGACGGCGACGGCTGGAAGCTGCGCTGAAGCTCGATCAGCGCTGCGCGCTCAGAGCGCGGGGCCTTGTCATCGGATTGTGCGAGCCATGCGGCGGCAATCCTTTCGCGGTCCTCCCGCCACAAACGCGGCTCCGCCGCGGGGGGGACGGAGGGAGGGACGGGGCGGTATCCGGCTGCGGGCACATGGCGGACCGTCAGCCGCCGCGACAGCCGCGCCAGCATGTCAACCTCCGGCAGAAGGCAATCGGACCGGAATCCACCGGCCAACTGGATTTCTGCGTGTGGAACCAAGAGACCTCCCGACTGCGCCCGGCCTCCCAGAATGCGTCCAAGGAGTGACTGCACGTCGGCATCGGAACCGCCGCTGTCGGCCGCATCGCCATCATCCGGCACCTGGGCGCATAGGCTCAGCGCCGGGGAAGCCTGCTGGGCCTGCGCCTCGAGAAGGTAAAACAGCGCCAGCGGGTCGAGACTGTCGCCCGCCTGCAGCCAGCCGACCCAGCGGCAGTCCGTCAGCGCCAACGCCCGCGCCATGGTCCGGCCCGCCGGCTCGCGATCCTCCGCCGCGACCCAGTGGACGCTGTCGCCGAAGCCGTCCGGCAGGCTGGCCGGTCTCGCCTTCTCGCCCGCCATGGCCAGCAGCAGAACGGACTCGATGTCCACCCTCCGCTGCAACAACAGGCTCTGGATGGTTGATGCCGCGGCGGCTGCATCGCCGTTGCCCAACACCATCATTGCGATGCCGTGCCGTTTCATGGAAAGCCTCCCATGTCGTCATGCGAGCCGGTCACGGTCCGATCGCAGAAGGCGACCAACACCGCACGGTAGGCATTCGCGGCGAGGACCGCATTCGTCTCCTGGTTCCAACGCTCCTCGACGAGCCGGCGGTTCCGTTCGACGCAGCCGTCCACCAGGGCGTCGTCGGTCGCGGCACGGACGATGCGTTCCGCCAGCCCGGCGATGTCATGGGGCGAGACGATGAAGCCGGTTTCCCCGGAGACAAGCCACTCCGTCGCCGCCGACGTGTCGCTCTGAATGGGAAAGGCCCCGACACTCATTGCCTCCAGCATGACGGTGGGGGTGCCGTCGGAAATTCCCAACCCGATGATCGTGCGTGCACGGCCCATCCGCATTATCACGTCGCGGTAGGTCGGGAGCGAGGGAAGACACGCGATCCGGAGATCGTCCCATTCGCCGAGCGTCCGCGCGGTCTCGGCCACCACCGCAGGCGCATTCAACAGGCTGATTGAAAATCCCCGCAATTCCGGCGCCGCAAGGTGAATCGCATTGAGGATGTTCAGCGCGCGACCGGACCAGCCATGCAGGCCCTTGACCATGATTTCCCGACGCTGAGACGGGGGGGCCAGGTTTTCAAGCCTGGGCAGTGCGTCAATGTTCACCCCGCCCGACGCCGGCATCGCCGGAAATGTCATGCCCTTGAATCCGAACTCCCGGAACAGGGTCACATCGCGCTCGCCGTCCGCCATGTATGCATCCACCGATCCGGCAATTTCGCGAAGCCGGTCGATCTGGTCGGGTACCTTGCGATAGAGGTAGAAATCGCTTCCCCAACTGGAGAGCATCCAGGTTGGCATGGCAGCACCCAGGAAGCGCTTGACCTCCATGCAGAGATAGCCGGCGAATTGAGTTTCCAGCGCGTGGACGATGCTGGGCCGCAGGGAGGCGATGGCCTGAGCCACATGGGCCGGCCTAGCGAGCAACTCGCCGCTGTCCAGGAAACTCGGCAGCCAGGGCGAATAGCCCAGATAGGCGTCCAGACCGGCCACCCTGGCCGGCTCTACAGCCGCGAGCGGGAACACAGCGACCTGATTCTCCGGCAGCGCGTCCAGTTCGCTCCGGCTCCGCACCTCGGGCAGGCCGACAAGCTCGCGGCAGGGTGCGGCGTCGATGACGGGGAGCAGGACGAACCTCATGCCACGTCCACGGACCATGTCGAGCCAGCGCGCCGTGTGGACGCTGTTGATCATGCCCACGACCAGGACCACCGGCTGCGCCGTCTTTGCGCGATTTGTCGGATTGGCAGGCATTCTATCCCCAGGAGCGGACGGCATCGCGGAGCCGTTCACCGAAAAGCTTCGGATCGAAGGCGGCGTTGCCCAAAGCAAGAATCGGCGCGCTCATCCATTCCGGAGCCGGGAACTGGATGGCGACCAGCGTCGGCACATCGTGCCTTGCCGCTTCTGACAGCCGGAGATGCGCCGCCGACCGGAAAGCTATTCCGCCATAGAGCGCGGCGTCCTCCAGTCCTTCGGCATCGGGCCGCACAGTCAACCTGACGCCCGTATCCCATTGGAACACGTCCAAAGCCAACTGCACGTCACGACTGGTGACGTCCAGAATGCGGACATCAATGCCCTCAAGGGCCTCGACACACCAGTAAAGACTGGAAACGACGAGGAAACCGCGCCCATGGATGGATTCCGAACCGTCGAGTGCCAGAATTTTCGTCATGACCAGTCCGGTGGCAGGGGGCGGCGGGGTGGATCGGCAGGATGCGAAATCGCGAAAAGCCGCGGCTGAAGCCTTTTGGCAGCTTGGGCCGATTGGATAGCGTACCGGTGAAAGCCAGACCAGCCAATTTTCGAGCGCGCCTCCTGAAGAAAATCATCGTCAAGTTGCGTCTCGGCAACGGTCGAAATCGAAAGGCAGAGTTTCGTCGATGTCGAAAGCCGCTGGCAGCGTCCGCAGGCGTCTCGATACAATTCCCAGCGAGTCGCATCATGAAGAAATTTCGGCCAAATCCCATAGTCACGGTCAAGTAGATTCTCTGCAATGAAACGTCAGCTCCCAGCGCGTCACCAGTATCAACCATAGGGCTTTTATGTTGCAGAAACGGGATGAAACAAAAATCACCAAAAGGTGACTTCTGCCGGACCGTACATCCGTTGGGACGCGACCAGCTTGCCACCTCTCATGGGTCTCCGGTAGGATCGCCGCCGAACACGTTTCATGATGGCGTACCTGATGCTTGACCAAACATCAAATGAGACATTGTCCGGAAAAGCAGAAAGCGACGGACAGTGTTCGACGTTGTCTGCATTGCAAAAGGTTGCGCAGTCACACGGCGTGCATATTGCAGTCGATCAGATCATCCGAGACTATGGGCTCGATGGCCGGGAAACTCCGATACGCACACTCATGAAGATTGCGGATGAGAACGGCTTGGTGGCGCGTTCCACGCGATTGTCCTGGCGGCAACTTTCGCAACTTGGCCAATCGCTCCCGATCATCCTGCAATTGCGCAACGGCGCGGCCATGGTGCTGGTCGGCTATCGGCCGGGAGAAAAGGGCCAAGCCGACGTCGCCCTGCTGCGTCCTGCCAACCAGTCCGACGAATCCTGTCTGGCCATCGACGAGATCCGGTTGGCCGCCGCCTGGGACGGGCAGGCCATCTTCATCAAGCGCCGCCATAAGCCGAGCATCGACGAAAAGCCGTTCGGCTTCCCCTGGCTTCTCCAGCAGGTCGCCCGCGAACGGCGGATCTTCCGCGATGTCGGCATCGCCGCCCTCATCATGAGCCTGTTCGCGATCGTTCCGCCCTTCACCTACCTGATCATCGTTGACCGGGTCTTGGTTTACCAGCGGCTCTCGACCCTCTATGTGCTGGTCGTCGGGGTTCTCTTCGTCATCCTGTTCGACACGGTCTTCGGCTATCTGCGCCGCTATCTGGTGGTGACGGGCACGGCACGGGTGGATGCGCGGATCAACACCTACATATTCAACCGCATGGTCCGGCTGCCGCTGGACTTCTTCGAGCAGACGCCTGCCGGAACGATCAGCTACAAGCTGAACGAGATCTGGCGGGTGCGCCAGTTCCTCACCGAACAGATGTTCGGGATGATGCTGGACATGCTAACTCTGCTGGCGATCATACCGGCAATGTTCCTGCTGAACAGCACCCTGACTTTCATGGTGCTTGGTATCGGGCTTGTGATGTGTGTGATCGTGCTCGCCTACATGCGCCCGCTCGGGCGCCTCCAGCAGCGCGTGATCGCGGCCGAGGTGGAGAAGGGCAGTTTCATGATCGAGGTGCTTCACGGAATGCGGACCGTGAAGTCGCTGGCGCTGGAAAACCGCAAGCAGATGGGATGGGATGTCCGCGTCGCCGAGGCCGTGCGTGCAAAGACGGCTTTCATGCTTTTCGGCAACCAGCCGCAGACCATTCTCCAGCCGCTGGAGAAGCTGATCTATGCCGGCGTTCTGATGACGGGTTCCTATATGGCGATTACCCAGCAGGTGGAGATGTTCGCCGGCACGCTGATCGCCTTTACCATGCTGTCGGGCCGCGCCACCGCGCCCCTCGTCCAGATTTCCGCCATGATCCAGCACACCGAGGAAATCCGTTCGGCGATCGCCCAGGTGGCATCGGTCGTCAACATTCCGCCGGAGCAGTCCGTGAAGAACGGGGTGCGCCCGGTCATCAACGGGACGCTCAGCCTGTCCGACGTCCGCTTCCGCTATCCGGGAGCGGTGACCTTCGCGCTCGACGGCATTTCGCTGGACATCGAAGCTGGCACGCTGGTTGGCATCATGGGGCGGAGCGGCTCGGGCAAGACCACCGTCACCCGCCTTCTCCAGGGTCTACATCAGTCCTACGAAGGGCTGATCAAGATCAACGGTATCGATCTGCGCCAGTTCGACCTGCATCATCTCCGCTCGAACCTCGGCGTCGTGCTTCAGGACAATTTCCTGTTCCGCGGGACGATCAGGGAGAACATTCTGGTGACCCGGCCGAACGCTTCCTTCGAGGAGGTCACGGAAGCCGCCAGACTGAGCGGGGCGGAGGAGTTCATCGACCGTCTTCCCCAAGGCTACGAGACGCCCATCGAGGAAGGCGGGACGAACCTGTCCGGCGGTCAGCGCCAGCGCATCGCCATCGCGCGGGCTCTGCTCGGCAAGCCGTCGGTCCTGATCTTCGACGAGGCAACCAGCGCGCTCGACCCCGACAGCGAAGCGATCATCAACAACAACCTCAAGCGGATCGCACGCGGACGTACGGTCATCGTCATTTCGCATCGTCTCGCGTCGCTGGTCGACTGCGACAAGATCGTCGTTCTCGAACGTGGTCGCCTCTACGACAGCGGCGCGCACCAGGAACTGATGGGCCGTTGCGACATCTACCGCCATCTCTGGTTCCAGCAGAACCGGCATCTGGCCGCCGATCCCTCGATGCATGTGGCAAATCATTCCGTGACGGCGATCAATGGCTAAGTCCCATTCCGAACAGACGATCAACGACTTTCAGTCGGAAACCGCGGAGCTGACCGGTGCCGCCGATCCGCTGGCCGCCCGTCTGACCGTGTGGCTGCTGGCCACCCTCGTCATCGTCGCCGTGGGACTTGCCAGCGTTGCCCGACTGGAACGGGTGGTCAGCGCGCGTGGCCAAGTCGTCTCGCAAAGCCCGACGATTGTCATCCAGCCACTGGAAACCTCCATCGTTCGCAGCACGCTGGTGCGCGAAGGGCAGATCGTGAGGAAGGGGGACATGCTGGCGTCGCTCGATCCAACCTTCTCCGCCGCCGATGTGGCGCGCTTCGAACGCCAGCGCGACAGTCTTGCTGCGGAGATCGAGCGGCTCCAGATGGAACTGGACGGCAAGACCTACGTGGAGCGACCGGGCGACGCGGACAGCATGCTCCAGGCCGCGATCTGGAAGGCTCGAAAGACCGAATACGCGTCCAGCATGGTGAATTTCAGCCAGAAACAGGATGCCGCGCGTGCGACCCTCGCCCGCAGCCGCGATGACGCCGACCATTACAAAACGCGCCTGCGCCTTATCAGCGACATCGAAAGCATGCGGCGCACCCTGGAGGAGAATAAGACCGGCAGCCGCCTGAACTCGCTCCTCGCCAGTGACGCTCGGGTCGAGGCCTCCCGCAACATGGCAGCCAGCGAGAGCGCCATCCAGTCCGCCAGGCACGAACTGGAGGCGCTGCAGTCGGAGCAGGAGGTATATGTCCAGCAGTGGCGCTCGCGCATCATGCAGGAGCTTGTCGCGAAGCGTGTCGAGCACGACCGCGTTAGCGAGGAGTACGCCAAGGCGGTCAAGCGTCACGATCTGGTGGAGATGCGGGCCGTCGAGGATGCCGTCGTGCTGGATGTTGCGCCGCTTTCCGTCGGCTCGGTCATTCAGACGGCCGAAAAGATCATGACGCTCGTCCCGCTGAACACCGCCTTGGAGGTCGAGGCGGAGATCGATGCCGCCGACCAGGGCTTCGTCAAGGCGGGCGACATCGTGCAGCTCAAGTTCGACGCCTACAAATACGTCGAACATGGCATGGGCCGGGGGATCGTCCGCACCATCAGCGAGGATTCCTTTACCCGGCGCGACGGGGTGGGATCGGGCAAGCCGTTCTACCGGGCCCGCATCGAATTGACGGACATCAAACTGCACAATGTGCCGTCCGATTTCCGCCTTGTCCCTGGTATGCCCCTTACCACCGACATCGTGGTCGGCTCGCGCACCATCCTGTCCTACCTCGTCGAAAAGGCCATCGTCAGCATCTCCGAAGGAATGCGTGAGCCGTGACCGGGAAGGGATCATGGAGCGAGACCGTTCGATGAAGGGCGTCCTGGAAATCGCCAAGGGAACTGTCGGCCTTCTGCGGTCGGGCGCACTGGCGCGCCAAGTCGCAAGCGGACTCAAACGGTACGAGAAGGGCGACGTGAAGGGTGCCCTGACCTGCTGGCTCGCCGCGGCAAAAGAAGGAAACGCGGAGGCGCAGTATCGCATAGGTCTGCTTTACGAACAGGGCAAGGGCGTGGTGGGTAGCGCGATCGACGCCCTGAGCTGGTACAGCAGGGCCGCTGGAAGCGGGCATGCGCAGGCTCAGGAAAGGCTGGCGATCATCCACGCCAACGGTTGCATCCGCCCTCCCGGCATGAGTGACCGGGATCCCGCCATGCTTGCCCTGTTCCCTGCCGGTCTGGAGGTCAAGGCGGATCCGGAAGCCTCGCTCCGCTGGGCACTCGCCGCTGCCGAACAGGGACTTCCCACCGCCCAGGCGCTGGCCGGCAGCCACTATGCCTTTGGCGAGAGAATCGATTACCTCGAAGCGGAACGCTGGTACCGCAAAGCTGCGGAAGCCGGCAATCCTCAAGGTCAGCTTGGGCTTGGGACGCTGCTGGCCGGCGGCTACCTGGGAATGGCGGATTACGGGCAAGCCTTCGACTGGTTCGAACGCGCGGCCCGGCAGGACGTTGCCACCGCTTGGTTTTATCTTGGCCAGCTGTGGGCACATGGGTTTGGTCGGGAAGCCTCGCTCGCCGAAGCCGCGGCCTGCTACGAGAAGGGAGCGCTGCTCGGCAGTGCCGCCGCCCAGCGACATTTTGGATTGCTGCTATTGCACGGCCTGTCCGTGGTGAAGCACATCCAGAATGGCGAGACTTGGCTACGCCGCGCCGCGCTGCAAGGCGACGGCGAAGCCATGACCCTTCTCGGAGACTTGCACACGCAGGGGACGGAGGAATTCGAACCCAACCTGTACGAAGCGGCGAATTGGTATCGCGCGGCGGCGGAAGCCGGACATCGCAACGCCCAGAACATCCTGGGACAGCTCTATCTCTCGGGCCGGGGGCTGCCGGTCGACCCGCAGGAGAGCCGGGTTTGGATGGAGCGGGCCGCACAACAGGGGGACCGGCAAGCCCAACTGACGATCGGGCGTTTTTACGCCGAGGGGATCGGCGGTGAATCCTCCTTAGAACGCGCCATGGAATGGTTCACAAAGGCGGCCGACCAGGGGGACGACCATGCCCTGCACAACATCGGACAGCTCCACTTGGCCGGCTATGGCGGCAAGGTCGATTTCGCGGCGGCGGTGGCGGCTCACCGCGACGCCGCGACGGCTGGCAACGCCGCGTCCCAACTCTGGTTGAGCGCCATCTACGCCACCGGCGACGCAGGGGTGGAGCAGGATTATGGCGAAGCGGTCCGCTGGGCCCGCATGGCTGCGGAGCAGGGGGTCGTGGGCGCGCAGATCAATCTTGGCCGCTTCCTCATGCAGGGGTTGGGTGTCGAGCAGGATTTCGCCGAAGCTGAACGTTGGTTGACGGCGGGAGCGGAGGCAGGCGAGATCGCAGCGGTCACCGCATTGGGCGAGTTGCACGCAGGAATTTGGGGCTCTCCATGCAATCCGGGTCGCGCCCGCGAACTGTTGAGCAAGGCTGTCGATGCCGGCGAACCTCGTGCCATTGAGGTTATGCGTGAAATCGACAAGGACGTGCCATAGGAGGCTCTGTCAAAAATCCCACTGTAGGCGAGAGATGATGGTCACCGGCATCCCTGCCGATGCTAACGGCCTAGAGTTCGAACTGCGGGCCGATGAACTGCACGACTTCGGCCAGCATGCAGAGGCCGACGTTGAAGGCGCGTCCGACAAGGCGCGCTTCGCCTTTCATGTCATGGGTGAATGTGACGCTGGACGCTTCTTGGCCTTTGCTGAGGGCCCGCATCACCGCAAAATCCCTTGATCGTCGCAGTGGCCGTTTTCAGGGTCTTGATGAGGCCCCGTGCCGGGCGGATCAACTGCTTCAGCTCGCGGTGGTCGGCCTCTGCGCGAGATCGTGGCAGCCGATGCCATATCGCCGGTACCAGCGCGCCGCGCAGAGCATGATCTCACCTTCGGGGTGATGTCCCTTCAAGTCCGACACCGCTTGGTTCTATTTAACATCCAGCCATTCCGCCGCCGGCCTGTCAACTTTGCAACAGAGCCTTTTCCTGCGTCAGGCTGCGGCAGTGACCCGCGATCCGTTTTCCCCCAGAAGATGCCAGCAGAAATCGAGAGCCTCATCCCACAAACCATTGTACCCCTGCCAGTTACCAGGAATTCAGCGGTATGCTGCGGTACACGATGTTGCCTTCCACGCTGTTCTCATCGATCAGTTCCGAGGCGACGAGCAGTACGAAGGTCAAACCGGGAAATGCGCGTTCGATGGTGGATGCGATCTCCCTGGCGCCGTGGCCGGAGTAGCGGGTTTGCCGGACAAAGACGATTTTCTTTCCACTGTGCAGGGTTTCCCGCCAGTTCTTTAGAGATTTTTCGAACTTCGCGGAAACTATTTCATAATCTTTCAGGAAGTTCTCATTTCTATCAAAAAAATGATAGAAAATGGTCCCGTATCCTTTGTCGAGAATATAGGGTGCCGGTTCAGCGTCCACGAATTCGAGATTGTCGCGAAGCAGGAAGCCGCTGAAATCGCTGTCGATCGCCTGCAGCAGGGACTGCAGGGGGGTTATCAGCCAATCCAGCGGAAAGGGAATGAAGCCCTGGGGTGCGCTCTCCGACGCGGTATCGATCCAGCCACTTGGAACGGGAACATGTTCCTTCAGATAGCGCCTGATCTGGAAGGTGCTCTGGCAATCCTCGCCCAGACTGACGGCTGTGATCCTGGGGGACATGGTGCTCTGGGCGGGCATGTGCTGTGAGGGAAGCAATCCGGGGACACGCCGGTAGGCGTCCCTGAAGGCGGACCAGCTGTGGCGCGTCATCAGCAGATCCTGTGCCCTCGAGACTTTCAGGCGCACCAGATCGGGCTTGGCTTCGATCTCGCGCAGGGCGGCCACATATTCGTCGACGGCGTCTGGGCCCGAGACAAGCCAGCCGGTATCGGATGTGATCATGTCCGAGATCCCGCCGACGTCCGGGGCGATGATCGGCAATCCCATGGCTGTCGCCTCGATCAGCGCAAGCGGTAGACCGTCGGCATCGGAGGTGTAGACGAAGGCGTCGCAGTTCTGGAACGCGACGGCCGTCAGGTCACGGAAATATCCATGGACCGTGACATTCGGAAGCTCCCGCAGGAAGTCGATGTCGACTGGCGGCAGAAATGGGTTCTGCGCACCATAGACCGCGTATTCGCGGTCCGGCGTTGCGGCGGCGATCCGTCCGAGAACGTCCATGCGCTTTTCGCTGGAGAAGCGGCTCATCCACAGAGCCCGCCGGAGCCGTCTTCTCGGGTTGGGGGCGTGCAGGTCGAGGTCGGTGGAGCGGGGGGTAAAGATCGTGTGGATTTTGGCCGCGTCCGCCGGCAGCATCGGCAGCAGTCTCGGCAGCAGGCCGGGAAAGCGCGTGTTGTCGGTGATCAGCGCGGTCATGGCGTCCAGGCATTTTCCGAGCCGGTTGTGGAAGCCGACCGGTCCGGCATCCTCGCTGAAGCCCGCTCCGAACAGGAAGGCATACAGCGCGGTTACGGAACGCAGGCGCTCGGCGCGTTCCGCCAGCAGCGTCCAGGCAACATCCGAATTCTGGACGAAGGTGACCTTCGGCCGCCGCTCCACGATCAGGCGCTCGATGATCTCAACGCGCTCGGTCACCGTGAGCGTGGCGTCATAATCCATGAGCGAGAGGATCGTCACACCGGCAGGCAGCGGGAAACCGTCCTGGCCCGGACGGTCCGTGCCGATGGCGACCACCTTTCGCGGACCCAGCTCTTCGGCGAGCAGACGCAGGAACATGGGTGCTGACGCGGTCGGCCCCGCCCGGATGGGCGACCCATGGCACCAGCACGAGATGGGTGAAGCCGTCGGGAAGATCCCGGTCGAGGCGTCCGTAGACCTCTCCCTGCCGCTTGGCCGCGATGAGGAAAGCGGGTGGGGCGGTGTCCTGGCCGATCAGCCAATCCTGGGGAAACAGCGTTCTGTCGTACAGAGACAGCGCCTTCATGCCGGTCAGGACATGCTCGGGCAGCGCGCCGAAATAGCCTCGGCTGTCGGCGTCCTGCGCGAGGAATTCGTTCAGCGGATTGGCTGTGCTTCCCTGCAGGTCTGGCCGCTGCCGCAAGAAACGGTCGCTCTCGAAATGCGGTCCGGGATCGATGCCGTTCGGTGCGCCGTCCAGGACGTAATGGACCAGCGGGTCCAGGTGGCCCATGTCGGTGCGGGCCATGTGATGGGTGTAGAAGCCGTTGTTGAAATAGCGGTTGGCCTCGCCGTCCGGCCGGCGGCTGCCGATCCTGATGTAATGCTCGACCGCCGACAGGCCGCTTCTCGGGAGGTCGGCACAGCGGCGGCTGTAATGGTCGGCGTCGAACAGATGGGGATAGGTCTCCAGAACCTTGCGCAGCAGGTCGCGGCGCAAAGTTTCCATGGCCGTCGCGGTTTCCTCGGCCAGCCGCCGCAATTCGCCGTCTGCGACCACCCGGCGGGGCGGGCTGCCTGCGGAAGCGGGGGGCTGGACCGACAGCCAGCTGCGCGGCTTGTTCAGTCCCGCCAATTTACCGGCGATGTCGTAACCGCCGTCTTCGACGCCCTCCAACTCGTCGAGAACGGCCAGCGCGAACTTGGTGGCGTTCGCATGGGTGAGGCTGTCCACCAGTGCGTCGAGCAACCAGTTGCGCGTGCTGCCAGGTGGCGTGGTGGCGACGATGGCGCGTCCGGCATGCAGGACCGGGTCGACATCATGATGCATGACGCTGAGCCGCCCCAACTCATGCAGATAGGACGCGTCCTGGACGCCGTGTTCCATCCCGTCCCTGAGGGCCGCCAATGCGTCTTCCGGAGCGTGACGGCGCAGATGGATGTCGGCAAGCAGGCTGCTGCGCTCCGTGCCGCGGGAAACCGGCTCCAGCAGCGCCGCCGCCGCCTCAATGCTTCCGGCTTCCAGATGGATCCGCGCCAGGTCCAGCCGCAGAGCCGGCATCCGTCCGGCTTGGCCGGCTTCGCCATTCTCGATCACGTTCTCGATCTGAAGAACGGCGACGCTCCGGTTTCCCATCATAAGCTGGATCCGGCTATCTACCAGGAACCAGAAGGGTTTGAAATACAGTGAGCCGCTTTTGTGCCGTTCGACAGAGGCGTGGGGCGGCCTGCCGATGGCCGCCGGATCGGTATCGTAGCCGAACACCGAAAAATCCCTGCCATAAAGGCGCAGGATGGCGTCCCGTGTCGGCGTCGGGCAGGAGAAACCCGCATCGAATCCGTAGCGCACCGTGTGATCCGCCGCGTCAGGGGCGGAGATGCGGGCGGTGATTGCCGCATAGTCGGCGTCGTAACGCTCGAGCGCGCCGATCAGGTGATAGGGAATGTCGTCGGTGAGCAGCCAGTCCGACTGCGGCGCGAAGGCCGGGAAGCGCTGGTGCTCGGGCATGGCTTCCAGCAGTGCGACGAAAAGGTCGAATCCGATCTCTTCCGTCGCCGCCCGCCCGGCAATCCTGCGGAAGGCGCGGCCGACGACGGTATCGGTTGCGATGTGCGCGCGATAAGCGGACAGCAGGCGCTGATAGGGATTGCGAACGAAGGCGAAGCGCACCCCTCCCTCGCATCGTTCGACGAAGCGGTGCGGCTCGCCTCCGACGATGCTGGTCCAGGGCTGCATCCCGGCATTCCGGTCCTGCAGGCTGCGGTAATCCGCCGGCGCCGGCGCTCCTACCAAGCCGTAACGGTGTTCCAGCGACCACAGACGCCGCATCGTGCCCGAGGAGGCGGCATGGGGGACGGCGGCGTAGAGATAGGGAGCTGCCTTGCTCGCAAGGAACGCCGTCTTCAAATGCCCAAAGCCGAAAAAGGAAGGGACACGCATCATCGATCCTGTTGCACCCGCTGTGCCGCCCATTGCAAGACGTGCGGCGTCGTTGTCATTGCTTCCGCGACGCGGCTTCAGTCCCGCCGCACCGGACCCAGGCGCATTCCCTCCGGCGGCGGCCCGAAATTGATGCGGTCCGGAGGCGCGTCGGGGAGAAGAGCGACCATGCTGCGTGGAATGGTCAGATGTGGCACGTCGGCGCGGATGGTCTCGCTCATCCACAGCCAGTCGCCCCCAAGATAGCCGTTGACCAAGTCATGAGGGCGGAAGGGGAACTGCAGATGGAGGCCGCGCGGGGCGATCATCGCATAAGGATAGGGCGGCGCCCAGAAATAGGTCGCCGGCTCCCGGCTGGCGTCCACACGGTCGCGGCAGGCCGTCACCGCGAAGCTCTCCGCCAGCAGGACGCAGTGCTCGGGATGCCACACGATGCCCCGGTCGTCGTGGATCGTTCGTTCTGCGGCGGCGCGGAGCCAGCCGCTCGAGCAGACATCGCCCGCATCCAGCCAGGCGATTGAGTAACCGGTGGCGGCCTGCACGGCGGCGTTCCGGGCTTCGGTCCGGTCGACGGCGCCGAGATCGATCACCCTGGCTGTCGTGTCTCTGCGGTCATGGGCCAGGGCTGCCGTCCGTTCGTCCGCCCTGTGCAGGGCGATCAGCAATTCGCACCGGAAACCGCCCAGCGTCGCATCGGCCATGGCATCGGACAGGGTGGCCAATGTGCGGTGCAGCAGGTTGCCCTCGCGGCTGGCGCAGACCACGATGCTGAGATGGTGATCGTGAATGGCGGAAGGAAACATTCGGCTGCCTTCGGCTCGCGTGGTTTCAGGGCGTCGGCTGGAAGGGAATGGCGCTGGACTGCAGCACCGGCACCGGGGCATCCTCCTCGCCGTTGCCAAGCGGGCATCCGTGCTCACGCATCACCGCCAGAAGGTCGGCGTCGCGCAGCGGCGGAGCCCGCCATCCGGTCAGCGAGGCGGCGAGACTTGGATCGCCGTAAGCGATGTCGGTCATGCCGTCGCAACTGTTCGAGATGTCGGCGTTGACCGCTTTGCCGCTCAGGTGGATCATGCGGTCGACCACGTCACCGATCCGGTAGGGCCGTCCACCGCAAAGATTGACGACACGGCCATGGACGCCCGGGCATTCCAGTAGGGTCGCCAGGGCCTCGGCCGTGCTTTGGACGGAGATGAAATCGCGAACCGCGTTCAGGTTGCCGGCCGGCAGCGGCCGTCCCATCGTGTCCGCCGCCGCGATCCGCTGGGCAAAACTGGGCAGGCTCAACATACTTGGCATTCCGGCGCCAATTACATTGAACGGACGCGCTACCACCACGGGCTGCCCACATCTGGCGGCGGCAAGCCCGATCCGGCTCTGTGCCAGCTTGCTGATGCCGTAAAGGCTGCGGGGCTCTGTGGGCGCCGTCTCATCCAGGGGGACGAGGCTGTTCGGCAAGGGCCCATACTCGGCCGCGCTGCCGACCAGGACGAGCGGGCACCGGCGAAATTCCGACCGGGCCAGCGCCTCGAGCAGAATAGCTGCATAGCCGGCATTGAGTGCGAACAACTTTTCCGGTTTGGAGGCATCAACGGTGCCGGCCAGATGAAGGATGCCGTCCGGCCGCCAGTCCGCCAATAGGACGGCAAAATCCTCCCCTGGCCGGTCTATGGACAGGATGCCGTCATAGCGCGCCTCCGGTCGGGGCATACGGCTCGGAGTGTTGATGCCAACCGTCAGAACCCCATGGCCGCGGCGCCGGAGTTCCGCCGTCGCCCATGTCCCGATAAAACCGTGCGCACCGGTTACGATCAAACGCATCCGTCACATCCGAAGCGATATGGAACGGGAAAATCCCAGAAGTGTGGGGCAGGCGGGCAGCATCAGCGCGCGGCGGTGTCGACGGTCCATTGCTCGGCCAATGTCTGGGCAAACTCGTAATCGTCCGGCCGACCGATGTCGAGCCACATTCCGTTGGCCTTGTAGCAATGGACGATCTCACCCCGCTCCGCAAGGGCGCGCACGAGATCCGGCATGTCCAGATAATGGCCTGAGATCAGCAGCGGACGGATCTTCTCGCGCTGGAGAATGTAGATGCCCATGCTGATGCGATGATGGTAGACGGGCTTCTCCTGATACTCGACGAGCCTGTCATTTTCATCGGTCAGCAGGACGCCGAAATCGACTTTGGTTTCACGTTCGAAGGTGGCGATCGAGGCCGCCGCGCCCACCCGCTGGTGGCAGTTGAAAAGATCGATGTAGCTGATGTCGCTCAGCACATCGCCGTTCATCACCAGGAACGTTTCCGGTAGGGTGTTCAGAATGTTTGCAAGCGGTCCGGCTGTGCCGAGCGCCTCGGTTTCCTCGCTGTAAACGAGGTCGAGTCCCAGCCGCTCTCCGTCACCGAAATAAGCTCTGATGAGGTGGCGCAGATAGCCGACCGCGAGCGTTACGTCGCTGAATCCGTGGGAACGCAGTTGCCGGAGAATAAGTTCCAGGATGGGCATCTGGCCGACCGGCATGAGCGGCTTCGGCAGAATCGTGGTGTAGGGAGCCAGCCGCGTTCCCCGCCCGCCCGCTAGGATGACTGCATGCATCGATGTCTCACTGTACCGCTAATTGTCTGACAAGAAGGCTGTGATGCTCAAACCACATAGTGTCCAGTGGAGTAGAGGGCAGAATTGCGACGGATGAAGTCGATGGTCAGCGACAATCCCTGGTCCAGATCGTACCGTGGGGTCCAGTCCAGCATGGTGCGCGCCTTCGAATTGTCCGAGATCAGCTTGTTCACCTCGCTGGCGGCCGGCCGGATGCGCGCCTCTTCCTCTTGGAGGCTGTTCTCTCCGCGTCCGGACAGCGCCAGGATGCGCAGGGCGATCTCACGCATGGTGTAGCCCGTACCAGTGCCGAGATTGATCTCTTCCCCCTCCACCCCGGCGGCCGTCGCTGCGGCGATGAAGCCGGCCGCGGTGTCTTCGACGAAGGTCATGTCGCGGACCGTGTCCAGCGAGCCGACCCGCACCGATGAGAGATCGCTCAGCGCCTGGGAGGCTACCGATGGAATGAAGGCGCGCGCCGATTGGCGGGGGCCGAATGTATTGAAAGGCCGAATTGTCACCACAGGCAGGTTGAAGGAGCGGAAATAGCTTTCGGCGAAACGGTCCGCACCGATCTTGGATGCCGAGTAGGGGGATTGGCCCCGGCATGGATGCTGTTCGTCCATTGGGGTGCGGATGGCGGAGCCGTAAACCTCGGAGGTGCTGGTGTGGATCAGGCGGCGGGTGCCGTGCCGTCGGGCCGCCTCCAGGATGTTCAGCGTTCCTTCGACATTGGTGCGCAGATAGCTGCGCGGCGCCGCATAGGAATAGGGGATGCCGATCAGGGCGGCCAAATGGAACACGATGTCCGCATCGCGCACCAAGCCATCGACGAATTCGGAATCTTCGACATTGCCGAAAACGATCCGCATGTCGCGGACCGTATCGGCCGCCGCGTGCGACAGGTTGCCGATCGCGCCCTGCGCATTGTAGCGAACCAGGGCGGTCACTGATGCCCCCTCCCGCACCAACGCCTCGGCAAGGTGGCTTCCGATGAAGCCGCCGGCGCCTGTCACTAGACATTTGATCGTGCTAAGAGATGGCATCTCTTGTTTTCCGTATTGTGAGCCAAAAAGACGAGAATAACCCTAATAACAATACGAAAAACAAAATATAAAATATAATCCACATCGCATTGCGCCGCTCCTATCTTTTTTCATTACGCCCATTTATGATTGTTGTTTGGATTTTTCATTCGGTCGGCGAAAGAGCAGCGGAAGCTATAAGAATTTCGTTGTATCATACCCTGATAGATTGCCAACAGAAACATTTTGTATCAGTTCTAGTTGTCGTGGAAGCGTTACGAGCTTCACGTCGTAATTTTGGACCGCATATTGACGCGCGCGGTCGCGCATATCCCGCATGCGGTCCTCGTGGCCCAGCACTTCGCCGACCCGCCCGGCAAGAGCATCGGGGTCGAAAAAATTGAACAGCAGGCCAGTCTCGCCATCGACCACGGCCTCCTCGACCGGGATGGTCGCTGAACCGATTACCGCGCATCCAGCCGCCATCGCTTCCAGGCAGGACCAGGACAGCACGAACGGATAGGACAGGTAGACATGGGCCGCAGAAATCTGGAGCACGTTCAGATAGCGTGCGTAGGGCAGGCTGCCGACGAAATGGACGCGTGAGAGGTCGATCGAACCCAGTTCGCCCAGCATGAGTTCACGGAACGTCTTGCCCGGGGGAGGGGGGGGACCATAGCTGACGCCGTCGCCGCCGACGATCAGGACCTGCGCGTCCGGCCAGTCGTGCAGGATCCGGGGCAGGGCGCGCATGAAGATATGGAAGCCGCGATAGGGCTCCAGGTTGCGGGCGACATAGGTGACGATCCGGTCGGACCGCGTCAGCCGCCGTCCGTCAGCGAGCATGATCCAGGCGTCCGGTTCGGGGCGGACGATATCGGTGTCGACCCCCTCATGAATGATGCTGATGCGTCTGCGCATGCGGTCCGGATAAAGCGACCATTGCCAGCGGGTGGGGGTGAGTCCCCAATCGACGCTGTCGAAACTCAGGTGGTTGATGGCGTTCTTGGTTCGGATCCGGGGGGCGTCGTTGATATGGATCGGTGTGGTGGGGTCGAAGCCTATGTCGCCCCCGCTGAACAGATAGTAGAACTCGAAATAGCCCAGCACTGGCACGTCGGGCCAGACGTCCTTGACGTACAAGGTCTCGCCCAGCCGCAATGTCCGATCACAACGTCAGGCCGGTACCCGTTCTTCTTCAGGCCAAGCCCGATCTCATAGACGGCTTGGCCAGCGATGACGCCCCGTTCGAGGTCGGACAGGTAATGGTGGGTCTGCGGCGAGGATTCGCGGAAGGTCTGATAGACGATCAGGTCGACGCCGTTGATGCGATTGCCGTTGGACTGCGTGATGAAGGTGACACGGTGGTCCTCCTGCTGAACCAGGTGCCTCACGAGATGAAGGAACTGCCCGGGGAAATTCTGGTGGATGAAAAGGAAATTCATGCGGCGCCGGAAGCCGAGGAGAATGGACCATTGATGTACCGCCCGTCGGAGGACGGACGGTAGGCGACGGCATAGAGTTCCAGGATGGACTGGCGGCGCACCAGGATCGGATCGAAGCCGGCGCCCTGCAGGTCCCGGCACAGCACGGTCGGCGTGAAGCCGCAGCGATGAGCCATGAAGCTGTTTCCGGTTGAGATGGCGGTGCCGAAGCCGAAAATGATGTCGTGCGCCGTGATCGGACCGGCCGGGACGGTGTAGATCGTTTCCTCCAGCCGGTCGGCCGCCACCAGTTCACAGACGCGTTGCAGATCCGGAACCGCCGCGACCAGGGCGCCGCCGGGCATCAACACCCGCCAGCACTGGCGCAGCGCCCCGAGGATCTCGTGACGGTACAGATGTTCGAGCAGATGCGAGGCCCAGACCGCATCATATGAACAATCCGGAAGCATCGACAGGTCGGTGATCGAGCCTACGATGTCCGGACCAGTCCGCCGGTCCAGGTCCATGCGGGTTTCCTGCCAGTCCGGAGCGGGAAACAGACGGTCGACGCGCGAAGGCCCAGGGGGACCGCAACCGATGTTCAGCAGCCTCATCACCGGAGCCCCGCGTTTGTCGTGCTTCGGGGCCTTGCCTGTGCCTTCGCGGTCGTCCCATGCATCAGGAAAAGCTCGGCGCTGGCAGGGCAGGCGCCCGTTCGACGATCCGAAGCGTGAAAGCCAGGATGGGGTCCGCGCTGATATCCGACCGATAGGGCTGGCCATTGGTCAGGACCGGGCTGCGGGCGCCGCTCAGGAAGACGATCTCATAGGCGCAGTCGAAGCGTTCAGCGAACATACCCTTCAGGCGGATGGCCAGCCCGGTCAGCGGAATGCCCAAGCCACGGCTGCCGCACAGGCTGCCGCCGCCGACCCAGGGGGTTTCCTGCCCATTGAGGTTCAGGCTCTTGTATTCGATGAAGTCGGCCGGCATCCCATCAAGAGGCGTGATGGAGAATCCTTCGATGGCGAACTTCTGATCCGGCGCGCCGGCCCATCCGCCGTCCGGTGCCTCGATGTCGCCACGGTTCTGCACATGGGCCAGCATTTTTGTGCGGATCACCGCAGGGGGCTTCGGCTGCGTTTGCGGTGCCTTGGACGGGCTGCTGTCGATCCGAGTGATCTGCACGCCCAAACTGCGACCGTCGCCCGTCCTCTGATAGGAGGTGAGAAGAACATCCGAAGGCGAGCCGGAAACCTTAATCGCGACCGCGTCGGCGGTTTTAAACAACCATCCGTCTCCAAGCATCTGGACGTTCGCGGCCGTGGCCGGAAGCGGAGTCAGGTGGATGCTGGGAATCGGCAGCATACCGTTCTCGCCGATCCCCGTGGCTTCCCCGCGCACCACCGTGACGGCATAGACGCCAGGATGGAAGGTGATCAACTGGGCCGAGGCCGCATACTGTGCCGGTGCCTGGGTATCGGAAGTCTGGAACGGTGGCATGCTCGCTAAATCCTTCGCGCTTGAAAAAATGATGCGGATGTCCTGCACAAGTGATGACTCGCCGGAGAAGGAATGGAGCCCGGCAGCATCCAAGGCAGCGTTCTCGGCGATCTTGCCAATGGAATTTCGATTGTCCATTCGGCCGGGCAGCAGCGGAACGGCTTCCGCCAGGATCGCCATCAGCCGGTCATTGATTGCCTCGGCGGTCAGGTCATAAGGCATGACATAGCCGTCTAACTCCCTGATACGCTCCGCTATGGTGCCGATATCGAAACCCACCGCCGTCAGGCCGGAGGCCCACGCATGGGACAGCGCGTAGCTCCAGGTTTCCGGGCACAGGGACGGGAAGAGGGCCAGATGCACGCGCTCGCGACGGACGAGGTCCGTCACCTCTTCTTCGGAGAAGGGGCCCGTGACGAATACGCGTTCCGTTTCAAAAAGCGCCGTATCGTCCAGGGTATAGCCGACGACGACGAATTCGAGGGGAAGGTCGCGCCTTGCCGCATCCCAGGCACAATCGAGCAGCACCGAGTGGCCCTTGTGAGCGCCGATGGCGCCGATGACACAGACCCGCCACCGACCGTTGACGGCCGATGCCTGGACCGGAGCGGGGCATGTTGGCGGACGCACCGCATCCCAGGGCAACACCGACAGACGCGCGGCGGGGGCGTGGCGGCGGACGCGGCCGGCGACGTCGTGGCTCGGCACGACAACGCGCCGGGCACCGTGCAGGACATGCGCGGACCGCTTGCGCAACGCCGCTACGGAAATCCTCTCGCCGGTCGCGGGTGGTGTCGTCAGGGCGCAATTTTCGCAGGCCGCCAGGTCCGGCTCGCCGCAATAGCGGTTAGATGCGTCGATCATGACGATCTGCGGACAGAACCAGCTGTAGTCGTGAACATAGACGTCGTAGGGAACTCCCAGCCGACCCAGCAGGTCCAGCACGGCAGGGTCGTGGTCCAGGTAGTGCTGCACCTCGACGGAGTCCAGGCGAAGTCCTTTGAGAAAGTCGGTCAGCAGGTCGAATTCGTTGCTGGTTTGGAAGACCGAATCCTGGAGGTCGGGCTGGTCCCGATCCTCTACGCGGCACCGCCGCACATCTCCGGGCAGACTGCTGGCAGTGGTCAAAACCACGACGCGCCGCCCCTCGTTCTTGAGGGTCTCAATCCTGCGAGAAACGAAATGCGCCACGCCCCCGGCTCTGCCGAAGGTGACGATCAGGACCGTGGGCTTAGCGGGAGGGCTTTCCCTAAGGCGGGCACGATGACGGGCGAGATCCAGGCGGCGGCGGACCCCAGACAGAGGATCGTCGCGGTGGAATTGCCGGATCAGCCCGTCATAGCCCGGATGTAGCCGGTTGAGCGTGTCCAGGTTCGTTTCGGACAGGACCGCCTTCCGCCGCCCGAAGGAACGGCCGCCGACATGGGCGACGAAGACATCGGCTGCGGCCAAATGGCGCCATCCAAGCGCGCTGGCGCGGAGGCAGAAATCGTTCTCCTCGCCATAGCCCCGGCCAAACAGCGCGACGTCCAGCAACCCGGTCGCGGCGAGGCAGTCGTGACGAATGTAGGTGCAGAACCCCACCGCGGTCGGGACTTCGATCCTGATGGCATCATTCTGGCTGCGGGCGAGGCGATGCAGCGCCGCAGCTTCTTCTGTGTCGGGAACGCGGCGGTGGGCCGGCGCCGATGGATAGCTCAGGATCTCCGCATCGTTCGACAGCGGCGTGACCGTTCCGATGTCGTGGCGGGAATAGGCGGCGAGACGAAGGCGCGCCAGCCAGTCGCCGCTGACCGCCGTGTCGCTGTTCAACAGCACAACGTCGTGTCCGCGATGCAGCGACAATGCCCGATTGACGGATCTCGGAAAGCCGAGATTCCGGTCATTCACCAAGAGATGGATGATGCCATCTCCAGCCAGGCGCCTCAAATCGTCCGACAGCGCCGCGTCCGGGCTGGCATCGTCGACGACGATGATCTGCACCGGTCCGGTCACGCTGCCTCGAACCAACTCGATGCAGGCCAGCGTCTCTTCCCGCCCTCGGTAAACCGGAATGATGACGTCGATGTGCACGGCAGGCGGCGGCGCCATCCGGTCGGCGTGCCGGGCCGGACCTGCTGTCACCTCTGGGCGGGGCGTCAGTGCAATCCTTGCCGGGCGAGCCGGCGTGGCGCTCCATGGCAGAGCGTCGCCGATCGCCATGCCGGCAGCCCCTCCGGACCATTTTCCGGAACCCGGCGTCAGGCCATCGATGCCTGCGCAGGCGGTGATCTGGCCCGGTCGCAGCCCGGCCTGACGCAGGTCCAGGGAGAAGCCGTATCTCCCGTCACCGATGTTGTTGCGGCGCAAAAGCGGGTTCAGGCGGTCGGCCTGAATCGTGACTTGCCGTCCTCCCTGGTCCGAAACCCGGACTGCCAGCCGCTTGTCCGGCAAGGACGGCAGCCAAACCCAGCCTGAAAGCAGAATCCTCGACGATCGAGCAGTCGCCTTCCGGCCGAACGTGATCGGGAGCCTCACCTGAACCGAGCAAGCGCCGCCCGTCGAAAAACAGCGCAAATCTGCTTCCTGGATCAACCCGGTGATCGGCAATGTGGAAGGGCAGGGCGGAGCCCGGCGGACCCATGTCGCCGAAGCGGCTGGCGAATTCGTCCGTTGGCAGATCGAAGGCGACTGTTCCCTCGATCACGAGCCGCAAGATGGCGAATCGTTCCGACGGTGAAAAGACGGACGGGTGCAAGGTTCCCTTCAGCCTACCGTCAAGATCGGGCGTTACCCAGCCGGGAGAAGCGCAGGCGACGGTGACCTCGTTCAGCAGGTCGACGCACAAGGGAGTCTGGAAAGCAGGAAAACGCTGCAGGATCAGCGCCGCGTGGTCGAGTGCCTCGTCTTGTTTGCCGAGAAGCATCAATGCCCGCGTGCGCGCAACCACAGCTTCCGCGCTCAGGCACTCTGCCGGGAAATCGTCGAGCGCCTGGAGGGCCGCGGCGGCGTTTCCGCGCGCCAGTTCGATCACGCTGAGGAAGCAGGCGAAAGACAGGCGCTTGGGCTCAAGGCGCCGGTTACGGTCGGCGAATGATAAGGCGGCTTCGTAATTTCCACGGGCCAGCGCGCAGCGCGCCAGGACGGTCAAAGCCTCTTCATGCCAGCGATTCTGTCCCAAACGGCGGGTCGCCAGGGATTCAGCGTCGGCCAGACGGCATTCGGCGAACAGTCTCTCGAAATCCACCATCTTCTATAAAACGGTCGCACAAGTCTCAAGACAAACAAGGCTGCCGGACGCTCACGTGGACGCTTCCTGCCAAGGGCGGTCCTTTGCCGGCAACGACTGAAGGACCGCTACAGTGGACTTACTGTACGATGATCGAATTCTGGGACAGGTTGGTCACGCCGGCGACGGTGATGGTGGTGTTATCCGTCAGCGTAATGACGGTGTTGCCGCCGGTGACGGTCGCGTTCGACAGAAGCGACGCTGATGTCACACCCGAATAACCCTGGATCAGAATCTTGTTGTTGGCGCCGCTGGCGTTGAAATCGCCAATGACCGTCTGCCCGCCGCCGAACACGGTGCTGAAGGCAAAGAGATTCTCACCGCCGCCGCCGAACATCACGCTCTTGCCGGTTCCGCCGAACAGCGTGTCGTTGGCATTGCCGCCGACGATCGTGGCCGTGTTGGTGGACGAACTGCCGCCGACTGCGTAAAGGGCATTGTTGTCGATCCCGAAGACCTGGTTGACGCCGGAGCCGGCGAAGACCGTCGACTGGCCGCCTTGAGCGAAGATGTTGCTGGTGCCGTTGCCGCCGAAAATTGTGTTGGTGCCGGACGACGCGACGATGGTGCTGTTGCCGGTGCCTCCGCCGATCAGGTTGGTGCCGCCAGTAGCAAACACAGTGTCGTTGCCGGCCGCGTAAACGGCGTTGTTGCCGCCAGCCAGGCCGAAGACATTGGAACCAGCGCCGCCGGTGATCGTGTTGCTGCCGGAGGAGGCGAGGACGGTGTCATTCTGCGGTCCGCCATAAACGACGTAGCTGCCGCCATTCCCGTTCTGGTCGCCGACCAGACCGACCTGCGTGCTGGCATTGCCAGCGATCACGGTGCCGGTCCCGGTCGTCGTGTTGATCGTGGTTCCGGTGACGTCGTTGCCGGCGATGATTTGGTTCGTCGCCGCCGACCCCGTGACAGTAACAGCGAGGACTCGCTCCGTCACGACGAAGGCGGAGCCGTCGATGTTGGTGGAGGTGACGCTGCCCTGTCCGGTCGCGACGTAGATGGGACCCTGCTGGGTCTGTGGAATCAAGGCGGGGTTCGACAGCACGGCTCCGATGACGGAGGAACTCACCCCAATGGTTTCGGGGTTCGAGACATTGCCGCCAGAGAGGGTAACATCCACCGCCATGCTATCTTACTCCCCTTGGATCAAAATCAACTCGGTTCAACGCGTCTTCAAAACTATATAGCGTCCAATGGGTATCAGCGCTCCCTCGTATCTGCAAGAAAAATGATCGTTTTGCAAGAAAGTCGCACCGCATAAGAAATTGATCAAGTTGTAACAATTGTAAATTATATAGCATCTCGCATGAATATCTGATTGGGTAGATATAATAAATTTGGGAGAAATTTTGAGATACTGAACGAAAACGAAATGTATTCAGATTAATTTCTTGGTGGTGAACTATGAATTCATGAGGCCAGGAGGGCTGAGCCTCCCCGATCGTTTAACGGCATGCCCACCGCATATTAAGTGCATTGAAATCGGGAGGTGCATAAGTTTGACTGACGCATCCTCAAGCAACACTACCGGACGTTCGAATAGCGCTTGCGTGGCACCATGCGCGGCGCTGACCGAACGGCGCCTCTTCAATCTGCCCAATGTGTTCAAACTCAACATAAGCCAGGCGATTATAACCGATTGGTCAAGGTCACGCTGGAATTCTTCGAGCTAAAATGGGTTTTAGCTCTACCTGCCGAGGCTCTCATGTCGTATAGTCCGCCCACAATTCGCGGAGGTCATGCATTGTTACTTAATGTCATGGAATATTGAGCTGAGTATCGATTGTGCTTTCTCCGATGGTTCCAAGTTTATTCCGTGTATCTCAGTAAAGAATTTTGCGAGATTGTGGGTGACGTCAAGAAATGGCGCGTGTATTTGCTCTAAATAAATTTCATCTAGGTTTGTGCGGCGCAAGAAGACGTTTTGGAGTTGAATTTTCCCTAGGTTCGCTTTTTGTGTTCCGTCACTACATCGGCCGCTGGGGAAAAAGCTTTAAGAAACCACCCTCCCTATTACGCGGAATGAGGGGAACTGTGGTAGGAAACGGAACTTAATTTGTAGGGGTTTGATGATAGTCCAACCGAGAAAATTGTGAAGGAAAGGACATCCGGCATCGGATGGCAAGGATGAACAATAATCGTATGGAAGAAAAAGGAGTGGTGAGGAAATGAATATACTGATTCTCGGTGGAAACGGAATGTTGGGACACCGAATGGTATTGCATTTTCTTAAAAATCATAATGTCGCGTATACCGTTCGCGGCAATGCCCCGCCCGATGCGCTGCCGTCAGACATGTGTTTTCCGAATGTCGATGTATGCAACTTGACGGATGTCATGGACGTCTTCATTCGGTTCAAGCCGGATGCCGTCCTAAACTGCGCGGGCTTGGTGAAGCAGAAGCCGATGGGGCAGTCGGTCGTGGCGTCTAGCATCGTCAACAGCGTAGCCCCCCATCAGCTCGCCAGTCTTTGCCGGACGGCCGGCGCGCGATTCGTGCATATCAGCACCGACTGCGTCTTCTCAGGTCGTCGCGGCAACTATACCGAAGATGACCAGCCCGATCCGGTCGACGTCTATGGCATGACCAAGCTGCTGGGCGAAGTCAACGCTCCTGGGTGTTTGACGCTGCGGACCTCGATCATCGGGCGCGAACTCAACACCAGGCATGGGCTTCTTGAATGGTTCCTCCACCAAAAGGAGGCGGTAAAAGGCTTCAGCTCTGCGATATTCTCCGGCGTGACCACAGTCGAATTGGCGCGGATCGTCGAAAATCTGCTGGTCGGGTACCCGCAGGCGGAGGGCCTTTACCATGTGTCTGCGGCTCCGATAAGCAAATATGATCTGCTGCGGCTCGTTTCTGCAAACTATGACCACTCAATTCCGATCATGCCTGACGATTCGTTCCTCTTGGACCGATCGCTCAATTCCAGCCTCTTCCGCCGGACCTTCAACTATGCCCCTCCCGGATGGAGCGATATGATACAGCAGGCCCGCGCCGAGGAGAACAAGTCATGCCGTTGACTGGCAAGGCGGTCCTGATCACGGGCGGCACCGGATCGCTCGGCAAGACCCTGGTCCGCCGCCTGCTCGAGGATGTGGACCGGCGGCCGCGCAAGATCGTCGTCTTCTCCCGCGACGAGGCGAAGCATCACTCCATGCGCGTGCATTACGCAACGGCACGGACCCCAGGCGAAGCGGCGCTGGCTCTCGCCGCCCGTGAATGCCTGCAGTTCCGCATCGGCGATGTGCGCGACTTTCACAGCGTTGCCGGGGCCTTGCACGGAATCGATGTGGTGATCCACACGGCTGCGCTGAAGCAGGTGCCGAGTTGTGAGTACTTCCCGTCCGAGGCTATTGCCACCAATGTCGGCGGCGCCGAGAATATTGTGCGGGCGATCCGCGATCTGCGCCTCGACGTGGAGGCGGTGGTTGGGGTGTCCACCGACAAGGCGGTCAAGCCAGTCAACGTCATGGGCATGACCAAATCGCTGCAGGAGCGCGTGTTCATTGCGGCCAATCTCAGCTGTCCCAGCACCCGTTTCGTCATCGTTCGCTATGGCAATGTTCTAGCTTCGCGCGGCTCGGTCGTTCCCCTGTTCCATCATCAGATCCTCACCGGAGGCCCGCTGACCGTCACCAGTGCGGAGATGACACGTTTCCTCCTGAGCCTCGACGATGCCGTCGATATCGTCTTCTCTGCTATCGAGCACGCGAAGGCCGGCGAAATCTATGTGCCCGAGGTAGCGTCGGCCAGGGTTGTCGATCTGGCGGAACAGCTGATCGACGGCCGTGAGGTCGAGATCGAGGTCATTGGTGTGCGGCCCGGCGAGAAGATTCATGAAATCCTCGTGTCCGAGGAGGAAGGGATGCGCGCCTTTCGACACAGCAACGGCAAGATCGTCATTCGTCCCGACATTCCGGAGATCCCCTCCAGCGGGGTGGGCCAAGAGCCTGCCTTGGGCGAATACAGTTCGGCAGGGGCGCTGATGGATGCCGCTCAGGTCAGAAAACTCCTCCTCAGCCGCGGGTTGATGGTCGGAAACGACTCGGCAATGAAAGGTGAGCTGCTGCGATGAAGGTCATCACCGTCCTTGGCACTCGTCCTGAAATCATCCGCCTCAGCCTGATCATCCCGAAGCTCGATCGGCTGTGCGATCATGTTCTCGTCCATACCGGGCAGAACTCCGATCCCGGACTGAGCGATATCTTTTTCGAGCAGCTCGGGCTCAGGCAGCCCGATCTCTATCTCGGGGTTCAGGGAAAATCGCCGGCCGACCAGATTGCCCAGATCCTGACGGGGTGCGAACGCGCATTTCTCGAACACCGCCCCGACCGCCTCCTCATCCTGGGCGACACCAACTCGGCCTTGTCCGCGATGGTGGCGAAGCGCATGGGCATCGCCGTCTTCCATATGGAGGCTGGCAACCGCTGTTTCGACAGCCGGGTACCGGAGGAGGTGAACCGGCGCATCGTCGATCATTCCAGCGATGTGTTGCTGCCCTATACCGAACACAGCCGTGCCTATCTGCTGCGCGAGGGCATCCAGCAAAACCGCATCTTCGTCACGGGAAATCCGATCTGCGAAGTGCTTGAGCACTGGCGTCCCCGGTTCGAACAGGCCGAAGCGCTTGGTCAGCTCGGGCTGGAGCGCGGCCGCTACATGCTGGCGACCATGCATCGTGCCGAGAACGTCGACCGCGAGGAGAGGCTCGGCATCCTCATGAATGCGCTCGCAGCGCTGCGCGAGCGGCATGGAATGCCAATCGTTGTCAGCACCCATCCACGAACCAGAGCCCGGATGACGGCTTTCGGATTGAAGGAGGAGGACAGCGGTGTTCGCTACCTGCCGCCCTTCAACTTCGTGGATTTCTTGGCGCTTCAGAAGAACGCCAGATGCGTGCTCAGCGACAGCGGAACCGTCCAGGAGGAATGTGCGATCCTTGGCACGCCGAACGTCACGCTTCGCGACACCACCGAGCGACCGGAGACCCTGGATTGCGGCAGCAACATGATCAGCGGCCTGACCCGAGACGGAATCCTCCAGGCTGTCGACGTCGTCCTGGCGCTTGCTCCGGCCTGGGAGGTTCCCGAACCTTACAGGCGCAGGAATGTGAGTGATGCCGTTGCCCGCATACTATTGAGCCACCATGATTTTCCTCCGCAATCCGGCGTCGTCGCGAGAGGATGATGCATAACCCGGAGGCCGAGGACGCCGGAACCGGAACGGGCGCTTGGTTGCGCGGTTCTGCGCAATCTTCGGCGTTGTCATTTTTTTTGGCGATCCTCGGATAGGGCAAACCATTTCGGAAAGAAGCCGGTCGATTTATGCAGAGTGTTCATGCAGTGCAGAGCGAAGCGGAGATCCGGTCGCAGTTGGATGTCTTTCGGAATACGGGCGATGCCGCGCCGGCGCATGAGGCCATCACGCGCCTGCTCGGCGAAAATGAAACCCGGCTGGCCGAGCGTCTCTGCAAGGCGCTTCTTGCCGATTCTCCTGAGGACGTGGTGGCGCTCGACGCGCTCAGCCAGATCGCTGAACGGGCGGGAGACATCCCGGAGACAATCCGATGGATCGAGCGGCTTATCGCGACCCCGAAGCCCCCTGCTTTCGCTTTCACGCGCTGCATGTATCTTTACCGGTCGCTCGGCGACTCCGACAAGGCGCTGCGGACCATTTTTCATGGCCGGGCCCATCATCCCAACTCGGAGGATCTGCGTCTGCAGACCCTGAGCTTGCTGATCGAACGGGGTGCTCTGAACTGGGCCAGGGCCGAAGCGGAGCTTGTTCTGCTCCTTGGCATCACCATGCCGCCGCTCGCGCGTCTTGTGACGCATGCGCTTATCGAGGGAGGAGCACCCAACCATGTGCTGGCCGCGGCTGCGTCCGTTGTCCAGGGCGTTTCCGACCCGGCGGGGGCGCTGTGCGGCTACCGCCTCTTGATCAAGGCGGAACTGCCGAAGGAGGCCGTAGCTGTGCTCATAGCCGGCCTTGCAGCATTTCCGGGGAATGTGGACCTGATCAAGGACGCACTCGATGCCGTGCGTCGTGACCCCCAGCTGCTCGCACCTTTCGGACTGTCCGGAATGGACGGTGCCGAAAGCTTGAGCCTGTTGGGCAGTATGACCGACGTGGGCACGCTGGGCGATGCCCTTGCGCTGGTCATGGTCGATCCGGCACAACCCGCCACGACTCCCGACGTGAAGGTGCTTGAACAGATCGTACGCAACAGTCCCCTCGCTGTACCGAGACCGGACGGGCCGATTGTATTCGTCAGCTGGACTTTGGCGCGCGGCGGTGCCGAGCGGCTGGTGGCCATGGCGTTCAAGCGCCTGCGTGCCCGCCTTGCACCGCGTCCTGTGGAACTCCTGCTTTTCGATTGCTCGGACGAACGGGGCAGCAGCTTCTATCTGCGGGAAGCCGGGCTCACGCGTGCGGACGTGATCGTTCAGCCGGAACTGCAGAACATCGACGCCCCTTATACCTGGCTTCAAATGCCCAACGCCCAGCAATGGCTGATCAATCATTTCCGCAATAGGAAGCCATCGGTCGTCTATGCCCATCTCGAGGTGCCGAACCTTCTCGCCGGTTTAGCTGGGGTTCTGACCGGCGTTCCCCGCCTGCTGATCGGCACCTACAATATGAAACCGCCGGACTTCATCGACGATGAGGACGCCTGTCATTGGTACCGCGAGGGCTATCGGCAGCTTCTGACGCGGCCGGAGGTCCATCTCACCGGATTGGCCCAGACCTGTATCGACGATTACCAGGAATGGCTGGGCGTAGATCTGTCCACCAGAATCTTCCGTCATTCCCAGCGGGTTCGACATGTCCGGCTTCCGCTCCGCCCTCGATCCGGACGACCGTGAGCGGGCCCGCCGAATCCTCGGGATCGCAGGCGATACTCCCGTGGTCGGTGTGATGATGCGCATCGTGCCGCCGAAGGACCCTTTGCTTTGGGTGAAGGTGGCATCTGCCGTTCACCGGAATCGGAAGGACACCCGCTTCGTCGTCATCGGTGACGGTCCGCTGGCGCAAGCCATGAAGGACGCGGTCGAGGAGGCCGGACTGACTCCGGCATTCCTGTTTCCCGGAGTGGTCGCCGACGCCTATTCGGTTCTGCCTGCGTTCGACGTGTTCCTGATGACATCCCACAGCGAAGGCGTGCCGAACGTCGTCATCGAGGCTCAGGCGAGCGGCCTTCCGGTCGTTGCCCGGCGAGCCGGCGCTGTGGCGGATGCCATGCTTCCGGAGCAAAGCGGTGTGGTGCTCGACACGGCACATCCGGATCAGCTTGCCGCCGCGGTGCTCACCTTCCTCAACGACAGCATTCTGGCCCGCAAGGCCGGTGCGGTGGCTCAGGCTTTCGCACGGCAGAATTTCGACATCGAACGCATGATCGATGAGATCGCGGCGTTGATGGACACCTGAATGGCATTCCGGTGAAGGCTGCCGGAATCCTGCCCCCGGTGGTGGAGCGGGAAACGTGTCAAAAAATAACAAGTCTATGATCGCAAGCGTCGGGGTGGTTGATTATCCTGTCGCGCCTGTGCGTTTCGTCAGGCGTATATTATTCGATATGAAACGTTTCATCCGACTCCTGCCCGGATGCCGAATGCCGAGGATTTTCCATGCTGATTGATTGGACTGCAGGGGCGGACGTGACGACGGCCTGTCCGTTGTGTCGGGCTGACGGGCCGAAGCCCCGCCGTCTGGTGGCATACGACCGCGCCAATGGCGGAGCTGCCCATGCCCTGTATGGCTGTCCCTCCTGCGGCGGCGCCTTCTTCGATCCGCTGCCACAGCCGCGCTACGAAGAAGGCGGCAATCCGGAGGCGGCGATCAAGTTCTATGTCGAGCAGGGCGCCGGTCCAGACGTCATGCTGGAGCCGACCGCCATCCTCGACCAGCTGCCGGTGCGGCGCTATCTGGAGATCGGCTGCGGTTTCGGGTTTTCGCTGGACTATGCGCAGCGGTCGCGCGGCTGGCAGTGCCGCGGCTACGATCCAGGGCTGCTGGCGCAGGCCGGCCGGACGGCGCTGGGGCTCGACATCCGCTCGGAATATCTGACGGCCCACACTCCTCTGGAGGACGGGGCCTGGGACGCCATGCTCTGTTCGGAGGTGATCGAGCATGTCCATGACCCGGATGCTTTTCTTTCCGTAATCCGCCGCGCGCTGGCGCCCGACGGCGTGCTGGTGATAACGACGCCGAACGCTGCCGGCATCGACCCGTCGACCGATTTCGGCGCGCTTCTGCCGCTGCTCAGCGCCGGCTTCCACACGATGCTGTTTTCCGCAGCCGCGCTTGAAGGCGCGCTGCGGCGAGCGGGTTTCACCGAGATCCGCATTGGCGGCACGACTCACCAACTCCAGGCGGTGGCATCCCGCCGGCCTCTGCCCGCGCCGGCGCCCCTCGACCGAGCCCGCTATCGCGCCTATCTCGCGGACCGGGTGATGCTGCACGATGCCGATACACCGCTCGGCACGGGCTTCCGCCACCGTCTCATCAAGGAATATGTCAACGCCGGCGACTATGATGCGGCACGCGCGCCGCTGGCATCGCTGGCGGAAGGCTGGTCGAAGGCGTACGGAATCGACCTCTCGGCGCCGCAGGATATCCGGTTTCCGGAACCGGGGGCTTTGGACTTCGAAACGCTGGCGATGCATTTTCCGCTGGATCTGTGCAGTGTCCTCTACGCGCAGGGGATTCTCCAATTGAATGCATCCGGCGACGCAGCGCATGCGGCACACTGCTTCGCCGCAGCTTCCGCTTTCGGTGCGATCCTCCGCAAGGCGCTCCAGGCGATGGGCACGGACGACGGTGAAACCGCGGACCTCGGCGCCCGCGCCCTCTGCGAGGAGGTTATTGCACTGGCGCGCTTCGACGCGGAAAAGGCTATTGGTCTCCATGCACGCCTCGGCACCGGTCCCTGGGACAAATCGGTCAGCCTGTCGGCTGCGTTGCTGGAGCAGACCCGGCAGCGGCTGATCGTCACGCTGGTGAACGCCGGTTCCTATGATGCCGCGCAATCGTTGGTCATGGAAACCGACGGTGATCCGATACCTCAGGACGCCGACGCCATCGCTTTCGCCGACCGGCTCTCACTCCTTTTCGTCGTTGGCGTGCTGGCGCTCAACTATCAATCCGACCATGGGCGTGCGGCGCAGGTTTTCAGGCGCCTGTACGACGCGTGCCGGATGCGGCCCGGAACGTCTGGCGCTCGGACTCTGCTATGGCCTGCCCGTTACCATGAGGCGCTGGCCCTCAGCCAAGCCGGGCGGAGCGATTCGGCGCAGAACGCCGCCATCGATCTGCTGGCTCCGGTGAAGGAGGGTCAACCCGAGGTTCCCGCTCCCTACAGGGCCTGGGCGGCCCAGCTGTTGGGAGTGCAGTAATGACCGGCGGTTCTTCCATTCTGGGGCAAGTCGGCCGCTTGGCATCCGCCGGATGGTGGTGGCTCCGGCGCACTGCGCCGCGGGCGGTAGCCTATGCCGCTTACGGTCTGAGCTGGTTGCGGCGGCGAGACAACTACATAGCGGAGCGTTGGGAGGGCGAACGGTCGCTGGAGGGTACGAAGAAGATAGCACTGTTCGTCCATTACGACCGCGCAGGCATCGTCCATGACTATGTGGTCTATTATCTGCGTCAGCTGCGCCTTGCCGGGTTCGAGGTGATTTTCGTCAGCAACGCCCCGACGCTGGCCGAGCGGTCGCTCGCCAATCTGCGGGAACTGTGCGTCACCGTCATCCGGCGCCGCAACATCGGCTATGATTTCGGGGCTTTCAAAGACGGGCTGGGTGTGCTCGGCCCGCTCGACCGTTTCGATGAACTGCTGCTGGCGAACGACAGCGTCTACGGCCCCTTCCACAATCTGGATGCGATCCTGAAGCGGACCGACTCCGGACGGGCGGCGGTGTGGGGCATCACCGACAGCTGGCAGTTCGGCTATCACCTGCAAAGCTATTTCCTGCTGTTCAAGCGCCCGGCGCTGCTCAGCCCGGCCTTCGTGCAGTTCTGGCAGCGTCTGCGGTATGTCCAGTCCAAGACCTGGGTGGTGCTGCGCTATGAGGTCGGCCTGTCGCGGGCGTTGATCAAGTCCGGCCTGCGCTGCGCGGCGCTCTATCCCTACAGGCAGGCTGCGTCCGGCATCAGCGAGGCGGTGCGAGACCGCGACATGCTTTCCTCACCATCGCTGGGCCGGCGACACAAGGACTATCTGGACATGCTCACCGGGGCGGTCGACCGTGGCGACCCGCTCAACGGCAGCCATTATTTCTGGGACTACCTGATTGCCGACATGGGATGCCCGTTCATCAAGCGCGAGCTACTGCAGAAGAACCCGGCCCGTGTGCCGTTCGTGAACTGTTGGGACACGGTTATCGAGCGTTCCAGCACCTATGATCCCGACCTGATCCTCCGTCACCTTGAGGTGTCGCAGAAAGATCATTGCGTTTAAGGCCGTGCTGCCACCAGCCCAGTTGTTTCCGAGAGCCCGCGAGGGATGACGATGCACGCCCCTGTGATTGAGGCGCAAATGCTAGGCAAAGCCTATGCGATCTTCAAACGGCCGCAGGACCGGTTGAAGCAGATGCTTATGGGCCACCGGCGCAAATATTACGACGAGTACTGGGCGTTGCGGGATGTCTCGCTGGAGGTTCGCCCCGGCGAGGCGGTCGGGCTGATCGGCCGCAACGGCTCCGGCAAGTCGACTTTCCTGCAGCTTCTCTGCGGCACGCTGACGCCGACCTCCGGCCGCATCGCGGTAAATGGGCGCATCGCCGCACTGCTGGAACTGGGTGCCGGCTTCAACCCCGAATTCACCGGCCGCGAGAACGTTCATCTCGCCGCCTCGGTGCTGGGCCTGTCGAGCGAGCAGATCGCCGAGCGCTATGACTCGATTGCCGAGTTTGCAGGTATTGGCGACTTCATCGAACAGCCGGTGAAGCTCTATTCCAGCGGCATGTACGCCCGCCTTGCCTTCGCGGTGATGGCCCATGTCGATGCCGACATCCTGGTCGTCGACGAGATCCTCGCGGTCGGTGACGCTGCCTTCACTCAGAAATGCATGCGCTTCATCCACCGCTTCAAGGAGCACGGCACCCTGTTCTTCGTCTCGCACGATATCGGTCAGGTCAGCGCTCTCTGCGACACCGCCGTGTGGCTCGACCAGGGAAGCGTGCGGGCGGCGGGGCCAGCCAAGGAGGTCTGCCACGACTATCTGGCCGACCTGTACCGGCAACAGGACGACGCTGGCCGGTTCCAGATCGGCGGACGTCGGGCACCGCCACCCTCGCTGCCTCAGCGACAGGCGGAGCGGTCTCCCGGACGGGACATCCGGCACGAGCGGCTTCAGGCATCGGAGTGGTCGAACAGGATCGAGTTGTTCGATTTCAATCCGAACGCCCCGTGGTTCGGCAACCGTGGCGCAACCGTGGAGGGCGTGCAGGTCACGACGCCCGAAGGCGTGGTGCTGTCGAGTTTCCATGGTGGAGAGGATGTGGTGCTTCGCATCGTCTGCCAAAGCCACGTTGCCCTGACCCAGCCCATCGTCGGATTCCTGGTGAAAGACCGGCTGGGCCAGCCCTTGTTCGGCGACAATACATTCATCACGTTCCAGGAGGACCCGCCCGTTATTCCTCCCGGCCGTACTTTTTGCGCAGCCTTCCAGTTCCAGTTACCGTATCTGCCTGTCGGCGACTATGCGGTGACAGTGGCTATCGCCGAGGGAACTCAGAGCGATTGTGTCCAGCATCACTGGCTGGATGAGGCGTTTTTCCTTAAAGTGGTGTCAAGCCATGTTGCCCGCGGGCTGGTTGGCGTGCCTATGCAGCGCATCGAACTGAAACTGATGTAGGGAGCAACTTTTTGAGTGTCTGTTTGTAGCAGTCACACGCTGACTCCTGAGGAACGAGCCGCTTCAGGCGTCTGGAGAGGATCGAGATGAAGGCGATTTGAAGGATGGCGAGGAGATGCTCCTTCGTCCGCTCGACGATGGTGTTCAATCGGCAATATCGACTGATCGGCCATCCGATCCCGGAAACCCTCCGCCCGATCCTGAGCCACCGCCCGCCGCGTCCGGAGGGGAGCGCGACCGGAAGCCCCGCCTATTCCGCCACTTGCGCCAAGGCGAAGCACTGGCGCTCGAATTCCCGCGCGAAGGCGGCGGCGTCGCACAGGCGGGAGGTGCGCATCAGCGGACGCAAGCCCTTGCGCTGGGCCGCCAGCCCTTCCCGGTCGGCGGCGAGCGCTGCGGCCTTCCGGATGTAGTCCTCGGGGTCGGCGGCGATCAGGTCCGGCCGGCCCAGTGCCGTCAGCAGCGAGGCGCCGACGCGGGCGGCGTGACGGTCGCCCCGCAGGGTCAGCAGCGGCACGCCCATCCACAGCGCCTCGCAACTCGTCGTCGTCCCGTTGTAGGGAAAGGGGTCGAGCGCGATGTCCATCCGGCCGTAGGCCTTCAGGTGCCCGTCATTGTCGGGGACCCGCGCCAGCAGTTCGATCCGGTCGGCGGCGATGCCGTGGGCGGTGAACAGCCCGCGCACCCGCTTGCGCACCGCAGCGTCGATCAGCGGCCCGGCCTTCAGCACCAGCCGGCTGTCCGGCACCGCGTGCAGCACCCGTGCCCACAGCGCCGCGACGGGGGGATTCACCTTGTTCAGCGTGTTGAAGGACCCGAAGGTGACGAACCCGGCCTCCAGGCAGGGCGGCGGCGCCGGATCGGGGGTCGGCCCCAGCGGGCGATAGCACAGGAAGCCGCCGTCCAGCCGGACAAGACGCTCGGCGTGGTGACGGTCAGCCTCGCCCGGCGGATCGGCGACGGCGTCGGTGAAACGGGCGCCGATCGCCGGCAGCCCGGTGGTCGCCGGATAGCCGAGCCACGAGATCTGCACCGGTGCCGGTCGAAGGGCAAAGACACCCAGCCGGTTGCGGGCGGTATGTCCGGTCAGGTCGACCAGCACGTCGATCCCGTCGGCCCGAATCCGCTCCCCCACCGCGGCGTCCGATGCGGCCTGGATGTCGCGCCAGCCGTCGACCGACCGCCGGACATGGTCGGTGATCACGTCCGGCATCTCGACGTTCGAATAGGCGAACAGCTCGACCCGTGTCCGGTCATGCGCCTCCAGCAGGGGCAGCAGGAACATCGCCACCGAATGCAGCCGGAAATCCGGCGAGACGTAGCCGATGCGCAGCCGCCGGCCGTCCAGCGGGCGTGGTACCGGCGCCGGCAGGGGAGACAGTGCGCGCTCGAACCGTTCGCCCCAGCGCCGGTGGGCGGCGCACAGCTCGGCCGGCGCCAGCGGTTCGCGGTAGTTCAGCGCCATCAGCCGGTTGCTGTCGGCGCCGGGATCGTCGGGGCGCAGCTCCGCCACCTTGCGATAAGCCTCCAGCGCCTCGTCGGCATCCCCCTGTGCCTCCAGCGCCGCGGCCAGACCGAACCATGCCTCAACGTAATCGCTCCTGATGGCGACTGCCTGCCGGAAGCTGTGCACCGCCTCGCCGACCCTGCCCAGCCGTCCCAGGACCAGACCCAGATTGTTCAGGACGCCCGCGTCGCGGGGGGCGCGCAGCAGGGCTTGGCGCAGCAGCCGGTCGGCCTCCTCCAGGAAATCGGCGCTGAGCGCGGCGGTCCCGGCCAGGAAGAGGAAATGTCCGTTCTGCGGCTGTCGGGCCGACAGGTCGCGGTAGACCTCGAAGGCCGCCTGCGGCTGGCGGTGGTTGGAGAGCACGGCGGCGAGGTTGAGGCGGGCGTCGATCCAGTCGGGCCGCTCCTCCACCGCCCGGCGGAAGGCGGCGGCGGCGTCCTCGCCATCGCCGCGCGCCGCCAGCGTCACCCCAAGCCCGTGATAGGCCTCGGCGAAGCGTGGCGCGCGCAGGATGGCGGCGAAGAAGCTCCGCTCGGCCTCGGCGAGCGCGCCGCTCTGGTGCAGCGCCAGCGCGAGGTTGTAGAGCCGCTCCGGCGTCGCCCCGCCGGCCTCGATGCTGCGGCGGAACAGCGGCACCGCCTCGGCCGCCGCCCCGGCCATCGCGGTGGCGCTGGCCAGGATGAACAGCGCCTCGGGGTGGCCGGACGCATCGGCGAGCAAGGATTCGGCGAGGGCCTGTGCGCGGGCCAGATCGCCCTTGGCCAGGGCGTCGCCGGCCTCCGCCAGCTTGTCCGCCAACCTGTCCGCCGTCATGCGCCGGTTCTCTTCGTCTGCCCGTTTTCGACGAATGCCGCGAGCCGCGCGGCCACCGCCGCCACCATCTCCTCCCAGTCGCCGGCCCGTCTCTGGCGGAACAGGGTCATGGACGGGTACCAGGGGCTGTCGTCACGGTCGAGCAGCCAGCGCCAGTCCGGGCTGAAAGGCAGCAGCAGCCAGACCGGCCGTCCCAGCGCGCCGGCCAGATGCGCGACGGCGGTGTCGACGGTGATGACGAGATCGAGTGTCGCCACCGCGGCCGCAGTCTCGGCGAAATCATGCAGCAGCCCGTCCAGCGGTACGATGCCGGCCGGCAGGGCTTCCGCCTCGCCTCCCGGCCCGTCTCCAGGCCCGATGCCGCCCGTCAGGGCATCGGCCTTCTGCAGGGCGAAGAACTGGATGTCCGGCAGGGCGAGCAGCGGGGCGAGGGCGGCGGCCGGCATCGACCGCTCGCGGTCGCGGGCATGGGCGGGACGGCCCTTCCACACCAGCCCGACCTTGCGCCGCGGGCCGGCGGCGGCGGCCAGACGGTCGGCCCACAGCGCCTGCCGGGTCGGTTCGGCGAACAGGTAGGGAAGGGCGTCGGGGATGGTCGTCAGCGTCGTGCCGAAGCGGGCGGGCAGGCTCAGCAGCGGCACATGGCGGGCGAAGGGTAGGTCGTCGTGGACGCGGGCCGGGCTGTCGGCTCGCGGCACCACCCGCACCCCGAAGCGGCCCAGGCTGTGCCACAGCAGGGTGAAAAGCGGCAGTTGCGCCTCGAAGACCACCGTGAAGCCGCGCTCCACCAGCAGGGGGAGGTAGCGCACGAATTGCAGCGTGTCGCCGAACCCCTGCTCGGCGGTGACCAGCAGCGGACCGCCGACGGCCAGCGGCCCTTCGCCCTGCCACACCGGCTGGGCGAAGGGCCGGACCTGCTCGCCGAAGCCCTCCCAGCGCCAGCGCCATTCGTACTCCGCCCAGCCCCGGGCGAAATCGCCTTGCAGCAACAGGCACAAAGCGAGGTTCCAGTGGGCGGCCGGGAAGTCCGGGCGCAGTTCCAGCGCCTTCTCGTAGCAGCTCCGCACGCTCAGCGCCGGGTCCAGGCTGCCGCGGGCATTGCCGAGATTGACCAGCGCGCCGGCCACGTCCTGGCTGGACGGGACAGGCGATGCGTCGTCTCCGGCCTCACCCCCGTCAGGTCCGTGCTCCCCGGTCGCGGGCGGACGCTGCATCGCCAGGGCGAGGCCGAGGTTGCTGTAGGCTTCGAAGTAATCGAGCCGCAGGGCGATGGCCCGGCGGTAGCTGGCGATGGCTGCCTCCAGATCGCCGGCTCCCATCTGGGCGTTGCCCAGATTGTTGTGCGCCTCGGCCTCGTCGGGGTTCCCCTCCAGCAGGGCGCCCAGCCGCTCCACCGCTTCGGCGTGGCGGCCCAGCGCCTGAAGCGTCGCGCCCAGATTGGCGTTGGCCCCCAGATGACCGGGAACCAGGACCAGCGCCTTGCCGAAGATGCCGAGCGCGTCCTCGTAGCGTCGCGCGGTGTAGAACAGGCTGCCGAGGCGGTTCCAGCCGTCGGCAGCCTCCCGGGTCCGGCCGGCCTGCTCCAGCGCCATCGCCAGATTGTTCACCGTCTCCGGATTGCCGGGAGCCAGCCGCTCCGCCTGCGCCAGGAAGGCGAGCGCCTCCTCCAGCCGGCCCAGCTGCGCCAGGACGGTGCCGAGCAGGGCGTTCACCTCCGGATCGGCCGGACGGGCCGCCTGCACCGGTCCGTAGAGGGCGAGCGCCTCCTCCAGCCGGCCTTCCCGGTGATGGGCCGCGGCCAGGGCGACCGCCTCCTCGATGCGCAGCGTCTGCGTTTGCGGGGACGGGGGCGGGATCGGCGTGCCGGACATGCTGTCGCTCCGCGGGAAGGCTCAGTAGGCGATGGACAGGCCGAGATGGGGGCGGCCGAAGCGGTTCTCCCCCATGTTGGTCTGGCGGAGCTGGAAACCCCAGTCGAGCTTCAGCGTCACGTAGGGCGGCAGGCTGTAGCGGAGCCCGGGCCCCACCCCCAGCACAACCGTGTGCCGGTCGTCCCCGGCCTGGCGGTGGCGCTGCGACGCCACGCCGTAATCGGCGAAAACCAATCCCTGCAGGCTGTCGCCAAGGTCGCGCTCGCCGAACAGCCGCGCCAGGCTCGTCTCCGGAGAGCGCAGCTCGGTCGACAGCAGCAGCCCCTGGTCGCCCAGCACCTCGGACTCCGCATAGCCGCGCACGCTGGCGTTGCCGCCCAGGCTCAGCTGTTCCGACGGCAGCAGGTTGCCGCTCGACAGCTGCGCCTGCCCCCGCACCAGCCAGGAGAGGTCGGCCGGCAGCCGGGTCAGCCGGTCAACCCCCAGCCGGGCGTAGCTGTAGCGCGCGTCCGCCCCGGCCCGGCTGGTGCGGAACACCCTGTCGCTGTTGCGGTCGCCGATGCCGCCGGGGCTGTGGAACAGGCTGGCGTTGAGCGCCGTCGCACCGGACTCGTCGGGGCGCGAGGCGCTGTAGGCCAGCACCGCCTGGGCGATGTCGGTGCTGCTGCGGAACACCGAACTGCCGCCGAAATCCAGGTTGTTGTTCGACCGTTTCCAATCGACGCCGCCCTGAAGCTCATGGCGGATCGTTCCCAGGTTGGGCAGCGGCACCGCGTAGCGGGCCGAGATCTGCGAGGAGCGACCGGTCTGGTCGAAGCCGCTGCCGAGGTCGGGGTGGGTCTCGGTGTAGCTGCCGAAGACGGTCAGCGTGTGGCGCCAGGGCAGCGGCACGAACCAGCTGCCGGCATGGGTGACGGAGCGCGGGTCGCCGCCCGGCCCGCGCAGGCCGCGGTCGAGCAGGTCGGGGCTGGCCGAGATCTGGTAGGAGATCTGCTGGTCGGCCCAGAAAGCGTTGCCCCAGTTGAAGCCGGCGAACAGGCGGTCGCGGCCGGTGGCGGCGGTGCCGGTGTTCTCGTAGCCGCCGAAGACGCGGACGGGGAAGCGGTCGGCGGTGCGCAGGACCACGTCGGTGGTGCCGGGCTCGGCGCCTCGCTGGTAGACGAGGTCGGTGTGGCGGAAGGGGTTGCGGTTCAGCCAGTCGATGTCCTCCAGCATGGTGGAGGCGCGGACCCGCTCGCCGGGACGGGTGCGGATCTGCGAGGTCAGCAGGTCGTCGGAAAACCAGCGGTTGCCCTCGGCGGCGACGGCGCCCACCCGGAACTCGACGACGACGATCTGGACGGTGCCGGAGGTGACGTCCTGTTCGGGAACGACGACGTCGACCAGCGGGCGGTCGTGCTCGCGGAACCACAGCACCGTGGTGCGGACGATGTCGTTGAGCCCGTCCAGGGTCAGCGGCCGGCCGAGACGGGAGGCCAGCGCCGCGCGGAAGGCCGGGTCGTCGGGGATGTCGAGGCCGGCGGCGGCGACACCGCGGCGGTCGCTCCCGCCGCGCCGGACGTCGGAGCCGGCGGGGACGAAGAGCAGGCCCTTCAGGTCGGCGGTGACGACGCTGTCGCCGGCGGGGACCGCCGGTGCCGGGGCCGGCAGGGCCGGGGCCTCGGCCGGCGGGTTGGCCGGCGGCTGCTTGGGCGCCACCCGCTCCCAGTCCTGGGCCGCTGCCGGGGCCGCCGCCAGCAGAAGGGCGAGGGAGAGGGAGACGGGGGTGGCGGCGGAACGGCGGGTCATGGGGCGGTCTTCTTGTCGTCGGCGGTGCCGGTGGACGCGCTGGCGCCGTCGATGATGGCGACGGCCGGCTTGTCGTCGGCGCGGAAGGTGGAGAAGCTGGAGGCGGTGGCGAGCGCATTGCCCGTGCCGTCCGTGCCGGCGATGGAGGCCGATCCGCCTCCCGCGCCGGGGCCAGCGCCGGGCCGGGCGTTGGCCGGCTGGCTGTAGACGACCTGGAAGCCGCCGGCGCTGACCGACGCCTCGACCCGGCCGGCCGGTTGCCCGTTCGGCGGCGGGGCGGCGGGCGGCGGCGGGGCGACGAAGGACGTCACCGGAGCCATGACCACGCTTCCCGAACCGGCATTGCCGACCGTGCCGGACGCCGTGCCGCCGATGACCGTGGTCTGCGGCACCAGGGCCGGCGGAACCGGGGCGGGAGCCGGCGGAGGCGGAGCGACCACGACGGGCGTGGTGGGCGTGACGGGCGGCGCCACCACGACCGGCGGGGAAACCACGACGGGGGGAGACACCACCACCGGAGGCGAGACCGGCGTCACCACCACGGGCGGCGGCGAGACCACCACCGGGGGCGAGACCGGCGTCTCCACGACGGGCGGCGAGACCACCACCGGAGGGGAAACCACCACCGGCGGAGGCGGCGGAGATACCGGAGGCGGCGGCGGGGGAGGAGGCGGCGGCGGGGGCGGCGAAGACGTGCCGTTGCCGTAGAGGATCTGGTCGCCGGTCTCGGTGACCGAGCCCGGTGCGTAGGTCGCGTAGGTCTTGCCGGTGAGGACGCCCGGCGTCAGGCCGCCCAGCGTCGTGGTGGGCTGGTCGGCGGAATAGATCAGGAAGCGGCCGCTGGCGGTGCTGAGCGTTGCCGAGCCGCTGTTGTTGAAGACGCCGTTGTCGGCGGCCAGCACCAGCGCGTTGCCGGTCCCCGAGGCCGTGAGCGTGCCGCCGTTCAGCGTGATCCCGCTGTTGACGGACAGGCCCTGGTTGAGGACGCTGATCGTGCCGCCGGTGACGGTGTCCAGCGTGATGTCGCCCGACGCGCTGTTTGTCTTGCCGGCGCCCGTGCGCAGCTCGACCGACACGGCCCCGGTGCCGGCGTCGATCGCCGTGCCGCTCGCCATGGTGATGACGGCGTTGCCGGCGTCGCGCTGGGAGTCGACGACGCCATTGGCCGTCAGGTCGTTGCCGATCAGCGTCAGGGTGCCGTTGTCGGTGGTGATGTTGGCATTGACCAGGATCGAGCGCCCGGCCTGGAGCGTCAGCGCCCCGCCGTTGCCCGACGGGTTGTTCGCCGTGATCGCGCTGTTGATCGTGATGTCGTTGTTGGCCTGCAGCGTCACTGCCGTCCCGGTGTTCAGCACGCTGGTGATGCGCGAGGGCGCCAGCGTCACCGTCTGGCCGGCCGCCATGGCGTATCCCATCGACGACGGCGTCAGCATGACATAGACCCGGCCGCCGGTCCCGTCGCGGGGCGACGAGATGATGAGGGAGCCGTCGGCGGCGACGATGGGGCTATCGCTCCCCAGCCAGGCGCTGGCTTGGGAGCCGATGATGCTGTTGACCTCCGAGATCGTGCCGGAGAGGCCGCTCGTCCCGTTGCCCCAGGTCACAGCACCCGCGCTCGTCGCCGTGCCGTTGGCCCATTGATAGCTGGAGACGGCGTAATTTCCGTTGGCGAGCGTGGTCACCTGATAGCCGACACCGTCATAGGCGGAGGTGCCGACGAGGCTGTTGGCCGCGCTGATCGTGCCGCTCACCCCGGCCGTGCCGCTGCCCAGGTCGCCGCACCCGCGCCGCTCGCGGTGCCGTTGGCCCAGTTGGTGGACTGGATCACGTAATTGCCGTTCGACAATGTGGTCAGGTTTGCACCGACATAATCGCCGCTGGAGGTGCCGACGAGGCTGTTGGCGGCCGACACCGCGCCGGTGACGCCGGCCGTGCCGTTGCCCCAGGTGACGAAGCCGGCGTTGCTCGCCGTGCCGTTGTCCCAGAAGGTGCCGCGGACCACGTAATTGCCGTTGCTCAGCGGGTTGAGGATGAGGTTGAGGAAATCGCCGCTGGAGGTGCCGACGAGGCTGTTGGCGCTGGACACCGTGCCGGTCACCCCGGTCGATCCGTTGCCCCAGGTCACAGCACCTGCGCTGGTCGCGGTGCCGTTCTTCCAGGAGAGGCTCTTGACCAGATAATTGCCGTTGGACAGCACGGTGATGCCGTCGCCGACCTTGTCGTTGGCGGATGTTCCGATCAGGCTGTTGGCGGCCGAGAGTGTGCCGGTCATGGCGGCGGTGCCGCTGCCCCAGGTGACCGCCCCGACATAGGTCACGGTGCCGTTCGACCAGCCGGTGGATTGCAGCACGTAGGCGCCATTGGCGAGCTGCGTCGCCTGTCCGCCCACCCCGGCGAATCTGCTGGTTCCGATCAGGCTGTTGCTGGCGGACACGACCCCGGTGACGCCGGCCGTGCCGCTGCCCCAGGCGATCGCCCCGGCAGCCATCACGGTCCCGTAATTCCAGTTGCTGGAGCCTGCCAGATAATTGCCGTTCGACAGGGTGTAGACGCTGGACCCGACACTATCGTTGGCGGAAGATCCCACCAGGCTGTTGCTGGACGAGACGCTTCCCGTCATGCCCGTCGATCCGTTGGCCCAGGTCACCGCGCCGGCATTGGTGGCCGTGCCGCTCTTCCAGAACCGGCTGATGAGCAGGTAATTGCCGTTCGCAAGGGCTTTCGCCTCGCCGATCTGATCGCCGGCACTGGTGCCGACGAAGCTGTTGGCGGCGGACACCACGCCGGTCACGCCCGCCGTGCCGCTGCTCCAGGTTGCTGCGCCCGCCGAGGTCATCGTGCCGTTGCTCCAACCATAGGCGGCGACGACGTAGTTTCCGTTGGACAGCGGGGTGATGAGCGAACCGACCTTGTCGCCGGCGGAGCTTCCCACCAAGCTGTTTGTGGCCGATACCACGCCGCTCACGCCGGCCGTGCCGTTGCCCCAGGTCACCGCCCCCGCGCTGGTCGCGGTGCCATTGCGCCAGCTCCCGGCCATCATCACGTAGTTTCCATTGGTCAGGGGCACCATGTTGGTCCCGACCCTGTCGCCGGTGGAGCTTCCCACCAGGCTGTTGGTGGCCGACACCACGCCGGTCACGCCGGCGGTGCCGCTGCCCCAGGTCGCCGCACCCGCCGTGGCCGCCGTGCCGTTCGCCCAGCCCGTGGACATCACGATGTAATTGCCGTTGGACAGGGTGTTTATGAGCGAACCGACGGCATCGTTGGCGGTGGTTCCGACGAGGCTGTTGGCGGCGGACACCGCGCCGGTCACGCCGGCCGTGCCGTTGCCCCAGGTCACCGCACCCGCGCTGGTCGCGGTGCCGTTTGCCCAAGACGCGGACTTGACCAGGTAGTTGCCGTTGGACAGCGTTATATAGCTGATCCCGACGTAATCGCCGCTGGCGGTGCCGACGAGGCTGTTGGCGGCGGACACCGAACCGGTGATGCCGGTGCTGCCGTTGGCCCAGGTCACCGCACCCGCGGCGGTCGCGGTGCCGTTGCTCCAGTTGTAGGACACGACCAGATAGTTGCTGTTGGACAGCGTGGTCCAGCTCGAACCGATCGAGTCGTCGGCGGCGGTGCCGACTAGGCTGTTGGCGGCGGAGATGACGCCGCTGACCCCCGTCACGCCGCTGCCCCAGGTGATGAACCCGGCGTTGGTGATCGTCCCGTTGTTCCAATAGGGATTGTTGAGGAGGAAATTGCCGTTGGCGAGCAGGGTTATGTCGGAGGGATTCTGTCCGATCCTGTCGTTGCTGTAGGCACCGGTCAGGGTGGAGATCAGCGCCCCGGTCAGGCCGTTGAACAGATAGACCGCCCCGGCGTCGGTCGCCGCGAAATCGTCCTGCGACGCGCTGACGACGATGTTGCCGGTCGACAGCGCCTTGACCACGGCGCCGAACTTGTTGCCGGCCGCCGGATTGGGGTCGTTGAGCTGGAACTGCGGGTAGCCGTTGGCGGTGCTGTCGATCACGATGTTCTTGGGATCGAGCAGCAGCGAGCCGGCGCGCCCGGCCGCCGCCGAGGCGTCGCCGGTCCCGGCGAAGGTCAATGTGTCGTGCGACGACACCTCGATCAGGCCGCCGTCCCCGCCATTCAGGCCGGCCTTGGCCGACGCGGCGCCGTAATAATCGGTCCGCGTCTCCGACCACACGATGATCCGGCCGCCGTCGCCGGCAGCGCCCGTCGCGTCGGCGCGCAGGCTGGTGGTCGGGCTGATGCGGGTGGAGCCCGCCTTCAGCATCGCGCCCGACCCCTGATAGTCGCCGCCGACCCGGATCGACCCGCCCTTGCCGCCGCCCGACGCGTCGGCCGACGCGTCCACCATCGTGACGGCGCCGGCGAACAGATCGACCGCACCGCCGGTTTGACCGCCCGTCGCATCGTGCCGGCCCGAGGTGAACAGCGTCGAGTCCGCCTGCGCGCCCGTCACCGACACCTGCCCGCCGTCGGTCGCGCCGCGTGCCGACAGCGTCGAATTCGACGGCGCGATGTAGGTCTTGCCGAATTCAACCGCGACGCTGCCGCCCTTGCCGGCGGTGCCGTCGGCCGACAGCCGGCCCTGGTTCGACACCCGCTCGGCCTTCACCGTCACCGAACCGCCGCGGCGGCCGTTGGCCGACAGCGTGCCGGTGTGCATCGCCAGCCCGCCCGTCTTCACGGCTCCGGCCCCGGTGCCGGTGGTGACGGCGGTGGCCGCCACGCTGACGGTCCCGCCGTCGCCGGCCGCCGTCTTCGCCTCCACCGTGCCCGCCGTCGTGACGTTGCCGCCCGCCGCCGACAGCACCACCCGGCCACCGCGCGTCTCCACCCCGGTGGCGCGGACCAGCCCGCCATTGTTGCCGGCCAGCGCATAGACGTTGCCGCCGGCCGCCTTCAGCTCCGCCGTCGCCGCCTCGATCATCCCCGACGTTTCGACTTTGCCGCCGGCCGTCCCGACCCGCACCAGGACCCGCTCGCCGTCGGCCCCGCTCTCGCTGAGCAGCACCTCGGTCCCCGACGCCAGCGCCGCCGTTCCCTTCGGCGCGCTGATCCTGCCGGAATTCACCACCTCACGCGCGATCAGGACCACGTCGCCGCCGGTCGAGCTGATCTTGCCCAGGTTGGTGACCGTCGCGTTGCTGTCGCCCCGGAACACCAGGCTGCCGCCGGCCATGAAATGCTCGTTCAGCACGTCCATGGTGGAGGCGACGAAGCTGCCGCCGGTCACCACCACGCCGCTGTCGCCGATCACCACGCCCTGCGGGTTGATCAGGTAGAGCGAGCCGGTCGCCTTCAGCGTGCCCAGGATCTGCGACAGGTTGCCGCCGGTCACCCGGTTCAGCGTGGCGCCCGCGCCGTTGTTGACCTGGACGGTGGCGCCCTGGCCGATCGAGAAGTCCTTCCACTCGATGATGCCGCGCGCGGTCGTCTGGTCGACGGTCATGGTGGCGCCGGAGCGGCTGATGCCGCCGCGCCCCGCCACGAAGGCGCCCTCCACCGGCAGCATCGGCGCGGTCTGCGCCAGGACGGCGCTGGTGGGGAGGATGGCGACCGTGGAGAACAGCAGCACCCGCAGGGATCCGTAACGCATCGCACGCACCTTGTTCCAGGAAGATTTGCCGGTTGACTTGAGGGATATGAAGGCTTTGCCGGAGGTTCGGGACAGGCCCGGAACCCCGGCGCGGCGTGCCAGACCATGGCGGTCCTTTAGGGGGTGCAACCTAATGGTTGCTCATCACCATGTTCCATCGTCGAACCTTCGCCCGCAGTGGTTCCCGTGCCGCCGATCCGGTCGGGTTCCGGACGAACATCACGTGGGACTGCCGCCCTGTCTCAAAGTAATTACCTCATTCTGCTATCTTATAGAATTCGCTCAATGCCTGTGAGTCGGTAAATGAAACGAATTGCAACCTCTTGAACAGTTGGCTTTTCGTTATCTTTCACTATCTTTCACTTCCTTTCAGAAGGTTTCATCATCCAATTAGTTGAAAGAAATTATGTTTCTTGCTCTGCGTTCGATTCGTTCGACGCGGCTGTGCTTCGGCTGACGAATGTCACGGTTGCGTGCGAGGGATTGCAGCACCGCTCCTCTTCCGAGGATGGCGTGTTCAATGAAGCGTTGCGGCAGCCGATTCGAGGCGGTGGCTTCCAGGAACACCACCCATGCCTCTCGAAATGAGCGCTTCCTGGCGGCAGTTATTTCAAAAGGCGGCAGCTACCAGTAATTGTCTCGAAGCGGAGTGGCCTGAGCTTTTTCCAGATCGGGCTTTCGAGCTTGCCGACGCCGGAATTCTTTTTGTTGGAGACGGGCGATAAGACCGCCCTAATATTTCATCCTGCTTTTATGTTTCACAATCTTTCATTTTCCGGCTGGCGGCTAGCCTGTATGGTGCCGATGGAAGCCAGAAGTCCGGTCATCCTTGAAGGTCGAAAGCGGATCCTTATGGAGGCGAAACGGAAGGCCGCTCATCGGCGGCGTGAGGCTTTCGCCGCCGGATGGCGGGAGAGAAACTCGTGGATCGGGATGTGCGGCGCGTGAAACGGCATTGGATCGCGGCGTGCAGCCTCATCGCCCTGTGCCTGAGCCTGGCCACCACCATAGTGCGGGCGGAACCCGTGCTGGTCGACGGCCGGGACCGTGTGGAGCTGTCGGATTTTTCCATGCGGCGCGATCCGGGTCGGCGACTGTCGATCGATGACCTGCGGGGAGGCGAGGCAGGCTCGTTCACGCCGTCTTCCCGCCTGTCCCAGGACTATAGCCTCGGAATCACCCGCGACGCCTTGTGGCTGCGGACCGAGATCGAGGTTCTTCCCGCGGCCGCCGGGCGCCGCATCCTCACCCTGGCGGTGCCCAACTTCGACCGGATGGAGGTGTGGGCCTCCTGGAGCGTGTCGCCGGACCCGGTCGCGGTCCTGGGCGACCGCGTTCCGCAGTCGCTGCCGGTCCGCCGCAATGCGGCCTTCATCGATCTGCCGGCGGGGCACCACACCCTGTGGTTCCGGGGGGTGACCAGCGGCTCGATGGCCGTCCCGCTCGATCTCTGGCGTCCTGGCGCCCTGATGCGGACCGAGCAGGTCGAGAACCTGATGCATACGGCGCTGATCACCATCGTCGTGCTGCTGGGGGTCGTCGCCCTGGCGCTGGCGGTGGCGCTGACCAGCGTGGCGCTGGCGTTCTACGGCGTTTCGGCTCTTGCGGCCGCCGGACACATCCTGGCGATGACCGGCCTGGACAGGCTGCTGTGGGGGCGGCACGTGCTGCCCGGTGACAACAATCCCTTCGTCTGGCTGGTCGTCTCGGGAGCGTTCGGCATCGGGTTCCTGTTCGCGGCGCTGCCGATGCGCCGCGATGTCCGGTGGATCGCCCCGATCCTGGCGACGCCGATCCTGTTCGGTGTCCTGATGCTCGCGGTCTACGATCTGTTCATCGAGGGCGACCTGGAGCCGGACGTGATCCTGCGCCCGCGCAACCTTGCGCTGCTGATCCTGGTGACGGGTCTTGCCGCCAGCATCCAGTCCTGGCTGGCCGGCGGGCACCGGGCCGCGCGTTACATGATTGCCGGCTGGACGGTGCTCGCGGCCGGCAACGTGGTGACGGCGCTGCGCAATGCCGGCATCGTGCCGTGGGTGGAATCGACCTACTTCCTGCCGGTCTACGCGCCCATGGCCGAAATGCTGCTGTTCGGGGCGATGATGGCGGCGCAGTTGCGTCTGCTGCGGGTGGAGAAGGACAACGCCCAACGTGCCCTGGTGGTCGCCCTGCGCCGCAACGAGGCCGAACTGGCGGACCGGGTGACGCAGCGCACGGCGGCGCTCGATCACGCCAACATGGCGTTGCAGGATCGCGAAGCGCAGCTTCGCCGGACCCTGGAGGCGGTGCCGCTCGCCATCGTCATCAGCCACAGAACCCGCGTGACTCCCCTCTATGCCAACCGGCGCGCGCGGGAGTCGCTGGGGGGCAGCGATCTCTATCACGATCCCGCCGACCGCGACCGGCTGCTGACCCTGCTGGAGCGCGACGGGCGGGTGGAGAACGCCGAGATCGAGATGCTGGACGCGGCCGGCATCCGGTTCTGGGCGCTGGCATCGATGGTGCCGCTGGACTACCAGGGCCAGCCGGCCCGGCTGCTCGCCGTCAACGACATCACCAGCCGCAAGCAGCTCGAACAGGAGCTGACAAAGGCGAAGGAGATGGCCGACGCCTCCGTCGCGTTGGAACGGGCCGCCCGCGAGGCCCAGCGCCAATTCCTCGCCATGATCAGCCACGAGTTCCGGACGCCGCTGGCGGTGATCAGCACCGCTGCCCAGAACATGGCGCTGACGGCCGGGGACGAGGCCACCGTACAGCGTGTGCAGCGGATCGAACGGTCGGTGCGCCATATGAACGGCATGATCGACGCCTGCCTGCTGGACGACCGTATCGAGGGGGCGGGCCTGATGCTGCGCTCCAACCGGTTCGATCCGGCAGCTCTGCTCCGCCGGATCGTAGAGGCGGCCGAAGGGGCGTCTCCGCATCACACCTTCGCCGTGAGGCTCGACGACGTGCCGGACCTGACCGGTGACGAACCGCTTCTGGGCATGGCGCTGGCCAACCTGATCGAGAACGCGGTGAAATATTCCGGCCCGGCCAGCGTGATCGAGGTCGGGCTGCGGCGGGAGGGGCACGAGACCGTATTCTGCATCGCCGACCGGGGGCCGGGCATTCCGGAGGGCGAGCGTGAGCGCATTTTCGAGAAATATTACCGGGGAGCCGGCTCCGCACGTATTCCGGGAGCGGGGCTGGGGCTGCATCTGGTCCGCCATATCGTGTCGGCCCATGGCGGCACTGTCGGCATGCGGAACCGGCCGGACGGGGGGACGCTGTTCACGATCCGGCTGAACGTCCTGGAAGACCTGCCGGCGGATGGCGATGACGGATTCGGCTGGGGAAGCATCCCGGAGAGGGCGAAGAACGGAAATGGCTGAGACTGGAGGGCCCGCGGCGATGCTGGACGTGCTGGTTGTCGAAGATCATGCGGATCTGAGCGAGGAGATTGTCTCCTATCTCCAGGCCCGCGGCATGACCGTGCGCGCTGCCGATTGCGGCCGGGCGATGGATCGGGCCATCGCCGAGCGTCGTCCCGACCTGATCCTGCTCGATCTCGGCCTGCCGGAGGAGGACGGCGTATCGATCGCCCAACGGTTGGCTGCCGGTGTCCGGCCCGGCGAACCCGAACTCGGCGTGGTGATGATCACGGCGCGCGGTCGTGTCGAGGACCGCATTCTGGGCCTGAATGCCGGAGCCGACATTTATCTGGTCAAGCCGCTGGACATGCGCGAACTGGAGGCTGCCATCGGCTCGGTGGTGCGTCGTCGCCGCGGTCCGGCCGGCCCCGCCGCGCTTGCCCAGCGCCCATGGCGTTTGGAAGCAACGCACTGGCGTCTGATGACGCCGGGCGGAAAGGCGGTCGCCCTCAGCGACGCCGAGGTCAAGCTTCTGGCGCCCTTCTTCGAGTTCCCCGAGCAGGTGATCCAGCGGCGCGTGCTGGCCGAGCGTCTGATGGTGGACGACCGCAGCATCGACCTGCTGATTCACCGGCTGCGCCGGAAGGTGGAGGGCGAGGCCGGGGAAAGCCTGCCGGTACGGACCTTGCGGTCTCGTGGCTATGCCTTCGCCGCACCTGTCGCACCTTGAGGAAGCGAGCGGGTCCCCATTTCCGGTTCACCCTCGCCGCCGGCGTCAGGACGAGGCAGCCGTCAAAGCGGCGCTCACCCTGCCCTGGAGCAGCGGGCAGGCGGAGGGGCAGGTCAACAAGCTGAAGCTGATCAAGCGTCAGATGTACGGACGCGCCAGCTTCGATCCGCTGCGCCGTCGCGTCCCCCTTGCAGCCTGATCCACGCAAAGTGCGGGAGAACCGGAAAACGGGGACCATCTCACAGATCGGATTTGCGGCATAACCGGAACCAGAGCCAAGCTTGTTCCAGCCGCAAATCTGTCCGGGAAACCGGGACTGTCTCCCTATTCTTCGCGGAACGCTTTCCGGAAGCCGTCCTCGATGGGCTGCACGAGGTAGTGCAGCAGTGTGCGCTCCCCGGTGACGATCAGGGTTTCCACCGGCATCCCCGGCAGCAGACGGATTTCCGGGGAGACGGTCGAGCTGGCCGGGATCGACGGCGACGCGGGCCTGATAATAGGGCTGTCCGGTCCGCTCGTCCGTCACCGCGTCGGCAGAGACGCGGAACACCGTGCCGTCCAGCTGCGGTGTCGTGCGGCTCTTGAACGCGCTTAACACCACCTTGGCGGGCAGCCCGGTATGGACCACGTCGATGTCCGTCGGGCTGATGCGGGCGTCGACCACCAGGCGGTCATCCAGCGGCACCAGGTCCAGCACCGTCTCCCCCGGCGACACGACCGCCCCGGACGCGAAGCGGCGCAAGGCCATCACCGTGCCGGCCTCCGGTGCAAGCAGATCGCGCCGGTCCAGGCGGATGCGGGCGGCCGACAGTTTTTCCTCCGTCTCGGCACGACGGATCTGCACGTCGCGCAACTCCGCCGCCACCTCGCTCTGCCGGTCGTCGCGCAGGGTGAGGATCTCCTGCTCGGCCTGGGCGATGCCCTCGCGCGCTTGGGCAATGCGGTTCGCGAGGTCGCCCTGTCCGCCTTCCAGATCGACCGCCTGCCGCATCAGGGCGAGCAGGCGCGGCTTGCGCTCCAGCCCCTTGTTGACCATGTCGGCGACGGCCTCGGTCTCTTCCCGGATCAGGGCCAGCTGCCTGAGCCCGGCCCGGCGCTGGTCCTCCAAACCGGCGATCTGTGCCTCCAGCTGCGCGATGCGCTGCCGGGTCATCAGGATGCGCCCATCCAGGCTGGCTTTGCGGCTGGTGAAGATGCGTTCCTGTCCGGCGACGATCTCCGCCACCGCCGGATCGCCGGCGCCAAGGCGTTGCGCCAGGAGCGGGATCGGCGCAAGCGACAGGGCACCGTCGCGCTCGGCCAGCAGGCGGGCTTCCTGGGTCAGCAGGGAGCAGAGTTGCCCATCCAGCAGCGTCGCGGTGGACCGGGCCTCCAGATCGTCGAAGCGGATCAGGGGCTGTCCGGCGTTGACCCGGTCGCCGTCCCGCACCAGGATCGCCGCAATGACGCCGCCGTCCAGATGCTGCACGGCCTTGCGGTTGCTGTCCGCGGTGATCGTTCCGGACGCGACCGCGGCGCTGGCAAGCGGCGTGAGGGCCGCCCAGGCACAGAAGCCGCCGAAGCCCGCCAGCGAGAGTGCCAGCCCTGCGGCGACAAGGCGCCCGACCGGCGGGCGCGCCAAGGGATCCCCGGTCATTCTGGCTCCACGCTGTGCAGTTTCGGCACCGGTGCCGCAGGAGGTCCAATCCGGTCGCCCGCAGCGTCCGGTAGCGCCGGCCGGGCCGCCACCGGATGCATCGTCCGGCGTTTCAGAGCGTCCAGAACCTCGGCGCGCGGGCCGAATGCTTCGATCCGGCCATCGCGCAAGGCCAGGATGCGGTCGACCTGGGCCAGCGTGCCGGGGCGGTGGCCGATGACGACCACGCAGGCCCCACGGTCCTTCAGGGCAGTGATTGCGCGGTTCAACGCCTGCTCGCCCTCGGCGTCCAGACTGGCGTTCGGCTCGTCCAGCACCACCAGCTTCGGAGCGCCGTACAGCGCGCGGGCCAGCGCCACCCGCTGGCGCTGGCCGCCGGACAGGAAGGCGCCGCCGTCGCCGACCTGGGTGTCGTATCCCTGCGGCAGGCGCAGGATCATGGCGTGGCAGTCGGCCTGGGTCGCAGCCTCCACCACGGCCCGGGGATCGGGGTCGCCCATCCGGGCGATGTTCTCCGCCACGCTGCCGGCGAACAGCTCCACGTCCTGCGGCAGATAGCCGATGTGCCGGCCGACGTCGTCGCGCCGCCACTGGAACAGGTCCGCCCCGTCGAGCCGCACCACCCCGGCAAGCGGCGGGTGCAATCCGACCAGCAGGCGCGCCAGCGTGGATTTGCCGGCAGCCGACGGCCCGATGACCGCCAGGGCTTCTCCCGGCCGCGCGTCGAACGAGATGTTGTGCAGCACGGCCCGCCCCGGCGTCGCGCCACCCGGTTCCCCGCCCTGTTCTCCTCCGCCGATGCGGAAGGCGACGTTGCGCACGGTGAGCTGTCCGACCGGCTTTGGCAAGGGCAGTCCGGGCACGCGCCGCCGTGGCCGCAGGAAGGCGGCGGACAGGCGCCGCCAGGCGTCCCGCCCGGCGCTGACCTGCCGCCAGCCGCCGATGGCCTGCTCGACCGGGGACAGGGCGCGCCCGACCACCAGGGAGGAGGCCATCATGGAGCCGGCGCCCATCTCGTGGCGCACCACCAGCCAAGCCCCGGTGCCGAGCAGGACCACCTGCACAAGCTGGCGCACGAACTTGGTGACGTTGAGCAAGACCGCACCGCGGCGATGGGCGCGGTCCTGCGCATCGAGGGCAAGGCTGTGGTCGCGGCCCCAGCGGCGGGCGAGCCCGGGCAGCAGATGCATGGCATCGACCACCTCGGCATTGCGCAAGGCGGCCTCGGCGGTGGCGACCGCGCGGTTGCTGGCAACCGTCGCGTCGCGCAGGCAGGTGCGGGTGACCCGGTCGTTGACCAGCGCCAGGGCGAACAGCAGCAGGGCGGAGGCCACCGCCAGATGCCCCAGCACCGGGTGGAGCGCGTAGATCAGCGCGAGGTAGACCGGGACCCACGGAACATCGAACAGGAAGGCGGCGCCGTTGCCGAGAACGCTGTGCAGCGTGCCGAGATCCTTCAGCATCGCTGTCCCGTCCCGCCGCCCGAGCAACGCCGCCTCGACCATGCGGTCCAGGACCGGTGGGGCGAGGCGGCGTTCCAGCCAATCGCCGAGCGTGCCCAGCAGACGGGCCCGCAAGAAATCGAGCGCGCTCAGTAGGGCAAGGGCGCCGGCGGTGATCAGCGACAGGAACAGCAATGTCGGCAGGCTGCCGGAGGGCAGCACACGGTCGTAGACCTGCATCATGTAGAGTGACGAGGCCAGCATCAGGATGTTGATCAGCAGGCTGAATCCCGTTGCCCAGACCAAGGGGGCCCGGCAACGGGACAGAAGGCCAGCCGTGTCCGTCACGTCGACGCCATCCGGAGGGCCGGAACATGGCGGCTGTCGCACGCTCAGCCATCCTGAGGGTCGCGGGGGGCGGCCTTCTGCGAAGCCGCCGCAGTGTTGGTGCCCGTCTTCAGGGCCTGGAGCATGCTTTCGGCCGCACCGGTCGCCGACCCGGCGTCGGCCGACGCCGAGCCGTTGAACGGGCTGGCCTGCTGCGACGCCGAACGGGCGGTGAGCGCCGATTGCAGCATCGACAGGGCCGCCGCGGCGTTGGAGCGGTCGGCGGCGGGGCGCGGTTCGGCTGTGGCTGCGGCGGTTGCGGGCGTCGGCGGCGCATCGGGTTGCGAAGTGGCCTGGGGGGCGGAGTTGTGGGCGGCCTGGGAGGTCGCTTTCGCGGACGCGGCCGGTTCGGCCCCGGCGGCATAGCGGGTAAAGGCGGACTGGTAGACCGACGCGTCGAAACCCATCGACGTCAGCTTGTCGTAAGCCTTGAATTCCTTCGACTGGGTGTCGTCGGTCGGCAGCTGATCCGCGCCCTGCTGGTCGGCATACCGGTCCCGCCGGCTCGAAATGACGAAGCCCATGCTTTGCCCCATCTCTTCGAGGGCGTTCCCGCTGTCGGCGTATTTCGCCTGGGAGGCCTCGAACGCCTTGCCCGCCTGCCTGACCTGCACGGCATAGTCCGCGTCCGAGACCTGGCCCTTGCCGTGGGCCTGGTCGAGAGCGGACATGGCGGCAAGCGCGCGGTCGCCGGCCTGTCCCCGCTCGCCCACCTGACGGCTCAGGTCCGCCATTTTCTGACCCGCCTGCGCTTCGCCTGCCGTCGCCGGGGATTGCGTCATGAAGAGGTCGAACCCTGCCGTCTTGGCAAGATGGTTCAGGCCGTCGACGACCTCGTCGGCACTCATCTTGCCCGAGGTCACCAGCCCTTCCAGCATCCCGCGGGCCTTCGGGTCCAGATACTGGAAGGCATCGGCCGCGGGACCTTTGAGCGCCTTGGCGAGCTTCCCCACGGACACGCTGTCGCCGGTCGGGGTGCCGGTGCCGGCCGAAACGGAGGATGGGGTGGTGGAGGGCGCCGAGTCCGCAGCGCGCCGGGTTCCACCTGCCGAAGACAACGGTGCGGGGGATCGCCCGATATGATCGATAGACATGGTCATTTCCCCGTCCTCCGGTTGATATTCTCTCCGGCCAGATTCCTTTCACAAGATTATTAGCGAAATGTTAAAATTCCATGGTTCATAATCAAATAGCGTCAGGTCAAAAGAGTAGGAGAAAGAGAATAGAATTCTAATCGTTAGAATTCTAAGGAATTTTCAGTGAAACCCTTGTAACCATGCAATCTTCCGCATGAAAACGCGGGAAAAGATTTGAAACCAAACTAAGTTGATTAAAAATCTCTATATACAACCCTTTGGACGTAATTTATAAGCGTTACCACCGCCACGACATCGCGGCGTGTGCAAATGCAAGAAATTTTACTACCGGAAAGGCATCCAATGACGACGTGGTTTGGCGGTCCCGGGAACGATGTTCACGATGCTCTCCCGGATGAGACGACGCTCTATGGCGGTGCCGGTAATGACGATCTGCTTGGAACGACCAGCGCAGATCTCATCTCCGGCGACGATGGAAATGACACGCTGTATGGGTGGAGCGGAAACGACACCATCTATGGCGGAACCGGGGACGACCTTCTTTACGGCAACAATGAAAACGATCTGCTGGTGGGGGAGGCCGGAAACGACACGCTCGTCGGCGGCAACAACAACGATACTCTCTATGGCGGTGCCGGAAACGACCTGATCTACGGCGACGGCGGGGATGCGCTGGGACAGGATGTCCTGGCCGGCGGGGCCGGAAGCGACACCTTGTACGGTGGGGCTTACAACGACACCTATCTGTTCACCTTCAACGCCGATGGACAGGATTACATTTCCGACAGTTCAGGGGAGTACGACACTCTGAACATCGGCGGGGTCACGAACATCTCCGGCCTGGAGTTCCATCGGGCGACCTATTACAGCTCCAGCAACGATTCCAATGATCTCGTCGTCCAGCGGGTGGGGGACAGCGCCGTCAGCGAGTTCGTTTACATCGACAATTACTGGAGCGGGACGGCGCCGGGCGCCGGGCGCGTGGAGTATCTCTACGTTGGCGGAACCACTTACTGGTTCAACAGTGTCACGCAGAATCTTTGACCTTGCGCGCTGACGAAGCATTTCGCCGCTGACTTCGGTCCATTGGCGGTCATCGGTGCGATGGCCGCTTCAAAACATTCTCAAGGCTTGCCTGCCGCAGGAACGATCTGCCGGACAGGCCGCCGCAAAGGCAAAAAGGATTCAAAAATGAACGCCATTCTCAAGGGTGCCGTCGGCTTTGCGGTCGCGTCGTTCGTCTCGCTGGGGGCCGGCGCGGCTTCGGCGCAGTCCGCCGCGACGCTCACGCTGAAGGACAACACCGCCGTGTCCTTGACCTACCAGACCAGCAGCTGCGTCGGCACCCTCAATCAGTCCTGGCCGTCCTCGATCCTGGCCGGTTCGTTCGCCACCCGCACGGCCACAAGCTCGCTGACGTCGAACGGGTGCAGCGTCACCTATCAGCGGGCCGACAATGGCCGTTCCTGCCGCTTCGTCGCCACGCGGCTCCGCAGCTCGCTGACCGGCCCGTGGAATTACCCGACGGTCAACACGACCGCCAGCGGCAGCGGGATCACCTGCACCTACACCATCACCAGCGTCAGCTCGAACGGCGACTGGGCCGTGACGCTGAACGTGAACTGATCGTAGCCCGGGCGTCCGGCCGCATCGCGTGGCGGCCGGACGCCTCTCTTTTCCAAGGAGGGATGTTGCGATGATGATCTCCGGCCAGAGCGTGGCAAGCACCGCCGTCACGGTTAAAAGCGCGAAGGTCTCTGCGGACGCGCGCGCGAACGCGACGGCGGACGGCGGGGCCGCCACCGCCACCGCCACCGCCACTGCCTCCGCCACCGCCGGGGGGAGCGCGGTGAAGAAGGACTTCGCCACCGTCGCCAAGGACGCCCGTGCCGCGCTCGATGCCGTTTACCAGCAGCGCGGCAAGGCCATGGACATGCACACGTCCGGCAAGGACTGGGAAGCCGCCTTCCAGGGCATGGACCGTCGCGCGCTCTATGCCGTCGCCAGCAATGCGGGCGGCCAGTTCAGCAAGGACGAGCAGGGCGCGGCCGACTTCCTGATGGGAAAGCAGGTGGAGCAGGCGCAGGGCATCGATTCGGCCAATCCCGCCAGCATCGCCGCCTTCCAGGGAAATCTTGCGAACGCGATGAAAGCCGGGGCCAAATTCCTCGAACTCGGTCAGCGACGAGGAAAAGCAATCGGTGAACTGGGCCATGTCCCGCGCGTCGATGCAGCAGAGCCATGAAATGCTTGCGGAACGGGACGGGCAGCCGGTTGAGAACCTGGACAGCGACAATCCGCTGGTCAAGGTCATCAAGGCCGCGTTGAGCGCGGCAAAAGGCGACCCCGCCCGCGAGCGGAGCGAAGGCCGCATCGACAGTCTGGAAAGCCTGAAGAGCCAGCCCTGGGCGAAGGGCCTCGAAACGCAGATCGACCAGGCCCACCGCGCCTCGACCAAACAGGGGTCCCTGCTTGACAGCAAGGTGTGACGGAAGGGGTGTGACGGAAAAGCCGTGACGGGACTGGGCAGGGCAGGCCGCAGGAAAGCCGCTCAGGGCGGCGCGACCACGACCCTGTCGCCCACCCGCACGCCGTCGCGGATTTCCACACCGGCCGGCGTCGCCTCGCCGAGGGTGACGGGAACCTCCTCCTCGGCACCGCTCGCCGGATCGCGCCGAAGCACCGCGGGTCCTGCGGCGGTGCGCCGCACCGCTTCGGGCGGCAGGACGATGCCGGCCGGGTTGTCGTGCAGGGTGATCGACAGGGCGGCCGACATGCCGATGCGCACGGGCGTGCGCTGCTCCTCCGTCAGCGACGGCAATTCCACCCGCAGGGCGAAAGACGCGCCCGGCGCCCCGTTCTCCGCCGGCGTCGCCTGATGCGCGACCCAGGCGAGGCGCCCATGCAGCGGGCCGCCTGGAAAAGCGTCGCCGGTCACCGTCACCGGCTGGCCGACGCGCAGGCGGTTGACGTCCATCTCGTCCACGCGCGCCGTTACCGCCACGCTTTCCAGTTCGGCGATCAGAAGCAGAATCTCGGTTTCCAGTCACGCTGCTGCCGGTCTCCACGGCGGTGGCGCCCGTCTGGGCGGTTGCCGGCGGCTTCAACACCAGCCCGGATACCGGCGCCGCCACCGTGGCGCGGCCGCGCTGCTCCTGCAAATCCGCGAGCCGGGCAGTCGCGGAGGCGAGGTCCAAGTCCGCCAGGCGGCGGGCCTCCGCTCCGCCGCGGCGGAGCAGGGCGTCCAGATCCTCGCGCGCCGTCGCCAGGGCGGCGGCCTGGCCCTCCGCCTGATGGCGCAGATCCTCGTATTCCTGGCGAGGGATGATGCCCTGGTCGATCAGTGGCTTGGCGTCCCGCAGGCGCCGTTGCGCCTGGGCGGCGTCGCGTTCCGTGCCGGCGACCTGACGGCGGGCGCGGGACACCTCGGCGCCGCGGGACCAGTCGGCCAGTTCCCCGACCCGCTGCGCCGCCTTCAGCATGGTGGCTTCGGCGTCGCGCAACCGCAGATCCAACTCGAAGGAATCCATGACGAACAGCGGCTGGCCGCGCTCCACGCGCTCGCCATAGGCGAATCGCTTGTCCCGAACCATGCCGCCGAACGGCGCGATGACGTTCACCGTGCGGGCGGGCTCGATGGTGCCGACCAGGGAGAGGCGTGCCGTCACGGGCGTGGCTTGCGCGATGATGGTGGCGCCCGGCGCATGTTCCGGTGCTGCCTGTGCCACCATCGCCGGGCCGGACCTGTCCCCCCCGGGAAACAGGCCGGTGCCGGGCGAGGCGGCCCAGCCACCGAGCGCGGCCACCGCAGCCACTGCCGCCACCCCCACGACCTTCGCCATGCCGATCCTGGGCGATCCCGTCATGCCCGCAGCTTCCTTCATGGCTCACTCTCCCCGCAGGGCCTGGATTGGATCGAGGCGGGAGGCGCGCAGGGCCGGCAGGATGCCGAAGAGCAGGCCCACCAGCACCGACATGCCCAGTCCCAGCGGCAAGGCCGCGGCCGGCAGCGCGAAGGGCCAGCCGGCGGACCGCGCATAGACCGCCGCCGCTGCGATGCCGAGCACGGTGCCGAGAATCCCGCCGCCCAGCGACAGGACGGACGCTTCGACCAGGAACATGCCCAGTATGTCGCGTGGCCGTGCGCCGAGCGCGAGACGGATGCCGATCTCCCGCCGCCGCTCCACCACGCTCATCAGCATGACGTTCATCACCCCGACGCCGCCGACGATCAGCGAAATCCCGCCGACCGCCGCGAGCAGCAGCGTATAGACCTGCATCTGCTCGGCCATGGCGGCGATCATCTGGCGGGCGCTCTGGACCACCACGGGGCGGGGATGGGGGGCATCGGCGAAATGCGCGGCCACGGCGTGCCGTGCCGCCGTGTCGTCGGTGTCCGGTGCCATGCGGGCCACCAGCGCCGTCAATCCGGTGTCCGCGGCGATGCGCCGCAGGCCGGGGAGGGGAACGAGCGCTGCGCCGTTCAGGTCGACCGGAAGCAGCGGGTTGGGGAGCGTTTCCTCCAGGATGCCGATGACCGTGTAGCGGTATCCGCCCAGGCGCAAATCGTCGCCGACCGCCGGACCGGCTCCATCCGGGCCATCATTCCAGCCGTCCTTCCGGCCGCCATCGCCGCCAAGCTTCCGGGCCAGCCCGCCGCCCAGCACCACGAAGCTTTGCGATCCGTCGAACGCGGACAGGAACCGCCCTTCGGCCATGCGCAGACGTGCCACCGCCGCAAGGTCGCCGGTCACCCCGGCCACGCTTGCCACCGCGCGGGCGCGTCCGTGCGCCAGTTCCATTCCGGTGACGGCGATGGGAGCGACCGCCACCAGTCCGGACCGCCCGAGCAGTGCCGAGGCGTCGCCTGGCATCAGCGGCGCCGGCCGGCCGGCCTGGGCGGTGTCCGCCTGGATCGCCAGCAGGTCGGTGCCCATCGCCCGGAACTGGCCCAGCGCCTGCCGCTTGGCGGCGTCACCGACGCCAAGCATGGCGATGACCGCCGCCGTGCCGATCCCGATGCCCAGCAGCGCCAGCAAGGATCGCTGCCGTACCGCCCGGAGGTTGCCGAGCGCGTCGGCCACCAGCGCACGCCACAGGCCGGGACCGCCAGCCTCCTCCGGCTCCGCCGCATCCGTTCCGGCAGGAAAAGAACCGGTCGTGGGCGATCCGGTCATGCGCTTGGCGTCCGGGATGCCGCGTCCTCCGGGGCGGCCACCCGGCCGTCCCGCATGAGGATGCGGCGCGGGCAGCGCGCGGCAATGGCAGGGTCGTGCGTCACCACGACGATCGTCACGCCGGTGTCGGCATTCAGTGCGGCGAACAGGTCGATGATCCGCCGGGCCGACTCGCTGTCCAGGTTGCCGGTCGGCTCGTCGGCCAGGAGCAGCCGGGGCTTGCCGACAATGGCGCGGGCGACGGCGACGCGTTGCCGCTGGCCGCCGGACATGGCATCGGGCCGATGATGCGCGCGGTCGGCCAGCCCCACCCGCTCCAGGGCCGCCATCGCCCGGTCGCGGCAGGAGCGCGGCGAAAGGCCCCGGTACAGGAAGGGCAGGGCCACATTGTCCAGGGCCGACAGCCGGGGCAGCAGATGGAAGGATTGGAAGACGAAGCCGATGCAGCGGTTGCGCAGCCGGGCGCGCCGGTCCACCGATGTCGCGCCCAAATCCTCGCCGTCGAACAGGACGCGGCCGGCGTCCGGCCGATCCAGCAGCCCCAGCAGGTTGAGCAGCGTCGACTTGCCCGATCCGGACGATCCGGTGATCGCGCAAACCTCGCCCGCCCGGATGGCGAGCGACACGTCGCGCAGCACCGGGACCCGCGCCGCTCCGGTGCCATAGGTTTTGTGAACGCCCGTAAGGTCGAGCATGGGCAGGCCGTCCCGCTTCGATGCACCGCCCGAAGGCTGTGCAGCTTCTAGCCTGTACGCACATCGCTTGCAAGCATGGGTGGAGAAAACAATCGTCTTCCGTTAATCTTCCAACCCTGTTTCAAGGCGGATGGGGAAGGGCTGGGCGGTTTGGGAGCGGAGTTTGCAACGTGTGAGGGCCGTCTCGCGGTCTTGATCGCGCTGGCGGGTGCCTTGCTGGCCGCCGCCTCGCTTTGGGCCGGCACCGTCCGGGCGCAGACCGTGCCCGTGCGGTCCTATGCCCAGCCGGGCACGCCGGTGCCGGCGGTTGTTCCGGGACCGGAGCTGCCCCTGACCCTGCCGGAAGCGGTCTATCTGGGCCTGCGCCAGAATTCGGCGGTGCGCGGCGCCTATCTGCAACGGGTCCTCGACAGCTTCAACCTGCGCGTCGCGGAATCGCTGTTCTCGCCGAAAGGCGTCCTCATCACGTCGGCGCTCATCGACCGCACCGGTTCCAGCCGGAACGGCGAACTCCGTGCGGCACCCACGGTGCAGTTGCTGACCCCGCTTGGCACCACCATCAGCTTCGGCTGGGATGTCGGCCAGCGGGCACGGCGCCAGACAGGAAACGGGCAGGTGGGCAACGGCATGCTGGCCGGCAGTTCCGACCTGACCCTGAGCGTGATCCAGCCTTTGCTGAGGGGCGCCGGCCCCGACGTGGCGACGGCGCCGCTCCGTCAGGCACGGCTTGAGGAACGCTACAACCGGCTCCGCCTGAAGAGCACCGTCGCCAACACGGTGACCGAGATCGTCGGCGCCTACCACCAGTTCCTCCAGGCCCGCCAGCAGATCGCGCTCGCCCGCACTGCGCTTGACCGCGCCCGCGGGCTGGAGACCACCAACCAGGCGCTGATCCGTGCCGGCCGCATGGCGGAGGCGGAGCTGGTCCAGGCGCAATCGACCGCGGTGAACCAGGAACTGGCGGTGTTGCAGGCCGAGAGCGGCTTCGACGCGGCGCGGCTCCGCCTGCTTGGCCTGCTGGCGCTCGACCTGAACACGCGGATCGTTCCGTCGGACCGGCTGACGGCCGAGCCTGTCCGGGTGGAGCTGGAGACCGCGCGGGCGCTCGCCTTCGAGAACCGTCCCGACTATCTGTCGCAGATCATCTCCAACGAGGCCGCCAAGATCGGGCTGGACGTCGCCCGGAACCAGCGGCTGTGGGACCTGACGGTGGTTGCAGGGGTCAGCCTGCCCGGCAGCGGCCGAACGGGGCTGCGCGCCAGCGAACGCCTGCCGAGCACCAAGACCGATCTGCGGGGCGGCATCCAGCTGAGCATCCCCATCAACAACCCGGCCATCGAGCAGCAGGAGGTGCAGGCCACCGTCGGCCTGCGCCAAGCCGAGGTGCAGCTCGACCAGTTGCGGATCCAGGTGGAGACGCAGGTGCGGGATGGCGTGCGCGACCTCGAGGCCTCCTGGCGCCGTTACACGCTGAGCCGGCGCTCACGGGACCTGGCGGAGCGGACGCTGGCGGTGGAAACGGTGAAGCTGCGGGCCGGGCGCTCCACCAACTTCCAGGTCGTGGCGTTCCAGGACCAGCTGCGCGCCGCCGAGGGCGCGGAGCTGGGCACGCTGATCGCCTATCTGGACAGTCTGGTGGCTCTCGACCAACTGCTCGGCACCACGCTGGACACCTGGCGCATCGAGCTGAACGACACCGCCCGATAAGGCCATCCCGTTGCTTTGGCCACCAGTTGCGACACCGTCAACTCGCCCCGGATCGCCTCCAGCGCCACCTTCGCCTTGAACTCCGCGGAATACCGCGTCCGTTTCCCCGTCATCGGGGCCGTTCTTCCTCGTGGCGAACCAAGCTTATCCGACTGTCCGGGAAACGGGGACCAGCTCAGGCTGCAATGAGCCCTGAGCTTCGGTAGCTTTCGATCAGCGCATCGAACACTGAGATGTCCGCTCGGCTTCGAGCAAGCAGTTGAGCTCCGGCGACGGCCGCGAAGATCGCGCGCGCCTTGGCTGCATTGGCTTCGACACGAGAGCCGTTCGCGGCGGCCAGCGTCCTTGCAAGCCAATCCACGTTGACATCGGTAAAAGCCTGGACCTCGGTCTTCACCGCATCGGGAAGATCATCGTACTCGGCGGACATGAAGCTGCAGAGGCATAGGCGGTTTTCGCGCTCCAGCGAGCGCCGGAAAATCCGGGAATAGGCCTGCAACGCCCGTGTCGGATCCCCGGTCTCGATCAAGAGCGCTTCAAGGTCGGACGCGGTGGTCTCCCAGTAGCGCTTCGCCACCGCGGCACCAAGGTCGGCCTTGCTCGGGAAATGATGATAAATGCTCGCCGCTTTGATGCCCACGGCACTGGCAAGCTCACGATAATTCATGCCGCCATAGCCATGCGCCTGCGCGATGTCGGTCGCTGCGGCGAGTATCGCCTCCCTGGAGTTCGTGCTCATCTTCGTCCCTTGGACCAATCGGCGTTGTGACCTACCGGCTGTTAGTTAGGGCTTGACGGTCCAGAATGGAAGATCTAAATCTGTCACCTATCGAACGTTAGGTAGGTGCACCATGAGCGATGATGTCTTCTTTTCCGATGCCACCCGGCTTGCCGAACTGATCCGCACCCGCGAGGTCTCGCCGGTCGAGGTCGTCCAGACCCATCTCGACCGGATCGCGGCGGTAAATCCCAAAATCAACGCCATTGTCACCATTGCCGGTGGTGCACTCGATGCCGCCAAGGCAGCAGAGGCTGCGGTGCTGGCGGGCGAAGAGCTTGGCCCGCTGCATGGCGTCCCCTTCACGGCCAAGGATTCGATCGATACGGCTGGCGTAATGACGCAACGCGGCTCGCCGATCTTCAAGGGGCGCATCCCCGACATGGACGCGACCAGCGTTGCGCGGCTGAAAAAGGCGGGTGGCATTCTGCTCGCCAAAACCAACCTTCCTGAATTCTCGTATTGGATTGAAAGCGACAACCTGCTTTCCGGCCGTTCCAACAATCCCTGGGACCTGGAGCGGACGCCGGGCGGCTCAAGCGGTGGCGAGTCTGCGGCGATCGCGGCGGGCATGTCGCCGCTCGGTCTCGGCACCGACCTCGCCATCTCGGTTCGCGGCCCCGCCGCCCAGACCGGCATCGTGTCTCTCAAAGCAACGCACGGGCGCGTCCCGATGACGGGCATCTGGCCGCGTGCGCCGCGCCGTTTCTGGCACGTAGGCCCGATGGCTCGCAGCATTCGCGATCTGGCGCTCGCCTTCTCACAGCTTTCAGGCCCGGACGGTCACGACGCTTTCTCGACCAGCGCCGCCCGGTTCGACGCCGGCGTCGGTCGTCAGCCCTACCGCCAGCTGCGGGTGGGCTGGATGGTCGAGCCGGGCTTCGGGCCGGTCGATCCCGAGGTCGCTGCGACCGTCAAGGCGGCCGCCGAGGCTCTCGCGACCCTTGGCATCCATGTCGAGCAGGTACGGATCCCTGCGTTGGAGCGCGACTTCGCCCTCGACGTGTTCAACAAGCTCCATGTGATGGAGATGAAGCCCGCCTTCCGCATGGCGACGGCCGGCCGTCGCGACGACGAGCTTTACAAGATGGCCAAGACCATGCTGTCGCTGCCAGACACATCGATGGACGATTTCATCGAGGCTGAGCAGGCGGCGGAGCGCCTACGCGATGGCTACGCGGGATATTTCCGCGGGTATGACGCTCTGATCACGCACGTCCTGCCCATTCCTGCGCACAAGCATGGGCAGGACGAGTTCGTGATCAACGGCCAAAAGGTCGATGCAACCTACCTCCAGGGCGCGACCGTGCCGCTCAACATCACCGGCCTGCCTGGTATTGCGATGCGGTTCGGCACGAGCAACGAGGGCCTGCCGATCAATGTGCAGATCGTCGGAAGCTGGTTCGCGGAGTCGACGATCCTGCACCTCGCGACTCTGCTGGAGGGCGTAAGTCCCGTTCGCGGGGGCCACCCAACTCTTTGAGGTCAATCCGCAGCCGGAAGCTGCATGCTTCCGGGTGAAATATTTCCGTTGATCGCGGAAAAGGAAAGCATGCGCTCCTCTTCAACATGCAAATAGCGAGTTTTCGCATGTTGTCGGTCAAAGGGTCGATTGGCGGACACAATGAGAGGTGGTTCCCCGTTCCGGAGAACCACCTCGAAAGCACTTCAGATCAAGCCGAGACCGGCCTGTGGGCTGGACGTCTCCTCGACCGCCGCCGGCTTGATGCGGAACCATGCCGCATAGAGAGCGGGGAGGAAGAGCAGGATCAGCACCGTGCCGACCGCCGTGCCGCCGATCAGCGTGTAGGCCATAGACCCCCAGAAGACCGAATGCGTGAGGGGGATGAAGGCCAGCACCGCGGCAAGAGCGGTCAGGATCACCGGCCGCGTCCGCTGCACCGTGGCTTCGATGACGGCGTGGTAATCGTCGAGACCGGCCGCCTGGTTCTCCTTGATCTGTTCGGTCAGGATCAGCGTGTTGCGCATCAGGATGCCGGCCAGACCGATCAGCCCGAGGATGGCGTTGAAACCGAAGGGCTGGTTGAAGGCGAGCAGCATCGGCACGACGCCGACGACGCCGAGCGGTGCGGTCAGCAGGACCATGGCCATCATCGAGAAGGACCGCACCTGCAGCATGATGAAGACCAGCATGGCGGCGATCATGACCGGGAAGACCTTGCCGAGGGCGGTGTTGGCCTTGGCGGATTCCTCGATCGACCCGCCCGCTTCGATGCGATAGCCGGCCGGAAGCGAGGCGATCAGCGGCTGAAGGGCCGTCATGATCTGCTTGGAGACCTCCGGCGGCTGGGTCGCCTCGTTGTAGTCCGAGCGGATGGTGATGACGGATGTCCGGTCCCGGCGCTTCATCATCGGCTCTTCCAGCCTGATGTCGGCATGGCCGATCTGGTCGAGCGGGATTTGCTGGCCGGTGCGGCTCGTCAGCGAGAAGTCGGCAAGACGCGCCGGGTCCAGGCGTTCGCCGCCGGCGCTGCGCGCCACGATGGGGACGTTGCGGATGTCCTCGCGCACCTGGGTGACGGCGATCCCGGTCAGAAGGAACTGGAGTTGCTGGCCGACCTCGGCCGGAGAGAGACCGATGAGGTTCAGGCGATCCTGGTCGGGCGTGAAGCGGAGCACCGGCGTGCGGTTGCCCCAATCCCGGTTGGCCTGCCGGACATCCGGCACGCTCCGCATGATGGCGAGGGCCTTTTCGGAAATGTCGTAGAGCTTTGCCGGATCGGGGCCCATCACCCGGAATTCGACCGGGAACGGCGTGTAGGGGCCGAACACGAGCTGGGTGACGCGGACATAGGCCTCGGGCACCAATCCCTGCGCCACCGTCTGCCGCAGCCGGTGCTTCAGGGCCTCGCGCGTCTCGGCGTCCGGGGTGAGCACGACGATCTTGGCGAAGGCGGGATCGGGCAGTTCGGGCGACAGGGCGATGAAGAAGCGGGGCGCGCCCTGGCCGACATAGCTGGTGACGATCTTCGCCTCCGGCTGATCGGCCAGCCAGCGTTCTATCTTCTGGACCGAGGCCGTCGTCGTCTCTATGCTGGTGCCTTCCGGCAGGCGGACCTCCACCAGCACCTCGGGGCGGTCGGAGGTCGGGAAGAACTGCTGCTTCACGCCGCCCATGCCGACGATGGCGACGGCAAAGGCGAGGCCGACGACGACGCAGGTCACGATCTTGTGGCGCACGGCGAAGCCGATGATCCCCCGCAGGCGCCGGTAGTTCGGGGTGCCGTAGATCGCCTCGTGACCGCCGGCGACCGGTTTGATCGCCGGCAGCATCTTGACGCCCAGATAGGGCGTGAAGACCACCGCCACGATCCAGGAGACGATGAGGGAGAAGCCCACGACCCAGAAGATGTTGCCGGCATACTCGCCGGCGGTCGAGCGCGCGAACCCCACCGGCAGGAAGCCGGCGATCGTCACCAACGTCCCCGACAGCATCGGCGCCGCCGTGTGGCTCCAGGCGTAGGCGGCCGCCCTGATGCGGTCGACGCCCTCCTCCATCTTCACCACCATCACCTCGATGGCGATGATGGCGTCGTCCACCAGCAGGCCGAGCGACAGGATCAGCGCGCCGAGCGTGATGCGGTCGAAGAAGCGCCCGCTTTCCAGCATGATCAGGAAGACGACGGCGAGCGTCAGCGGGACGGCGGCCGCCACGACGATGCCGACGCGCCAGCCGAGGCTGAGCAGGCTGACCAGCAGCACCACGCCCAGCGCCATGGCGAATTTGATCATGAATTCGTCGACCGCCGAGGCGATGTTGACGGCCTGATCGGTCACCTTGTCGAGCGTCATCCCGAGCGGAAGCGACCGCGCGATGCCCGCCGCCCGGTCCTCCAGCGCCTTGCCGAGCGCCAGGCCGTCCCAGCCCTCCTGCATCACCGCCGCCAGCATGACGGTGGGTTCACCCTGGTGGCGGATGATGTAGGTCGGCGGATCCTCGTAGCCGCGGCGGACCTCCGCGATGTCCGACAGCTTCAGCGTCCGCCCGGCGGCGACGATCGGCGTGTCGGCGATCGCCTGCACGCCGTCATAGGCGCCGTCGATCCGGATGAAGACCTGCGGCCCCTGGGTGTCGATGGACCCTGACGGCGTGACGGTGTTCTGCCGCTGCAAGGCGGCGATGATGTCCTGGGCCGACACGCCGAGCGTCGCCAGCCTGGCATAGGAGAACTCGACGAAGATCCGTTCCGGACGCTCGCCCAGGATGTTGACCTTCTTGACGCCGGGCACATGCAGCAGGTCCTGGCGGATCGTCTCCGCCTGCCGGGCCAGCTCGCGCATCGGCAGGCCCTTGGCCTTCAGCGCATAGAGCGCGAAGCTGACGTCGGAATATTCGTCGTTGACGAAGGGGCCGAGCACGCCGGGCGGCAGGTTGCGCGTCTCGTCGCCCATCTTCTTGCGGGCCTGGTAGAACTCCTCCTGCACCTTGGCCGGCGGCGTGCTGTCCTTCAGCGTCAGGGTCATATAGGCGTAGCCGGGCCGGGTCGTCGTCTCCACCCGGTCGTACCAGCTCAGTTCCTGAAGGCGTTTCTCCAGCGGTTCGGCGACGAGATCCTGCATCTCGCGCGCGGTGGCGCCCGGCCACACGCTGGTGACGGTCAGGGTCTTGATGGTGAAGGAGGGGTCTTCCGCCCGGCCGAGCATGACGAAGGCGAAGGCGCCCCCCGCCGCCAGCAGGAGGATGAAGAACAGGGTGACGGCCCGTTCACGGACGGCGATGGCGGAAAGATTGAGGCTCATCACCGGCCTCCGCTCTCGGCGGCGGTCCTGACGCGGACCCCGTCCTGGAGAAGATGGGCGCCGAGCGACACCACCGGGTCGCCGAGGCCGAGCCCGGAGATCACGGCGGTGTCGCCACTCACCCGGACCAGCCGGACCGGCTGGAAGCGCACCGTCGAACTGGCGCGGTCCAGGGTCCAGACACCGGTTTTCCGGCCATCGTCCAGCACGGCGCCCAGCGGCACCTGCATGTCCGCCTGACCTGTCCGATCCACTGCCCGATCCACTGCCGGATCCATTGCCCGGCCCGCCGTCCATCCGGCCAGCCTGATGGTGACCGTCGCGCCGAGCGGTGCCGAGGCGGCGTCGCCATCGAGCACGTAGCGCGCCTCGTAGGTGCGGGTCTGGGCATCGGCGGCGTCCGACAGCTGGCGCAGACGCGCACCGTAGCGCTGCCCGTCGGTGCCATAGAGGCTGGCCTCGGCCGGCGAGCCGATCTGCGGCCGGATGGTTTCGGGCAGCGCCACCACCGCCTCGCGCGGGCCGGCCTGGGCGATCCGGACGACGGTCTGGCCGGCGGCGACGACCTGTCCCGGCTCGCCCAGCGTTTCGACCACCGTGCCGTCGCTGTCGGCGACCAGGACCGAATAGGTCGCCTCGTTCTCGGCGACCCGCGCATCGGCTTCCGCACTGGCGAGCTGCGCCCTGGCGGTGTCCAGCGCGGCCTTCGCCTGTTCATGACGCTGCCGGGTGGCCCAGCCGTCATTGACCAGACTGGCGTAGCGCCGCTCGTCCGCCTGGGTCTGCACGGCCGTTGCACGCGCCGCGGCGACCGCGTTGCGCTTCGCCGTGAGGGCGAGGCGCAGGTCCGTCTCGTCGATGCGCATCAGCGGCTGGCCGGCCTTGACCGGCTGCCCGACCGTCGCCAGCCGCTCGATGATCTTGCCGGGGACGCGGAAGCCGAGATTGCTCTGCACCCTCGCCCCGACGACGCCGGTGAAGCCGCGCTCCGATCCGGCGACCGGAACCGCTGCGGCAAGCCGGACGATCGGCGCCTCCTGCCGGGGATCGCTCACCGCCGACGCCTCCTGTGTGTGCATGGACAGCGTCACGACCGCGGCAGCGCCGAGCGCCACCGTCAGAACGCCACCCGCCACGACCATGGGTCTCTTTTTCATGCCCGCCGCCTCGATCAAATTAGATTGCGTACGACATCTATATTGATTATAGAGGTCGAACGCAATCTAAATGACAGGGCGCTCTTGCATGGCGGCACCGCCATCGGGGCGCTTCCGGGGCCCACCCCGACACGAGGAAGAAAGAGAGACATCGATGGCAAAGATCGAACGTGGCATCGCGCTGGTGACGGGCGCATCGTCCGGCATCGGCCACGCGGCGGCCAAGGCCCTGCAGGCCGCAGGATTCGATGTGTTCGGAACCAGCCGTCACGCGGATGCCGAAGGCCCCGAGGGCGTCACCATGCTGACCTGCGACGTCACCGACGACGCTTCCGTGGCCGCGCTGGTCGATGAGGTGCTGGACGACGCCGGCCGCATCGATCTGCTGGTCAACAATGCCGGCGTCGGGCTTTTCGGCGGTGCGGAGGAGTCCTCGCTCACCCAGGCGAAGGCGTTGTTCGACGTGAACATGTTCGGCGTCATCCGCATGACCAACGCCGTGCTGCCGATCATGCGGCGCCAGAAAAGCGGCAGGATCGTCAATCTCAGCTCGGCGCACGGATTCATTCCGGCCCCCTATTTCGCACTCTACGCGGCGACGAAACATGCGGTGGAGGGCTACTCCCAATCGCTTGACCATGAACTGCGCACGCTCGGCATCCGGGTGACGCTGGTCGAGCCCGCCTACACCCGGACCTCGTTCGACGGGAACCTCTTCAAGCCGGACCGCTCGCTCGACGCCTATGCGTCCGCGCTTGCCGGCGTGACCGTGGCCGTCGAGGACGCGATCGGGAAGGGCGACACGCCCGAGACCATCGCCGAAACCATCGTCAAGGCCGCGACGGACTCCGATCCGAAGCTTCGCTACCCGGCGGGGAAACTGGCCCGGCAGGTCAGCCTCCTGCGCCGCTTCGTCCCGGCCGCCGCCTTCGACAAGAGCCTGCGCAAGATGCTGCGGCTGCCGGTCTGATCCCGTTTTTGGGAACAAACCCGTCACATCCGCTGCAAGGAAGGAGAGTCCATGACCGCCCTGTCCCGTCGGGAGGGTCCGGCGACGCCGGCGCCCACCTACAAAGTGCCGCCCGGCGTTCTCGACGGGCCGGTGGTGCCGACGATGCTCCGCCTGGCGGTCCCGACGACCCTGGTGCTGGTCGTCCAGACGCTGGTCGGGGTGGCCGAGACCTGGTTCGTCGGCTTTCTCGGGACCGATGCGCTCGCCGGAGTCGCCCTGGTCTTTCCCGTGCTCATGCTCATGCAGATGATGGCGAATGGCGGCATCGGCGGCGGCGTCTCCTCGGCCGTCGCGCGGGCCTTGGGGGCGAAACGCCACGAGGATGCCGAAGCGCTGCTCTGGCACGCGGTCGTCCTGGCCGGCGCATTCGGCCTGCTCTTCACCGTGGCGGCTCTTCTCGCCGGACCGACCCTCTATCGGGCGATGGGAGGAACCGGACCGGCGCTGACGGCGGCGCTCGCCTATTCCGGGGCCGTGTTCGCCGGCTCCATTCCGGTCTGGCTCACCGCCCTGCTGTCGTCGGTCCTTCGCGGTGCCGGGAATGTGAGGGTGCCGGCGCTCGTGATCTCGGCCGGCACCGTGCTCCTCCTCCTGCTGTCGCCGGTCCTGATCTTCGGCTGGGGCCCCTTTCCCCGTCTCGGCGTTGCCGGCGGCGGGGTTGCGGTGGTCGTCTACTATCTGGTCGCGGCGCTTGCGCTGACACTGTATCTGCGCTCTTCACGGAGCCTGCTGAAGCTCAGGGCCGTTCCCCTGCGCGCCCGCCTGTTCAAGGATATCCTCGGGGTCGGCTTCCTGTCGGCGATCGGCACCGTCCAGGTCAACCTCACCGTCACCCTCGTCACCGCCGCGGTCGGCCGGTTCGGCGCCGATGCCATCGCCGGGTACGGCATCGCATCGAGGCTCGATTACATCCAGATTCCGCTGATCTTCGGGCTCGGCACCGCCTTGGTCACCATGGTCGGCCACAACATCGGGGCCGGGCAGCCGGCGCGGGCGCGCCGCATAGCCTGGAGCGGTGCCGCCATCGCCTTCGGGATGACCGAGGCCATCGGCCTTGCCGCCACACTCTGTCCGCAAGCCTGGATCGGCCTGTTCAGTGACGAGCCACAGGTACTGGCGATGGGCACCCTCTATCTGCGGACCGTGGCGCCGGTTTACGGCGCGGTCGGGTTGGGGCTGGCGCTCTATTTCGCCAGCCAGGGAGCCAAGCGCGTCCTGTTTCCCGTCCTGGCCGGCACCGTCCGCATGATCGTCGCCGCCGTCATCGGCTGGGCGGCGGTGATCTGGTTCGGTGCCGGACTGTCGACCCTGTTCCAGATCACCGCCCTGGCCGCGCTCTCATATGGGCTTCTGACGGCCGCCGCGATGATGGGGGGTGCCTGGGGCCGGCATCACGCGTCCCATCCGCCAGTTCGGAGACGTCCTGCGGAGTAGGTCGAGGTGGAGAATTGTGTCGGTCATCCATATCTCCTATAGATGTCAGTCGAAATCTAAATAGGAGCATACCATGCGTGTGAGTCGCGTTCAGGCTGAGGAAAACCGGCAGACCGTGATCAACGTGGCGAGCCGTCTTTTTCGGGAGCACGGTTTCGACGGCATCGGTCTCAAGGATTTGATGGAGGCGGCGGGCCTGACCCAGGGTGCCTTCTACAAGCAGTTCGCCTCTAAGGAGGATTTGGCGGCTCAGGCGTCGACGCGGGCGTTGGAGAGCGCTTACTGCCGATGGACGGCGGCGGCCACAGCAAATCCAGAGGATCCGCTTGGCCCGGTGATCGGCTTCTATCTCAGCGCCGGGCACCGCGAGGAAAAGACCGACGGTTGCCCAATCGTGGCGCTCGGTTCCGACGCCGCCAGACACGGCGCCGCGGTGAAGACGTCGTTCGAAGCCGGGATCAGGGCTCATCTCGACATCCTCGAACGGCTGATTTCGGAAACGCAGGGCGAAGAGTTCAAAAGCAAGGCGATGGCAATTCTTTCACTGATGGTCGGTGCGCTGACGCTCTCGCGTGTCGTCAACGATCCCGGCCTTGCTCAGGCCTTTCTGGATACGGCTGCTGCGCAGGTCCGAAATATTGCCGCCGCGTGACCGGGCATGACCACACCGTGAACTGGTCGATCGGAGGGTGTTTGACCATGCCAGCAGGTACATCCGCCCGGCGGACCGCAATCCTGACGATCGCCGGCAGAACCTTTCTTCGGCAGGGCTATGCCGATGCCTCGATGGATGGTATCGCCGCCGAGGTGGGCGGCTCCAAGAGCACCCTCTATCGGTATTTCCCTTCCAAAGCGGCGCTGTTCGCAGCCTATGTCGAGGAAATCGGGACGTTGACCTGGTCCGCCCTTGCCGCTGTACAGGTGGAGGAAAAGGGAACCGAGGCTGTGCTGGAGGACACGGCGCGGGCCTATCTGGACTTGATACTGTCTCCTTCAGCGCTTGCCGTGACCCGCCTCGTGATGGCTGAAACCGGTCGTTTCCCGGAGATCGGCCGCATCTTCTACGAGCGCGGAATTCGGCGCGCGGAGAGTCAGATCGCAGCCATATTGCAGCGTTTGGCAGAGCGGAGCGACAAACCCGGCTGGGACTTTCTGGCACTGCCCGGCGCTGCTGCTCATTTCCGGGCTCTCTGTGAAGCCGGTCTGCATGAGGAATGCCTGTGGGGTGTATTCGAATCGGCTTCCCCGGAGGATGTCGGCAGCGTCGCCCAGCAGGCGGTCGCCCGCTTCCTGCGAGGCTGTCTGAGACAAGTATATCTCTGATTTTCAAAATAATGAGAAGAAACGGACGGAATTTTCCCGTATATCCGTCAAAGGCTGATAGTGCGAACAGTCTGATCTGGAAAGACCGGAAAGTCGCGGAGGTGAGAGACAAGTGCCTGAAGCGGCAAGCTCGCCATCAGTCGGAAATGTGGGAGCCTACAGCCGAAATGCTCCACTTGCTCATGCCGGTTTCCGATGGTTTGGCGTCACTGAATTTACGATTGGTCATTACGTCAAAGACGACGGCAAGGTCATTGCCTGTGCTGGACTCATTTTTGAAATGAAACGGCAAAGTTCCGACACGCTAATCAATGATTTTGTGCCTTTATAGCCGTCAAAGCTTGGGACGGAACTCGCACTCTGGGTGCATAAAACACACACAGGCTGGCGGCCTGACACGAACCTGAAACAAGCTTAATCCAGCCGCCGAACTGTCCGGGAAACGGGGCCATCTCACATGAATACGGGATGTCCCATAGGTAGAACGGGCCATACACTCCTCCCCAAAATTGATGAAACCTATGCCGTCCGGATCATCCTGGCGGAGGCGATCATCGACGGCGGCTGAGCGAATGGGAGCGTCGGCAGCATGACCTGGAAGGGGTGGTTGAGCGTCATTCTGAGCACGAGCAGCTTGACCAGCCTGTTGGTCCTGAACGGCCCGCTGTCGGCGCAAACCCTTCCGACCGGCGGGGAATTCGTGGCGGGAAGCGGCGGCATCGCCACCACCGGCGCGACCATGACCGTCACCCAGCAAGGCAGCCGTGGCATCGTCAACTGGAACGGCTTTTCCATCGGCCAAGGCGCCAAGGTCGCGTTCGAGAATGGCAGCGGCGCCACCCTCAACCGGGTCGGCGGCGGCAATCCGTCGGCGATCGCCGGTTCGCTGACCGCCACCGGCTCGGTTTATCTGATCAACCCCGCCGGGGTGGTGGTCGGCCCCACCGGCACCGTGACCACCGGCGGCAGTTTCGTCGCCAGCACCCATGACGTGCCCAGCGACGATTTCATGTCGGCCAAGCCGTTGACCTTCAAGGGCGACAGCACGGCCAAGGTGGAAAATCTCGGCGCCATCTCTTCGTCCGGCGGCGACGTCCTGCTGATCGCCCGCGAGGTGTCCAACAAGGGAAGCTTGTCCGCGCCGAATGGAACCGCCGCCCTTGCCGGCGGACATGAGGTGCTGCTGACCGAAGGGGGCGACAGCCGGCGGGGACGGGTGCTGGTGCGGGCCGGAACCGGCCAGGTCGACAACCAGGGAACCGGAATCGGGCCGGACCGCCTTGCGTTGCTGTGCCACAGCCCCGATCATTTCAGTCATCTGAACAGCTATGGCGAGATCGACATCGCGCTCGATCCCATTCCCTACAACGGCACCACGACCACTTGCGAGGCGTTGTGGATGGGCGTGCCGATGCTGACGCTCCCCGGTGATCGCCATGCCGCGCGGGTGGGCGCCAGCCTGTTGACCACCGCCGGTCTGACCGGCTGGATTGCCGCCGATGAGGAGGATTTCGTGGCCAAGGCGGTGGCTCTGGCTGCCGATCCCGATCATCTGGCGACGGTTCGCCAAGGACTGCGCGGTCGTCTGATCGCGTCGGATTCTGTGCGATGCCCAACGATTTGCCGAGCGGTTCGAGGCGATGTGCCTTTCCGTGGTGCAATCTCGTTCGCAACAGGATTGAAGGGGCTGACGCTGCCCGAAGCGGAGAGGACCCGGCCGCGGACCGAGGCCGGGCGGGCGGTTCACCCGCCGGGGCCTCTCCTTGACTGCTCTGGGCGACGCCGGTGGCCGGTCAGTTCTTCAGCTTGTAGCCCGTGCGGAAAATCCACCATACGACGGCAAGGCAGATCGCCAGCAACAGGGCGGTCATGCCGAGGCTCAATCCGACGGGCATGTCGGCGGCGCCGTAGAAGCTCCAGCGGAAGCCGCTGACCAGATAGACGACCGGATTGAACAGGGTGACCGTCTGCCAGAACGGCGGCAGCATGTTGATCGAATAGAAGCTCCCGCCCAGGAAGGCGAGCGGCGTCACGATCAGCATCGGCACGATCTGCAGCTTTTCCCAGCCGTCGGCCCAGATGCCCAGAATGAAGCCGAGCAGGCTGAAGGTCACCGATGTCAGCACGAGGAAGGCGACCATCCAGACCGGGTGGGCGATGGAGAAATCCACGAACAGCCGCGCCGTCAGCAGGATCAGCGTTCCAAGGATGAGGGACTTGGTCGCCGCCGCGCCGACATAGCCGATCACCGTCTCTAAGGCGGAGACGGGGGCCGACAGCAGCTCGTAGATCGTGCCGGAATAGCGCGGCATGTAGATGCCGAAGGACGCGTTCGACACGCTTTCCGTCAGCACCGACATCATGACGAGGCCGGGGACGAGGAACGCGCCGTAGCTGACGCCCTCGATCGATGCGAAACGCCCGCCGATCGCCGCCCCGAAGACGACGAAATACAGCGAGGTGGAGATCACCGGGCCGGCGATGCTCTGCGCCAGCGTGCGCCAGGTGCGGGCCAGCTCGAAGAGATAGATGGCCTTGATCGCATGAAGGTTCATGCCCGCTCCCTCACCAGATTGACGAAGATCTCCTCCAGGGAGCTTTCTTCGGTGCGCAGGTTCGTATAGGTGATGCCGTGGTCGCCCAGCTTGCGGAGAAGCCCGGCGATGCCGGTGCGCTCCTGCTGCGTGTCGAAGCTGTAGACCAGCTCCCGCCCGCCCTCCGACAGGGTCAGGGGATAGTCGGCGAGTTCGGCCGGGATGGCGCCCAGGGGGCTCTGCAATTGCAGGGTCAGCTGCCGCTTCCCCAGCTTCTGCATCAAGGCGGCCTTTTCCTCCACCAGGACGATCCGGCCGCCGGAGATCACGCCGATGCTGTCGGCCATCTCCTCCGCCTCCTCGATATAGTGGGTGGTCAGGATGATGGTGACGCCGCTGTCGCGCAGGCGACCGATCATCTCCCACATGCCGCGGCGAAGCTCCACATCCACGCCGGCGGTCGGCTCGTCCAGGAACAGGATGCGCGGCTCGTGCGACAGCGCCTTCGCGATCAGCACGCGCCGCTTCATGCCGCCGGACAGTGCCATGACCTTGGTGTCCTTCTTGTCCCACAGGGACAAATCCTTCAGGATCCGCTCGATCACCGCGGGGTTGGGCGGCTTGCCGAACAGGCCCCGGCTGAAGCTGACGGTCGCCCAGACGCTCTCGAACGATTTGGTCGTCAGCTCCTGGGGGACCAGGCCGATCAGCGACCGCGCGGCGCGCCAGTCGCGCCGGATGTCGTGGCCGTCCACCGTCACGCTGCCCGACGTCGCCCGGACGATGCCGCAGACGATGCTGATCAGCGTCGTCTTGCCGGCGCCGTTGGGACCGAGCAGCGCCAGGATCTCGCCGCGCCGGATGTCGAGATCGACTCCTTTCAGGGCCTGGAAGCCGGATGCGTAGGTCTTCTCCAACCCACGAATCTCAATTATAGGCTGCATATCTTTCCTCGGCTTGGGGCCAATTCCCGGCTGCGGACGCCACCAGGGCGGGGCCACCATAGCGCTCCGCGGCGCCCGGCGGAATTTTACCTGCGTGGTAGGACCCGGCGCAGGGCGACCTCGAACAGCGCGCCGCGGTCCGACGGCAGCAGGGCGATGCTTCCGCCATGGGCCTCCACCAGCCCCCGCGCGATGGTAAGGCCGAGACCGGTGCCGCTGCGGTCGCGCGCGGTGGTGAAGAAGGGGACGAAGACGCGGTCGGCATTGGCCGGCGAGATGCCCGGCCCGTCGTCGGCAACCCGCAGGATCGCCCGCCCGCCCTCGGCCCGCAGGGTGACGGTCACCCGCGCGTCGGCGCCGGCATGGTGTCTCGCATTTTCGATCAGGTTCGCCAGGACGCTTTCCAGGGAGTCCTGCCCGATGGCGACCGGCAGCGAGGCCGGCAGCGACGCGTCCGCGCCATGACGTTCGGCCAGACGGGCGGCGACCGGCACGGCGTCGGTCACCGCGGCGTCGGTCACGGCCATCACGTCGGCACGGGCCAGCTCCAGCAGGCGGCGGACGAGGCGGGACAGCCGTCCGGCCTCGGCGTCCATGTTGGCGAGGAAGCGGTCGCGGTCTTCGGCCGGCATGCTGTCCATATGGTCGCGCAGCAGCTCGACGGTGCCGCGGATGGTCGTCAGCGGCGTCTTGAACTCGTGCGAGACATGGGCGGCGAAGTCGCGGATATAGTCGGCCCGCTCCTCCAGCGTGCTGGCCATCCGGGTCAGCGCGTCCGACAGTTCGGCGACCTCGCGCACCACCGGGCGGGGCAGCGGGACCATCACGCCCCGTTCGCCGTCCGCCGTGCGCTTCGCCAAGCCCGTGACCGCGCGCAGCGGGCGGGCGATGGCGACCGTCCCCAGCCGCGCCAGCACCCCCACCGACACCAGCAGCAGCACCGCCAGCCCGGCGAGGTGCCAGCGCTTGCCGTAGAGGGTGTCGGCGATGCTGCGCGGCGTGCGCGACACCACCACCACGCCGACGACGCGCCCGTCGTCGAGCACCGGCTGGGCGGTGAAGACCCGCACCGACCGGCTGCGGTCCGGCACGGCCGGGCTGTCCGACCCGGACCGGTAGCTCACCCTGTCGTGACTTGTGCGTTCGCGCAGGACGCTGGCGGCCTCGCCGGCCAGGGCGCGGCGGACCTCGTCCTGCCGTTCCAGGGACAGGCCCATCTCCTCGCCGGTGCTGGCGACGACCACGCCCCGGCGGTCGGTGATCCGCATGCCGGCCAGGGTGATGCGCTGCGCCTCGCGCAGGATCGGGCCGAGCGTCGCTCCGGCAATGGCGGCGGACGGGTCGCTCGCCATCGCCGGGACCGGATCGGGGGCGGGGGAAGGATCGGATCCTCGGCAAGGTCGAGGCTGGCGAACCGCGGCGTCCAGGGCGGATCGAAGCCCGGCGGGCGTGTCCAGGCCGGATCGACCGAGGGGCCGAGCGCCTCCGCCTGTCCGCCGGCGCGGCGCCAGGCGTCGCGGTAGAAGGCCGCCACCACCCCGGCCTGGGCGATCAGTTCTGATTCGGTCTGGCGGATCAGGGCGCTTTCGTAGAGACGCAGGATCCACAGGCCGCTCAGCGGCAGCACCAGCGCCGCCACCGTCATGACCAGCAGAACGGTTCCGATGGACGGCCGCCGCGCGGATGGCGACCTCCCGAAAGGCGACCTCATCGGCAGTCCGACAGCTTGTAGCCCAGCCCATGCACGGTCTCGACCGGAGCGCCGCCGACCGCCTGGAATTTGGCCCGGACCCGGCGGATGTGGCTGTCCACCGTGCGGTCGGCGACATAGCGTTCGGTGGCGTAGGCGCCGTCCATCAGCGCGTCGCGGCTGAACACCTTGCCCGGCCGGTCGGCGAGGGTGCGCAGCAGGCCGAACTCGGTGGCGGTCAGCACCACCTCCGTCTCGTCCCAGAAGGCGCGCACGCCGTCGAGGTCCAGGCGCAGGCGGTTGTGGCGGAGGACCGGTGCCGGAGCCTCGGGAGCCGGCGGCTCCGGCGGGACCATCCGGCGCAGCACCGCCTTGACCCTCGCCGTCAGCTCGCGCGGCGAGAAGGGCTTGGTGACGTAATCGTCGCCCCCCAGTTCGAGGCCGAGAATCCGGTCGATCTCGTCGTCGCGCGACGACAGGAAGATGATGGGGACCCGGCTCTCCCGGCGCAGCCGGCGGCAGACCTCGGTGCCGTCCATCTCCGGCATGCCGATGTCGAGCAGGATCAGGTCGGGAGAGTCCGCGTGGGCCAGCGCCAGCCCCCGGACGCCATCCCCGGCCTCGACCACGGCGAAGCCCTCCCGGTTCAGGGCGAAGCGGACGATGTCGCGGATGTGGGGATCGTCGTCGATCAGCAGGATCTTGGTCATGGCAGCGCAAGCCTATCCGATAATCTGCACAAGTTCTGCACGGAGATTCCTTCCCGGCTGCACAACCGCGTCATCGCCGCGGCATGCCGGGACGCCACGCTGGGGGCCTGTCTCCCTTCCCCTCGTGGAGTGTCCGAATGACCGTGCCGCCTGATTCCCCACCCAGTCCCGCGCCTGCTTCCCCACCCGCGCGCCGGAACCGCCGGTCCGTGAAGTTCCTGCAGATCGTCCTGCTTCTGGTGGTGACCCTCATCGCCGGCCTGCCGGTCTCCGGGATCATCGGCGAACGCTCCGACCGGCAGGCCGAGATGCAGGAGGAGCTGGCGCGGAGCTGGAGTCCCGAGCAGACCGTGCGGACGCCGGTGCTGGCGGTGCCCTATCTCGCCGCCGACGGCAAGACCCGCGGTTACCTGAAGATCGCGCCGGCGACCCTGGCGACGCAGGCGGCCCTGGCGCCCGAGCGCAAGAGGCGCGGCCTGTTCTCCGCGACCGTCTATACCGCGGCGCTGGAGATGACCGGCAGCTTCGCGGTCCCGTCCGCGTCCAGCCTGGAGAAGCTGGTCGGGCGCGGCGGCTCCATCTCCTGGCAGGACAGCGTCTTCCTGCTCCAGCTGTCGGGGCTGGCCGGCATGACGGCCGAGGACCGCGTGGTCTGGAACGGGGAGACCATCCCCTGGCGCGGCTGCCAGGAGCTGGTCGCCCGCGCCGAGGATTGCTGGGGCGCCGCGCTCGCCGCCCGTCCGACGATGGCGGCTGCCCCCGCGGCAAGCGTGGAGATGAAGTTCCAGGCGACGGTGACCCTGCGCGGCACCGGGGCCTTCCACCAGACCCTGGACGGCCGGCAGGCGACGGCGGCCATCAGGGCGCCGTGGCCGACGCCGAGCTTCGTCGGCACCGTGCTGCCGTCCGACCCGACGGTGACCGCCGATGGCTTCGAGGCGCGGTGGACCGTCTCCGACTATTCCAGGCCGCCGCTCCGGTCCGACGCGGCGCTGCTGGACTCCGCCGAAGCCCAGTATCTCCCCTCGGTCGGCGTCGAGCTGCTGGAGGCGGTTCCCACCTACCGCATGATCAACCGTGCCTCGAAATACGCCAGTCTCTTCGTCGTGCTGTCCTTCACGGTCTATGCGCTGTTCGAGCTTCTCTCCAGCGTGCGCATCCACATCGTCCAGTATGGCCTGCTCGGGCTGTCGATGACGCTGTTCTCCCTGCTGCTGGTGTCCTTCGCCGAACCGTTCGGCTATGTCGCCGGCTATTGGATCAGCGCGGCGCTCGTCCTGGTCCAGGCGACGGCCTACACCGCGGCGGTCACCCGGCGCGCCGGTCCGACCCTGGTCTTCGCGGTGGCGCTGGCGGGCCTGTTCGCCTTCCTCCACCTCCTCATCGGGCTGGAAAACTACTCCCTGCTGGTGGGGACGGTTGCCCTGTTCCTGGTCCTGTCGGCGGTCATGGCCGTCACCCAGCGCGTGGACTGGCAGGGAGATGAGTCGTGAGGGCTTTCGTCTGGTGGGTCGGCGGCCTGCTGCTGGCTCTTGCCGGCGCCAACATCCACGATCCCTACCTGACCCCGGTCAAGGGCTGGTCGCTGCCCGTGATTGCGGCGGCCGGGCTGTGCGGCCTGCTGGTCCTGCGGCGGCCCCCGCTGCGGAAGGGCGTCGGCGGGCGGCCGGCGCTGGTACTGCTCTGGCTGGCGGTGCCGCTCTGCACGGTGGGGGCGGAGGCGGTGTTCCAGATCCGCAAGGCGCATGTCCTGGCGATGCAGGAGCCGCTGGCGGCCGGGCTGGGGCGGCACTTCATCGTCGGCTACCGGCGGGTCGCGGAGGTCGAGGCGCTGGCGGCGCGCGGACTGATCGGCGGGGTGTTCGTGTCCCGGCACAATCTGGCCGGACGGTCGGCCGAGGAACTGCGCGACGAGATCGGCCATTTGCAGGAGATCCGGCGGCGGGCCGGGCTGCCGCCGCTGGTGGTGGCCGCCGACCAGGAGGGCGGCATCGTGTCCCGGCTGTCGCCCTGGCTGCCGCATCGCCCGGCCCCGGCGTCGCTGGCCGGCCTGCCCGCCGAGGAGCGCCGGGCCGCCGCCCGCGCGCTCGGGCAGGCGCATGGGCGGGACCTGCAATCGATCGGCGTGACCGTCAACCTCGCGCCGGTCCTCGACCTGCGGCGCGACCGTCCGCCCGATCCGCTGGATTTCCACAGCCTCATCTCTCAGCGGGCGATCTCCGACGATCCGGAGGTGGTGGCCGAGGTCGCCGCGGCCTATGCCAGGGGCGTCACCGACGGCGGCGTCCGGCCGACGGCGAAGCATTTCCCCGGGCTGGGCCGGGCGCAAAGCGACACCCACCATTTCCGCGCCGTCATCGGCGAACCGCGCGAGGTGCTGGAGGCGACCGACTGGTTGCCCTTCCGCCGCGTGCTGGCCGGCGATCCGCAGACCCTTCTGATGGTCGGCCACGCCATCGTGGCGGCCGTCGATCCCGACCGGCCGGCCTCCCACTCGCGTCTGCTGATCGACGGGGTGATCCGCCGGGATTGGGGGTTCGACGGGCTGATCGTCACCGACGACATGGTCATGACGCCGGTCTATCAGTACGGTCTGTGCCGGGCCGTCGTCGAGGCGCTCAACGCCGGGGTCGATCTTCTGCTGTTCGCGCTCGACGGCAGCCAGTTCTACCGGGCCATGGCCTGCGCCATGGACGCCGGGAAGCAGGACCGGCTGGATCGGGCCATGCTGGCGGCGAGCGGCAGTCGCCTGGAAGGCTCCGGACAGTCCGGACCGATGAGCCGTGATCTCGCACTGGGCCGGTAAAGGGAATCGGCGGGGTTCTCACTGGGGAGCTTGGAGCTTGTTCGCGGCAGGCGCATCCCTGGCGGCGGGGCCGAGGCAGGCCCCGCGGCGCCAATGCCCTCTGCCGCGTCAGCGCGCCAGTTCGAAGCGGATCGGCTGCGCGCCCTGCCACAGGGTGCGCTTGCCGAGTTCCGCCAGGTTCTCCAGCCCGTCGGTGATGGTGATGAAATGGTTGCCGGCGAGCTGGCCCATCTTGCTGGAGAACTGGACGCCGCCATAGGCCAGCAGGATCTCGGTCTCGCTGATGCCGCCGGGATAGAGGATGATCTGGCCCGGCGCCGGGTGGCTGGTGTGGTTCTCGTAGCCGAGGCCGAAATCGGTGTCGCCCAGCGGAATCCAGACGCCTTCGCCGCTCCAGCGGACATGGACGATCTGGCCCTCGTAGGGCAGCAGGCTGCGGAATTTGGCGCAGGTCTTCGGCGCGGCGGCCGTCTCGAAACGGGCCCCGAAGGTGAAGGGGCCGGCGGTGATGGTCAGGGCGTCCATGCTGGATGATCCTCGCGTCTAAAATTCAAAAAATGGGCAATCGTCTTTTCAGGCGGCGCCGACCTTCGGCCGCGCCAGATCCGGGGTGTCGCAGTGCAGGAAGGCGCCGCGGCCGGGCTGCGCCACGCAGGCGCCCTTCTCCACCACCACCTCGCCGCGCGACAGCACGGTCTCCGGCCAGCCGGTCACCTCCAGCCCCTCGTAGGGGGTGTAGTCGACATTGTGGTGCAGCATGGCGTTGGTGATGGTGACCTTGCGGTCCGGGTCGTAGATGACGATGTCGGCGTCGGCACCGATGGCGAGGCTGCCCTTGCGCGGGTGCAGGCCGTACATCTTGGCCGGGTTGGTCGAGGACAGCTCGACGAAGCGCTGGAGGCTGATGCGGCCCTTCTTCACCCCCTCCGAGAACAGGATCGGCAGCCGCGTCTCGATGCCCGGCACGCCGTTGGGGATCCAGTTGAAGGGCGTGTCGGCGCCGTGCAGCATCTTGCCCTTGGGATCCTGGTAGCGGAAGGGCGCATGGTCGGACGAGACGATGTGGAAGGTGCCGCCGGCCAGCGCGTCCCAGACCGCCGCCTGGTTGGCCTTGTCGCGCGGCGGGGGAGAGCAGATGCACTTGGCCCCCTCCATGCCGTGGCCGTGCAGGTCATGCTCGGTCAGCACCATGTATTGCGGGCAGGTCTCGGCGTAGATGCGCATGCCGCGGCCCTGCGCCCAGTGGATCTGCTCGATGGCCTCGCGGCCGGAGACATGGACGATCAGGATCGGCACGTCGGCCAGCTCGGCCATGGCGATGGCGCGGTGGGTCGCCTCGCGCTCCACCAGCATCGGTCGGGAATCGGCGTGGTAGCGCGGTGCCGTGTGGCCGGCGGCGAGCAGCTTGTCGGTCAGCCAGCCGATGAAGTCGGCATTCTCGGCATGGATCATCGCCATGGCGCCGTCGCGCCGGGCGACGCTGAGCAGCTCCAGCACCTGCCGGTCGTTCAGCTTCATGTCGTCGTAGGTCATGTAGATCTTGAACGACGTGTAGCCGTCCCGGATCAGCGCCGGCAGATCCTGGCCGAGCAGCTGGTCGGTCGGGTCGCTGACGATGAGGTGGAAGGCATAGTCGATCACCGCCTTGCCGTCGGCCCGGCGGTGGTAGTCGGTCACCGCGTCGCGCAGCGACTGGCCCTTGAACTGGCAGGCGAAGGGGATGACCGTCGTGGTGCCGCCGCAGGCCGCCGAGCGGGTGCCGGTCTCGAAATCGTCGGCCGACTGCGAGCCGTCGCTGGTCGGCTGGTCGAGGTGGCAATGGCCGTCGACGCCGCCGGGCATCACGAGTTTACCGGTCGCGTCGATCTCGCGGGTGCCCGGCCCCAGCCCGGCGCCGATGGCGGCGATGCGGCCGCCGATCACGCCGAGGTCGGCGGCGAACACGTCGGACGCGGTGGCCAGCGTGCCGTTGCGGATTACGGTGTCGAACTGCGGCATGGAACTCTCCCTCGGTCCCGAAGGACGGGTCTTGCGGTTGCCGGGATTAGAGGAAATAGCCGCCCGGATTGGCCTCTGTGGCGATGGCGCGGCGGGCGTCATCCTGGAGGTTGCGCAGATGCGCCAGCATGGCGGCCTTGGCGGCGGCGGCGTCGCGCCGCTCCACCGCGTCCAGCACCGCCCGGTGCTCCGTGTCGATCTCGCCCTTGCGGTGGAAACTGCTGGAGATGCGGAACAGCCGGGCGACCACCCGCATGCGCGTGATGGTCTCGGCCAGCGTCGCGTTGCCGCTGACGCGGGCGAAGAAGCTGTGGAAATGGTTGTCGTAGAGCCAGTGCTGCATGTCGTCCTCGCCGTCCTCCAGCGCCTCGAGCCCGTGCCGCAGCTCGGCCAGATCGGCGTCGCCGACCAGCGGCACCGCGGTTTCGATGGCGTGGCACTCCAGCAGCTCGCGCATCTGCATGCACTCGAAGAACTCGCGGGCCGAGACGATGCGGACGCGGTAGCTGCGCTCGCTGGTGCGCTCCAGCAGCCCCTCGCCGACCAGCCGGACCAGCGCCTCGCGCATCGGCGTGCGCGACACGTTCAGCCGCTCGGCCAGCCGCCCCTCCGGCACCTCGGCACCGCCGGGGATCTCGCGGCTGAGGATCAGCTCGCGCAGGTGCGCGAAGGCGCGGTCGCCGAGGTTGGCGGTCCGGGAGGATGGCGGGAGGGCCGGGGGGAGGGGAGGAACTCATGGCAGAGCGCCCTTCACTGGCCGTCGACGATGGCGATGTTGCGGTAGGCGCGGCCGAAATGACGCTCGATGCGGCGCTGGACGATGTCCCACAGCGAGGTCATCAGCAGGTAATAGAGCGCGGCGACCGTGAACAGCTCCAGCACCATGAAGCGCTCCTGGATGAGCAGCTGGGTGCTGCGCAGCAGCTCCTCCATCGAGATGACGGAGGTCACCGAGGTCGTCTTCAGCAGCCCGTTCACGCTGTTGCCCAGCGCCGGAATGATGATGCGGACGGCCTGCGGCAGCACGATATAGGCCATCACCTGGGCCGAATTCAGGCCGAGCGCCCGGCCGGCATTGCTCTGCCCGGCGGCGACGCCGAGGATGCCGCCGCGGATGATCTCGGCCAGATAGGCGGCCTCGTTGAGGATCAGGCCGATCAGCGCCGATTCCGTCACCGACAGCTTGATGCCGATCTGCGGCAGGCCGGTGTAGATGATGATGAGCTGGACCAGCAGCGGGGTGCCGCGGAACACCCAGATGTAGGTCTGCGCCACCCGTGCGACCCAGCGATAGGGCGACAGCCGCAGCAGCGCCAGCACGCAGCCGAGCACGAGGCCGCCGGCGATGCCCGCCAGCGTCAGCCACAGGGTGGTGATCGCTCCGCTGAACAGATACCCGTTGAACAGGTACTCGAAGAAACCGTCCCAGTTCCAGCCGCTGGTCATTCCCTCACCCTTTCACTCTTGTCCGATGCGCGGGCGGCGGCGGGAACGGGTCCCTGCCGCCGCCCGCGTTATGCGTCTCACATGCCGGGGCCGTTGACCTTGAAGGCGCCGTCGTTGGGCAGCAGGCCGTACTCGTCCATCAGCTTCTTGTACGAACCGTCCTTCTGCATGTCGTTGAGGACGCCGACCACGGCCTCGCTCAGCGTCTTGCTCTTCATCGCCAGGGCGACCGGGGTCGGGAACAGGCCGTGCAGGGCGCGCTCGAAATCGCCGCGCTTGGCGTATTCCGCCGCCGTCGGGTCGATAGCCACCGACGCCTCGGTCTGGCCGGCGCGCAGCGCCTGATAGGCGGTGGCGAAATTGTCGAAGGTCTTGATCTCGATGGGCTTCAACCCCTTGGCGACGACCATCTTGTCGAGTTCGCGCAGCTTGCGCTCCTCGAAGCCGCCCAGCTCGACACCGACCGGACGGCCCGACAAATCCTCCGGCTTGGCGATCTTCAGCGGGTTGCCCTTGGTCACCGAAATGCTGATCGCCTGCGATTCATAATTGATCATCGGCATCATCTTGGCCCGTTCCTCGGTCCAGAAGATGCCGGTGTTGATCAGGTCCCAGCGGCCGGCCTGGAGGCCGGGGATCATCGCCGAGAACTCGATGCGGACATATTCCGGCGTCAGGCACAGGCGCTTGGCGATCTCGTTGCCCAGCGTGATGCGCATGCCCTTCAGCTGGCCGCTGCTGTCGACGAACTGCATCGGCGGCAGGGTCGGGTTGGTCGACATCACCAGCGTGCCGGGCTTGACCAGCTCGGAATCGGCGACTGCCGGCTTGCAGGCGGTCTGGGCAGCAGCGGGGAGGGCGAACAGGGTCAGGCCGGCGGCGATCAGCAGCGTGCGAATGGTCATCGTAAACCCCTTTTCTCGTGTTCGGATCTCGGATGCGGGCGAAGCGGTCAGGCGAGGGAGTCGATCAGGCCGTAGGCCGCCAGATCGGCGCGCAGGGCCAGGGCGTCGGCCTCCGGCAGCGGCAGGCGCGGTGCGCGGGGGTCGCCGACCGGCAGCCCCATCATGCCGAGCCCGGTCTTGGAGGCGGCGACGTAGCGGTGGCCGCCGACCCAGCGGACGATGGGCAGCATCTTCTTGTAGAGCGCCAGCGCCTGCTCCTTGTCGCCATGGTCGGCCACCAGCTCGAACAGGCGGGCCGAATCGCGCGGGATCAGGTTGGAGCAGACGGCGACCCAGCCCTGGGCGCCGAGCCAGAAGGATTCATAGCCGAGAATGCCGGCGAACACCGTCATGCGGTCGCCGCACAGCTCGATGATGTCGCGGACCCGCGTCACCTCCAGCGTCGATTCCTTGATGTAGAGGACGTTGTCGATCTCGCTGAGCCGCGCGACGATGGGCGGGGTGAGGTCGACGTTGGCGGTCGCCGGGTTGTTGTAGATCATCACCGGCAGCGAGATCGCCTCGCCGATGCGGCGGTAATGCTCGAACAGTTCGTCGGGTGTCGGCGAGCTGTAATAGGGCGGGATCACCATCACCCCGTCGGCGCCCATGCTTTCCGCTTCCTTGGCCAGCGCGACGGCGTCGCGCGTCCATTCGGCGCCGGTGCCGATCAGCACGGGCACGCGGCCCGCCGCCTCGGTCACGCAGATTTCGATGACCTGCGCCCGCTCCTCCGGCGTCATCGACAGGAACTCGCCGGTGCTGCCGAGCGGGATCAGCCCGTGGATGCCCTGCTCGATCTGCCAGTTCACCAGCTTCTTCAAGGCCGGAACGTCCACAGCGCCGCCGTCGGCGGTGAAGGGGGTGATGAGGACCGTGTAGGTGCCGCGCAATGCCGTCATGGGTTCCCCCAAGCTCCTGCCTAATTTTTGACCTTGCCTAAATACTACTCGTATACTACCTGTATACAGGAATCCAGCGCTAATTGACGCAGCCTCGAAAAGCGCTTTCCACCGCACCCGGACAAAGCCGACCGCCCATGCGCCTCGAACATCCAAGCGTCCGCCGCGACGGCGCCCCCATCGAGATCACCTATGACGGCGAGCGGATTCCCGCGCTGGCCGGGGAGACGGTGGCGGCGGCCCTGGCGGCGCACGGCGTCGCCGCCTACCGCCACAGCCGCGACGGCGGCCGGCGCGGCCTCTATTGCGGCATGGGCGCCTGCTTCGAGTGCCTGGTGACGGTCGACGGCAAGGCGAGCCAGCGCGCCTGCCTGACCAAGGTGGCGGATGGCCAGACCATCCGCTCGCAGCCGCCGGCCGGCACGCCGGAGGATCCGCTGGTCGCGCTGGTGCCGCCGCCGGTGGGCGATGCGCCGGAGGAGCGGGTGGTCGATGTGCTGGTGATCGGCGCCGGGCCGGCCGGTCTGGCGGCAGCGACAGCGGCGGCAAGGCGCGGTGCCGGGGTGGTGGTGCTGGACGAGCGGCCGCAGAGCGGCGGCCAGTATTTCAAGCCGCTCGCCCCCTCGCACCGTGCCGACCGGCCGACCGACCGCCAGTTCCGGGCCGGCCTCGCCCTGCTCGACGCGGCGAAGGCGGCGGGTGCTGCCATCGTCCAGGAGGCGACGGTGTGGGGTGCCCATGCCCCCGACGAGGTTGTCGCCGTCGTCGACGGGCGCGAGACCGTCTACCGGCCGCGCCGGCTGGTGATCGCCGGCGGCGCCTATGAGCGGCCGGCGCCTTTCGCAGGCTGGACGCTGCCCGGCGTGATGACGACCGGAGCCGGCCAGACCCTGGCGCGCGCCTACCGTGTCGCGCCCGGGCGAAAGGTTGTGGTCGCCGGCAACGGCCCGCTCAATTTGCAGCTGGCCTGCGAGCTGGTGGAGGGCGGCGTCGCGGTGGCCGCCGTGCTGGAAAGCGCGCCGCGCCCGTCGCCCGCCCAATGGCGGCAGATGCTGACCGCGCTGCGCGCCGCCCCCGGCCTGATCGGCGACGGCGCCCGCTATATGCTGACGCTGCGGCGCGCCGGGGTTCCGGTGCTGTGGGGGCATGGGGTGGTCGCGGCGGAGGGGGAGGGCAGGCTGGCACAGGTGCGCTATGCCCCGCTTGGCGCCAACGGCGCTGCCCGGCTGGAAGAGGCCGTCACCGTTGCCGCCGATGCCCTGTGCCTGGGATACGGCTTCATCCCCTCGACCGAGATCGCCCGCGCGCTCGGCTGCGCCCATCGGCTGGTCGAGGACCGCCATCTCGGCTATCTCGCCACCGAGATCGCGGTGGACGGCGCCACCAGCGTGCCGGGTGTGTTCGCAGTCGGCGACGGCGTCGATCTCGGCGGGTCCAGGGTGGCGCAGGCGCGCGGACGCCTCGCCGGCATCGCCGCCGCCGCCCAGCTCGGCCTGAGCGACAGCGACCCGGAGGAGGGCCGGCGGGTGCTGGCCGATCTGCGGCGGGCCGAGGGCTTCCAGGCGGCGCTGTGGTCGATCTACCAAGCGCCGCCGCCGCGGCTCGACATTGTGCCCGACGACGCCATGCTGTGCCGTTGCGAGGAAGTCACTTTCGGCCAAGTCCGCACCGAGATCGCCGCCGGCCATGACAGCCTCGCGGCGCTGAAGCGCAACACCCGGCTCGGCATGGGGCGCTGCCAGGGCCGCTACTGCGCGGCGACCGCCGCCCTGCTGCTGGAGCAGGCGACCGGCAGGAAGCGGGCGCCCGAGCAGTATCTGGCGCCGCGCCTGCCGGCCAAGCCGACGCCGGCCGGCGCCTTCGCCTTCGAGAAGCCGGAATGGGGCGGCCACCAGCGCGCCATCACGCCCAACCTCGCCCGTCCGCTGGAGGATGGGCCGCTGCCCGACCAGGAGGCGGAGATCCTGATCGTCGGCGGCGGCGTGGTGGGATCCTGCCTCGCCTATTACCTGACCCAGGCCGGGCGCGACGTGCTGGTGGTCGAGCGCGGCGACACCAATTTGCAGGCCTCGGGCGCCAATGCCGGCAGCCTGCATGTCCAGCTGCTGTCCTTCGATTTCGGCGCCAAGGCCGAGGCGGGGGGCGGACCGGCGGCGGCGACGCTGACGCTCGGCCCGCGCTCCATCGCCTTGTGGCGGGAACTGGAGACGGCCTGCGGGGCGGACTTCGAACTGGCCGTCACCGGTGGGCTGATGGTGGCGGACAGCCCGGCCGGCATGGAGTTCCTCCGCGCCAAGGCGGCGCTGGAGCGGCGCTACGGCGTCGAGAACGCCATCATCGACGCGGCCGAGCTGCGCCGCCTCGCCCCCGCCTTGTCCGACGGGCTGATCGGCGCCGAATACGCCCCGCAGGAGGGCAAGATCAACCCGCTGCGCGCGACCTACGCCGTGCTGGAGCAGGCGCGCCGCCAGGGCGCCCGCTTCCTGCGCGGGGTGAATGTCACGGGCATCGCCGCTTTGCCGTCCGTCGAGGGCGGCGGCTGGCGGGTCGAGACCTCGCGCTGCCGCATCCGCGCCAAGCAGATCGTCAACGCCAGCGGCCCGTGGGCGCGCGAGACCGGGCGGCTGGTCGGCATTGACGTGCCGGTGCACAGCGCGCCCCTGCAGATGATCGTCACCGAGCCGGCGCCCAAGCTGGTCGGGCAACTGGTCGCCCATGCCGACCGCCATCTCAGCCTGAAGCAGGCGGTCACCGGGGGCTTGATCATCGGTGGCGCCTGGACCGCCGTTTTCGACCCGGCGCGCCGCTTCAACACGGTGTCGCGCTCCAGCATCGAGGGCAATCTGTGGGTCGCCCGCCATGTGCTGCCGCAGATCGCCGGGCTGCATGTGGTGCGCGCCTGGGCGGCGATGAACATCAACATCGACGGCGCGCCGATCCTCGGCCCGGTGCCGGGACTGCCGGGCTTCTTCAACACGGTGACGTCCAACGGCTTCACCCTGGCGCCGGTCGTCGCCCGCATGACCGCCGACCTGCTGCTCGACGGCCGCACCGACATCGACCCGACGCCCTTCCTGATCGACCGGTTCGGCTGAACCGTCCTCTCATCCGCCCCGCTCATCCGTCCAACGCCCCCATCGCCAAGAGAAGCCCCCATGATCGCCATCGAGAATGTCAGCAAGAGCTACGGCACCTTCCAGGTCCTGAAGGACTGCACGACCACCGTGCGCAAGGGCGAGGTGGTGGTGGTCTGCGGCCCCTCCGGGTCGGGCAAGTCGACGCTGATCAAGTGCGTCAACGGGCTGGAACCCTTCCAGTCGGGCCGCATCGAGGTGGACGGCATGGATGTCGGCGCACCGGGCACGAAGATGTCGGCGCTGCGGGCCCGCGTCGGCATGGTGTTCCAGAATTTCGAGCTTTTCCCCCACCTGACCATCATGCAGAACCTGACCCTGTCGCAGCGCAAGGTGCTGGGCCGCCAGACGGACGAGGCCGTGGCGAAGGGCGAGGCGCTGCTGGCGCGGGTCGGGCTGGCGAGCCAGGCGCACAAGTTCCCCGGCCAGCTGTCCGGCGGCCAGCAGCAGCGCGTCGCCATCGCCCGCGCCCTGGCGATGGACCCCATCGCCATCCTGTTCGACGAGCCGACCTCGGCGCTCGACCCCGAGATGATCAACGAGGTGCTCGACGTGATGGTCGAGCTGGCGAACGAGGGCATGACGATGATCTGCGTCACCCACGAGATGGGCTTCGCCCGCAAGGTCGCCCACCGGGTGATCTTCATGGACCATGGCAGCATCATCGAGGACTGCACCAAGACCGAGTTCTTCGAGACCCAGCGGTCGGAGCGCGCCGCCCAGTTCCTCGCCAAGATTTTGCAGCACTGATCCCCGCCCGGGCGCGGCACCGCCCCCCATCCCCCCGGCCGGGCCGATCAGAACCTTTGCAGGACAACGGTTCGTCTGCTTTGTTAGGGGAGAAGATCAGCGTCAGGTGGCAGGACTTGGTATGAGCATGGACATGGAGGCTTCAAAAGCCGAAGGCCCCAAGGCCGCGACGCCGGCCACCGCCGGCGTCAACCTGGCGAGCATGGCCTACCGCACCATCCTGGAGATGATCCTCGACCGCCGCATCCCGAGCGGCGAGGTGATCGTCGAAGACCGGCTGGCCACCGCACTCAGCATCTCGCGCACGCCGATCCGCGAGGCGCTGGTGCGGCTGGCGAGCGAAGGGCTGATCCGCAAGGAGTTCAACCGCCCCTACCGGGTGCGCGAGGTCTCCAACCGCGAATATTTCCAGAGCATGCGCCTGCGCGAGATCCTGGAGGGGGAGGCCATCGCCGCCGCCGCGTCCAGGGTCGATCCGGTCCGCCTGCAGGCGATGAAGGCCGAGATGCTGCGGCTGCGCGACGAGCCCAAGATCCGCTTCGAGGACCATTGGGCGGCCGACGAGGAGCTGCACACCCTGATCGCCGAGGCCTCCGGCAACGCGGTGCTGGCGCAGATCATCCGCGACCTGCGGGTGACGACGCGCCTGTTCGAACTGTCCGGCCTGCCGTCGCGCATCCGTCCCGACTGCGACGAGCATCTCGACGTGATCGCGGCGCTGGAGAGCGGCGATGCGGCGGAGGCGCGGGCCGCCATGGAGCGGCACATCCGCAGCCTCGCCAAGGACGTGCTGGGCGAGATCGCCAAGAGTTGAGCGGGTCGCTCTGAGCGGCCCGCGGAGCCGGTCCGCGACGCCGGCGTTCCGCGGTGCGCCCGAACGGATCAACCGGCATTCCGCGCAGTCCTTTGAGTTTCGCCGGCACTTTGAACATGGTCGGCATCCAGGGACGATAGGCACTCTTCCTCACGTGGCCTGTCCGCTCGTCGCGGCCCGCAAGCAGGGGAGGAGCCGGATGGAAGCGCAGGCGGAAGCCGGCGGGCGAAGCGGTTTGCCGGCGGTCTCCGCTTGCGGCAGTGTGGCCAGGGACGACTTGATGGGAAAGGCGGCGAACCAATCTCTGACCCCAGAGGTCGCCATCCCAGTGCCGCCCAAGAGGAGACCGCTGCAATGGCCGAAACCGCCGTAGGGCGCTTCACCACCGGTTCGCCGATGCGCCATGTGATGGTGATGACCGCCACCGGCTCGGTCGGGCTGATCGCGGTGTTCGCCGTCGATCTGCTGAACCTGTTCTACATTTCACTGCTGGGCGAACGCGAGCTGGCGGCGGCGGTCGGCTTCGCCGGCACCGTCCTGTTCCTGCAATCGTCGCTGTGCATCGGGCTGTCGATCGGCGCCGGAGCGCTGGTCGCACGCGCCATCGGCGGCGGCCGGCGCGTGGAGGCGGCGAGGCTGGCGGGATCCAGCCTGATTCTGACCGCACTGGTCGCCGCAGCGGTCGGCCTGCTGACCCTGCCGCTGCTGGGGTCGGCGATGGATTTGCTGGGCGCCAGGGGAGCCACCAGGGAGCTTGCCGTCGGCTACCTGACCATCCTGTCGCCGACCCTGCCGCTGCTCGGCCTTGGCATGGGCTGTTCGGCGATGCTGCGGGCGCAGGGCGATGCGCGCCGCGCCATGACCGTCACGCTCTATGCGGCGCTGTTCACCGCGGCGCTGAACCCGATCCTGATCTTCGGCCTGCGGCTGGACCTGACCGGTGCGGCGGTGACGGTCGTGCTGTCGCGCTGCCTGCTCGCCGCCGTCGGCTGGCACGGCGTGGCGCGGGTGCACCGGCTGGTCGCCGCACCGGGCTGGACCGGCCTGCTGACGGATGCCGGGACGCTGGCCGGCATCGCCGGTCCGGCGGTCCTCACCAACCTCGCCACCCCGGTCGCCGGCGTCTATGTCACCACCAGCATGGCGCGTTTCGGCGATGCGGCCATCGCCGGGGCGGCCATCGTCGACCGCCTGGTTCCGGTCGCCTTCGGCACCATCTTCGCCCTGACCGGTGCCGTCGGCCCGATCCTTGCGCAGAATTTGGGGGCCGGCCGCCCCGACCGGGTGCGCGCGACCCTGCGGGCCAGCCTGGCGCTGATCGTCGTCTGGGTGCTGGCGGTCTGGCTGGGTCTGTTCCTTGCCCGCGATCTGGTGGTGGGCGCCTTTTCCGCCGAGGGCGTGTCGGCTGATCTGGTCCGCCTGTTCTGCACTGTGGTGGCCGGCGGGTTCCTGTTCGTCGGCTTCCTGTTCGTCGGCAACGCCGCCTTCAACAATCTGGGCTTCCCCCTGCTGGCGACCGGGTTCAACTGGGGCAGGGCGACGCTGGGGACCATGCCGTTCGTTGCGGTTGGCGGCTGGCTGGGCGGGGCGCCGGGGGTGCTGATCGGACAGGCGGCGGGATCGGTGCTGTTCGGCATCGCGGCGGTCCTGGTGGCGTTCCGGGTGACCGGGCGGCTCGGCCGGAGCGGAGGCGGCCCGGCACCGGAGGCGGTGGCGGTGCCGGCCGACGTTCCGCTGTCCGGCAAGGCGGCGGTCGCGCTGGCCGTGCAGGTCAACCGGCCGTGAGGCGGCATCGCTTACCTGACACCCGGCTTGCTCTTCCCTGTCCGTGACCCCGGCAGCCTCGCCCTGCGCTGGGTAAAATATTGTGCCGGCGTGCTTCCCAGGGCCTTCTTGAACATCGTGATGAAGGCGTTGACCGATTCGTAGCCGAGCGTGTCCGCCACCGTCTGCACCGCGGCCCCGCCGGCCAGTTCGCGAAGCGCCACGACAAGGTGAAGCTGCTGCCGCCAGCGCCCGAAGGTCAGGCCGGTCTCGCGCAGCATCAGACGGGCCAGCGACCGTTCGCTCATGGCGACGCGTTTGGCCCACTCTGCCAGGGTGCTGCGGTCGGACGGTTCGACCGTCAGGGCATCGGCGATCGTCCGGATCTTCGGATCGTTGGAGATGGGCAGGTTGAAGTGTTCGCGCGGCATCGCGGCCAGCTCGTCCAGCGTCACCCGTGCAAGCCGGGCGGCATGGCTGTCCGGCAGATAGTCCAGAACCTCGCCGGTCAGCCGGTTGACCAGCTCCCGCACCAGCGGAGAGATCGACAGGGTGCAGCAGAGCTCGGGCAGGTTTGCCGCTCCCGGCTCGACGAACAAATAGCTGAGCCGGGCATTCGCCGTCGTCCTGACGCTGTGCGGCATGCCGCCCGGAATCCACACCCCGCAATCGGGCGGCACGATCCAGATCTCGTCGTCCGCGGTGCAGGTGACGGCGCCATGCAGCGCCAGAATCAACTGTCCCCGCCGATGCACGTGCACCGGCACTTCCGCCTCGTAGTCCGCGAAGTCGAGCAGGCGTGCGACGGCAGGCCGGTCCGCGAGATCGGGGTCGAAGACGGAAACGGCGGACCGTGACCCGGACATCGCATTCGGCATGATCGGTTTTGGCAGGATTAAAGGATTTTTTGACAGGATACCTAATTTATCTGGCTGCGCAACGCGCCGATACTCGGGGGCATGAGAACCCACCATCCTTCGGACCGGCTCCTGACCGCCACGATCGCGCTGCTGCGGAGCGATGCCGACGCGCTGCTCTTCTCGGCGAAAAGCTTCGCCGCGGCGATGCTGGCCTATTACATCGCGCTGCGCGCAGGGGTGCCGAAACCCTCCTGGGCCATCGTCACCGTCTACATCGTGTCGCAGAATTCGGCCGGCGCGTCGCTCGGCCGCGGCGTCTACCGCTTCGCGGGCACGATTGTCGGGGCGGTGGCGACCGTGGCGATCGTCCCCTGTTTCGTGAACGATCCGCTTGTGTGCAGCGTGGTCCTCGCCGGCTGGATCGGCCTGTGCCTCTATTTCTCGCTGCTCGACCGCACCGCGCGGGCCTATGCCTTCGTGCTGTCCGGCTACACCGCCAGCCTGATCGGCTTCCCCGGCGTGTTCCATCCCGCCGCCATCTTCGACACGGCGTCGGTGCGGGTCCAGGAGATCTCCATCGGCATCCTCTGCGCCGTCCTGGTCCATCGCTTCGTCCTGCCGAAGCGCATGACCGGCCAATTCACCGCCAAGCTGTCGGCGACGCTGCGGGACGCCCGCCGGCTGGCGGGCGATGCGCTGCATGGACGCTCCGGGCAGGGGTTCCGCCGCGACCGCGACCGGCTCGCCGGCGATCTTCTCGCCCTGCAAGGGCTGGCCGCTCACCTGCCCTACGATCCGGTGCCGGTGACGCCGAGCCTGGAGACGCTGCACCTGATCCATGACCGGCTTGCGCGGCTGCTTCCGCTCGCCACGGAGGTCGGGGACCGCATCCATGCGCTGCGCAGCGGAGACCGCAGTTTGCGCAACGAGCGGCCAAACGAACTGGCCGACGAGCTGGCCGCGCTGCTGGATGGTGCGGGGGATTGGCTCGCCGCCGCCGATGCGGCCGGGCGGGATGCCGTCGCGATCCGTCTGATCGATCGTGCCCGCACGCTGCGGACACGCCTCGCCGCGGAGGCCGCGACGGCCGGCGACAGGCTGGCGGCCAACCTCGTCGGCCACCTCGCCGAGATGATCGGCCTGCTTCACGAGTGCGACCGGCTCGGACGGATCGTCGGACGGAGCAGTGCCCGGACCGCCCTTGCCGCCACCCGGCCGCCGGACGCCGCATCGCACCGGCGCGCCGGGCGCGCGACGGGCTACGTCTATCACCGCGACCCCTGGATGGCCGCCCGGAGCGCGCTGGGCGCGGTCGCCGGCATCGTCATCGGCTGTGCGTTCTGGATCTGGTCGGCCTGGCCGGAGGGTGGGCTGGCGGTGTCGATCCTGGGCGTCTGCTGCGCCCTGTTCGGCAATGTCGACACGCCGGCGCCGAATGTCGTCAAATACATGACCGGCTCGGTCGTCGGGGTGGCGGTCAGCCTGGTCTACAGCTTCGCCATCCTGCCCCGCGTGACGGATTTCGCCGGTCTCGCCGCGGTGCTGGCACCAGCCTTCCTGGTCGCCGGCTCGCTGCAAGCCCGGCCGCCGACGGCCTACATGGCGCTCGGCATCACGTTGACGATCCCGATCCTGTCGGGACTGGGCGCCAGCTATGCCGGCGACTTCGCCGGGTCGCTCAACAGCGTTGTCGCGCTGTTCGCGGCAACAGGATTTGCCGTCGCCAGCATGAGCCTGTTCCAGACCATCCCGGTCGATGCGGCAATCGGTCGGCTGCTTCGGCTGAACCGGCGGGATGTCAGGCGACGGGCCCTGGGCGGCGCACCCGACGAGGCGCTGTGGACGAGCCTGATGATCGACCGGACGGCGCTGCTGCTGCCGAGGCTCCGGCTGTCCGGGACGTCCCACCCGGATGTGCTCGACGACACGCTGCACCATCTGCGCGTCGGTCACGCCGCCGGCCGGCTTCATCGGGCGATCCGGCATCTCGGCGCGAATGACGGGGAGATCGCTCATGACGGGTTCGAGCTTCTCACCGCGATTGCCCTGCGCTTCGGCCCCGGATACCGGGCGGGGCCGTCGGATGCCACGGCCCTGCACCGGCGCATCGAAGCGCTGGCGGCGCGGATTGCCGACAGCCCGCCTGCTGATGGCCCGCCTGCCGACAGCCCTGTTGCCGACCGTGCTTTGCTGCTCGACCTGCTCATCGACCTCCGGTTCGCCCTCGGTCCGGGCGGGGCGGTGTCTTGGGAGACCGACCGATGATCCCCGATCTCGATTTCGGGGGAGTCTTCCTCCCCGGTCTGCTGGTGCTTGCCGTGGCGGCGCTCGCCGGAACCGTCGCGCTGGTCCGTCTCTTCGCGGCTGCGGGGCTCTTCCGCCTGACCGCCAGCCGGCCGCTCGTCGAACTCGCCATTTTCGCCCTTCTCTACGGCCTGCTTTTGCAGGCTCTGCCCTCCAGCGGAACATTCCAATGAAAGCTGTGCTGTCCCTGCTCGGGCGCTATGCCCTGACCCTGTGCTTCGGCACGGCTGCCGCCGTCGTGGCTTTGCAGGTGTGGAACCGCCACGAGCAGACGCCGTGGACGCGGGATGCCCGGGTGAGCGCGGAGGTGGTCCAGATCGCGCCGGAGGTCTCCGGGACCGTGGGCGCCGTCTCCGTCGCCGACAACCAGTATGTGCATCGCGGCGATGTCCTCTATGCGATCGACGCCGCGCGGTTCTCGCTCGCGGTGGCGTCCGCACAGGCCGAGGCGGAGGGCCGGCGCCAGGACATGCTTGTCCGGCAGGCGGCGGCGCGGCGGCGAAGCCAGCTCCGCGAGGTCATCTCGCAGGAGGATGTGCAGCAGACGGCCGGCGCCGCGGCACAGGCGGCGGCGACCTATGACGGCGCGGTGGCGGCGCTCGATCTCGCCAGGCTCAACCTCGCGCGGGCGACGATCCGGGCACCGGTCGACGGGTATGTCACCAATCTGCGGCTGCGGCCCGGCGACTATGCCACGGCCGGCGTGACGAAGATCGCCATCCTCGACGCCACCAGCTTCTGGATCACCAGCTATTTCGAGGAAACCAAGCTGCGGCGGATCCGTGTCGGCAGCCCGGCGCGGATCATGCTGATGGGCTTCGACGAGCCGCTGTCCGGCCATGTCGACAGCATCGGCCGCGGCATCGAGGACAGCAACGGAACGCCGGGACACCTCGGCCTGCCGAACGTCGAGCCGACCTTCAGCTGGGTCCGCCTCGCCCAGCGCATCCCGGTGCGCATCCACATCGACCGGGTGCCGCCCGGCGTCGAGCTGGCGGCGGGCATGACGGCGACCGTCGCCATCGGGTCCACAACGGACCCCGACGCGCTGTGACCGGCCGCATCGGCAGTCGCGTCAGGCGTCGCGACTGCCACTCAGGGCGGCGGGGGCAGCCGGTCGCAGGCGATTTCGACCGGGTAATCGGCGAAGAAGACCGGAAAGGCCCCATGCTCGGCGTGCCCGAGCATGGCGACATACCAGCCGGCATAGGCCCAGTCCGCACCCTGGCCGTCGCGGGCGATCTCGGGAAACCGCTCGACGAACTTCGCGGCGAGGTGACGGGCGGACTCCTGCGCCGAATCCTCCCATCCGAAATAGCGGTCCTTCTGGCCGGTGCTGTAGCTGGCGACCTGCCGGCTCCAATCGAGCGGCTCCCATCCGTTCGCGGCGACATTGCCCGCCGGCGTGACGTGGCAGCGCCAATGGCATCCCGACGGGGCCATGCCGGGGGCGATCCTGAGACGCTGATACCCGACCTTGTGAAGCTCGCCCACCATGGCGAGCAGGCGGCCGGCCCAGCGGATGGCCGGATCGGTGGGCGGAGACAGCGACACCGGCATGACCTGCGCTCCGTCCATCCGCATCTCCTTCCATGATCGACCGGTCGCCGATTCAGCCATCGCCGCTCCGGCCTTGCAAGCCTCCAGGGACAGCCCGGCCCCCGACCGTCAAGCGGCGGCTTCGCGCAGCCACCGCCGCATCGCGGTGTTCCGGAGTTCAGCCGGCCTCGGCCATCCATGCTTCGGCATCGGCGCCTGCGGGGATGCGCAGGGGCACCGAGGGATCGGTCGCAGTGCGCCAGATCGCCTGGGCGACATCCCCGGCATGGGTCACCGGACCCGCGCTGTTGCGCATTCCCGTCAGCATGCGCTCGATCAGCGGCTGGTAATCGGGGTCGTCGAGGCCGCGCAGATGCCGGCGCGCGCTGTCGCCGAACTTCGTTTCGGGCGAACGGCCGGGCATCACCAGATGCACCCGGATACCGAAGGGCTCCAGTTCGACCGCCAGGGATTCGGTGTACGCATCCACCGCGGCCTTGCTCGCGCGATAGACGCCGATCAGCGGCAGCGGCTTGAGGAGGGCGGCCGAGGTGACGTTGATCACCACGCCGGCACGGCGTTCGCGGAACTGCGGCAGCGCGGCCTGGAGCATCGCCAGCGTGCCGAGCGTGTTGGTCTCGAAGAGGGATTTCGCCGTTTCCGGGCTCGTCAGCTCCACCGGGACGGGTGCGCCGAAACCGGCATTGTTGACCAGCACGTCGATTGGACCGGCATCGCCGATCACCCGATCGATGCTGCTCCGGTCGGTGATGTCGAGCGGCAGGACGCGCAGACGCTCGGACGCGGGCAGCATGTCGGCGCGCCCGTTGCGCGTCGTCGCGACGACAGTCCAGCCGCGGTCGAGGAAGAGCCGGACGGTCTCAAGGCCGAAGCCGGATGAGCAGCCGGTGATGAGGATGGTGGACATACGAGGCCTCGTTTCAGGGGTGTGGCCTGCATGCTAGCCAGAGGAGGCAGGACGGTATACGGTCGGACGTCCTTATTTCTAAGCAGATGGTCCTGATTTGCGCGTCGATCCGCTTGCCGAAGTCGTCAGCCTCCTGAAACCCGCCGCACGGTTTTCCAAATTCGTGGAGTGCGCCGGGTCCTGGCGCATCCGGCGCGAGGGCACCGGCGAGCCGTTCTATTGCGCGATCCTGGAAGGCAAGTGCCGGATGATGGTGAACGGACACACGCCGGCGGTGCTTGAAGCCGGGGATTTCGTGATGGTCCCGGCCATGCAGGAACTCATCAACGAGAGTCCGGTGCCGCCTCCGCCCGGTGTGTTCGAAAGGCCGGCGGAGATCGGGCCCGGCCATTTTCGGGCAGGATGTGCGGAGGGGTCGCCGGATCTGCGCATGCAGATCGGGCACTGCGTTTTCGATTCGCCCGACGCCCCGCTTCTGGTGCCCCTGCTGCCCCGCACGGTAATCGTCCGCGGCGAACCCCGTCTTCTGACGGTGATGCAACTCGTCAGCGATGAATCGCGGGCGCGCAGGTCGGCCCGCGACCTCGTCCTGGAGCGGTTGCTGGAGGTGCTGCTGATCGAAGCGTTCCGCTGCGCCGGCAGTGTGGAGGGCGCACCGGGCCTGGCGAGCGGGCTTGCGGATCCGCGGCTGGCCGAGGCGTTGGGCGCAATGCACGCCGAGCCGGGCCGCGGCTGGACGGTGGCCGACCTCGCCGCCGAAGCGGGCATGTCGAGATCCGCCTTCTTTGCCCGCTTCAACCGGGTCGTCGGCGTGGCGCCGATGGAATATCTGCTCTCCTGGCGCATGGCGCTGGCCAAACAGCTTTTGCGCGACAGCGAATTCGGGGTCGAGGAGGTTGCGGAGCGTGTCGGCTACAGCTCGGCCAACACGTTCACCGTCGCCTTCACGCGCTTCCAGGGCGTTTCGCCGGCACGCTACTCACGGTTGGCCGAGGCCAGCGAAGGCCCGGCGTCTGCGAAGGATTGGCGCTGAGTTTTCAAATCCGCGCGGCACTCATCTCCCGCTCCAGACCGGGGGGCGCTTTTCCAGGAACGCGGCGATGCCCTCCTGATAGTCGGCCGACAGGTAGCAGCGGCGCAGCAGGTCGCCGTCGATGTCCCGCGGCAGGCTGTTGTCGCGCAGCCGGCGCAGCCCCTCGCGCGTCGCCCAGAGGGTCAGGGGGGCCAGCGCGGCCAGCTCCTCGGCCACCTGCTGGCCATGGGCGGTCAGCTCGTCCTCGCCGGCGACGACGGTGCGCACCGCCCCGGCCGCCGCCAGATCGTCAGCGCCCAGCAGGCGGGCGCTGAAGATCATCTCCCGTGTCCGCACGGTGCCGAGCAGCGCCGACAGCCTCGCCAGATTCTTGACGCTCAGGCAATTCCCCACCGTGCGGGCGATGGGGAAGCCGAAGCGCACCGACGGCGAGGCGATGCGCACGTCGCAGCAGGAGGCCAGCAGCGCCCCCTCGCCGATGCAGGGGCCCGAGAGGACGGCGACCGTCGGCACGCGCACCGCCTCCAGGGCCATCGCCGCCGCCTCGGCACGGGTTTCCAGGATGGTGAAATCCTCGGGCGAGGAGACGCTTTGCAGGCAGGACAGATCGGCCCCGGCCATGAAGGCCGGCTTGTCGCCGGCCGCACCGGTGAGGGCAAGCGCCTTCACAGTGGGATCTGCATCGACCGCCCGGCAGATCTCGATCAGCCGGTCCTCCATCCAGGGGGTCATGGCGTTGCGGGCGCGCGGGCGGTTGAAGATCACCCATTCCACGGCACCGCGCCGCTCCGTCAGGATTTCGGGTGCAGGTTCGGGGGCGGCGCCCGTCGGGGCGCCGGTCGTCGGATCGGTCATGATCGAGGATTTCCTTGAAAGGCCGCCAGGGGGAAGGCCGTCAGGCGGAGGGGGCCAGGATTTGGCAGGCGTCGATGGGGAGATGGACCGTCGTCGCCGCACCCGGTCCGTAACGCCGTTCCGGCGGCACGAAGGCGCGGATCGTCCGCCCTTCGCCGATGTCGACCAGCACGTCGCGATGCTCGCCGAGATAGGCGGAGCGGACGATCGTGCCGGGCAGGCTGTTGCAGGACAGGCCGCCGTCATCGTCCAGCCGCACCTTGGAGGGGCGCACGCAGAGCGAGACGGACCCGCCGCGCGCCACCCCGCTGCGGTCGGGAGCGGTCAGCACGCGGCCGCCGATGCGGATGCTGCCCTCGCCCTCGCCGGTGCCGGCCAGCTCGTTGTTCGAGCCGATGAAGCGGGCGACGAAGGCGTTGGCCGGCCGCTCGAACACATCCTCGGGCGTGCCGAACTGCTGGACCGCCCCCGCCTGCATCACGGCGATGCGGTCGGCGGTGACCAGCGCCTCCGACTGGTCGTGGGTGACGTAGACGGTGGTGATGCCCAGGAGGTCGTGGACCTGGCGGATCTCGAAGCGCATCTCCTCGCGCAGATGGGCGTCGAGGTTGGACAGCGGCTCGTCGAGCAGCAGGATGGAGGGCTCCACCACCAGCGCCCGGGCCAGCGCCACGCGCTGCTGCTGGCCGCCCGACAGCTCGGACGGGTAGCGGTCGCGCAGGCTCTCCAACCGGACGGTGCGCAGCGCGCGGGTCAGCCGCTCGGCGATCTCGGCCTTGGGCAGGCGGCGGATGCTGAGCCCGAAGGCGACATTCTCGGCCACCGTCTTGTGCGGCCAGACCGCATAGTTCTGGAAGACCAGCGAGATGCCGCGCCGCTCCGGCGGCAGCACCCCGCGCGGCGAGGAGAGCAGCACGTCGTCGGCCCAGATCTCGCCCTCGGTCGGGGCCTCGAAGCCGGCCAGCAATTGCAGGGTGGTCGATTTCCCGCAGCCCGACGGTCCCAGCAGCGCCAGCAGCGTGCCGTTGGGAACCTGGAGGTCAATGCCGCGCAGCGCGGTGTAGCTGCCGAAGGACTTGCGCAGATTGGTGATGCGGATGCCGCTCATGAGGGAACTCCGGCCGCCGTGGCGGTCTTGCGGGAGGTGCGCCGGGCGCCGGTCAACCCGGCCAGCGGGCGGGCCACCGCCACGAGGAACAGCGTGATCAGGAGGAGAAGGACGCTCATCGCGCAGACGGCTTCGTAATTGCCGCCGTCCTTGGCGTTGTAGATCAGCGTGGTCATCACGTTGGTCTTCGGTGTGATCAGGAAGACGGCGACCGACAGCTCGCGGATGATCGGGATGAAGACCAGGAACCAGCCCGACACCAGCCCGCCGCCCATCAGCGGCAGGGTGATCGACAGGAAGGTCCGCGCCTCGCCGGCGCCCAGGCTGCGGGCGGCGCGCTCCAGCTCTGGCCCGATGCCCTTCAGGATCGAGCCGCCATGGGAATAGGCGATCGGCAGGAAGGTGGCGGCGAAGGCGGCGATCAGCAGCAGCGGCGTGCCGTAGAGGTTGAGGGGGGCGCGGGTGTAGGCGGCGAAGAAGCCGACCGACAGGACGATGCCGGGGATGACGATGGGCACCGTCGCCACCGCCCCCAGCAGGGAGGCGCCGACCATCAGCCGCCGCTCGACGATGTAGGCGACCAGCGTGCCGAGCGCCACGCACAGCGTCGCTCCCAGCGTCGAATAGACCAGCGAATTGACGATGGCGGTGTGGGTTTCAGAATTGCCGAAGACCGCCCACCAGTACCAGTAGAGGGACAGGTTCTCCCAGCTCAGCCCCTGGCCCCAGGCGCGGGTCAGCGACACCGTCAGCAATGCCGCGTAGGGCAGGAAGACCGACAGCAGCGGCACCAGCAGGGCAAGGAACAGCGCGGGCCAGCGCCAGCCGCCGAGCCGGATCTGCCGCCCGGCGCGCGTCTTGCCGGAGATGGTGACGTACTGCTTGCGGCCGAGATAGCGGCGGCGCATCCAGAACAAGGTACCGGTGACCAGCAGCAGCGGCATGCAGTAGGCGGCGGCCAGATAAATCTCCGGCGGGAACAGCTGGTAGAACTCGGCCAGCTTGGTGGTGACCACCGGGATGCCGGTCGGCGTCAGCAGGAAGGCCGGGACGCCGAACAGCGTCAGCCCCTGGATGAAGGACAGGATGAAGCTGGCGATCACCGCCGGTGCGGCCAGCGGGATGGTGATGCTGGCCATCGTCCGCAGCACCCCGCAGCCCAGCGTCGTCGCCGCGTCCTCCAGCTCCACCGCCATCTCGTCGAGCGCGCTCGACACCATGGTGAAGCTGTAGGGGACGGTGTAGATGCCGCAGACGAAGATGGCGCCGGCCATCGAATAGATGTTCAGCGGCGTCCCGGCACCCTCGCCGGCCAGCCAGCGCCATGCCGTGTTGAGCCAGCCCGAGTTGGGCGCGGCCAGCAGGATCCAGCCGGTGGCGCCGATGAAGGACGGGGTGACGAAGGCGGTCAGCGTCAGGACGCGGATGGTGCGGCGCAACGGCAGGTCGGTGCGCGACACCAGCCAGGCCAGCGGCACGCCGATGCCGACCGCGATCACCGCCGTGGCGGCGGCCAGGATCAGGGAATTGACCAGCGGCTCGATCAGCTCGGCCGACTGGACGACGCGCGCGTAGTTGTTCAGGGTCCAGGCGCCGGTCGCGTCGTCGTGCAGGCTGTTGAACAGCACCCAGCCGAAGGGCTGGACCACCAGCAGCACCAGGAGAAGGATGACGGCGCCGAGGACCGCCGCCTTGACGAGCGGCACCCGCGCCATGACGGGACGGGCTTCGGCGTCGCGGGAACTGGTTGAAATGACCCCCATTGGGTCCGCCTCCCGTTGCCAGGGATGGGCCCTGCGGCCCAGCATGATGGAGTGTTCCCGAACCGGCGGCCGGGTGGCAACCGCCGCCGGTCCGGGATTTGGAACCTTTCGGGGAGGCTAACGCACCAGCTCCTTCCACTTTGCGATGCCTTCGGCCACTTCGGCGGCGAGGTCGTCGCCGCTGTTTCGGTACCATTTCAACTGGTCCAGCGAGCGGCCCTCGGCCCAGGCGACGTCGGTGCGCAGCGTCGGCCAGTAATTCTTCGACAGGATGTCGGAGACCTCCTTGGAATAGAGGAAGTTGGTGAACAGCCGGGCGGCGTTGGGGTGGGGAGCCTTCACCGGGATGCCGGTCAGGCCGAGGTTGAGGATGGCGTCGTCGGTGGGCACGCTGACGTCGATGGGATTGCCCGCCGCCTTCTGGGTCAGCGTGTAGCTGAAGGGCGCGCCGGATCCGACCACGCGCTCGCCGGCCAGGATGTCGGTGACGGTGTCGACGTTGGACTGGCCGACCTTCGGCTTCTGCTGGCCGAAGCGGCGCAGGTAGTCGTCGCCGTACTTGCGGCGGATGGCGACCACCCAGCTCGCCACGTCGCCGGAGAAGGCGGGGCTGCCGGTGGTGATCTTGCCCTTCCACTGGTCCTCCAGCAGCGCCGTCCAGCTCGTCGGCGGGGCGGACACCTTGCCCGGCGCGTAGTTGATGCTGGTCAGGCTGATGGCGCCGACATGGTACATGGCGTCCTTGTCCAGCCCCTTGAAGGCGGTGGGCAGCATGGCCGCGTCGGGCGGGTCGTAGGCGGCCAGCGCACCGATCTTCTTCAATTCGGTGTAATGCAGCAGGTTGGTGGTGCCCAGGGAGTTCGCATTCGGCGACGCCGTTCTGCAATTCCAGCCGCAGGCGGGTGTAGACGGTCTGCGAGGCCTGACGGAGAAGCTGGACCTCGATGCCCGGATACTTCGCCTTGAAGGCGTCGCGGATCGCCTCCATCGTCTGCTGCTCGTAGGAGCCCCAATAGAGCGTCAGCGCGCCTTCCTTGCGGGCGGCGGCGTAGAGCGGATCGTCCTGCGCTGCCGCCAGCCGGGCGAAGCCGGTTCCGGCGAGGCCGGCGGACAGCAGCGCCGCCCCGGCCAGTCCACCCGTCTTCAGAAGCCCGCGGCGAGAGATGTCCGTCATGTTCGTCGTCCCTGTTCGGTGTTGCGTGGATGCCGTTTTCGGCTTCGTTGGTTTTCGTGCTCAGTAGTCGCCGGTGGTGGCGCCGCCGTCGGCGACGATGGTCTGGCCGGTGATGTAGGAGGCATCGTCCGACGCCAGGAAGGCGACGATGGCGGCGATCTCCTCCGGCTTGCCGAGCCGGCCGATGGGGGTCTTGCCGACCCATTGCGCGCGGATCGCGTCGGGCACGCCCTCGACGATGCTGGTCTCGACCACGCCGGGGGCGACGGCGTTGACCAGGATGCCGCGCCGGGCGCCCTCCAGCGCCGCCGTCCGCGTCAGCCCGACCACGCCGGCCTTGGACGCCGAGTAGTTGGCCTGCCCGAAGGTGCCGAGCATGGCGGTGGAGGCGATGTTGACGATGCGGCCCCAGCCGCGGTCGCCGACCAGCCTGAAGGCGGTCTGGCAGCCGAGCCACGTGCCGCGCAGGTTGACGTCGAGGACGGCGCTCCACTCCGCATCGCTCATCTTCACCAGCGAGCGGTCGCGGACGATGCCGGCGACGTTGACCAGGATGTCGACGGCGCGCAACGGCTCGGGCAGGGCGGCGACGGCCGCCTCCCAGCCCGCCCGGTCGGCCACGTCGAGCTGCACGGCGAAGGCGTCGGCGCCGCCGTCGCGCAAGTCCGCGGCGACCCGCTCCGCCGGGTCCAGCCCGATGTCGGCGACGATGACGGCAGCACCCTCGGCCGCCAGCCGCTCGCACACCGCGCGGCCGATGCCGCCGCCGCCGCCGGTCACGAAGGCCGTGCGGCCCTTCAGACGATCCTGCATGCTCATTCCGTCACCCGCCCCTTGGCTTGTCGTGCGATGGACAGGACGTCCTCGCCCTCCTGCACCGTGTCGCCCGTCTGGTTGCGGACGGTGATGCCGACGCGGACGATGCCGCGGTCGGGCTTCGAGGCGCTGGGGCGGACCTCCAGCACCTCGGCCTCGTACTGGATGGTGTCGCCGGCGAAGACCGGGCCGACGAAGCGGCGGCGGGTCTCCAGAAAAGCCAGGATCGCCCAGTCGTCGATGGCGGAACGCAATCCGGTGCTCATCGAATGGGTCAGCATGCCGTGGGCGATGGTGCGGCCGAAGCCGTTCGCTTTTGCCGCCTCGGCGTCCATGTGCAGCGGGTTGAAGTCGCCGGTCAGCCCGGCGAACCAGACGATGTGCGCCTCGGTCACGGTGACGCGGCTGGACAGCGCGCGGGCGCCCGGTTCGATGTCGTCGAGGTGGATGGGGTCGGTCATGCGTCGCTCCCTGATGCGTCGCCGGGGGGCCGGAAGATCGGCAGGCTGATGGTCTCGTCCAGGCGATGGAAGGCGACGGCCAGCGGCAGGCCGGTGCGCAAGCTCCCTTCGGCGATGCCCTCGACCCGCGAGAAGACGATGACGCCCTCCTCCAGCCGGACCAGGGCGCAGGTGTAGGGATCGCCGCGGCTGTTGCCGCGATGGACGACCGAGTAGGACAGCAGCTCGCCGCGCCCGCTCGCCTCGACCCAGTCCGGGGTGGCGTGGGGCGCGTGGATGGAGTGGGCGCGGGGATACCACTGGTACAGCCCGGTCTCCGGGCAGCGCTGGATCAGGAAGCGACCCTCGCGCGCCGCTTCCCAGAAGGGGGCGGAGGTCTCGTCGAGGATCGGCAGGGTCGTCATGGCGGTCATTGATGCCCCCTTAGACGGCGAGGATGGCGGTGGCGGCGGAGCAGAAGGTGCCGCCCAAGCCGTGGGCCAGCGCGACCTTGGCGTCCGGCACCTGGATGCCCGGAGCGTCGCCGCGCAGCTGGCGGACGCTCTCGATCAGGGTGAAGATGCCGCGCTTGCCCGGATGGTTGGAGGAGAGCCCGCCACCGTCGGTGTTGGTCGGCAGGCTGCCGCCATCGGCCGACAGGGCGCCGGCCGCGACGAAGGGGCCGCTCTCGCCGCGCCCGCAGAAGCCCAGATCCTCCAGCGCCAGCATCGGCGTGATGGTGAAGGCGTCGTAGATCTGCGCCACATCGATGTCGGCGGGGGTCATCCCGGCCATGGCGAAGGCGCGCGGGCCGGACAGGGCGGCGGGGGTGGAGAGATCGTCGGGGATCTGGCTGTTCTGGGTCCGTGCGACGGCGGCGCCATAGCCGGCGAGATAGACCGGGCGGCGCTTCAGGTCGCGCGCCCGTTCGCGGCTGGTCATCACAAGGGCACCGCCGCCGTCGGTGACGACGCAGCAGTCCAGCCGGTGCAGCGGCGAGGCGATCATCGGCGAGGCCAGCACGTCGTCCACCGTGATCGGCTTGCGCAGCCGGGCCTGGGGATTGGCGGCGGCGTGGCCGCGGAAGGTGACGGCGACCTGGGCCAGCTGTTCCGGCGTCGTGCCGTAGAGGTCCATATGGCGGCGGGCGAACAGGCCGTAGGTCGAGATCAGCGTCGGCGCATAGGGGATCTCGTACTGGCCCGGACCGGCCGGGAAGACGAAGGGGTCGAAGGACGGGGTGGAGAGCGGCCACCAGCGCGGACAGGCGGCATAGCTGATGACCACGACCTCGGCCAGCCCGGTGGCGATGGCGGCGGCGGCCTGACCGGCTTGCAAAATATAGGAGCAGCCGCCGACGTCGGTGCTGTTCACATAGGTCGGCTGGATGCCGATATATTCGGCCAGCTCGATGACGTCCATCGTGCCGCCGCCCTCGGCCCAGTCGCCGGACGCCGCGCAAAGCCCGTCCACATCCGACAGCGCCAGCCCGGCATCGTCGAGCGCGCCCAGGATGCATTCCATCTGGAGGGCGAAGGGATGGACCCGCGGCGCGTCCCGGCGGGGGACTCGATAGGCGCCGACGATGGCGGTCTTGCCCGAAAGCTGCTTCACGCGCTGGTCGTCCTTTCATGGTTGCAGGCTTTCACGGTTGCAGGAGCCCTGGCACCGGCGGCGGGGCGTCGGCGTGCAAAGAGGGGTTCGTCGAACAAGTATTGGAAGACAGGGCGACGGGGCGGCACGGGGAACGCGAAGATGTCCCGGCGTCCATCATAGAACTCGATCGCCGCCGGTGCGCTGCCGGCAAGATCGAGAATACCGGACACCCTCCGTGTCACAAGCAGAAAAAAGTGTGCGCTCCGGTGCATGGAGCGCACCAATGACCGGCGGCCGTCCGGTGCGTTTGCTGCACCGGATTGGGCCAAACTAAGCGATTGTTTTCGGAGCGCGGCGGCGCAAGCCTTTGGGCATGCCTTTCCCGTCCAAACTCCGGTCGGCGCCTTGCGGCGCGGCCATCTCCGGCCCGGACCACCGGTGCCCGGCAGCCCCGAAGGACCGCTCATGACCAACACGGAAACCCAACGCCGGGACGGCCCGCTGGCCGGCGTGCGCGTTGTCGATCTCACCCACATGTTGGCCGGCCCCTACAGCACCTGGCTGCTCGGCGCGCTGGGCGCCGACGTCATCAAGATCGAGCGTCCGGGCAAGGGCGATTTCACCCGCGTCATCGCCCCGTTCAGCGACGACGAGAGCATTTACTTCATGAGCGTCAACCGCAACAAGCGGAGCCTTACGCTCAACTTGAAGGAGGAGAAGGGAAAGGAGATTTTCAGGCGCATCGTCGCCACCAGCGACGTGCTGGTGGAGAACAACCGGGCCGGCACGATGGACCGGCTGGGGCTGGGCTACGACGACCTGAAGCCGGTTAACCCGAAGCTGGTTTACGCCTCGATCTCCGGCTTCGGGCAGGATGGCCCCTACCGCCACCGGCCCTGCTTCGACGTGGTGGCACAGGCGATGTCCGGCATGATGAGCATCACCGGCGAGCCCGGCGGCCAGCCGGCCCGCGTCGGCGCCTCCATCGGCGACATCGGGTCGAGCCTGTTCGCCACCATCGGCATCCTGTCGGCCTTGCAGAAGCGGGCCGCCACCGGGGAGGGCAGCTTCGTCGACGTGGCGATGCTGGATTGCCAGCTGGCGCTGATGGAGAACGCCATCGCCCGCTATCTGAATGCCGGCGACGTGCCGCGGGCGCTGGGCAGCCGCCATCCGCTGATCGCGCCCTTCCAGTCCTTCCCCACCGCCGACAAGCCCATCGCCGTCTGCGTCGACACCAACGAGCAGTGGGAGCGGCTGGTCGGCGCCATGGGGCTGCAACATCTGCTCGCCGACCCGCGTTTCCTCACCGGCTCCCTCCGCAACGCCCATCACGCCGAGCTTGAGCCGCTGCTCGTTCCGGTCTTCGCCGGCCGCAGCCGCGACGAATGGCTGGAGCGGCTGGAGGCGGCGGACGTGCCGTCCAGCCCGATCAACAGCGTGGCCGACGCGCTGGTCGACCCGCAGGTGGTCCACCGCGGCATGGTGGTGGAGGTGCCGCCGAACTCCGGCAAGCGCTTCGCCGCCGTGCCGATCCACATGCAGGGCGCTCCGCTGGCGGCCGAGGCCCCGGCGCCGCGGCTGGGCGAGCACACCGACGCCATCCTGGCCGAGTTGGGCTTCGCCGCCGCCGAAATCGAGGCGTTGCGCAGCGCCGCGGTGGTGTGAGGATGGACGGGCGGACGCCGAAGGAGGGGGGCGGAAACGGGGCGCGTGCGGTGCTGGCGAAAATGCTTCATGATGGCATCGGATCCGCACCGTTGCACACCGCCCCGCCGCATATCGCCCCGATGACCCAGCCCCGCATGGCGCGCCGCCTTCCTCCACTCCTGGCACTCCGTGCCTTCGACGTCTTCGCCCGGCTGGGCACCGTGCGCGCCGCCGCCGACGAGCTGGCGGTGTCGCACACAGTGGTGTCCCGCCACATCCAGAACCTGGAGCAGTCCGTCGGCGTCAAGCTGGTGGCCAAGTCGGGGCGCGGCCTGTCCCTGACCCGCGAGGGCACCCGCTTCGCCGCCCAGATGCACCGCGCCTTCGATCTGATCGCCGACGCCAGCAACGAGCTGCGCAACGGCGGGATCGAGGCGGTGCACATCTGCTGCCTCGCCGGCCTGGCCTCGCGCCGCCTGCTCGGCCGGCTGCCGGATTTGGAAGCGGCGATGGACGGGCGCGAGGTGATTTTGCAACCGACCTCCGCCCGTCCCGACTTCAGCCGCGGCGAGGCCGATGTCGAAATCATGTATCTGGAGGATGGCGCCGCCGCCGTTGCCGAGGGGCTGCGCGCCGAGATGTTCGCAAAGCCGCGCATCCTCGCCATCGCCAGCCCGGAGTTCAAGGCGCGTTATCCCGACGTGCGGACCCCCGCCGATCTGGTCGGTCTGCCGCTGATCCACGAGCAGTCCACCGGCATGTGGGAGGCGTGGCTGGAGGAGGCAGGCGTCGGCGAGCTGCCGCGGCTGCGCGGCCCGCGCCTGTGGCAGGCCCATCTGACCATCGAGGCCGCCCGGCTCGGGCGTGGCGTGGCGCTGGTCAGCGACCTGCTGGTCATCGACACCCTCGCCAGCGGCGAGCTGGTGGAGATGGTGCGCAGCGACGTCACCATCGGCGGCTATTACCTGATCGCCCCGGCGCAGAAATGGAACACGCCGGTGATCGCGGCGATCCGCCAATGGCTGCGCGACGTTTTCCCTCCATCGGTGCCAGAACCGATCTCCTGACAGCCCGGTCTCCTGAATTTCACCATCCGGGGCGCCGCCGCCCGGCTCCCGGCCATCGCGGAACCCGACCATGCCCAACCACTCCCTGTTCGACCAACTGCTGAACCCGGCCACCGACCCGGCCCGCCTCGCCATCGAGACCGCGGACGGCGGGCGTCTCACCCATGGCGATCTGCGCGCCGCCACCGGCCGCATGGCGAACGCGCTGGTCGCCGCCGGCGTGCGCCCCGGCGACCGCGTCGCCGTGCAGGTCGAGAAGTCGGTCGAGGCGCTGGTGCTCTACCTCGCCTGCCTGCGGGCCGGGATGGTCTATCTGCCGCTGAACACCGCCTACACCCCGGCGGAGCTGGGCTATTTCGTCGGCGACGCCGAGCCGGCCCTGGTGGTCTGCGACCCGGCGCGTCTCGACGCCACCACGGCGCTGGCAGGGACCGTTGCGGTGCGCACGCTGGACGCGCGCGGGCAGGGCAGCCTGACCGAAACGGCGGCCGGACAGCCGGACGAGTTCGCCACCGTTGCGCGCGGGCCCGACGATCTGGCCGCCATCCTCTACACCTCGGGCACCACCGGGCGGTCGAAGGGGGCGATGCTGACGCAGGAGAACCTGCTGTCCAACGCGCGGGTGCTCCAGACCGAATGGCGCTTCGGGCCGGACGACGTGCTGCTGCACGCCCTGCCGATCTTCCACACCCACGGGCTGTTCGTCGCCTGCAACCTCGTGCTGCTGTCCGGCGCCTCGATGGTCCTGCTGCCGCGTTTCGACCCGGCCGACGTGCTGGCCCGGCTGCCGGCCGCCACGGTGATGATGGGGGTGCCGACCTTCTACACCCGCCTGCTCGGCCAGGAGGGGCTGACGCCCGAGGCCTGCCGGTCGATCCGCCTGTTCGTCTCCGGCTCCGCCCCGCTGCTGGCCGAGACCCACCGCGCCTGGGAGGAGCGCACCGGCCACCGCATCCTGGAGCGCTACGGCATGACCGAGAACCGGCATGCTGACCTCCAACCCGTATGACGGCGACCGCGTGGCCGGCACCGTCGGCTTCCCGCTGCCGGGCGTCGAGCTGCGCATCGCCGACCCGGCGACCGGCGCGCCGCTTGCCGGCGACGCCATCGGCGCCATCGAGGTGCGCGGTCCCAACGTCTTCAAGGGCTACTGGCGCATGCCGGAGAAGACGGCGTCGGAGTTCCGGCCGGACGGCTTCTTCATCACCGGCGACCTCGGCCGCATCGACGGCCGGGGCTATGTCCACATCGTCGGGCGCGGCAAGGACCTGATCATCAGCGGCGGCTTCAACGTCTATCCCAAGGAGGTCGAGGGCGAGATCGACGAGCTGCCCGGCGTTCTGGAAAGCGCCGTGATCGGCATCCCCCATCCCGATTTCGGCGAGGCCGTCGTCGCCGTCGTGGTTGCGGACGGCACCGCACCCGTCACCGAGGCCACCGTCGCCGCCGCCCTGAAGGACCGGCTCGCCCGCTACAAGCAGCCCAAGCGCGTGGTGGTGGTGGCCGAGCTGCCGCGCAACAGCATGGGCAAGGTGCAGAAGGCGCAGCTTCGCGATACCCACGCGGGGGTGTTCGGATGAGCGGCGCCGTCCTGCCGCCTCTTCCCACCGAAATCCTGACCTCCGGGCCTTTGCGGGTCGCGGAGGAATGGATCGACCTCTACGGCCACATGAACATGGCGCGCTATGTCGCCCTGTTCGACGAGGTCGGCTATGCGCTCCAAGAGCGCTGGGGGCTGGGGGAGACCTACACCGGCGAGACCCGGAAGGGGCTGTTCGTGGTCGACGTCGCCGTCAGCTACAAGCGGGAGCTGACCGCCGGCACGCCGCTGACGCTGGCGCTGCGGCTGCTGGAGGCCGACACCAAGCGTCTGGTCAGCCTGATGGAGCTGCGCCGCGGCGACGACGGCACGCTGGCCGCGACGATGGAGCAGCTGTCCGTCCACGCCGACCTGACGACGCGGCGGGTCGTCCCGTTCGATCCGCCGGTGGCGGAGCGCTTGCGCGATCTGGCGGCCGTCCATGGCGCGCTGCCGCTGCCGGCCGGTCACCGGCGCCGGCTGACCTGCCGGGGGTGAGGCCGGCGGCAGGAATTTTGCTGGCTATCAAAACAATACTGCCGCATGCAAGCTGTCCCACATCGGGAAGTCGTTGTCGGTGGACACAAGCATGGTCGGTCGTCTTGGCGTTTGGGTGGTGCGGACGCTGGCGGGCGTGGTCCTGCTGCTGCCGGGTGCCGGGGCTTCCGGACAGGAGATGCCGGGCGGGGCGGAGGCGATCACCGTCCTGACCTCCTTTCCCGCCGCCTTCTACGAGCCGGTGCGCGACGCGTTCGAGCAGGCCTATCCCGACCGGCGCCTGCATGTGATCAACACCAAGACCACCGCGGCGATCACCCAGTTGCAGGATCGCGTGGCGAAGGACGTCGACGTCTTCTGGGCATCGGCCCCCGACGCCTTCGAGGTGCTGAAGGCCGCCAGGCTGCTGGCGCCGGTGGCGCCGCGTCCGACCGGCGCCCCGGCGACCGTCGGCAACCAGCCCATCGACGACCCCGACGGCCTCTATCTCGGCTTCGCGCTGTCGGGATACGGGCTGATCTGGGACCAGTCCTATCTGGACCGGCATGGCCTCGCCGCCCCGTGCCGCTGGGAGGATCTGCGCCGGCCCGGCTATGCCCGGCATCTCGGCATCACCTCGCCGTCGCGCTCCGGCACCATGCATCTGATGGTGGAGACGGTGCTGCAACTGCATGGCTGGGAGCGCGGCTGGGCGACCTGGCTGGAGATCGCCGGCAATCTGGCGACGGTGACGGCGCGCAGCTATGGCGTGGTGGAAGGCGTCGGCAAGGGGCGCTTCGGCATCGGGCTCGCCATCGATTTCCTCGGGCAGGGGACAAGGCAGGAGTCCGGGCCGCGCGAGAGCGGGGAGTTGGGCACTCTGCGCTTTGCCTATCCGGCCGACGGCGTGTTCCTGCCGGCCAGCGTGGCGGTCCTGCGCACCGCCCCCAATCCGGCGGGGGCGAACCTGTTCATCGACTTCCTGCTGTCGCCGGCCGGGCAGGCCCTGATGCTGCGTCCCGACATCGGGCGGCTGCCGGTGCGGCCCGATGCCTATGCCGCCGCCCCCGCCGGCTATCCGGCCCCGTATGCGCGGGAGACCGGCGACGACCTGTTCCTCTTCGACCGCGCCTTGTCCGGCCGCCGCTATGAGCTGGTCAACCTGCTGTTCGACGAGCTGATCACCTTCCGCGTGAAGACGCTCAACCGGGTCTGGCACCTGATCCATCAGGGCGAGAGCCGTCTTGCGGCAACCCCCGATCCGACCGCGCGCGACCTGTTGCGCACCGCCCGCGAGGCGGCGACGACGATCCCGGTCGATGCCGCCCAGGCCATCGACCCGGCCTTCTCCACCGCCCTGCGCCGGCCGGCGCGCGGCATGCCGGTGTCCGCCCGGCAGGGCGATCTGGAGGAGGAGTGGCGCGCCTTCTCGCAGAATCAGTTGGAAACGGCGCTGTCGGCGGCGGAACGCGCGCTGGTGATCCTGCGCGCGGCGGCTGGCGAAGGGGTCTGGCCGTGAGTGCCGTGGCGACGCCCTCGTCCGGTGGCTTGTCCGGCCGGCCGGGCAACGGTGCGGGCAGGCTGCGCTTCGGCATCCGGGTCCGGCTGTTCCTCGCTTTCGTCGCGGTGGCCACCCTGTCGGTGGTGGCCTGCGCGCTCGGCTGGCTGTCCTACGACCGGCTGGGCGGCACGCTGGACGAGTTCGCCGAAAGCCATCTGCCGGCCCTGGGCGTGGCGGCCAAGCTGGCGGAGGAGGGCGGCGCCATCATCGCCACCGCCCCCATCCTGGCCGGCAGCCGGACCGAGGACGAGATGGACGCGATCCGCGACACGCTCGGCCGCCGCCTGACCACCCTGAGGGCGCTGACCGACGCCATCGAGGGCGGCGTTCCCGGCCTGCGCCCGGTGGTGGATTCGCTGGGCCGCAATCTGGCGGCGCTGGACGGCACGGTGCGCCAGCGGCTGGCGCTCGGCCGCCGGAACCAGGAGGCCATCGAGCGGCTGCGCTGGCTGCATGCCGATTTCCTCGACGAGATCGATCCGCTGGTCGCCGACGCCCGCTTCAACATCCAGAGCGCGCTCACCACGGTGGAGAGCGGGAAGCCGTCGGCCGATGCCGTCCGCATCCTGCGCGAGGAGAACCGGCGCAGCGAGGCGCTGTTGCAGATCGGCGCCAACGGAAACCTCGCGGTCGGGCTGGTCGCGCGGGCGGCGACGCTCGCCACGGCGGAGCTGCTCGACGACAATGCCGGCTTCCTGGACGAGACCGCCGACCGGCTGCAACGCGACCTGACGGCGCTGGCCGGCTGGGCGGACGGCGTCTCGCTGCGGCAACTGGTGGGCCAGCTTCTCGACCTCGCGCGTGGGGCCGACGGCAGCGTGCCGGCGCTGCGCCGGGAGGAGCTGGAGACGGCGGCGCGCGGACAGGCCCTGCTGGCGGAGAACCGCGACATCGTCGCCCGGCTGAACGGGCTGATCGCCCGGCAGGTCCAGGCGGTGGAGCAGGATTCCCGCGCCGCCGCCGCCCGCTCCGCCGGGGCGGTGGCGTTCGGCCGCTCCGCCCTGCTGGCGAGTGCGCTGGTCAGCCTGCTGGTGGCGGTGCTGGTGGCCTGGCTCTACGTCAACCGCAACCTGATCTCCCGCCTGACCCGGCTGGGCGATGCCGCCCGCGCCATCGCCGCCGGCGACCTCAAGGCCGACATTCCGCTCGGCGGCGGCGACGAGCTGTCGGACATGGCGGCGGCGCTGCTGGTCTTCCGCGACACCGCCATCGCGGTGGAGGAGGCGAACGCCCAGGCGATCATCGACAATGCCCAGGCCGGGCTGGCGATCACCGACGCGCAGGGCGTGATCGAGTTCGTCAACCCGCTCGCCGCAGCGCTGATCGCGCCGCCGCCCGGCGTCCGGGCCGGGGAGGGGGAGGCCGGGCGCCTTGCCGACCGGCTGGATGCGGAGGCCGCCGCCCGCCTTGCGGCCTTCTTCGCCCGGGCGCCGTTCGCTCAAGCACCCGACGGTGCAGGCGGTCCGGCGCCCACCCTGTCGATCCTGGCGACCGGGCGCCGTCCGGACGGCGGGGCGGTTCCGGTGCAGGTCGGCGTCCGTCCCTTCTGGCGGCGCCAGCGGCAGCGCTTCATCGTCACGCTCACCGACATGACCGAGCGGCTGGAGGCCCAGCATGTGCTGGAGCGCACGGTGCAGGAGCGCACCACCGACCTGCGCGCCACCAACGACCGGCTGGAGCGCGCCATCGCCGAACACCAGCGCACCGAACGCGAGCTGCGCGAGGCGCAGGCGGAGCTGGTGCAGGCCGGCAAGCTGGCGGCGCTCGGCCAGCTTGCCGCCGGGGTCGGGCACGAGCTGAACCAGCCGCTCGCCGCCATCCGGTCCTACGCCCACAACGGCCGCAAGCTGATCGGGCTGGGCCGGGTTGAGGAGGCCGAGGGCAATCTCGGCAAGATCGCCGACCTGACGGCCCGCATGGCGAACATCACCAACCACCTGAAGCGCTTCGCCCGCCGTCCCGACAGCCGGCTGGGGGCCGTGGAGTTGGCGCCGGTGATCCAGGGTGCCCTGTCGCTGTTCGGCAACCGCCTGCGCGAGGAGGCGGTCGCGGTCGAGCTGGCGCTGCCGGACGCCGACCCCGCCTCCGGCACGCCCTTGCGGGTCCGCGCCGAGGAGGTGCGGCTGGAGCAGGTGCTGGTCAATCTGCTGAGCAACGCGCTGGACGCCGTGGCCGGCGCGCCGGTGCGCCGCATCCTGATCCGCGCAGAGGTCGTGGAGGAGGGGGAGGAGAGCGGGGGCGAGGAGGGCGGCGCCGTCCGCATCGAGGTGCGGGACAGCGGCTCCGGCATCGCCGCCGATCCGGTCGCCCAGAATCTTCGATCCCTTCTTCACCACCAAGCCGGTGGGGACGGGGCTGGGTCTCGGCCTGTCGATCTCCTACAACATCGTCCGCGACTTCGGCGGCGTGCTGTCGGTGGCCGAGAGCGGCCCCGATGGAACCGCCTTCGTCCTCACCCTGACCCGTGCGTGAAAGTCTTGCCCATGACCGTCCTGCTGATCGACGACGACCCGGAAGTGCTCGATTCCAGCCGCCGAACGCTGGAGCTGGAGGGCTTCGCCGTCGAAGCGGTGACGGAGCCGGAGGCCGGGCTGGCCCGGCTCGGCGCCTCCTGGCCCGGCGTGGTGGTGACCGACGTGCGCATGCCGGGGATGGACGGCTTCGCCCTGCTGGAGCGGGTGCGCGCGGCGGATGCCGAGGTGCCGGTGGTGCTGGTCACCGGCCATGGCGACATCGCCATGGCGATGCGCGCGGTCCGCGAGGGCGCCTACGACTTCATCGAGAAGCCGGCCGAGCCCGACCATCTGGTCGAGGTGGTGCGGCGCGCGCTCGCCCATCGCGGGCTGGTGCTGGAGAACCGCCGCCTGCGGGCGCAGCTGGCGGAGGGCGGGCCGGAGGGGCGGATCATCGGCCGGTCCCCGGCCATCGAGCATCTGCGGGCCGCCGTGGCGAACCTCGCCGACGCCGAGGTCGATGTCCTGCTGTTCGGCGAGACCGGGACGGGGAAGGAGCTGGTCGCCCGCAGCCTGCACGAGGGCGGCCGGCGGCGCGCCGGCAATTTCGTGGCGCTGAACTGCGGCGCCATGCCCGACACCATCATCGAGAGCGAGCTGTTCGGGCATGAGCCGGGCGCCTTCACCGGGGCGCAGGGGCGGCGCATCGGCAAGCTGGAATATGCGGCGGGCGGCACCCTGTTCCTCGACGAGATCGAGAGCATGCCGATGCATCTCCAGGTCAAGCTGCTGCGCGTGTTGCAGGAGCGGGCCATCGAGCGGATCGGCGGCAACCGGACGATCCAGCTGGACCTGCGGGTGGTGGCGGCGACCAAGGTGGATCTGCTGCGGCTGGCGGCGGAGGGGAAGTTCCGCGAGGATCTCTATTACCGCCTGAACGTCGTCACAGTGCCGCTGCCGCCCTTGCGCGAACGGCGCGGCGACGTGGCGCTGCTGTTCCGCCATTTCCTCGACGCGGCCCTGGCGCGGTCGCGCCGGACGCCGCCGCCGCTCGATCCTGTCCTGCTGGCGCGCCTCGCCGCCCATGGCTGGCCCGGCAATGTCCGCGAGCTGCGCAATGTCGCCGAGCGGGTGGCGCTCGGGCTGGGCGACGGGCTGGCCACGGTCGGCGCTTCCGCCGCATCTGCCGGCATGACGGAATCGGCGGAGATCGAGCCGCTGGCCGACCAGCTTGACCGCGTCGAGAAGCAGCTGATCGAGGATGCGCTGGCCCGTTGCGGCGGCCGGGTCGGCGAGACGGCGGAACGGCTGGGGATCACCCGCAAGACGCTGTACCTGAAGATGCGCCACCACGGGCTGAGCCGGGACGATTTCGCGGAGGAGTGAAAAAGCAGGGGCTGGAATGTTCCCCGCATTACCCAGTCGCCTCCGCCGATGTTCCCGTCCTGACCCATCGATGATGTGCGAAGCCAGAGCGTGCAAGGGCTGACCGTCTGGCATGCCGATTGCTGAATGGGCGAGCATAAGACATCAAGGGAGGGACAACACCCATGCTTCGCACCTCGCGCAACCTGCGCAACGCCGCCGCCGCCCTGGGCGTCCTGCTGCTGTCCGGCACCGCCGCCTTCGCGCAGGATGCCAGCGGCAAGCTCGTCATCGTCACCTCTTTCCCCAAGGACATGACGACCGCCTTCCAACAGGCCTACCAGAAGGCCAACCCCAAGGTCACGGTCGAGATCCTGAACCGCAACACCAACGCGGGCGTGAAGTATCTGCAGGAAACCGCGTCCAACAACGGCGTCGACCTGTTCTGGGCGTCGGCCCCCGACGCCTTCGAGGTGCTGAAGGGCGCCGGGCTGCTCCAGCCCTACAAGCCCAAGGTGGAAGGGATCCCCGAGAAGGTCGGCGCCTATCCGGTCAACGATCCCGAGGGCATGTATGCCGGCTTCGCCGCGTCCGGCTACGGCATCATGTGGAACAGCCGCTACATGAAGGCCAACGATCTGCCGATCCCCAAGGAATGGGCCGACCTGACCAAGCCCGCCTATTACGACCATGTCGCGATCTCCGCCCCGTCGCGCTCCGGCACGACGCACCTGACCATCGAGACGATCCTCCAGGGCGAGGGCTGGGAAAAGGGCTGGCGCACCAACAAGGAGATGGCCGGCAACTACCGCACCATCACCGAGCGCAGCTTCGGCGTGCCGGACGGGGTGAATTCCGGCGCCTTCGGCGTCGGCATCGTCATCGACTTCTTCGCGTTGTCGTCGCAGGCCTCGGGCTTCCCGGTGGAGTTCGTCTATCCGACCGTCACCACCATCGTCCCGGCCAATGTCGGCGTCGTGAAGAACGCCCCCAACAAGGCCGCCGCCGAAGGCTTCGTCGACTTCCTGCTGTCGCCCAAGGGGCAGGAGGTTCTGCTGGAACCGGCGATCCGCCGCCTGCCGGTCAACCCGGTCACCTACGAGAAGGCCCCCGCCGGCTATCCCAACCCGTTCAAGGACAAGTCGCTGGGCTCGCAGGTGAACTTCGACGTCAACGTCTCGCAGGCCCGCTACAACGTGGTGGACGCGCTGTTCGACCAGCTCGTCACCTTCCAGCTCGACGACCTCAAGGCGGCGACCCAGGCGATCCACAAGGCCGAGGCGGCGCTCGCCAAGAAGCCGAACGACAAGGCCAAGGCCCTGCTGGGCGAGGCGCGCGACCTCGTCGCCGCCATGCCGGTGACGGCGGAGCAGGCCGCCGATCCGCAACTGGCCGGCGCCTTCACGGTGGAACGCAAGTCGGCCAAGGACGCTGTGCCGGAGCGCCAAGCGCAGGTCGAGCAGAAGTGGGCCGCCTTCGCCAAGGAGAACTACGCCAACGCCCGCAAGAAGGCCGACGAGGCGGCTGCCCTGGCGCGTTGAGCCTGATGCGCTGACGCTGGTTGCGTCCAGCCTAGGGGGGCGCTCCAAGAGCGTCCCCTCCTTTCTCCTCAGCCGACAGGCCTTTCCATGACGTCACTTGCGCTCACGCGCGACCGCATCGCGCGCGTGCGGCCGGGGCCGGCGCTGGCCGCGCTGCTGATCGCCGCATTCCTGCTGCTGTTCCTGGTCGTTCCGGTCGTCCAGGTCATCTTCGTCGCCTTCCAGGACAAGACGACCGGGGCCTTCACCCTGGTGAACTTCGCCGACTTCTTCCAGAACGACCTGTTCATGCGGTCGTTCGGGAACTCCTTCTACGTCTCTGCGATGTCGGTGGTGGTGGCGAGCCTGCTGGCGCTGCCGCTGGCTTACCTGACCACGCGCTTCGAGTTCCGCGGCTCGGTGCTGATCCAGAGCCTGGGCATCATCCCGCTGATCATGCCGCCCTTCATCGGCGCGGTGGCGATGCAGCTGCTGTTCGGGCGCAACGGCTCGGTCAACCTGCTGCTGCGCGACCATTTCGGCTTCTCGATCCCCTTCATGGAGGGGCTGAACGGCGTCATCTTCGTCCAGAGCATCCATTATTTCCCCTTCATCCTGATCAACCTGTCGGCCAGCCTGAAGAACATCGACCGGGCGATGGAGGAATCGGCGCAGAATCTCGGCTGCCACGGCTTCCGCCTGTTCCGCCGTATCGTCTTCCCGCTTGCGATGCCGGGCTACGTCGCCGGCGCCTCGCTGGTCTTCATCAAGGTGTTCGACGATCTCGGCACGCCGCTCCTGCTGAACGTCAACGACATGCTGGCGCCGCAGGCCTACCTGCGCATCTCCTCCATCGGCATCGCCGATCCGATGGGCTACGTCATCTCGGTCGTGCTGATCGCCTGCTCGCTGCTGGCCTTGTGGGTGTCGGCGCTGGCGATGCGCGGCAAGGACTACGCCACCGTGCAGCGTGGCGGCGGCGGTCTTGCCAAGCGGCGCCTGAAGCCGCTGGAGATGGTGGCGGCCTACGGCATCGTGCTGCTGATCCTGGTGCTGGTGCTGGCGCCGCATGTCGGGCTCGGCCTGTTGTCCTTCGCCACCATCTGGTCCTTCAGTCCGCTGCCCGACGCCTTCACCCTGAAGCACTACCACACCGTCTTTTCCGAGAGCGGGCAGTACATCACCAACACGCTGCTCTACGCCTCGCTGGCGGCACTGCTCGACGTGGTGATCGGCACGGCCATTGCCTATCTGGTCCTGCGCACCAAGCTGCCGGGCCGACAATGGCTGGACTACATCGCGATGGCGGCGCTGGCAGTGCCGGGCGTCGTGCTGGGCATCGGCTATCTGCGCAGCTTCTACGGCCTGCCGATGCCCTTCACCGGCCAGCCGCTGTCCAACTTCTGGCTGATCCTGGTCTTCGCGCTGGCGATCCGCCGCCTGCCCTACGCGCTGCGCGCCTGCACCGCCGCCTTGCAGCAGGTCAGCTCCTCGCTGGAGGAGGCGGCCGAGAGATCTCGGCGCCACCAAGCTGCGGACGGTCGGGCGCATCGTCGTGCCGCTGATGTCCGGCGGCATCCTGGCCGGCTTCGTCACCAGCTTCGCCACCGCGGCGGTCGAGCTGTCGGCGACCATCATGCTGGTGCATTCGCAGAGCGACGCGCCGCTGGCCTACGGCCTCTACGTCTACATGCAGTCGGCGGCCGGCCGCGGTCCGGGGGCGGCGCTCGGCATCTTCGCCGTCATCATCGTCGGGCTCGGCACCTATCTGTCGCACGTCGTCATCGAGCGCGGCCGCCGCGACCGCGGCCAGGACCACTGAGGGAAACCATCGTCATGAACCACCAGTTTTCCCCGGCTGCGCTCGCCGCCCAGATCGAGAGCGTCGGCGTCGACATCGAGGGCGTCAACCTGTCCTACGGCAGCAACCATGTGCTGAAGGACGTGAACCTCGCCATCAAGCCGGGCGAGTTCTTCGCCTTTCTCGGCCCGTCCGGCTGCGGCAAGACCACGCTCTTGCGGCTGATCGCCGGCTTCAACACCGCCCAGCGCGGCGAGGTCCGCATCGGCGGACGCGACATCTCCGGCCTGCCGCCGCACCGGCGCGACGTCGGCATGGTGTTCCAGAGCTACGCGCTCTGGCCGCACATGACCGTCCGCCGCAACGTCGCCTTCGGGCTGGAGGAGCGCCGTGTCCCCCGCGCCGAGATCGAGCGGCGGGTGGACGCCGCGCTGGAGCTGGTCGGGCTGAAGCATCTGGCCGACCGCCGCCCCTCGCAGTTGTCGGGCGGCCAGCAGCAGCGCGTGGCACTGGCGCGCACCGTGGTGATCGAGCCGAAGATCCTGCTGCTCGACGAGCCTTTGTCGAACCTCGACGCCAAGCTGCGCGTGCAGATGCGCCAGGAGCTGCTGAGCCTGCAACGCAAGCTCGGCCTGACCACCATCTTCGTCACCCACGATCAGGAGGAGGCCAACACGATCTGCGACCGCATCGCGGTGATGGAGGACGGGCGGGTGCAGCAGGTCGGCACCCCGCAGGATCTCTACGACCATCCGGCCAACCTGTTCGTCGCCGGCTTCCTCGGCACCGCCAATGTGCTGGACGGCGCGGTGCGGGACGACGGGGCCGGGGGCCGCGCCTTCGTCGGCACCGGCTTCACCCCGGTGGCGCTGCCGGCGGCGGGCGTTGAGACTGGGGCCGGGGGCAAGCTGATGTTCCGGCCGCAGAACCTCGCCATCCGCGCCGATGGCCAGCCGCCGGCGCCCGGACATGCCCGGCTGACCGGCACCGTCCGCCACCGCGAATTCCTCGGCGCGTCGATCCGCTATGCGGTGGATGTCGGCGGGCAGCTGGTTCAGGTGGACGCGCCGCATCAGGCGGGCGATGCTCTGCTCCCCCCGGATGCCCCGATCATCCTCGACCTCGCGGCCGACAAGGCCCGCTTCCTCCGCCAGTAAGGTGCCGCAACCGTGACCGATACCGTGAACCGCCCCACCATCCGCGCCGTCGCCTTCGACCTCGACGGCACGCTGGTGGACAGCGTGGCCGACCTGATGCATGCCTCCAACGCCCTGCTGGCCGAGCTGGGGCGCCCGCCGGTCGATCTGGCGGCGGTGCGCTCCTTCGTCGGCGACGGAGCGCCCAAGCTGGTCGAGCGCGTGCTGGCCGCCACCGGCGGGGTTCCGGCTGCGGACGAGACCGCCCGCTGCGTCAAGCGCTTCCTGGCGATCTACGAGGCCGACCCCAGCGCCCACAGCACGCTCTACCCCGGCGTCGCCGAAACGCTGGGCCGGCTGGCGGAGGCCGGGCTGCGGCTCGGCGTCTGCACCAACAAGCCGATGGCGGCGACCCTGCGGCTGCTCGACGATCTGGGCATCGCCGGCCGCTTCGCCGCGGTGGTCGGCGGCGACAGCTACCCGACCCGCAAGCCGTCGCCGGAGCCGGTGCTGGGGCTGCTGGAGCGGCTGGAGGTCACACCGGCGGAGACCGTCTTCGTCGGCGACAACGAGCATGACGTGGCAGCCGCCCGCGCCGCTGGGGTGGCGCGGGTGCTGGTGGTGCCCTACGGCTACGCCCGCGTCCCGCTCGACGGCCTGCCGCATGACGGCATCCTCGGCGGCTTCGCCGATCTGGCGGAGCGGCTGTCATGCTGAGGTCGGTGATCTTCTGCCGGCACGGCGAGACGGAGAGCAATCTCGGCGGCTGGCTCGCCGGCTCCAAGGACGTGGCGCTGACCGAGCGGGGCCGGGCGCAGGCGCAGGAGGCCGCCGCGAGCCTGCGCGCCGGAGGACAGTCGGTGGCTGCGGTCCACAGCAGCCCGCAGCGCCGGGCGCTGGAGACGGCGGGCATCCTGGCGGAGGCGCTGGGCGTTCCGGTGATTCCCGTGGCTGGGCTGGAGGAGCGGCGCTGGGGCGATCTCGAAGGCGGCGCCATCCCGGCCGACCTGCTGCGGGAGGAGGTTCCGAACGGCGAAAGCCTGACCGGCTTCCGCGCCCGCGTCACCGAGGCGCTCGACGGGCTGCCGGTGCCCGGCGACGGCGGCCCGCTGCTGGTCGTCGCCCATGCCGGCACCTGGCCGGTGCTCTGCCGCTGGATGGGGGTCGAGTCCGACCTGCTGTGGCCGCCCAACGCATCGCCCGTCACCCTGACGCGGGAGGGGGTGGCGGCCCTGTGAGCGACCGTGTGAGCGGCCCTGCGAGCGGATGCCGGGCAAAACAGGAGTCGCCAAGCAATCCGTCCTTGTCATAGTATGGACGCACATATCTGTCCGACGTCACGCCAGGGGGCCGCAGCTGGGTTTCAGCGGGTCCCGACGTGATGGAGCGGGCCGGAGCAATGGCGCTCCAATCCGGGCCGACCGCCCTGATTGGGGCTTTTTTTGTTTTATTTTCAACCGGACAGCTGCCGGTTGGCCTGGGTGTGGATTACGGCTGCGAGTTCGACGAAGAGGTGGATGCAGATGGAGTGTACCCCCAAGAGCGGTGAACCATGGCGGGTCGGCGTGCTGTTCTCGCAGACCGGGGTCACGGCGGGAATCGAACGCACCCAGCTCCAGGGCACGCTGATGGCGATCGAGGAGATCAATGCCGGCGGCGGGGTCAACGGCCGGGAGATCCTGCCCATCGTCGAGGATCCGCGGTCCGACCCGGCGCTGTTCGCGGCACTCGCCGAGCGGCTGATGACCGAGGAGCGGGTCGGCGTCCTGTTCGGCTGCTACATGTCGAGCACGCGCAAGGCGATCCTGCCGGTGGTGGAGCGGCGCAACGGGCTGCTGCTCTATTCGACCCTCTATGAGGGGTTCGAGTGCTCGCGCAATGTCATCTACACCGGCGCCGCCCCCAACCAGAATGGTCGGCAGCTGGCCGACTATCTGACGCGGGAGTATGGCAGCCGTGTCTACATGGTGGGATCGGACTACATCTATCCCTATGAATCCAGCCGGATCATGCGGGATCTGGTGCTCCAGCGGTCGGGCAAGATCCTGGCGGAGAAATATCTGCCGCTGAATGCGACGCAGAAGGCATTCGCCCCGGTCATCCGCGACATCCGGCGCAAGGAGCCGGACTTCATCTTCTCCACGGTGGTCGGCGCCGCCACCGCCCATCTCTACCACGCCTATGCCGAGGCCGGGTTCGACCCGGCGCGGATGCCGATTGCCAGCCTGACCACCAGCGAGGCGGAAATCAGCGACATCGGCGTCGCCGCCTCGCGCGGGCATGTCACCGCCGCTCCCTATTTCGATTCCATCGACAGCGAGGCCAACCGCCGCTTCGTCGCCCGCTACCGCGAGCGGTTCGGGGAGCATGAGCGGACCAACGCGTCGTGCGAGGCCGCCTATTTCCAGGTCCATCTGTTCGCCCAGGCCCTGCGCATCGCCAACTGCATGGACACCGACCGGCTGCGCGACGCCATCTTCGGGCAGGAATTCGATGCGCCGCAGGGGCGGGTGCGGATCGATCCCGACAACAACCACACCTACCTGTGGCCGCGCGTCGGCCGGGTCGATGCGGATGGCCGGTTCGAGATCGTCGCGGAGTCGCCGGTGGCGATGAAGCCCGATCCATATCTGGTGGATCACAACGCTGCCGGCGATGCGGACATCCGCTGGCGGCGGCAGGCCACGGTCTGACCGCAAACGGGGCGAACGCCGCATGTCGATCAACCTGCTCCGCGACATCCGTTCCTTTCGCGTGGTGGTCATCCACCCGCAGGACGCCGAGGCGGAGGAGCTGCTGCGCCAGCTCCACCGCATCGGCTGCCAAGCCCGGTCCGAATGGCCGCCGCCCAAGGACCGCCCCAGCGGCGTCGACCTGATCTTCCTCGACATGACCCAACTGCTGTCGGGGCAGGGACGGCTGTCCTGGTCCAGCGCCGACGACGGGCCGCCCATCGTCGCCGTGCTGGATTACGAAAGCCCGACCGTGCTGAAGGCTCTGGTCGATTACGGAGTGCGCGGCTTCGTCAGCAAGCCGATCCGCGCCTTCGGCCTGCTGACCACCATGTTCATGGCCCACCGTGCCGCGGAGGGCGAGCGCGGCATGCGCAAGCGCCTGCACAAGGTCGAGCAGCGGCTGGACGGCATCAAGAAGGTCAGCAAGGCCAAGGCGATCCTGATCGAGCAGCGCCGCATCACCGAGGAGGAGGCCTATCGCTTCATCCGCGAGCGCGCCATGGCCCGGCGGACGACCATCGAGGCGGTCGCCGCCGCCATCATCGACGCCAGCGAAATGCTCATGGCAGAAAATCCGAGCCGCTGACCATTTTTGATGTTGACGGTGAGGCAGCGCACTGTGCATCTTACTAAGCAAGTGAAGCAAATCGCCCGCGTCCGCCAATGATGTCGGATCGACGGGCAGGCGATGAAGCCCCTGAAGGTGTCACAGCCTTGCCGGGGCTTTTTTTGTGCTTGAACCTGACGTACCGACGCTCACTCCGGCACCACAGATGCGAGGGACGCCGATGGATGGGTTTGTGCAGGGATAAGTTCGACTGTTCAGTCTTTGCGGATTGACGCGGCGATCAGCTTGTCGCGCAACGGATTGTTTTGCCCGGCGCCTCATTCATTGGCTGTCGGCAAGAACAACACTGCATGATCGACGCCACCATTCGTTGAGTATTTTAAAATCAGCTGACACGACTTGAGACCGCACCAGGCACACCCCCGCCGATGACGCCGGGAGCTCGTGCCGAGGCAATGAAGCCCCAGCAGGCCGCCGGCCTGGGTGGGGCTTTTTTTGTGCGCTCTCCTGTCCGTGCCGAAGAACTGCCCAAAACAGGCAAACGAGGAGGAAACGCGTCATGACCTTCACACGGCGTAATTTTCTGAAATCGACGGCCGTCGCCGGGGTAGCCGGATCGGTCGGCTTCCCGCACATCTGGATCAAGGACAGCGGCGCCGCCTGGGCGGCGAACGGCGAGATCAAGGTCGGCGTCCTCTTCTCGCTGACCGGCACCACCGCGGTCGTCGAGAAGTCGATGCACAACGCCACCATGATGGCCATCGACGAGATCAACGCCGCCGGCGGCATCAACGGGATGAAGCTGACCGCAATCGTCGAGGATCCGGCCTCCGACCCCGCCACCTTCGCCGACAAGTCCAACAAGCTGGTGCTGAACGACAAATGCGTCAGCGTCTTCGGCTCCTACACCTCCGCCTCGCGCAAGGCGGTGCTGCCGGTCTTCGAGAAGCGCAAGAACCTCTACTGGTATCCGACGCTTTACGAAGGCCGCGAGTGCTCGAAGAACGTCATGTACACCGGTGCGGTGCCCAACCAGCAGCAGAAGGACTTCATTCCCTGGCTGGTCAAGACGTTCGGCAAGAAATTCTACCTGATCGGCTCCAACTACATCTATCCCAAGGAAGAGAACAACGTCTGCAAGATCCTGCTGAAGGAGCTGGGCGGCGAGGTGGTCGGCGAGGAATACGTGCCGCTCGGCCATTCTGAATTCGGCTCGGTGCTGAACAAATTCCGCGAGACCAAGCCGGACGTGATCTTCTCCACCGTGGTCGGCGACAGCGTGATCGCGCTGCACAAGCAGTACAAGGCGGCGGGGTTCAGCCCGGACAGGATGCCGATGGCGAGCCTGACCACGTCGGAGGTGGAGATCGCGGCGATGGGCGGCGAGTATGCCGCCGGCCACTTCACCTCCGCCCCCTATTTCATGGGCCACCAGTCCAAGGAGAACGAGGTCTTCGTCGAGAATTACCGCAAGCGCTTCGGCAAGGACTCGGTGACGCACTTCGTGTCTGAGGCGGCCTATTTCCAGATGCACCTGTTCCGCAAGGCGGTGGAGAAGATCGGCAAGGGCGACATCAGCCCCATCGCCGTCCGCGACGCCACCGCCGGGCTGGAGATCATGGCGCCGCAGGGCAAGGTGAAGGTCGATGGCGACAACCTGCATTGCTACCTGTGGCCGAAGATCGGCCAGGCCCAGGCCGACGGCCAGTTCAAGGTCATCCAGCAATCGTCGGACTGGGTGAAGCCGGAACCCTACTGGGCCTATCCGGGCCAGAGCTGCACCAAGGACGGCCTGAAGGGTGCGTGAGCAATGAACGGCCAGGGGAGGGCGTCGCCCGACGCTCTCCCCGTCGGAGGGGCTTATGGATATTTTCTTCGGTCAACTCTTCACCGGGCTCAGCATCGCGTCGATCCTGCTGCTGGTGGCGCTCGGGCTTGCGATCATCTACGGCGCGATGGGGGTGATCAACCTCGCCCATGGCGAGTTCGTCATGCTGGGCGCCTACGGCACCTGGTTCCTCCAGTCGCAGTTCGGCCTGCCGCTGATCCCCTGCCTGCTGCTGGTGTTCTTCATGGTGGCGGCGGCCGGCTGGGTGGTCGAGAGCACGGTGGTCCGCTTCCTCTACCACCGGCCGCTCGACACCATCCTGGCGACCTGGGGCATCGGCATCATGCTGCAACAGGCGGTGCGCCTGTCCGCCGGGGCCGAGCTGCGCTATGTCCAGACGCCGGAGTTCCTGTCCGGCAGCATCGACATTGCCGGGGTCGGCATCCCCAGCTACCGCCTGTTCATCCTGGCACTGACCGCCGCCCTGCTGGCGCTGACCTGGTTCGTCATCCAGCGCACCGAGTTCGGCATGAAGCTGCGCGCCGTCACCCAGAACCGCGAGATGGCCAGCTGCTACGGCATCAACAGCGCCAGGATCTACAGCCTGACCTTCGCCTTCGGTTCCGGCCTCGCCGGGCTGGCCGGGGCGCTGGTGGCGCCGATCAAGAGCGTGGCGCCGGACATGGGCACCAACTTCGTGGTCGATGCCTTCATGGTGGTGGTGGTCGGCGGGGTGGGCAGCCTGATCGGCACGGTGGTCAGTTCCGGCCTGCTCGGCAGCGGCACCGCCGGCATCGCCTTCCTGCTGAACGACACGCTGGCAAAGGCGCTGGTCTTCCTGGCGGTGGTGGTGCTGGTCCGCTTCCGTCCGCAGGGCCTGTTCGTCGACCAGCGGCGCCGGTGAGGGGGGCCGAAGGCGATGACCATCCTCCCGTTCCCCGACGACCTCCCCCACGACCGGCCCGCCACCCTCGGTCAATCAACTCCCAGCCAGCCAAATCTCCGCCAACCCGATCTTCAAAGCCGGGCCGGTTCCCCGGTCGGTCCCGTCGTCCGGAGCCCGCTCATGTCGAAATCGACCCTGTCGCGCAGCAAGCCCTACGCCCAGCTCGCCGCCTATCTGCTGTTCTGCGCCGTCATCCTGGCGGTTCCCAGTTTCGTCACCGACGCCTTCCTCCTGAACAAGTTCGCCCGCTATCTGGCGCTCGGCCTGGCCGCCGCCGCGCTGGCCTTGAGCTGGGGCTATGCCGGCATCCTCAACCTGGGGCAGGGGGTCAGCTTCGGCATCGGCGCCTATGCCATCGCCATGCATCTGAAGCTGAAGACCAGCCCGGTCCACACCGGGTCGGCCGGGCTGCCGGACTTCATGGTGTGGAACAACCTCGACCACCTGCCCTGGTTCTGGCAGCCCTTCCATTCCAGCCTGTTCGCGGTGGCGGCCGGCATCCTGGCGCCGGTGGTGGTGGCGCTGCTGCTGGGCTCCTTCATGTTCCGGGCGCGGATCGCCGGGGTCTATGTCGCCATCATCACGCTCGCCATGCTGGCGGTGGTCAATCTGCTGTTCATCGACCAGCAGGCCTACACCGGCGGCTTCAACGGCATCACCGATCTGGCGTGGCTGGAGGCCGGCAGCGTCACCTTCGATCCCTACAGCCCGGCCTTCTACTATCTGTCCGCCGGGGCGCTGTCGCTGTGCCTGCTGCTCGGCCTCGCCTTCACCCGCAGCAAGGCCGGGCTGATCCTCCAGGCGATCCGCAACGACGCCGACCGGGTGCGCTTCTTCGGCTACGACGTCGCCGCCTACCAGTCGCTCGCCTTCGCGGTGTCGGCCGGCATGGCCGGGCTGGCGGGCATGCTCTACGCCATGGTGCTGGAATTCGCCTCGCCCACCTTCATGGGGGTGCCGCTCAGCCTGTCGATGGTGATCTGGGCGGCGGTCGGCGGGCGCGGCTCGCTCTTGGGGGCCGCCATCGGCGCCATTCTGGTCAACTTCATGCAGGGCAGCCTGTCCGAGAGTTTCCTCGACACCTGGCAGCTGATCCTCGGCGGCATGTTCATCCTGGTCGTGGTCTTCCTGCCCAACGGCCTGTCGAGCCTGATCGGCATCCTGGCCGACCGCCTGACCCGCCCAGCGCGGCAGACGCCGGACACCGCCCTTGCCGCCCTTTCCGAGGCGCCGCGTGCCGGCCGCACGCCGAGTTGAAGGAGACGATCCTCATGGCCTATCTCGAACTCCACGGGCTGGAAGTCAGCTTCGACGGCTTCAAGGCGGTCAACGGCCTGGATCTGGCGGTCGAGCGCGGCGAGCTGCGCTGCCTGCTGGGCGCCAACGGGGCCGGCAAGTCCACCACGCTGGACCTGATCTGCGGCCGGACCCAGCCGACCGGCGGGCGCATCCTGCTCGACGGGCAGGACATCACCAGTGCGCCGGAATACCGGCGCGCCCGCCATGGGGTGGGCCGCAAGTTCCAGGTGCCCAGCGTGTTCAGGGAACTGACGGTGCGCGAAAATCTGGAGGTCGCGCACTCCCGGCATCCCGGCCCGGCGCGGACGATCCGCCTGTTCCCCGGCATCCGCCTCGACCGGCGCATCGCCGAGGTGCTGGAGATCGTCGAGCTGGCCGACGAGTTGGACACCCGGGCCGCCTTCCTGTCGCACGGCCAGACGCAATGGCTGGAGATCGCCATGCTGCTGGTCCAGGACAGCGCCCTGATCCTGATGGACGAGCCGACCGCCGGCATGACCATCCAGGAGACCGGCAAGACCTCGCGCATCTTCCAGCGGCTGCGCGGCCGGCACACGCTGATCGTGGTCGAGCACGACATGGGCTTCGTGCGCGAGATCGCCGAGACCATCACCGTGCTGCACCAGGGCAAGCGCCTGTCCGAAGGATCGATCCGGCAGGTGGAGGAGGATCCCAAGGTGCGCGAGGCCTATCTTGGAAGCGGGGGCATCTCCCATGCTTGACATGACCGACGTCTATTCCTTCTACGGCAGCAGCCCGGTGTTGCAGAATGTCAGCTTCGCGGTGCCCAGGGGCAGCCTGCTCAGCGTGCTGGGCCGCAACGGGGTGGGGAAGACCACGCTGATGCGGACCGTCATGGGGCTGACCGACCGGGTCACCGGCCGGATCGGGCTGGGCGGCAGCGACATCCGGGGTGAGCCGACCCACCGCCGCGCCGGTCTCGGCATCGGCTATGTCCCGCAGGGGCGCGGCATCGTCGGCAAATTCACCATCCGCGAGAACATCCTGATGGGCAGCTTCGCCCGACCGGACGGCAAGCGCGAGATCCCGCCGCTGGTGTTCGAGATGTTCCCCTATCTGCGCGACAACCTGAACCGGAAGGGCGGCGACCTGTCCGGCGGCCAGCAGCAGCTGGCGATCGCGCGGTCGCTGGCGGCGAAGCCGCAGATCCTGCTGCTGGACGAGCCGACCGAGGGCATCCAGCCCAACATCGTCGAGCAGATCCAAAACGTCATCATGACCCTGAACCGCCAGCACGGCATCACCGTCGTGCTGGTCGAACAGAATGTGAGGTTCGCGCGGCAGGCCTCCGACCTCTTCCTGATGCTCGACAAGGGGCGGGTCGCCGCCCACGGGCCGACGGAAAGCCTGACCGACGATCTGGTGCACCGGCACATGGCGGTCTAGGCCGCAGTTCCGGTCCCACTCCCGCCACCCCCGAAACACGGGTTCGCCGTCCAGCCTCGCGCCGGGACGGGACGCCCCTTCCTTATCGATCCACAGACCAGAAAGGGAATGCACCATGTTGCACGGCGATATTTCCAGCAGCAAGGACACCGTCGGCGTCGCGGTCGTGAACTACAAGATGCCGCGCCTGCACACCAAGGCCGAAGTTCTCGACAATGCCCGCAAGATCGCGGAGATGGTCCAGGGCATGAAGGTCGGCCTGCCCGGCATGGATTCTGGTGATCTTCCCGGAATATTCGACCCACGGGATCATGTACGATTCCAAGGAGATGTACGAAACGGCCTCGGCCATCCCCGGCGACGAGACCCAGATCTTCGCCGACGCCTGCCGCAAGGCGAAGGTCTGGGGCGTTTTCTCCCTGACCGGCGAGCGGCATGAGGAGCATCCGCACAAGGCGCCCTACAACACGCTGATCCTGATGAACGACAAGGGCGAGATCGTCCAGAAATACCGCAAGATCATGCCGTGGGTTCCCATCGAAGGCTGGTATCCCGGCAACTGCACCTTCGTCACCGACGGGCCAAAGGGGCTGAAGATCAGCCTGATCATCTGCGACGACGGCAACTATCCGGAGATTCGGCGCGACTGCGCCATGAAGGGTGCGGAGCTGATCGTCCGCTGCCAGGGCTACATGTATCCGGCCAAGGAGCAGCAGGTCATCATGTCCAAGGCGATGGCCTGGGCCAACAACACCTATGTCGCGGTGGCGAACGCCGCCGGCTTCGACGGGGTCTATTCCTACTTCGGCCATTCCGCCATCATCGGCTTCGACGGCCGGACGCTGGGCGAGTGCGGCACCGAGGAGAACGGCATCCAGTACGCCCAGCTCTCCACCTCGCTGATCCGCGACGCGCGCAAGAACATGCAGTCGCAGAACCACCTCTTCAAGCTGGTCCACCGCGGCTACACCGGCAAGATCAACTCCGGCGAGGATTCCAAGGGCGAGGCGGCCTGCGCCTACAGCTTCTACCATGACTGGATCAACGATCCGGAAGGCACCCGCGCGCGGGTCGAGGCGATGACCCGCGGCACCGTCGGCACCGAGGAATGCCCAATCGACGGCATCCCCAACCTGGAAACCGCCCTGCATCGTTGAGGGGTCGGGCTGGGTCGCGGCGGGTGTCGGGAGACGCCCGCCGCCTCTCTCCGAAGCGGGACCAATCATGAGGAGACGTGCCGATGGCGCTGGATGCACACCGGATTCCGGAGGAGCCCTATTACCGGCCGGTCGCCGGGGAGGTGGCACTGTTCGAGGCCGCCTATGCGGCGCGCATGCCGATGATGCTGAAGGGCCCCACCGGCTGCGGCAAGACCCGCTTCATCGAGCATATGGCATGGCGGCTCGGCCGGCCGCTGGTGACGGTGGCCTGCCACGAGGACATGACCGCGTCGGATTCTGGTCGGGCGCTTCCTGCTCGATCCCGGCGGCACGGTCTGGCACGACGGGCCGCTGACCCAGGCGGTACGCCATGGCGCCATCTGCTATCTCGACGAGATCGTCGAGGCCCGCCAGGACACCACCGTCGTCATCCACCCGCTGACCGACGCCCGCCGGATCCTGCCGCTGGAGAAGCGCAACGAGCTGGTCCAGGCCCATCCGGACTTCCAACTGGTGATCTCCTACAACCCCGGCTACCAGAGCGTCCTGAAGGATCTGAAGGAATTGACCAAGCAGCGCTTCGCCGCCATCGAGTTCGGCTACCCCGACGCCACGGTGGAGGCGGAGATCGTCGCCCATGAATCGGGTGTCGCCGCCGGTACCGCGGAGCTGCTGGTCCGCATCGCCGCAAGCTCGCGCAACCTGAAGGGCCATGGGCTTCAGGAAGGGGTGTCCACCCGCATGTTGATCCATGCCGGCCGGCTGGTCGCGCAGGGGATCGCGCTGGAGACCGCCTGCCGGATCGCGCTGGTGCTGCCGATCACCGACGACGCCGACGTGCGGGACGCCTTCTCCGCCGCCGTGTCGGCGGCGATTGCCTGAGACGTCCCTCGTTGGAGAGAGAGACCAAGACCGGAGACCAGATGCCCGACGACCAGTCGCGTCAATTTCCCGCGGACCAGTTTCCCGCCGACACCGCCTTTTCCTCCGTTGAGCGCCGGCTGGTCGCCTATCTGGTCGCGCTGTGGCGGTTGCGGGTGCCGATCCGCCATGCCAAGCCGGATGCCGCCGGCAACCCGCCGCGGCGGGTCAGCCTGTCGGACGGGCTGATCTGGATGCCCGGCACCTTCCGCGGCGTCGATGGCCACCGCTCCGGCGCGTTGTTTCGCGCCGCCCTGGTCCATGCCGGGGCGCATCTGCGCTTCACCGGCCCGCGCTTTCCCGCCGCCGGGCTGAAGCCGTTGCAGCTGGCGCTCGTCTCGCTGATCGAGGATGCCCGCGTCGAGCAGCTGGCGATGCGCGAGCATCCCGGACTGCTGCGGGTCTGGCGGCCCTTCCACGTCGCCGAGCCGGACGGCGCCGGCACGGCCCCCGCCCTGATGGCGCGGCTGGCCCGCGCGCTGATCGACCCTGACTACCGCGACGACGACGCCTGGGTCGCCAAGGGCAGGCGGCTGTTCTTCGCGGCGGAGTCCGACTGGCACAGCCCGGCGCTCAGCCGCCGGATCGGCGGGCTGCTCGGCAACGATCTCGGCCAGATGCGGGTGCAGTTCAATTCCAAGGATCATGTCGTCGAGCCGGCCTACCGCGACGACAACATCGGCCTGTGGGACCATGGCGAGGCGCCGCCCACCCCGCCCAGCGACGCCGAGACGGTGTTCGAGGCCTTCCGCACCGAGCAGGAGGAGCGCGACCGCGGCCGCCCCGACGATCAGGTCGGGGAGGGCGCCACCCCGGCGCGGCTGTCCGCCGCCGATGTCCCCGCCCGCGCGGTGGGGGAGGAGGAGATCACCGCCCCGCCGGTACGTTACCCGGAATGGGACTACCGCGTCGGCATCGACCGTCCCGACTGGGTGGTGCTGAACGAACGGCGGAGCGAACCCGGCGACCCCGCCGCCATCGCCCGCATCGTCGAACGCCATCAGGCGACCGCCGACCGGCTGACCGCGCTGGTCCGCTCGGCCAAGGTCAGCCGTCCGGTGCGGCTGCGCCGCCAGCCGGAGGGCGACCGCATGGATCTGGACGCCTGCATCGACGCGATGGTCAGCCACCGCCGCGGCGAGGCTCCCGATCCGCGGGTGCATGAGGTGCTGGTCCGCCGCAACCGCGACCTGTCGGTCCTGCTGCTGCTCGACGTGTCCGCCTCGACCGGCGATCCGGTTGCCGGGGGCGGGCGCAGCGTGCTGTCGGTGGAGCGGGAGGCCGCGACCCTGTTCGCCCAGGCGCTGGACGGGCTGGGCGATCCCTTCGCCATCCATGCCTTCCGCTCCAACGGGCGGCAGGACGTCAGCTATTACCGGATCAAGGCGTTCCACCAGCCCTACGACGACGCGGCCAGGGGGCGGCTGGCCGGATTGAAGGCCGGTCTGTCCACCCGGCTCGGCACCGCGCTGCGCCATGCCGGGCGGCTGCTGGAACGGCAGGCGACCCATCGCCGCCTGCTGCTGGTGGTGACCGACGGCGAGCCGTCGGACATCGACGTCGCCGACCGCCGCTATCTGCTGGACGACGCCCGTCGCGCCGTGCTGGGGCTGGCGGCGCGGGGGATCGACTGCTTCGTGATCGGGCTCGACCCCCAGGGCCGCGACTACCTGACCCGGATGTTCGGGGCCCGCAACGTCATGGTGATCGACCGCGCCGACAAGCTGCCGGAGGTGCTGCCGACCTTCTATCTGCGCCTGTCGACGTGATGGGTTCGGCCGGGCCGGCGGAACCGGGCCGAACGGCGTGACGGCGGATGTCGTCATTGCCGAGACGCCACAGAATTTTCGCGCATCGCGGCGATGGGCAGCGTAGACTCCGCCGGATCGGAGGATGCCCCTCCCTGTCCCCTCAAGGAAGTCCGTAAGACCCATGCCACCCTCCAGGCCCCGCGTACCAGTGCCGCGACCGAACTTCAGCAAGTCCCGCTCCAACACCGGCGCATCGACCGGGGTCCGGCCGGCGCCCGCCCGTGTGAACGGATCGGCGCTGCAAAAACAGACCCAGTGGCTCGCCCGCGCCACCGATGCCGAACGCACGGGCGACAGTGTGGAAGCGGAGCTTTGCCGGCAGTATGCCGAGCATTGGTTTCGCGTCTCACGCGGCCAGGATTGAAAGCAGCCTGTCGCCAAGGCGAGCGAATTGACGTTTCCACCAGGCAGAGGCGGTCGCCGCCGTCTTCCCCGCAGCGTGAGCCGACCTTGTCCGGGACAGTCCCACCGTCTATAAACGGGCATGCCTCAGCGGAAGACTGCTCCAGCCCCACCCGGTTCCGAACGCCGAGCCGTTGCCGGACGACTGCCGGCTGAGAGCCGGACGCGCAGGCAGGGCAGAGGGTCAGCGACCGCATGAGCACCCATTTGCCGGACCTCGAGGCGTGCGATTGGAGCGCAACCCCGCTCGGACCGCGTGAGAGCTGGAGTCCCGCCCTCGAGGCGATCTTCACCATGATGCTCGGATCCCCCTTCGCCATGTGCGCGACCTGGGGACCGGAACAGACGCTGCTCTACAACGCCGCCTATGTTCCCTTCCTGGGCAAGCGCCACCCGGCGGCGCTGGGGCAGCCGATTGCCGTCGTCTGGTCCGAGGTGTGGGACACGATCGGCCCGCTCATCGCGCGTGTGCTGGAGGGCCAGTCGGTCAGCGTCACCGACATGCACCTCGTGATGACCCGCAACGGCAGCGAGGAGGACACATGGTGGACCTTCGCCTACAGCCCGCTGCGCGATCGCGGACGGGTCGTCGGCATGCTCGACATCGCGACGGAAACGACGGCAGGGGTCATGGCGGCCAGGCAGCGCGACGCCGTCGAGGCGGAACTGCGGGCGCGCAACGTGGCGCTGGAGCAGGAGGTGGCCGCCCGCACCGAAGCCGGCAACCGGTTCTCCACCCTCATTCAGCATCTTCCGGTCGCGGTGTGCCTGTTCGACGCCGATGGGCGGGCGCTGCTGTCCAGCCCGCTCTATCGCGAACTCCTGCCCGATCAACCCATCCCCTCCAGAATGACGAAGCAGGAGGAGGCCGACCGCTGGCGCAGCTTCGACGCCAACGGGGAGCGCCTTCCGCCCAGCCGTTATCCCGCCGCACGCTCCCTGCGCGGCGAATTGGTCTCTCCCGGCATCGAATTCCTCCACCGAAAGACGGATGGAACCGAGCGCTGGTTCGCCGTCAGCAGCGTGCCGCTGACGGACGGCGCCGGACAGGTCACCGGCGCCATCGCGATGCTGGAAGACATCGACCATCGCAAGCGCGCCCTGGAGACCGCCCGCACCGATGCCGAACGGGTCCAGCTGGCCCTGTCGGCCGGCGCGATCATCGGCACCTGGTTCTGGGACATCGCGACCGACCGCTTCACCATCGACGAGGCGTTCGCCAAGGCCTTCGGGGTCGATCCGGCGCTCGGGCGCGAGGGCATCAGCCTGGCGCAGATGGTCGAGACCGTGCATCCGGACGACCGGGCCGGTCTGGCCAAGGCGGTCGGCGAAGCGGTTGCGCGGGGTGGCCGCTATGCCCACCAGTACCGCGTCCGCCGGCATGACGGACGCTATTACTGGATCGAGGCCAACGGGCGCGTCGATCACGGCGCCGACGGGACGCCGCTGGGCTTTCCCGGCGTGCTCATCGATGTCGAGGAGCGGCGCACGATCATAGCGGAGCGCGACCGGGCGATTGCGGAGCTGCGCGCCCTCAACGACACCCTGGAACAGCGCGTCGCCGAGCGCACGGCCGAGCTGATGCAGGCCGAGGAGACGCTGCGGCAATCGCAGAAGATGGAGGCGGTCGGCCAGCTGACCGGCGGCATGGCGCACGACTTCAACAATCTGCTCCAGGCGATGTCGGGCTGCCTTCAACTGGTCGGGCGGCGCGCCGGCCATGTCGCCGGGGTACAGAAGGTCCTTGAGTCCGGCCATCAGGCGGTGGACCGCGGCGCCAGCATGATCCGGCAGCTGATGGCCTTCTCGCGCCGCCAGAACCTCGAACCCGAAGCCTTCGACGTCCGCGACCGCCTGCTGGGGATGCGCAGTTTCCTCGACCGGGCGCTGCGCGCGGACATCCGGCTGGAGTTCGATCTGGAAGCCGGCTTGTGGCCGGCGATGGCCGACCCGGTGCAGTTCGAACTGGCGATCCTGAACCTCGCCACCAACGCCCGCGATGCCATCGCCGGAGCCGGCCATCTGCTGATCGGTGCCGGCAACGTCGAGCAGTGCGGCGAGCATGGCCTGTACGGCTCCTTCCTGCGGATCTGGGTGCGGGACAGCGGCCATGGCATGGCGCCGGCAACGCTGGAGCGGATCTTCGAACCCTTCTTCACCACCAAGGCGGTGGGCCAGGGCACCGGGCTGGGGCTGGCGCAGGTCTACGGCTTCTGCCGGCAATCCGGCGGGATCGCGACCGTCGACAGCGCGGAGGGGCAGGGCACCGTCGTGACGCTGCTGCTGCCGCGTGCCGAGACGATGCCCGCGGTGGCGGTCGATGCCCAGCGGCCCGTGGTCGATGGCGGCGGCGCCAGCGTGCTGCTGGTCGAAGACGACCCGGTGGTGGCGCTGGTGATCGTCGCGGCGCTGGAGGAAATGGGGTATCGGGTCAGCCGCGCCGCGAACGGGGAAGAGGCGTTGCGCCTGTTGCGGGACGGGGAAAGGCCGGACCTGCTGTTCAGCGACGTGGTGATGCCGGGCGAGATCGACGGCCCGGCCCTGGCGGCGGCGGCGCGGGCCCTGCTGCCCCGGCTGGCGGTGGTTCTGACCACCGGCTACAGCGAGGACCGGGCCGGGTTGAAAGGCTTCCCGGTGCTGTCGAAGCCCTACCGGATCGAGGATCTGGCGCTGACCCTGCGCCAGGAGATCGACCGGAACGCTAAACTTTAGAGCAAGCCGCCTATTTTCAAAAGAACGGCAGGGGGCCGGGAAAGTTGCCGACGGGCACGAGGTGTGTGACCAGCCCCGCGCCCTCCTGCCAGCGGTGAAGCAGGAAGGCCGGCGGCTCGACGTAGGAGGCCGGCTCGGCATCCGGTGCGAGCCGCAACGCGATGGCCGTCGTCGTGCTGGGGGCCGTGACCAGCACCGTCCCGGCAAAGCGGGCCAGCATGAAGCGGTGGACATGCCCGCACAGAAGCCGCTCGACCTGGGGATGGGCGGCCAGCACCGCCGCCAGACCCATGCCGTTCCGGCAATTGTACGCGTCGATGCAGGCGATGCCGCTTTCAAGGGGCGGCTGATGCAGCATGACGAGCGTCGGCCGCTCCGGCTCCTCCGACAGGCGCGCTGCGAGCCAGGCGCAGGCCTCCTCGCTTGCCTCCCCATGATGCTCGCGGGGAACGGTCACATCGAGGCCGAGGATGCGCAGCGGCCCTTTGTCGCCCACAGCGAAGTGGAGAGGCCCCGTTGCCGGCAGGTATGAGTGATCCGCGAAGGCCGTCCGGAACGCGTCCCGGTCATCGTGATTGCCCGGCAGCAGCAGGACCGGCTGGCGAATGGACCGCAGTGCGGCGCGCGCCTGCCCGTACTCGGCCGCGGTGCCGCGGTCGACGATGTCGCCGGTGACGATCACGAGGTCGGGTGCCGGATCGAGCGCGTTCAGCTGACGAACTGCGGCGTCGAACATCGCGTTCGAGTCGACCAGCCCCTGGTACAGCTCGCCCCGCGGGCGGATGTGGGGATCGGACAGATGGGCGATCAGCAAGGCGGCGGTCCCCGGTCGTGGTTTCGGTCAGCCTAGAGGGTCGGGACCGTTTTCAAAAGCCGATGAGCCGGCTTCGCGGTAGGGCCCGTCACGGTTATCCCGCCGGACACAAAGCCAGATTCTTTCCGAATGCATGATGACAACGTTGTCATTGCATCCATGCGGCGCTATGATAACGTTGTCATCGGACGTTCGACGCTTCGTCCTCATCTGGCTGATCAGGATTGCCGCCCATGAGCCTGTTTCTCGATGCGCTGCTCGACAGCGGTTTGGACGACACCATCCGCGGGGTGCCGCCGGGGACGGCGCCGCTGCAGCTGCGCGATGTCGGCGCCCAGAACTGGCGGCCGGCTGCCGGCGACATGGCGCTGCCGGTCCTGACGCTCGACGAGGACGCGTTTGCCGCCAACCGCGACCTGATCCTTGCCTATGCGCGACAGCACGGTGTGGCACTCGCCCCGCATGCCAAGACGCCGATGGCGCCGCAGATCGCGTCGGGACTGGTGGAGGCCGGGGCCTGGGGCGCCACCGTCGCCAATCTGCAGCAGGCCGCCGTGCTGCTGCGCGCCGGCGTGACCCGGCTGATCCTCGGCAACGAGATCGGCGGCATCGCCAGCGGCAGACGGCTGGGCGCTCTGCTCGCCGCCCACCCCGACGCCGACCTGCGCGCCTTCGCCGACTCCCCGGCGGCGGTTGAGACGCTTGCCGCCGCCGCCAAAGCCGCCAGCCGTCCGCTGGCCGTCCTGGTCGAAGTCGGCGCCGGCCGCGGCGGCGCCCGCGACCGCACGGCGGTGGACGCGATCCTCACCGCGGTGCTGCTGCATCCCGGCCTGCTGGTTCTCGACGGCGTCGCCACCTATGAGGGGGCTGTCGCGACCTCCGATCCGGCCCAGACCGCCGCCAACATCGCCGCCCTGATGGAGCGGACGGCGGAGGCCTTCGCCCTGGTGCGCGCGCTGGCGCCGGAGCGGCCGCTGCTGCTCACCGCCGGCGGATCGGCCTTCTTCGACATGGTGGTCGCCGCCCTGGCGCCGGTTGCGAAAGCCGACGGCAACGCCACGCTGGTGCTGCGCAGCGGTGCCATCTTCTTCCACGACCACGGCACCTACGAACGCGCGCTCGGCGCGCTGGACGCCCGGCAGGGTTTCGCCTGCGGCGGGGCGACGGCCGCCGATTTCCGCCCGGCCCTGCGCCTGTGGGCGGAGGTGCTGACCCGGCCGGAGCCGGGGCTGGCGATCTGCGGCTTCGGCATGCGCGATTCCTCCTTCGACCAGGATTTGCCCCGCCCGCTGCGCATCCACCGCGACGGCGTGGCGCTGCCGGCGGACGGGCTGCGGGTGACGCGGCTGAACGACCAGCACGCCTTCGTCGCCGTGCCGGCCGGCACCGATCTTGCCGGTCACGATCTGGCAGTCGGCGACATCGTCGAGTTCGGCATCTCCCACCCCTGCACCTGCATCGACCGCTGGCGGGTGCTGTTCGGCCTCGATGCCGACGGGCGGGTGTGCCGTGCCTACCGCACCTTCTTCGGCTGACCCGAGACGGCCAGATTCCCCATGCAGACATTGAATTTCCAGCAGCTCTGGCGCTATCAGGACCAGCTGATCGACGGCACGCTGCACACGCTGCTGCTGACCCTGGTGGCCGCGGTCCTCGGCACCGCCATCGGTGTCGCCGCGGCGGCGGCGGTGCGCAGCGGGCCGCGTCCGGTGCGCTGGGCGATCCGCGGCTATGTCGAGCTGATCCGCAACACGCCGTCGCTGATCCAGCTGTTCGTGGTCTTCTTCGTGCTGCCGGGCTTCGGCCTGCGGATGGGGGCCTTCGAGGCGGCGTCCATCGCGCTCGGTCTCTATTTCGGCGCCTACTGCACCGAGATCGTCCGTGCCGGGCTCGATGCCATCCCCGGCAGCCAGGTGGAAGCGGGCCAGTGCCTGGGGCTCTCGCGCTGGCAGGTGTTCCGGTACATCGTGCTGCCGCCCGCCCTGCGCAGCGTCTATCCCGCCTTCACCAGCCAGTTCGTCCTGCTGCTGCTCGGCACCTCGCTGGCCTCGCAGATCTCGGCGGAGGAGCTGTTCCACACCGGCGGCTTCATCGAGACGCGCACCTACCGCAGCTTCGAGGTTTATGCCGTGATCTGCGGCATCTACTTCGCCCTGGTGATGACCTTCAAACTGCTGTTCGCCGCGGTGGGGCACCTCGCCTTCCGCTGGCCGGTTCGGCGCTGACGGAGACACCGGCCATGCGTTCCTTCTCCCTCGGCGACCTGCTGTCGCTGCTCAGCGCCCTGCAATGGACGGCCGTCCTCGTCCTCATCGCACTCGGTTTCGGCGCGCCGCTGGCGCTGGCGCTCGCCCTGATGCGGACCAGTGCCAGCCGCGCGCTGCGCTGGACCGCCACCGCCTTCCTGCAACTGGTGCAGGGCGTGCCGCTGCTCGGCCTGCTGATGTTCTTCTATTTCGGCATGCCGGTCTTCCTCGGCATCGAGATGCCGCCGCTGGTCGCCGTCGGCATCGCCATGACCGTATACACCGCCTCCTTCCTCGGCGAGATCTGGCGCGGCGGCATCGAGGCGGTGAAGCACGAGCAGTGGGAGGCCGCCGCCTGTCTCGGCCTGTCGACCTGGCACCAGTTCCGCTACGTCATCGCGCCGCAGGCCTTCCGCATGGCGCTGCCGCCGACCGTCGGCTTCCTCGTCCAGCTGATCAAGGGCACCTCGCTGGCCTCCATCGTCGGCTTCGTCGAGCTTGCCCGTGCCGGCCAGCTGGTCAGCGCCGCCACCTTCCAGCCCCTGCTGGTCTACTCGATCGTCGCGGCGATCTATTTCGCCGCCTGCCTGCCGCTCACCCTGTGGGCCCGTTCCCTGGAGGTCCGTCTCAATGGCGCTCGTTGACATCCGAAACGTTACCAAGAGCTATGGGTCGACCCAGGTGCTCAAGGGGGTGTCGCTCGACATCAAGGAAGGCGAGATCGTCACCATCATCGGCAAGTCGGGCTCCGGCAAATCGACCCTGCTGCGCTGCATCAACGCGCTGGAGCGCATCGACGGCGGCGAGATCACGGTGGAAGGCCAGCCGGTGCGCACCGACATGCCGAACCTGCGCGACTTCCGCCAGCGCGTCGGCATCGTCTTCCAGGCCTTCAACCTGTTCCCCCACATGACGGTGGAGCGCAACATCACGCTGGCGCCGGTCCTCAACAAGCGGATCGCCAAGGCCGACGGCCGGGCGCTGGCGCTGGACGTGCTGGAGCGGGTCGGGCTGGCCGACAAGATCGACGCCTTTCCGGCCCAGCTGTCCGGCGGGCAGCAGCAGCGCGTCGCCATCGCCCGCTGCCTCGCCATGAAGCCGCACCTGATGCTGTTCGACGAGGTGACCTCGGCGCTCGACCCCGAACTGGTCGGCGAGGTGCTGAAGGTGATGGAGGACATGGCACGCCAGGGCATGACCATGGTGCTGGTCACCCACGAGATGGGCTTCGCCCGCAACGTCGCCTCCAAGATCGTCTTCATGCACCAGGGCCGCGTCTGGGAAGAGGGGCCGCCGGCCGAACTCTTCGCCAACCCCCGCACACCCGAATTGCAGAGCTTCATCGCCTCCGTCCGCTGAGGCGCTGCCGTGCCATTCGCCGAACCAACCACCGGTTCCCTGCCGAGGACCGGACAACCACCAGAACAGAGGAGCAATGTCGTGAGACTCTTCCGGACCCTCGCCGCCGCCGTGGCGGTCTGCGCCACCGTCGCGCTCTCCGCCGCCGCCCTGCCGTCCGCCGCCAAGGCCGATGCCCTGCAGAACGTGCTGTCGGCCGGCAAGCTGCGCGTCGGCGTTCTGATGGACGCCGCCCCCTGGGGCTTCAAGGACGCCAAGGGCGAGGCCGCCGGCCTCGACATCGACTTGGCCAAGCTGATGGCCGCCGACATGGGCGTGAAGCTGGATCTGGTCCAGGTGACCGGCGCCAACCGCATTCCCAGCCTGCTCGCCAACAAGGTCGACGTGCTGATCGCCGCCGCCGGGGCCACGCCGGAGCGCGCCCAGCAGGTGACCTTCACCCAGCCCTACGCCGCGGTCAATCTCGGCGTCTACGGGCCGAAGTCGATGGCGAACGCCAGCGATCCCGAGGGTCTGAAGGGCCACAGCATCGGCGTCGCCAAGGGCTCGACGCTCGACATCTGGCTGACCGACAACGCTCCCGGCGCCAAGCTGGTGCGCTTCGAGGACACCCCCGGCGCCATCGCCGCCTATCTGGCCGGGCAGGTCGAAACCTTCGCCGAGAACAGCGCCATCGCGCTGAAGGTCGCGCAGGACAATCCTGGCAAGGAGGTCGAGCAGAAGTTCCTGATCCGCCAGTCGCCGGCCCATGTCGCCGTCCGCCACGGCGAACAGGATTTGGTCAACTGGATCAACACCTTCCTGTTCTACAACCGCCTGAACGGCAAGCTGGGCGCCCTGCAGATGACGTGGTTCAAGGAAAAGCAGACGCTTCCGCAGATGTAACCCGCCGTTCGGCATCCAAGAGAGGTTCTTTCCGATGATCACCAGGTTCCAGGTCGGTTCGCGCATGAGCCAGGCCGTCGTCTGCCAGGGCATGGTCCACATCGCGGGCCAGGTCGCCAACAACCGCACCGGCTCCATCCACGAGCAGACCCGCGACGTGCTGGCCAAGATCGACGCCCTGCTGGAGGAGGCCGGCAGCGACAAGTCCAAGCTGGTCGCCGTCAACGTCTTCCTGCCGCACATCACCGACTTCGACGCCATGAACGAAGTCTATGACGCCTGGATCGACCCGGCCAACCCGCCGGCCCGCGCCTGCACCGAGGCGCGGCTGGCCGACCCCGACCTGCGCGTCGAGATGACGGCGCTCGCCGCCCTGTAAGCGGGCTTCCTCGGTGAACCGGAAGGGGCGCCGGGCAACCGCTGCCAAGGCGCCCCTCCGCCAGAAGGTTTTTGGAATGCACACTGGCCTCTACCACGCGCTCGATTTCGCCGCCGACGGCAAGTCGCTGGATTTCCTCAGCATCCCGTTCTCGGTGGACCGCTCCCCCTATTATCAGGTGAAGGTTCCGGTCTGCCGCGTGCGCAACGGGACGGGTCCGCGCGTGCTGCTGATGGCGGGCAACCACGGCGACGAATATGAGGGCGAACTGCTGCTGGGCCGGCTGTTCCGCCGCCTCGATCCGGCGCGCATCCGTGGCGAGGTGACGATCCTGCCGGTCGCCAACGCCCCGGCGGCGATGGCGGCGCGGCGCCGGTCGCCGCTGGACGAGGGCAACCTCAACCGCGCCTTCCCCGGCGACCCCGCCGGCACGCCCACCTTCCGGCTGGCGTATTTCCTCGAACATGAGCTGTTCCCGCGCCACGACGTGGTGTTCGATATCCATTCCGGCGGCACCTCGATGGCCCACCTGCCCTGCGCCCTGATCGAACGGCAGGGCACGCCGGACCGGCTCGGCCGCGCGCTGGAGCTGATGCGGGCGCTCGGCATGCCCTACGGATTCGTGGCGGAGAACGGGGCGACAGCGCCGACCTCGATGGCCGCCGCCGCACGGGCCGGCGTCATCGGCATCAGCGGCGAGTTCGGCGGCGGCGGCACTGTGACGCCGGAGACCATGGCCTACACCGCCCGCGCCATCGACAATCTGCTGATCGCCGTCGGGTTGACCGACGCGCCGGTTCTCTCGGTTCCGGCACCGGTTCCGGCGCCGATGCAACTGCTTCAGCTTGACAGCCATCGGCAGGCGATCTACGCGCTGCGGCGCGGCTGGTTCGAGCCGGCGGTCGATGTCGGGGCGCGGGTCGCCGCGGGCGATCTCGCCGGCTGGTTCCACGACCTGACGCGGCTCGACCAGCCCGAGGAGGAACTGCGCTTCGAGGAGGCGGGCATCGTCATTTCGCGGCGCCTGCACAGCGACAGCGAGGCCGGCGACTGCCTGATCCAGGTGGCCCGTCCGGTGGAGGAGGCGGGCATCCTGGGGCGCGCGGCCTGACCGGGCGGCATCGCAGGGACAGGCGGCCAAGGAGACGGGCGACATGAGTGAGAGCAGCGCGGCCAAACGTCCGCCGACCATCGACGACGTCCTCCGCCTCCGCGCGGCGGAACCGGTGCCGTCGGCAGATGGGGACGCCACCGGTGACGCCGCTGGGGGGCCGGCTCCGACGCGCATCGTCGAGATCGCCCGGCTGGCCGGGGTGTCGCCGATCACCGTGTCGCGCGCCCTGCGCCAGCCGGAGAAGGTGGCCGAGGCCAAGCGCCGGAAGATCCTGGAGATCGTCGAGCGCACCGGCTACGCCACCAACCCGCATGCCCGCGCCCTGCGGTCGGGCCAGTCGAACATCGTCGCCGCCTTCGTCTCCAACCTGCAAAGCCAGCAGTTCTGCCTTGCCGTGCAGGGCTGCGGCGAGGTGCTGGAGCCGCAGGGCTACCAGCTGATGATCGGGCAGACCTCCTACTCCTACGCCAAGGAGACGACGATGATCCAGTCGCTGCGCGAGATGCGGCCGGCGGCGGTCATGTTCACCGGCGTCATCGAGATCGAGGAGAACCGGCGGGCGCTGCGGGCGCTCGGCATTCCGATCATGGAGACCTGGGCCTATCCCCGTGACCCTATCGACATGCTGGTCGGCTTCTCCAACATCGACGGCGGCCGTCTGGCGGCCGAGCATTTCGCCCGGCGGGGCTACCGCCGCGTCGCCTATATCGGCCGGCGCAGCGGCCGCGGTGCTCTGCGCCTCACCGGCTTCCGCGAGGGTGCCCGCGCCGCCGGGCTCGACATCGCCGCCGAGCTGTCGGTCGACAGGGTGACCAGCATGGTCGATGGCCGCCGTGCGCTGGCCGAGCTGCTGTCCCGCAAGGCGGCGGTCGAGGCGGTGTTCTGCGCCAACGACCTGCTGGCGACCGGCGCACTGCTGGAGGCACGCCGGCTGGGCATGCGCCTGCCCGACGACATCGCCATCCTGGGATTCGGCCACAATGACGTGGCCGAGGAGCTGCCGCCCGGCCTGACCACCATCGGCATCGACAGCCGCGACCTCGGCCGGCAGGCCGGGGCGATGATCCTGCAACGGATGCGCGGAGACATGCCGCCGGAGCCGATCCGTGCCGTCGAACTGACGCTGACCCATCGCGGCAGCAGCTGAGACGGGGCCGCCGGTCTGCGTGCCCGAGACTTTGTCCGACACTGATTGCGTGAGATGCTCTTAAGCCGAGTCCTGCCGATTGGCTGCATCGCCGCTCATCGGCAGTCAGCGCGGCAGGCCAGGCCGATGAGCGAGCGGGGAAGCATGGCGAACCGATGCCGGCATGGTGTCAGAAGAATTGCCTGCGCACCGCTGCCATGACGCACCTGTCATCGAATGGCCCGGTCGTGTCGGCCGCTCCGGCCGACCCTGCGCTCGAAGCCCGTATCCAGCGGATCGCAGCCGGTCTTCCGCCGCCGGTGATCGTCGCCGGTGAACCGGCCGACTGGCCCAGTCTGGCTGCGCACATGAGTTTGGCTGCGCGCATGGCGGCGCTGCATGTCCCTGGTGTCAGCGTTGCGGTCATCCATGAGGGTCGTCTGGCCTGGACGCGCGGTTTTGGGAACGTCACGGTCGGCGGCTCTCCGGTGACCGCCGACACGCTGTTCCAGGCGGCGTCGATCAGCAAGCCGATCACTGCGCTGGCGGTGCTGAGGCTGGTTCAGGACGGTCGGCTTGGCCTTGACGCCGACGTCGACAGCCACCTCGTTTCCTGGCACATCCCGCCTGCCGCCGGGTCGACCGCCGTCACTGTCCGCGGATTGCTGAACCATAGCGCGGGGCTGACCGTGCACGGGTTTGCCGGCTATCCGGCCGGTCAGCCAGTCCCGACGCTGGGTCAGGTGCTCGATGGCATCGACCCGGCGAACTCGCCGCCGATCCGCGTCGGCCAACCGCCGGGCACCGCATGGCGGTATTCAGGCGGCGGATATACGGTGCTTCAGCAGCTGTTGATCGATGTCACGGGCGAGGCGTTCCCCGTTCACATGGAGCGGGCGGTCCTGGGTCCATTGTCGATGACCGACAGCACATTCGCACAACCTCTTCCCGTCGACCGTGTCGCCGAGGCGGCGACACCCTACGGTTTCGATGGAAAGCCGGTCGAGGGCGGTCCCCACATCTATCCGGAGATGGCAGCCGCCGGGCTGTGGTCGACACCGTCCGACCTGGCGCTGGTTATCATGGCGCTCCAGCGCGCCTGGTCCGGCCGGCGCGATGAGGTGCTGTCGCCTGACATGGTCAAAACAATGCTGACGCCCGGTCTTGGCGGCTTCGGCCTGGGGTTTGGACTCGATGGCGGCGGAAAGGGCGGTGGACCAGACCCCTGCTTCTTCCACAGCGGGCTCAATGCCGGCTTTTCGTGCGTGATGGCGGGTTTCGTGGGCGGCAGCCAGGACGGAGCCGTGATCATGACCAACGGCTCTGCCGGGGCTGTCGCTCATGGCCTGCTGCGCGCGATTGCCGAGGAGTACGATTGGCCGGCGTTCCGGCCGGTCGAACGCCGGCTCGGTATCGCCGACCCGGCATTCTACGCCCGTTTGGCTGGCCGCTACCGCCTGCCCGATTTCGAGATCGCTGTCATTGCCGATGGCAATCGCCTGTACGGTCGGGTCGGCAGCGATCAGGTCGAGATGTTTTCCCTTGCCGGCACCGACGAATTTTTCCTGAAAGTCGATGTTTCGACGATCGCCTTTCGTATGCCTGCCGCCGGTCCTGCAACGGCGCTGGTTCTTCGGACCGGGAGCATCGACCAGACGGGGCTGCGGATCGATTGACGTTCGGCCGGTGCCGAGGTTGTGCCTCGCCGCGTCAATGACGACCGTTTTCATCGGGGGGGCCGATTGGAGCGTTCGCTATCCTCATCGCTCTCCCGGACTCAGCCGAACGCCCCGGTCCTGACCGTTCGCGCCCAGGCATGTGCAAGCGCCACGGCCTATCTGTCTGCCCTGCCTGTCATCGAATCGAAACGATCGGACCCCGCTTATGGAAGCTCTGAACCAACATCTGTTCCTTCTGCTGAACGCTCCATCCGATCCGCCGGCCGGGCTTCTCATGCTGGCGCGCTTTCTGGCGGACGATGTGGTGGTGCTGGTCGCGGCCCTGGTCGCGGCGCTGTGGGTGTGGGGACGGCAAGACGGACGCGCTGTCCTGGTCGGTGCCGGATGCGCCCTGCTGACGGCGGCGCTGGTCAACGCGGCGATTGGCGCGCTCTGGCATCATCCGCGCCCCTTCGTGCTCGGGTTGGGGCATCAGCTGATCCCGCATGCCGCGGATTCATCCTTCCCCAGCGATCATGCGACCTTCATGTGGACGATCGGGATCAGCCTGCTGCTGCGGGGGTCCTGGCAACGGCTGGGCTGGGGGATGATGACCTTCGGGATGGGCGTCGCATGGGCGCGCATCTATCTTGGCGTTCACTTCCCCCTCGACATGGCGGGTGCGCTTCTGGTTTCCGCCACCGCGTCCCTGCTGGTCATTCCGGCACGCCCCATCGTTGACGGAGTGCTGACGCCGGCCATCGTCCGGCTTTACGAGGGAACCGTGCGGTTGCTGCATCTGCCCGCCGCCCTGTTCCCGCTGGACCGCAAGTGATGGTTTGATGGGATCGTGCTCCCGAACCGCCTGGATCGGGAGCCGGACCCTTGCCGACATCGGGGGCAGGGCTCGAACCCGGGCCGAGCCTCGCTATGTCGCCACGCTGTCGGGGAAACGGGGATCATCCCAAACGGCCGAGCGCGCTCCCGTGGAGGCGTTTCCAGAAATGGGGAAACGCTTTCCCGGGAGCGCTGACGCTCATGCATACGCAGACACTTTGTTCGCGGAGAATGGCCCGCTTACTCCACCGTCACGCTCTTTGCCAGATTGCGCGGCTGGTCCACGTCGGTGCCCTTCAGCACGGCGGTGTGATAGGCCAGCAGCTGCACCGGGATGGCGTAGAGCAGCGGGGCGACCAGCGGGTCGCAGGCCGGCAGCTCGACCGACCAGCGCACCTTGTCCTTCAGCTTGTCGATGCCCTTGCGGTCGGCCAGCAGCAGCACCTTGCCCGACCGCGCGCAGACCTCCTGCACGTTCGACACGACCTTCTCGAACAGGGCGTCGGACGGCACCAGCACGATCACCGGGACATTGTCGTCGATCAGCGCGATCGGACCGTGCTTCAACTCGCCGGCGGCGTAACCTTCCGCGTGGATGTAGCTGATCTCCTTCAGCTTCAACGCCCCTTCCAGGGCCAGCGGATACATGGCACCGCGACCGAGATACAGCACGTCGCGGGCTTCCGACACCTCCTGCGCCAGCTCCTTCAGCCGCTCGTCATGGGCCAGCACGTCGGCGGCACGGGCGGGCACTTCGCGGAGCGCGTGGGCGATCTGCTGCATCCGCTCCTGGTCGATGGCGCCGCGGGCGCGGCCGACGGTGACGGCAAGGCAGGCCAGCGTGGTCAGCTGGGTGGTGAAGGCCTTGGTCGAGGCCACACCGATCTCCGGGCCCGCCATGGTGTAGAGCACCGCGTCGGATTCCCGCGCGATGGTGCTTTCCGGGGCATTGACGATCGACAGGATCTTCTGGCCCTGGCGCTTGCAATAGCGCAGCGCCTCCAGCGTATCCAGCGTCTCGCCCGACTGCGAGATGAACAGGGCGATGCCGCCTGGCGGCAGCGGCGCCTCGCGGTAACGGAACTCGGACGCGATGTCGACCTCGACCGGGATGCGGGCCAGCGTCTCGAACCAGTATTTGGCGACGAAGCCGGCGTAATAGGCGGTGCCGCAGGCGACGATGGTCAGCTTCGACGCACCGGCCAGATCGAACGGGAAGTCCGGCAGGGTGAAAGTGCCGGTCTCCGGGTTGATGTAGGCGTTCAGCGTGTCGCCGATGACCTGCGGCTGCTCGTAGATTTCCTTGAGCATGTAGTGGCGGTAGCCGTCCTTGCCGATCAGGGCGCCGGACACCGCCGTGGTCTTCACCGGCCGCTCGACCACCGCATCCGATGCGTCGTGGACGATGGCGGCGGTGCGGCTGACCTCGACCCAGTCGCCGTCCTCCAGATAGCAGATGCGGTTGGTCAGCGGCGCCAGCGCGAAGGCGTCCGACGCCAGGTACATCTCGCCGTCGCCATAGCCGATCGCCAGCGGCGTGCCGTGGCGGGCGCCGATCATCAGCTCATGCTCGCCGGCGAAGATCAGCACCAGGGAGAAGGCGCCGGTGAAGCGCTTGAAGGCGGCGGCCGACGCCTGGACCGGGGTCATGCCCTGCCGGTCCAGGTAGTAGGTGACGAGATGGACGATCACCTCGGTATCGGTGGCGCTTTCGAAGACGTAGCCGTGGCCGGTCAGCTCGTCCTTCAGCTCCTGGTAATTCTCGATGATGCCGTTGTGGACGACGGCGACACGCTTGGTGGCGTGCGGGTGGGCGTTGTTCTCCGTCGGGCCGCCGTGGGTGGCCCAGCGGGTGTGGCCGATGCCGACCGTCCCGGACAGCGGCTGGTCGCGCAGCTTCATGTCCAGGTTGGCCAGCTTGCCCTCGGCGCGGCGGCGCTCGATATGGCCGTTCACCAGGGTGGCGACGCCCGCGCTGTCATAGCCGCGGTATTCGAGCCGGCGCAGGCCCTCCACCAACCGGGGGGACGCGTCGTGGATGCCGTTGATGCCGATGATGCCGCACATGGACCTGATGCTCCTGAAAAAGGTGCCGGCTGACGAGCCGGAGAGAAACGGATCCCGGACCGATCCTACGCCTTTTTTGCTTTCTCGTTTTGCTTCCGTTCGCGAAAACGCTTTGCCCAGCCGGCGTACGCCTTCTGGTTGCCGCGGGCGACCACCAGCGCGTCGGCCTCCACCGCCATCGTCACCACGCTGCCGGCGCCGACAATGGCACCGTCGCCGATGACGACCGGGGCGACCAGGGCGCTGTTGGAACCGATGAAGGCCCCGGCGCCGATCTCCGTCCGGCTCTTGGAGAAGCCGTCGTAATTGCAGGTGATGGTGCCGGCGCCGATGTTGGCCTTGGCCCCGACGCGGGCGTCGCCGATGTAGGTCAGGTGGTTGGCCTTGGCCCCGGCTTCGATCACCGCGTTCTTCACCTCGACGAAATTGCCGATGTGGGCGTCCGGGCCGATCTCCGCACCCGGGCGCAGCCGGGCATAGGGGCCGATGACGGCGCCACTGTCGATGCGCACGCCTTCCAGATGGCAGTAGGGCTTGATTTCCACCCGGTCGGCGACCGTCACGCCGGCACCGAAGAAGCAGCCGGGGCCGACCACCACGTCACGGCCGAGCCGGGTGTCGACGCTGAGGAAGATGCTGTCGGGGTCGATCAGCGTGGCGCCGTTGTCCATCGCGGCTTTGCGCAGGCGGCGCTGCAGCAGCTTCTCCACCTCCGCCAGCTCGGCGCGGGAATTGACGCCGACCACCTCGGCCGGAGCGGCCTCCACCACGGCGCAGGCCATGCCGGCGCGGCGCGCGATCTGGACCACGTCGGTCAGGTAATATTCGGACTTGGCATTGTCGTTGCCGACGCTGCCGATCAGGTCGACCATGCGCGCGCCGTCGAACGCCATCAGCCCGGCGTTGCACAGGGTGACCGCGCGCTCCTCCTCGCTGGCGTCGAGATATTCGACGATCTTCTCCAGCCCGCCGCGGGCGTTCAGGATCAGGCGGCCATAGGCGCCGGGATCGTCGGGGCGCATGCCCAGCACCACCACGGCCGGGTCGGCCGCCTGCCGGCGCGCCTGCACCAGCGCGCGCAGCGTGTCCGGCGTCACCAGCGGCGTGTCGCCGTACAGCACGATGACGTCGCCGGTGAAGCCCTCCAGCAGGCCGAAGGCTGCGCGCACGGCGTCGGCGGTGCCGCGCTGCTCGTGCTGGACCGCGGTGGGGTAGGGGGCGACGGCGGCGGCCACGCTGTCCATGCCGGGGCCGACCACGACCACGACATGGTCGGGGTCGAGCGTCTTCACCGCGGCCAGCACATGCCCGACCATCGGCCGGCCGGCAACCCGGTGCAGCACCTTGGGCAGATCGGATTTCATGCGTGTGCCCTTGCCGGCGGCGAGGATCACGCAGGCGAGCGGACGATGGGCCATGGTGATGTTCCTGGTCGAGCCTTGAAGTGGAAGGGAAAGCCGGTCGATGAAGGCGCCGTACTTGAGCCGGTAAACGTTAAGACATCGCTGCTGGAAAGGACGGCGCTTCTACCGGAGTGGGCGCCGCACCATCCGCATTTCCGAGAATGGTGTGCCACAGCACAGCATGGAAGCCCAAGTCAACTTTTGTTTCAATCTGCAATAAACAAATGTTTCCAACGGGTTACCTGCCAGGTTCCCCCATGACTCCCGTCGGTTCGCCCGGTCGCATGGGTTTCGTGATCCTTCAGTGACATGTATCCGATGACGGTCGTGATCTCCAGGGCAGGACATCCGAATTCCGCCGGCAGAGAGGATGATTCCTTTCACAGATCACGGAAATGTTTCCTTTCAGTTCCGGCCGATTTTTCTTGCCAGGATCAGGGCGCCGCCAAATCCTATTCTGTCCCCGAGGTGTCCGGGAGCGGCGTTGAACAGTATTGTCACCGAAGTAGCGTTTCGCTTCCCCTGCGTCAATTCGGCCTTTAGGTCCGCGCGGCACGGTACCCACAGCCGGCTACACGGTCTTTTTCCGAGTAGCCAGGACCGCAGAGCCGTCATAGTCATGCCGCCGTCCGGCCGGCGAGGTCCGATGACGTCTGGCCAATGCACGGCTGCCGGCACCATGGCGCGGTGCAGGGAGCTTTCAGGCTGTGGGAGGGCCGGAAGATCCGTCCTTCTGCCGCAGTGCCTTGAGCAGGGCAGCCCGGAGGGTCTCGGGCGAGCAGGGCATCTCCAGCAGGATTCCGCTGAAGGCGCCGGCTTTCCAGCGTTGCAGAAGGCTGGAATCCCCGGTAATGCCGATCCATGGCAGGGGGTAGCCGATTTCGGCTTCAAAGCGGCTGGCCAGCTGGTCGCCGGTTTCCTGGCCGTTCGTCGGAGGAAGAAGCAACACCGTCGGACGGAGATTGTCTGCCCTGGTGTCGGCAATGATGTCATCCAGGTTGTCGCCGGAAACGACTTGGCATCCCCAGGATTCCAGCAATGCTTCGACGCCAAGGCGCAGAACGGCGTTCTGCTCCAACACAACGACGGTGTTCCCTTTGATTGCCGGCACTGTGCGAAGCCCTCCAGCCGTGAGTGGTCCGGAACATTTCCCGAGACGGTAACTCGGGGGCCTGGGTGGACATTGCATACGGTCTCAACTTTGTCATTAACCTGTGATGGCTTCAACCGACAGTAGGTTCGAGGCGCGATGTCCACCGACCGCGGGGCGATCCGGGTTCGGATAGCGACGGGTACATACACCGATACTATCCCTTTGAACGGAAGGGGTATCCCTCAGGACCCGCGTGCCGGAACCGCAAAGCCCCTAGACTGGCAAGGGTCGATCCGGCGCTGCCGGGCGACGGGACGCCGATCCGGGGGAGGACGCGCCATGATGCAGGACGATGCCCTGACAGCCGGCTCGCTGGCTTTCACCGTTCTGCTGCTGACGTTGGCCGCAGCCGGCAGGCACGACAATCAATCAAAAACCTGCCGGGTGCGGGTCGGACGGCGGCGTGTTTCGCGGCCGTCCGGCCAGCGTCATGGCGGCAGCCGATGGGAAGGAACTCCACCATGGCCTCTCGCATGGCTCGGATCGTTCATATGGGCAAACTTGGCGGCTTTGCGGCGTTGCTGGACGGCAGGATGCTCGAGCTGGAAGGCTGTTTCCTCTGGCCGTCGGCCACGGCGCTGAGCGACGCGGGGCGGCGGGCCGGCATTGCGCTGTCCGATCTGGTCCTGGACACCCGATCCACAACGGGACCGGCCGGGCCGGCTGCCGCGGTCAGCGCACGGTCTGCGGCGAGGCTCCGGCCCGGCGGTCTGCCGCTGGCGGCGTGACGCCGGTCAGATGGACCACCACGCTGCCGAAATCGCTGTCCGTCTCCAGCCGGACCGGCAGCGGCGGATAGCCGGCGGCGACCGGGGCCAGCCACAGATTGACCGGCGGCCGGTCGGCAGGATTGTTGCGCTGCCAGAAGCGGCCGCCCGACGATGACCGGGCATAGCCGGCCACCGGCTTGTAGCTCACGCGGCATTGCTGGGCGACGCCGGAGAAGATCGAGTAGCGCGACGGGTCGACGATCCGCCGCCCCACCTCGCTGAACACCATGTCGTAGCGGCGGCGGCCGTCGAACACCGGCAGCGACCGGTCGCAGCCCTCGCTCGCGCCCACCGCGAACAGCAGGTCGAGCACGGCGGTCAGCGGATCCAGCGTGCCGCGCTGCAGGTCCGGCGGCACCGTCTCGCGGTCGTCCTTGTCCGCCGGCGGCGTGACGCTGGTGGAAATCTCGCCCTGCGGTCCGTAGGTCAGCGTGACGTTGCGCGGTTCGCCGCGCAGCTGGCTGGTTTGGCGGTGGCTGTCCGGCCGCAGATCGTCGCCGCGGACATGGCCGTCGCTCTCGGAGTCGGTGCGCCAGCTGAACAGCCGGCCGATGGTGCCGCCGGTGACCGCCGACACGGCGATGCGGTAGCGGTCGCCGGCCACGTCCAGCGTCGCATTCACGTCCAGCGCGGTCACCCCGCCGACGAAGACCCGGTAGGTCGCCTTCACCGGCTCCGCCGACGCCACGGCCGTTGCCAGCGGAAGCAGGGGCAGTGAGAGGCCGGCCGCAATCAGGGCCGTCCGGGCAGGGCAGAGGAGATGGCAGAGGAGATGGCGGGGAAGGCGGCGGGGGCTGGGCTGGGGCACGGTCCAAAGCTCCTGCGGTCGTCGTGTCGGTTCGGGGGCGACGTTTTCGGGGGTGTCGTTTCGGGTGGGCAATCTTTTTTAAGATGGGGATGAATCTGACGCTTGACACCCGTTGGGGAAGGCCGTAGAAACCCGCCCACCGCAGCGGCGGGGCCGACGAAAGACGGTCGCGGCGCAAAAGAGTTCGGTACAGAGTTTCAGGGTTCGGGCGCGTAGCTCAGCGGGAGAGCATTCGCTTCACACGCGAAGGGTCACAGGTTCAATCCCTGTCGCGCCCACCATTAAAAAGGCTCCGGACAATAGTCCGGAGCCTTTTTTGCTTTCCGCTCCTGTCTGACCGCAGTTGCGTGCGCTGGCGCGGACCGGCACAGCCAACATCGCAAAATCCTTATGTAATGGGCGATCCCGCGGTCGATTGACGCAGATCAGCCCCTTTTGCGCTGCAATAGGCTAGACAGGGCATCATTCCTGTCACCCGCTTCGGAAAGCCAACTCACATGGACGATACCCGTATCGCTTTGCTGTCTCTCGCCCTGCTGGTCGCCGTCCTGGCCGTCATCATCGGTTCGGTGATCCTGGTGCCGTCCTTCACCGCGCTGCTGGCGACTCTGCTCGCCTGGGCGAATCTAGCCTATCTGGTCGGCATCACCTTCAAGCGCTGATGGCCAAGCGCTGATGGCCAAGCGCCGATAGCCGGTAGCCGATCCGGAACCGCGGCGGAGAGGGAGGCCGCCCTCTCCGCCGCGGCTGCCGAACCATGACGGTTCGGCAACAGTCTGTCCTGCGGAAAGCTTTTCTGGACAGGAACGGTCCGTCGGGGTATCCAGCGCCCGTTTCGCTGTGCCAAGGACCGACGCCATGACACCGACCGCCGCCCCGTCGTCTTCCAATCCGATCGGCACCCTGTCCGCCGGCACCCTGCCGGTCCTGCGGACGGTCGAGGATTTGCGGTCGCAGGTCGCCGCCTGGCGCCGGGAGGGGCTGACCGTTGCACTGGTGCCGACCATGGGCGCCCTGCATGATGGCCATCTGGGCCTTATCCGGCGCGGTCGCGAATTGGCCGACCGGGTGGTGGCCAGCGTCTTCGTCAACCCGACCCAGTTCGCCCCGCACGAGGATTTCGACCGCTACCCGCGCGATGAGGACGGCGATGCCGCCAAGCTGGCCTCGGCCGGCTGCCATGCGCTCTATGCGCCGACCGTGCGCGCCATGTATCCCCAGGGCTTCGCCACCGCCATTTCGGTCGGCGGTCCGGCGGAGGGGCTGTGCGGCACCTTCCGGCCGCAGATGTTCGGCGGCGTGGCGCTGGTGGTGACCAAGCTGTTCCTCCAGGCCCTGCCCGACGTGGCGGTGTTCGGCGAGAAGGACTATCAGCAGCTGATGGTGATCCGCCGCTTCACCCGCGACCTCGACATTCCCGTCCGGGTCGAAGGGCTGCCGACGGTGCGCGAGGCCGACGGGCTCGCCATGTCCTCGCGCAACGCCTATCTCAGCGCCGACGAGCGTGCCCGCGCGCCCGAACTGAACCGGGCGCTGACCGCCGCCGCCGCCGCGCTGGCGGGTGGGGCGGAGGTCGACGGTGCGCTGACCGGCATCCGCGGCCGCATCGCCGAGGCCGGCTTCGGCACCATCGACTATGTCGAGCTGCGCGACGCCGAAACGCTGGAGCCGGTGAGCGCCGTCACCCGGCCGGCCCGCCTGCTGGCCGCCGCCTGGATGGGCAAGGCCCGGCTGATCGACAATGTGCCGGTGATCCCCGCCGGCTGACCGGCCGAAGATTAGGCCCCCAACATTGGGGGCCTGAACATTGGCCGTTGCCGGCATGATCGGCATTTGACCGGCATTTGTTGTGCGCCTAGCATTCCCGGACGGGCAGGATCCCCGATGGGTTTCGTGGCCCCCGCGATGGGGGCGGAAAGGCCACTTTGCGGCTCGTTCGTCGCAACCGGCAGGGGGAAACGGTTTCCCTGATGCCAATCCTTCTGACCGGCCTGCTGCTGGTGCTGGCGGCGTTGGGGGGCACCGCCGCTTTGGTCGCCACCCGCAACCGCGCCCCGGCTTCCCAGACACAGCTGGGACCCGACAAGAAATACGCGGCGCTGCCGCTGATGACCTTCAGCCTGGGCGGCAACGATGCCCGGATGGTGGACGTCAAGGTGCTGCTGGAGATCGACCCGTCGGTGGACGGCAAGGTGGCCGACCCCTATGTCCCCCGCATCACCGACCGGCTGTCCGACCGCATGCGCCAGCTCGACCCGCAGCAGCTGACCGGCGCCGACGGGGCGATGCTGATGAAAAGCACGATTGCCGGGGTCCTCGACCGCGAACTGCGCGGGGTGCGGGTGAGGGAAATCCTGCTCGACCGGATGGTGGTCAGGTAGCAACTCCCCAAAAAAGAAGCCCGGCCCCCGCGGACTGTCCGCAGAGGCCGGGCGGCTCGTGCAGCCGTTCGTTTGGTTTTCAGTCGGCCAGCCGGGTGGTCAGGCGCGGGGCGGTGTTGCTGGCCGCCGCGACATAGCGGGCGCGCAGCGGCTTCAGGACGAACAGGGCGAGGAAGGCGGCCAGCGCGTTGACGATGGCGACGCTGTAGAAGACGGTCTGCCAGCTGCCGGTCGCCTCGACCATCAGGTTGCCGACGGGCACCAGCAGCGCGGCCACGCCCTTGGCGGTGTAGAGAAGGCCGGCGTTGGTGGCGGCGAAGCGCGACCCGAAGGTGTCGCCGCAGCAGGCCGGAAACAGGCTGAAGATCTCACCCCAGGCGAAGAACACCAGGCCGGTCAGGATGACGAAGGCGACCGGGTCGGCACCGTATGCGCTGAGCGCCATCACGCCCACCGCCTCGATGGTGAAGGCGATGAACATGGTGTTCTCGCGCCCGATATGGTCGGACACCCAGCCGAAGAAGGGCCGCGTGATGCCGTTCATCACCCGGTCGATGGACAGCGCGAAGGTCAGCGCCGGCAGGGTCAGGCCCAGGATGCTGACCGGGGCATCGATCAGCCCCATGTCGGTGGCGATGGGGCCGAGCTGGGCCGTCACCATCAGGCCGCCGGCGGCGACCATGGTGAACATGCCGTACATGATCCAGAAGACCGGCGTCCGCAGCATCTCCTGCGGGGTGTAGTGGCGGCGCTGCGGGGCGGAGCCGCCGCGCGCCTGCCCGTAGCCGTGCTTTGGCGGGTCGGCCATGAACCAGGCCAGCACCAGGATGACCATCCCCTGGCCAAGCCCGAAGGTCATGAAGGTGTTCTCGAAGCCCGAGGTCTCGATCATGGTGGCGATCGGCACGACGGTGAGGGCGGAGCCGGCGCCGAAGCCGGCGGCGGTCAGGCCGGCGGCCAGACCGCGGCGGTCGGGGAACCATTTCAGCGCATTGCCGACGCAGGTGCCATAGACGCCGCCGGCGCCGATGCCGCCGATCACCGCGGCGAGATAGAGCAGGGTCAGCGAATCCGCCACCGCGTTCAAGGCCCAGGACAGGGCGCACAGCGCGCCGCCCACCAGCACGACGATGCGCGGACCGAACCTGTCGACGAACCAGCCCTCGACCGGCACCAGCCAGGTTTCGGTGACGATGAAGATGGTGAAGGCCACCTGGATCGCGGTGCGGCCCCAGCCATGCTTGTCGTCGATCGGCTCGACGAACAGGGTCCAGCCATATTGCAGGTTGGCGATCATCGACATGCAGACGATGCCAATGGCCAGCTGCATCCAGCGCCCGCCCCAGGGTGCGACCTGGGCCGTATTGCCGTGCGTGTCACGCACCATGTCCTTCCTCCCCATTGCACCCGACATGTTCTGTTCGGCGACATGTTTCGTTCGGATTGCCGGACCCCGGGCTCCCGCGTGGCCGCAGTGTTGGTGTGGCCGCATCGTTGCGTTCTGAGGTCCGGTCCGGAAAAAAGGTGACGGGCTGGGGCTCTCTACCACCAACTTAGGGTTGCTGGCATGCCAAATGCCCCATGCCCGCCCCTACGATCATCAGTTTGACGGATGATGTCAATACGAACCATTTGCCGGACGGACAACGGGCATGCGGATTGTCGATTTGTATCCATTGGATTTCCGCAGAGTGGGAAAATGACCGTCTCGGAACTGGCCGAAAGAGACGGGCCCTGCGATGATGACCGGCCCAACGGAAGGACGCGGTGCCATTTCACCTCCCGTCTCACATCCCCTGTCATTGCCCGAGCCGCCGCTGCTGGCGATCACCGACCGCCGGCTGGCCGACCGGCCGATGCCGCAGGTGGCGGAGCGTCTGTTCGCCTGTGGCGTGCGCTGGCTCTCCTTGCGGGACAAGGACTTGCCGGATAGGGAAAGGCTGGATTTGGCTCGCGCACTGATTGCATGCGCCCGTCCGTGGGGAGCCCGCGTCACCCTGCATGGCGATCCGGCGCTGGCCGCCGCGGCCGGCGTGGACGGGGTGCATCTGCCAGCCCTCGGCGATCCGGCGGCGGCGCGCGCGCTGCTCGGGGCCGGGGCCCTGATCGGGCTGTCTCTCCACGACTCGGACGGTGCGGCGGCGATGGAGCGGGCGGCCGGGCAGGTCGATTATGTGACCGTCTCGCCGGTTTTCCCCTCCGCCAGCAAGCCGGGCTACGGGCCCTGCCTGGGCGAGGCGGGTGTGCGGCGATGGGTGGATCTCGGGGCGCGCTGCGGCGTGCCGGTGATCGGGCTGGGTGGTCTCGACCGGGCGGATGCGGTGGCCGGATGCCGGGCGGCCGGGGCCGCGGGCGTTGCGGTGATGGGGCTGGCGATGCGCGACGCGCAGGCGCTCAAGCCTCTGCTGGCGGCGCTGGCGGCGGCGGGGGACGATCTGCCGCGCTGAGGCCGGCCGTCGGCGCGCTTCACGCCTGTCCCCCTGGACATTTCAGCGCCTTGCATGCATCTGGTATGTAGGATACGAAAACGCCGAAGGTCCCGAACCGGGGACCCGCCTGGCGGCGCCGCAACGTCCGGCGAGACATGAGGACATCCACTCCATGACCTTTCCCGCTCTCAACGTCCAGCCCCTCGACACCGGAACCACCTTCCGCAGTCAGGTCTATCACGCGCTGAAGCAGGCGATCACGGAGATGGACATCTATGACCATGACCGCGAGATCCGGCTGGACGAGCGGCAGCTCAGCGACAAGCTCGGCGTCAGCCGCACCCCGATCCGCGAGGCGCTGACCCTGCTGGAGCAGGAGGGCTTCATCCGCCTGCAGCCGCGCCGCGGCATCTTCGTCGTCCGCAAGACCAAGACCGAGATCGTCGAGATGATCCAGGTCTGGGCTGCACTGGAGAGCATGGCCGCCCGCATGGCCGCCGACCATGCCCCGGCCGCCGAGATCCACAAGCTGTGGGACCTGTTCGGCAGCTTCGAGCAGCGCAGCCCGAAGGACCATGTCGGCGAATATTCCGACGCCAACATCGCCTTCCACAAGAGCATCATCCAGCTGAGCGGGTCGAAGCTGATCCAGGACGTCACCGACAACCTGTTCATCCACATGCGGGCGATCCGCAAGCTGACCATCGGCCAGGAGGACCGGGCCGAGCGCTCCATCCACGACCACCGCGCCATCATCAAGGCGCTGGAGGACCGCGACGCCAACCTCGCCGAACGGCTAGTGCGCGAGCACACCATGGGTCTGGCCGCGCATGTGGAGAAGCACTGCGACTTCCTGGAATGACTGTTTGGGAGTGAGGACCGGGCCCAGGGCGGTTCCCGCCGCCCTGGCCGCAGCTCGCCTTCAAGCGGGCACCGCCTCCTTCTGCGCCGTTTCCAGCTTCGGCACATCGTCGCCGTCGATGGTCACCACCCGCAGCGAGTTCGTTTTGCCCGGCGTGCCGAAGGGAACGCCGGCGGTGATCACCAGCGACTGGCCGGACTTGCCGATGCCGGTCTCCGCCGCCGCCGTCAGCGCACGGCCGACCATCTCCGAGAAATTCGCCACGTCGTCGGTCAGCACGGCATGGACGCCCCAGGCCAGCGACAGCCGCCGCGCCGTCGCCTCGTTGGCGCTGAGGCCGAGGATCGGCACGCTGGGCCGCTCGCGTGAGGCGCGCAGCGTGGTCGAGCCGGTGGTGGTGTAGGTGACGATGGCGGCGGCGCTGATGGTTTCCGCCACCTGTCGCGCGGCGGCGGTCAGCGCGTCGGGGGCGGTCGCCTCCGGGCTGGGATGGTCGGCATCCATGATGCGGCGGTAGAGCGGGTCGCCCTCCACCCGGCGGACGATGCGCTCCATCATCGCGACCGCCTCGACCGGATAGCGGCCGGAGGCGGACTCCGCACTCAGCATCACCGCATCGGCCCCGTCATAGACGGCGTTGGCGACGTCGGAGGCCTCGGCGCGGGTCGGGGTCGGCTCCGACACCATCGATTCCAGCATCTGGGTGGCGACGATCACCGGCTTGCCCATGGCGCGGCTGAGCCGGATCATCTTCTTCTGCAGGCCCGGCACGTCCTCCGGCGGCAGTTCAACGCCGAGGTCGCCGCGCGCCACCATCACCGCGTCCGACAGCTCGATGATGCGGTCGAGTGTCGGCAACGCTGCCGGCTTCTCGATCTTGGTCATCACATGCGCGCGGTTGCAGATCAGCTCGCGCGCTTCCAGGATGTCCTCCGGCCGCTGGACGAAGCTGAGGCCGATCCAGTCGACCCCGAGGTCGAGCCCGAAGGCGAGGTCGCTGCGGTCCTTCTCCGACAGGGCGCTCAGCGCCAGCGCCGCACCCGGCACATTGACGCCCTTGCGGTCGGACAGGGTGCCGCCGGCCACCACCTCGGTCTCCGCGAAGTCGGGGCCGCAGTCCAGAACGCGCAGACGGATGCGGCCGTCGTTCAGCAGCAGGTCCAGGCCGGCCTCCAGGCTGGCGAACACCTCCGGGTGGGGCAGGCAGACGCGGCGGCTGTCGCCCGGCCGGCGGTCGAGATCCAGGCGGAAACGGTCGCCGATGGCGAGATCCACCGGCCCGAAGCCGAAGGTGCCGACCCGCAGCTTCGGCCCCTGGAGGTCGAGCAGGACGCCGATCGGCCGGCCCATGGCCTTTTCGGCGGCGCGGATGCGGGCGAAGCGCTCCGCATGTTCGGCCTGGGTGCCGTGGCTGGCGTTCAGGCGGAAGACATTCACGCCCGCCCGGGCGAGCGCCGTGATCTGGCTTTCCGACGAGCTGGCGGGGCCCAGCGTGGCGACGATCTTTGTGCTGCGGTGAAACGGCATGACGACAGCCTTCCTCCGCCCGGCCCTTTGCGAAAAGGGGCGGGACTGGCGAACGATGATGAGTTGAGGGTCGGTGTTGGCCCGATGCTGGAAGTCCTAGGCCGGACGGTCAAACGGCGCCCGATCCTTATTCCGCATCGTGAGAGTGGTTCCACCTGCCGCACATGGACAGCCGGCCGGCCCGTCGGCGACACTGGGGCATGCCCGAGACCGCGCCGCAAAGCCCCGTTCCACCCCATCCCGCCGCCACGCTGATCCTGTTGCGGGACGGGCTTGAGGGGCTGGAACTGCTGGTGATGGAACGCCATGCCGGCCTGCGCTTCGCCGCCGGCGCCACCGTCTTCCCCGGCGGCCGGCTGGAGGCGATGGACCATGATCCGCAGTGGCGTCGGTTCTGGCCGGATGGAGACCCGCCGGCCGATCTGGCGCATCGCGTCGCCGCCTTGCGGGAGTGCGCGGAGGAATGCGGCGTGCTGCTGTCCCGCGATCCGCTTGCGTCCGGCGCTCTCGACGATTTGCGCCGGGCGCTGGCGGCGGGGGAGGGATTCGCCGCGGCGCTGGCGCGGGCAGGGGCTGTCCCCGCCCTCGACCGGATGGCGCCGCTGGCACGCTGGGTGACGCCGGAGACGCTGCCGCGCCGCTTCGACACGCTGTTCTATCTGGCTCCGGCACCGGAGGGACAGCAGCCGGTCTGCGACGGCGGCGAGGCGGTCGGAACCCTGTGGGCGAGCCCGCGCCGCCTTCTGGCGGAGGCCGGGGCCGGACAGCGGCGGCTGGTCTACGCCACCCGGATGACCCTGCTGCGGCTGGCGGACTGTGCCGACAGGGCGGCGGCGATGGCCCTTGGCCGTCCCGGGCCCGACTTTCCGCCGCCGATCATGCCGCGTCTGGTTGAAACCCCGACCGGTCCGGTGCTCCGCATTCCGGAGGGCTGCGGCTTTTCGCCACTGGAGACCCCGGCCGAAAATGTTAGGCTTGGGTAAGATTAGGTAAGTCGGAACCGGTTTCCGCGATGTGAAAATTGCGCGATGGTGCTATTGTGCGACGCGGAATGCGCAATCAATCTCCAGACTGACGCACGGTGCCGGATCCCGCTGAGGGGAATGGCGGCAGGGGCGGAGGCAGGAGGATCGCGCAATGGATGTCGGGTTCGTCGGAAACGGGGAGATGGCCGATGCGATCATGGATAGGCTGCGGCAGGCCGGGCACCGGCTGCATCACGACCGCCATGGCCGCGGCGCGTTCCGTCACCAGGCCGGGATGTGCGACGTCGTGATGATGCTGTTGCCCGATGTCCGCGCGGTCGAGGCCGCCCTGTTCGGCGACGCCCGTTTCGCGAACGACGGCTTTGCCGGCGCACTGCCGCCGGGCACGCTGGTGATCGACCTGTCCCGCATCCCGCCCGCCGAGGCTTCGGCCAACGCCGCGCGGCTGTCCGGCATGGGGGTGCTGACCGCCGATGCGCCGCTCCCTCCCGGTTTTATCCCCGGCTTTGCCATCGATCTGGGCGGCAGCGATGCGGCCTGCGCGCGGGCCGAACCGCTGCTGCGGCTGTTGAGCGATGGCGTCGTCCGTGCCGGAGGACCCGGTGACGGGCAGCGGGCGCATCTTGCCCGGACTGCGGACAGGAAGAACGACGATCCGGATGGACTGCACCGGCTGCTGCGTCTGATGGCCTTCGACGGGCCGGCCGAACCCATGTTGAGTGCATCATGAACAGCTTGACCGCTCCCGACATCGCCACGCTCCGCCATCCCGCCGCGCTCGTCCCGGCCGCTCTCGTTCGGGCCGCCGTACCGGACGTGATCGTGCCCTTCGGGGCTGGGCTGGGCGCCGGACCGGGCGATGGCCGGGCCGATGTCGGGCGGCTGGGCAACAAGGGCGCGCGTCTGGTGGAGATGGCGGCGCTGGGCATTCCGGTGCCGCCGGGCTTCGTCATCGCCGCGGAGGCCGGGCGCGGGCTGGGGGCGCAGGATGCGCTGCCGGTCGGCCTGATCGAGCGGATCGACGGCGCCGTTTTGGCGCTGGAACGGCAGGCCGGGGGGCGTTTCGGCGATGCCGAGCGTCCGCTGCTGCTGTCGGTCCGCTCCGGTGCGGCGGTGTCGATGCCCGGCATGATGGACAGCATCCTCAATCTCGGCCTCAACGACCGCAGCGTCGAGGGGCTGGCGGCGACGTCGGGCGACGCGCGCTTCGCCTATGACTGCTATCGCCGGCTGGTCCAGTCCTTCGGCTGCGTGGTGATGGGCGTGCCCGGCCACCGGTTCGAGGCGCTGCTGGACGAGCACAAGGAGGAGCGGGCGCTCCAGCGCGACGGCGACCTGACGGCGGAGGACTGGCGCACCCTGCTGCCGTCCTTCCTGCGGCTGGTGGAGACCCGTTGCGGCCGGCCCTTCCCCCAGGATCCCGCCGAACAGCTGCGTCTGGCGGTGGCGGCGGTGTTCCGGTCCTGGATGAACCCGCGGGCGGTGGCCTTCCGCGCCCTGCACGACGTTCCGGAGGATTCTGGGAACGGCGGTGACGGTGCAGGCCATGGTGTTCGGCAACCGCGGGCCTGATTCCGGCACCGGCGTGCTGTTCACCCGCGACCCCTCGACCGGCGCCCCCGGCCTGTGCGGCGAGTTCCTCGCCGACGCCCAGGGCGAGGATGTGGTGTCCGGTACCTGCGACCCCGACCCGCTGAGCGCCAGCCAAGCGAATCCCGGCCGCTCCATGGAATGCCGCCTGCCGTCGGCCTATGCCGAGCTTTGCGCGGTGGCGGACCGGCTGGAGCGTGCCTTCGCCGACATGCAGGACATCGAGTTCACGGTGGAGGGCGGGCGCCTGTTCATCCTGCAATCGCGCAGCGGCAAGCGGTCGTCCGAGGCGGCGGTCCGCATCGCCGTCGATCTGGCGGAGGAGGGGATCATCGCCCGCGACGAGGCGGTGCGCCGCGTCGATCCGCAGGCGCTGGACGAGCTGCTGCGCCCGACCCTGACGGCCGATGCGCTGGCGGCGGCCATCGCCACCGGCCTGCCGGCCTCGCCCGGAGCGGCCACCGGCCGGGCCGCCTTCACCACCGACGAGGCGGTGCGGCTGTCGCGCGGCGGGGCACCGGTGATCCTGTGCCGGCCGGAAACCTCGCCGGAGGACATCCACGGCATGCAGGCCGCGGTTGGCGTCGTCACCGCCCGCGGCGGCTTCACCAGCCACGCCGCAACGGTCGCCCGCGGCATGGGCCGGCCCTGCGTCTGCGGCGCCCGCATGCTCCGCATCGATGTCGAGGAGGGGGTGATGCGGGTCGGCGAGGTGACCATCCGCACCGGCGACCTGCTGACCATCGACGGCAGCAACGGCGCCGTGGTGCTGGGGGCGGCCCCGTTGCAGCGGCCGGCCCCGGACGGCGCGACCGCCCGGCTGCTGGACTGGGCGCGCGCCTGCGGGGTGGGGCAGGCGACGGATTGAGAGGACAGGGGGCAGGCTTGCGCGCCTGCTCCCCATCCAGCGCTCCTTAGGCGCGCATCAGCGCCGTCAGATGGGCAGCGCAGCCTTCCGCCAGACCGGTGGCGTCATAGCCGCCCTCCAGCGCCGACACCACGCGGCCGCCGCAGACGCGGTCGGCAAGCTCGACCAGCTTGCGCGTCACCCATTCAAAATCCTCGTTGGTGAGGCCGAGCTGCGCCAGCGGATCGCGCTTGTGGGCGTCGAAGCCGGCGGAGATCAGCAGCAGTTCCGGCTGGAACGCCTCCAGCGCCGGCAGGATGACGCGCTCCACCGCCTGGCGGAACTCGACGGAGCCGCTGTAGGGCTCCAGCGGCAGATTCAGGATGTTGCCGTCGACGCCGCGCTCCCAGGAATTGCCGGTGCCGGGATAGAGCGGCGACTGGTGGGTCGAGGCGAAGAACAGGTTGGGGTCGTCGGCGAACATCGCCTGCGTGCCGTTGCCGTGATGCACGTCGAAATCGACCACCGCGACGCGGGTCAGCCCATGGATTTTGCGGGCATGCTCCGCCCCGACGGCGATGTTGTTGAAGACGCAGAACCCCATGGCGCGGGCGGGTTCGGCATGGTGGCCGCAGGGGCGCACCGCGCAGAAGGCGTTGGTCGCCTCGCCGGCCAGCACGGCATCGACCGCGGCGCAGACCGACCCGGCCGCCCGCAGGATCGCGCCGCGCGACCCTGGCGACAGCAGCGTGTCGCCGTCCAGCCGCTGATAGCCGTCGGCCGGGACCGCGGCCAGAACCGCATCGACGTAAGCGCGTTCATGGACGCGCGACAGCTGTTCCACATCCGCTTCGGGAGCGGACCGGCGCTCCAGGTCGCGGAACTCCGGCCGATCGAGCACCTGCCACACCACGGCCAGCCGTTCCGGCGCCTCCGGGTGGCCGGGGCCGGTGTCGTGCGCGAAGCAGTCGTGATGGGTGAAGATCAGGGTGGTCACGGAGGGTCACTCCCATGGCAAAGGCGCCGCCGGACTGGATGTGCCGGCGGCGCCGCGGTCGGGTGGGGTGGGTAAGACGGATCAGTGGGCGTAGGTGGCCGCGGACGGCGGCTCCGCGACCGCGGTGACGGTGCCGTCCAGCTCCTGCAATTGCAGCCGGGTGAAGTCGCGGGCGCTGACGACGCCGACCAGATGACCGTCCTCCAGAACCGGAAGATGGCGGATGTGGTGCTGCTCCATCAGCTGCAAGGCCTGCCGCACGCTGTCGGACGGGGCGCAGGTCACCGGCTGGCGCGTCATCAGCTGCGACACCGGCATCGCCATCAGCGAGCTGCCGCGCTCCAGCAGGGCGTGCACGATGTCGCGCTCCGACAGGACGCCGGCCAGCGTGTTGCCTTCGGTGCGGCAGACGTCCTTGACGACCAGGGCGCTGATGTTCTCCGCCTTCATCAGGCGGATGGCGTCGGCGACCGTCGCACTGGTCCGCACGGCGACGACGCGGGCTTGCTTGGTGCGCAGGATGTGTTCGACCTTCATGGCGGGACTCCTGATCGGCTGCGGCTGGCGGGAAAGCCATCTGTGGGGCGGCCCGTCTTCAGGGCCGGCAGGGCGCCCGGCCGGGCGTCTTGCTTTGAATATGGTATGCCAAATACTGTACGCCAATCAAACAATTTCGATGGCCAATGTTGGCGGCGGCCCTAATTTTCAGGCCGTCTCATACGATGGTGCAGCGCAACGGGCTGCGCTCTGTTGGCTCATGATACCAACGCAGCACAGCGCAACAGTTGGTAATGCGATATGTTTGTTGCGCATGCAAATGGACGGAGGCATGCGGTATGCGCATGTCCGGCATCATGTACCTTGTATACCAAAAAACTTGAACCAATTGCTGCGCTGCGTCATAACGGAACGGTCACGCCGAAGCCGACCAAACAAAAAAGCACCCCACCGAGACACTGGAGCGATGAACATGTTGGAAATGCTGGTTCTGGCGCTTGTGCTGTCCGTCTTCGGCGGCACGGTCCATTACATTCTGTCGATGCAGATCGCCAATGCGGGCAAGACGCAGCGCGATTTCTCCTCAGCCCCCCTTCGCCTCGCCAATCCGACCGAAGCCGATCTCAAGGAACCCGAAGACGAACTGCCGCCGGGTCCGGCCTGGGCGAGCTTCCCGCGCGCCTTCTGATCCGCGCCTCTTCCTTCCTGTCATCGTGAGAAAGACGGCCTCCCAAGGGCCGTCTTTTTCGTTTCCGGTCTTCGGGTGTCTTTCCCCGGTCAGGCGAGCGGCAGCACCAGCTGGAAGCTTTTGATGGTCATCCGCTTGCGGTGGTAGAAGCGGTGGGCCTCGCCGCGCTGGATGCCGGAGATGATCTCCATCTGGGCGCAGCCGCGCTCCCGCGCCTCGCCGGCAAGCCAGTCGAACAGCTTGTCGCCCAGCCCGTAGGAGCGCTTGGCCGAGCTGGTCACCAGATCCTCGACATACATATAGCGACCGCGCGACAGCGTCTCGTGGACGCGGAAGCCGCCACAGCCGGCGATTTCGCCATCCAGCCGCAGCAGGGCGAGGTTGTAGCCGTCGTCCATCTGGCGGCGGATCTGCGCGCGGTAGGCTTCGGGGTCGGTCATGTGGGTCCGCAGCTCCTTCATGATCGGGTAGCTGGCGGCGATATCGGCATCGTCACGCGCCACGACGATCTCAATGTTCTGCTGCTGGTCCATGGCGGTCGACTCCTTATCAATATGGGTTCTGCCCGGATGGCATCGGCGCCGGCGGTCCGTCCCTGGCGCTGGCATACCATATGCCAGTAGATTGTCCGGCCGAAAGCTGGCCTGCCACACTTTCCGCGTGCCGGAAAACCAATAGCCGGCAGCAGGCCCCGCAGCGACACGAATGCAGCCTGCGGAAACAGTTCGTGCCTTCCACTAATCGCTTGCGCGGCATTCGGCATCTGGTATACCATATTGATAATTCCAGATCGGATCAGGACCGCACCGATTTGGCGGGGGGCGAAAATCCGCCTCCCACAGCAGTGCAGCGCCCCGGGGCCGCATCCCCGCCGCGCTGTCACTCAGAGCAAACAACAGCATCAAATTCCGAAGCATCTCAGAAGACACCCAAAGAAAACGCCTAAAGCATCAAAACAGAAGCGACGCCCGAATCGGCAGAGAACCGCTTCCTAGGAGGAGATAGAAGATGCAGCATACGAATTCGGAGGCGCAGGGAGCACCGCTCGGCGGCCGCTGGATGCAGTTGGTCATCGGCGTGATCTGCATGTCGATGATTGCGAACCTGCAATATGGCTGGACGCTGTTCGTCAACCCCATCGATGAAAAGTATCATTGGGGCCGTGCCGCCATTCAGATCGCCTTCACCATTTTCGTCGTGACCGAAACCTGGCTGGTGCCGGTCGAGGGCTGGTTCGTCGACAAGTTCGGTCCCCGCATCGTCGTCGTGGTCGGTGGCATCCTGTGCGCCCTGGCCTGGGTCATCAATTCGTTCGCCGACTCGCTGGCGCTGCTCTACATCGGTGCGGCCGTGGGCGGCGTCGGTGCCGGCGCCGTGTACGGCACCTGCGTCGGCAACGCGCTGAAGTGGTTCCCGGATCGCCGCGGCCTGGCCGCCGGCCTGACCGCCGCCGGCTTCGGCGCCGGTTCCGCCCTGACGGTCGTTCCGATCGCCAACATGATCCAGACCTCCGGCTTCGAGCAGACCTTCCTGGTGTTCGGTCTGGGCCAGGGCCTGATCGTCTTCGCGCTGGCCTGGTTCCTGAAGGAAGCCGACCCGGCCCTGCTGCCGAAGACCAAGAGCAACATCGTTCAGAGCCGCCGCAACTACACCCCGCAGGAGACGCTGAAGTCGCCGGTCTTCTGGGTGATGTACCTGATGTTCGTCATGGTCGCCGCCGGCGGTCTGATGGCCACCGCCCAGCTCGGCCCGATCGCCAAGGACTTCCACCTCGACGGCATGCCCGTCAGCATCATGGGCCTGACCCTGCCGGCGCTGACCTTCGCCCTGACCATCGACCGCGTGCTGAACGGCGTGACCCGTCCGTTCTTCGGCTGGGTGTCCGATCATATCGGCCGTGAAAACACGATGTTCGTCGCCTTCGCCATCGAAGCGGTCGGCATCCTGGCGCTGAACCAGTGGGGTCACAACCCGGTCGCCTTCGTCATCCTGACCGGTCTGGTGTTCTTCGCCTGGGGCGAGATCTACAGCCTGTTCCCGTCCTGCTGCGCCGACAGCTTCGGCTCGAAGTTCGCCACCACCAACGCCGGCCTGCTCTACACCGCCAAGGGCACCGCGTCGCTGGTCGTTCCCTTCGCCAACGTGATCGTGTCCTCCACCGGCAGCTGGCAGGCGGTGTTCTTCTTCGCCGCCGCGGTCAACGCCATCGCCGCCTTCATGGCCCTGTTCGTCCTGAAGCCGATGCGTGCCCGCCAGATCGCCGAGGACACCACCCAGCCGGTCGGCAAGCTGGCGGCCGAGGGCGCCGACTGAAAGCACCGCGGACCGTCCGCCGAGAGAGTTCCCGTTGACCGGGGGGCCAGCCGGAACTCTCAATAAGGGCGGAACAGTTACCGCCGAAAAAAAACGACAAACCGGCATCGGGACCACCGCATTGGTCCCGGTGTCGGTTTGTCGCGTTTTGGGGGGCAGGCCGTGAACCGCATCCACGACCCGCACCTCCGACTGACAGGTCCCGGCAGAGAACGCTGGGAGACTGATATTCTGTATACAGAATACGGGTTGCATCGTCAACACGGATCGAAAGGGGTGGGTCGGTCATGTTGGGTATTCTTGTCCTGATGCTGGCGGCCTTCTGTTCCGGCGCGCTCAACGCCGTCGCCGGGGGTGGCGCCTTCATCACCTTTCCGGCCCTGCTGTTCGCCGGCGTGCCGCCGGTGGCCGCCAACGCCTCCAGCACCGTGGCGCTGTTTCCTGGGCAGGCGGCCAGCAGCTGGGCCTATCGCCGGGAGATCGCCGCCGGCGGCCAGGTCAATGTCCCGGTCTTCGCCGCCCTCAGCCTTGTCGGCGGGCTGGTGGGCGCGCTGCTTCTGCTGGTGACGCCGAACGCGACCTTCGCCCGCTTCGTGCCCTGGCTTCTGCTGTTCGCCACCTCCGTCTTCGCCATCGGCGCCTATGCGCCGGGCATCGTGTCCCGGCTGCGGCTGGGCGGGCGCAGCGTGCTGGTGGTGCAGTTCCTGATCTCGATCTATGGCGGTTATTTCGGCGGCGGCATCGGCTTCCTGATGCTGGCGGCGCTGACCCTGTTCGGGCTGCGCGACATCCACGCCATGAACGGGTTGCGGCTTTTGCTGGCGATGTTGATGAACGCGGCGGCGGTCGGCACCTTCATCGTCGCGGGCGCCGTGTCCTGGCCGGAAACCGTGGCGATGGCCCTGGCGGCGGTGGTTGGCGGCTATGCCGGCGCCATGGGGGCGAAGCGGGTCGATCCCAAGCTTCTGAAGACCTTCGTGGTCATCATCGGAACGGTGCTGACCCTGTACTTTTTTGCGAATGGAGCCTGATCCGGACCGGGTGTGGACGGCGTCCGCAATCTCAACCGTGCCCCCACATTCCGCATTGACATACGGTATGTGGTATACCAAACTCCAGACACAGTTTGCGCGACAGACTGTTGGATGCCGCTGCAAAGCAACCGGTCAGCCGATGGATGCGGCCGGTGTGGGCAGGCTGGCGTCGTCCAGCCCCACAGCATTCAAAAAGTGAAATCGGGGGAGAGGGGAATCCGGCATGAAGATTTGCATCTACGGATCCGGGGCCATCGGCGGCTACCTCGGCGTTCGCCTGCATCAGGCAGGTGCCGAAGTCAGTCTGGTGGCGCGTGGCGCGCATCTGGCGGCGATGCGCGAGAACGGCGTCACCTTGCTGATGGGGGAGGAGAAGACCGTCGTCCACCCCCGCTGCACCGACAACCCGGCCGAACTCGGCCCGCAGGATTATGTGATCGTCGCGTTGAAGGCCCACTCCGTCCCCGGTGTCGTGCCCGCGATGCAACCGCTGCTCGGTGACCACACCGCCGTCGTCACCGCGGTCAACGGCATTCCCTATTGGTATTTCTACGGCACCGGCGGCGAGTTCGACGGCCGCACGCTGGAAACCGTCGATCCGGGCTCGGTCCAATGGAACGGCCTGGGTCCGCAGCGCGCCATCGGCTGCGTCGTCTATCCGGCGACCGAAGTGGTGGAACCGGGCGTCATCCAGCATGTCTATGGCGACAAATTCTCCCTCGGCGAGCCGGACGGGTCGAAGTCGGACCGCGTCGTCGCCCTGTCGAAGGCGATGGAGGCCGGCGGCCTGCGCGCGCCGGTGCTGGACCGCATCCGCGACGAGATCTGGCTGAAGCTGTGGGGCAACCTCTGCTTCAACCCGATCAGTGCGCTGACCCACGGCACGCTGGAAGTCATCTGCGGCGACGCCGACACCCGCGCCGTCGCCAAGGCGATGATGCTGGAGGCCAAGGACATCGGCGACAAGCTGGGCGTCCATTTCCGCGTCGATGTGGAGCGCCGCATCAACGGCGCTGCCGCGGTGGGCGCGCACAAGACCTCGATGCTCCAGGATCTGGAGCGCGGCCGGCCGATGGAGATCGACCCGCTGCTGTCGGTGGTGCAGGAGATGGGCCGCATGGTGGGCGTGCCGACGCCGACCATCGACGTGGTGCTGGCGCTGGTGAAGCAGCGCGGCGAGACCGCCGGCTGCTACAGCCGGCCGCAGCCCGCTGCTCCCGCCCGCACGCCGGAAGCGGTGGCGGCCCAATAACCAAGTCAGGGCAACCAAAGTCAGGCGACGCGGCCGGCGCAAACCCGGACAGGGTCCGCGCCGGCCGCCTCAAGGGGGGTGGAGCGTCATGAAGGTCGAGGACATTCTCCGCAAGAAGGGCACGCGCATCGGAATGGTGCGCATCAATGAAACGGTCTCCACCGCGCTGCGCCTGATGAAGGCGGAGAACACCGGCGCGCTGGTGGTCAAGGACGTCTGCCGCACCGAAGGCAACACGGTGGTCGGCGTCATTTCCGAACGCGACGTCGTCCGCGCTCTGGTCGACCGCGGTCCCGCCATCCTGGAGCAGGCGGTGTCGGCGCTGATGACGCGCGATCCCTACTGCTGCAGCCCGTCGGACTCCGTGCGCCATGTGCTGAGCCTGATGGACGAGCATGGCATCCGCCATGTTCCGGTTCTGGAAGGCTCGACCCTGGTCGGCGTCGTCAGCGTCCGCGACCTGATCCGCCGCCAGTTGGAAGAGCTGTCGGGCGAGGGCGTTCCGGTCGCCGCTGCAACGGCTGCCGCCACGGCCGCCGCCACGGCCGCCGAGGGCTGGGACTTCCCGGTCGTTGCCAACCAGTGAGTGTTGCGGGTGGGGCCGGCGCATGTCCGCCGCCCCACCCGAGTTGCCGCTTCGGCGCTTGCCCGCCCTGATCCGGCCCTGGCCCGGACGCGGGCCGATTATTGCCCGCCGCCAAGGCCGGCCTTCGAAAGCAAAACGACATGAAGATCGCGATACCCAGGGAGCGCCGCCCGGGCGAGCGCCGCGTCGCCGCGTCTCCCGAAACCGTCAAGAAATTCAAAGCCCTCGGTCTGGATGTGGTGGTGGAGAGCGGGGCCGGCCTCGGTTCCAGCCTTCCTGACGCAGCCTTTGAGGCGGCGGGGGCCGCCATCGCCGCCGACCAGGCTTCGGCGCTGGCCGATGCCGACATCGTGCTGAAGGTCCAGCGCCCGCTCATCGCTGCGGAAGGTGGTGAGGACGAACTGGCGCTGATCCGCAAGGGCGCGCTGCTGTTCGCCATCCTCAATCCCTACAACAGCCGCGACCATGTGAAGGCCTACGCCGATGCCGGCGTCAACGCCTTCGCCATGGAGTTCATGCCGCGCATCACCCGTGCCCAGGTCATGGACGTGCTGTCCTCCCAGGCCAACCTCGCCGGCTACAAGGCCGTCGTCGATGCCGCCTCGGAATATGGCCGCGCCTTTCCGATGATGATGACCGCCGCCGGCACCGTGCCGCCGGCGAGAGCCTTCATCATGGGCGTCGGTGTCGCCGGCCTCCAGGCCATCGCCACCGCCAAGCGCCTCGGCGCCATCGTCTCGGCCACCGACGTGCGCCCGGCGGTGAAGGAGCAGGTTCAGTCGCTGGGCGGCAGCTTCGTCGCAGTGGAGAACGACGAGTTCAAGCAGGCCGAGACCGCCGGCGGCTATGCCAAGGAGATGTCGGACGACTACAAGCGCCAGCAGGCAGCCCTGGTCGCCGAGCACATCAAGAAGCAGGACCTCGTCATCACCACAGCACTGATCCCCGGCCGCAAGGCGCCGATCCTGGTGACGGCGGAGCATGTGGCGTCGATGAAGCCGGGTTCGGTGATCGTCGATCTGGCGGTGGAGCAGGGCGGCAACGTCGAGGGCGCCAAGCTGGGCGAGGTGGTGACCACGGCCAACGGCGTGAAGATCGTCGGCCACGCCAACTATGCCAGCCGCATCGCCGAGAGCGCCTCGCTGCTCTACGCCAAGAACCTGCTGGCGCTGCTGACGTCGCTGCACGGCAAGGAAACGGGCGTCTCCGTCAACTGGGACGACGAGATCGTCAAGGCCATCGCGCTGACCCGCGACGGCGCCATCGTGCATCCTGCCTTCGCGGACGCCCGCGAAGCGCAACCCGCGTGAGGAGGCGGATCCCATGGAACACCCGGATCCCGCAAGCAACATCGCCGCGTTCCGCCAGACCCTGGCGGCGCTGACCAATCAGGTCGACGCGCTGGCCGTGCAGGTGGCGCAGCTGTCGCCGGTCCCGGTGACCGAGGCGGCAAGCCATGGCAGCTTCTTCGTCACCGGCCTGACGGTGCTCGTTCTGGCCTGCTTCGTCGGCTATTACGTCGTCTGGCGCGTCACTCCGGCCCTGCATTCGCCGCTGATGGCCGTCACCAACGCCGTGTCGTCGGTCATCATCGTCGGCGCGCTCGTCGCCGCCGGCCCGGCCGGCTTCGGTTTCTCCAAGGTCCTGGGATTCCTTGCCGTCATCCTGGCATCCGTCAACATCTTCGGCGGCTTCCTCGTGACCCAGCGCATGCTCTCCATGTTCAAGAAGAAGGGCAAGTAAGACCATGGAAACCTTGTCCGCCCTTCTCTATCTCGTCGCCTCCATCTGCTTCATCATGGCGCTGCGCGGGCTGTCCAGCCCGGAGACCTCGCGCCAGGGCAACATCTACGGCATGGTCGGCATGACCATCGCCATCCTGACCACGCTGGCTTCGCCCATCGTCCAGTCCTACTGGATGATCGTGCTCGGCATCGCCATCGGCGGCGCCATCGGCTATGTGGTGGCCAAGAAGATCGAGATGACGGCGCTGCCGCAGCTGGTCGCCGCCTTCCACTCGCTGGTCGGTCTGGCCGCCGTCTTCGTGGCGCTCGCCGCCTTCTACTCGCCGGAGGCCTACGGCATCGGCCTCCGCGGCGCCATCGCCAAGGGCTCGCTGATCGAGATGGCGCTGGGCACCGCGGTGGGTGCCATCACCTTCACCGGCTCCATCGTCGCCTTCGCCAAGCTCCAGGGTCTGGTCACCGGCAAGCCGCTGGTCTTCCCGATGCAGCATCCGCTGAACGCGGCGCTCGGCGTGCTGACCGTCATCCTGATCGGCTGGCTGGTGCAGTCGAACGCCGATGTCGCGATGTGGCTGATCGTCATCGTGGCGCTGGCGCTGGGCTTCCTGCTGATCCTGCCGATCGGCGGCGCCGACATGCCGGTGGTCATCTCGATGCTGAACAGCTATTCCGGCTGGGCGGCCTGCGGCATCGGCTTCACCCTGCAGAACAACCTGCTGATCATCACCGGCGCTCTGGTGGGATCCTCGGGCGCGATCCTGTCCTACATCATGTGCAAGGGCATGAACCGCTCGATCTTCAACGTCATCCTCGGCGGCTTCGGCGGCGAGGCGGCGGGTGCCGCGGCCGGTGCCAAGGGTCCGCAGGGTTCGGTCAAGGCCGGCTCTGCCGAGGACGCCGCCTACATCATGAAGAATGCCCAGTCGGTGATCGTGGTGCCCGGCTATGGCATGGCGGTGGCCCAGGCCCAGCATGCGCTCCGCGAAATGTCCGACGCGCTGAAGCACGAGGGCGTCGACGTGAAGTACGCCATCCACCCGGTGGCGGGCCGCATGCCCGGTCACATGAACGTGCTGCTGGCCGAGGCCAACGTGCCGTACGACGAGGTGTTCGAGCTGGAGGACATCAACCGCGACTTCGGCACGGCGGACGTCGCCTTCGTCATCGGCGCCAACGACGTGACCAACCCGGCGGCCAAGACCGACCCGACGAGCGCCATCTACGGCATGCCGATCCTGGACGTGGAGAAGGCCAAGACGGTGTTCTTCATCAAGCGCGGCATGGCCGCCGGCTATGCCGGTGTCGAGAACGAGCTGTTCTTCCGCCCCAACACCATGATGCTGTTCGGCGACGCCAAGAAGGTCACCGAAGAGGTCGTCAAGGCGATGGAAGCGTAACGGACACTGCGACGGAAAAAGCGCGCCGCTCCGGTTGGGGCGGCGCGCTTTTTCGTTTCTGGAGTGGGTGTTATCCCTTCACCAGATCGTCCAGCCGGAAGCCGGCGATCTTGTAGATTTCCTCCAGCGCTCGGCCGAATTCGACATCGGGCTCGTTCGCCACGCGCTCGCGCATCGCCGCCAGGATTTCCTGCTTGCTGCTGAAGCGCACCGCCATGATGAAGGGGAAGCCGAAGCGTTCCCGGTAGGCCCGGTTCAGGTCGCGCTGTTCCTGGGCCTCCGCCTCGGTCAGCTCGTTCAGGCCCGCTTTGGCCTGCTCGGTCTGCGAGAAGGCGGTCAGATTGGCCGGGCGGCTGGCGCGGTCGGCAAGGTCGGGGTGGGACAGGATCAAGGCATGCTGCCGCTCCGTCCCCGCCCTGCGCACGATGCCGGTCATCGCCGCGCGCAAGGCCGCGGCATCGGCGAAGGGGCGCTTGTCCCAGGCGGCGTCCGCCACCCAGGGGCTGTCCTCGAACACCGCACCCAGCGCCGCGACGAAGTCGGCGCGGTCCATCCGGTTCAGGTCGTCCAGGCTGTAGGGCATCTGCGTTCTCACGTCGCGGTGTAGGGGTGTTCGGCGATCCAGTGGCGGGCGATGTCGAGCCGGGTCGCCACCCACGCCTTGTCATGGCTGCGCACATAGTCGAGGAAACGCGCCAGCGCCGCCGCGCGGCCGGGACGCCCGACCAGACGGCAATGCAGGCCGATGGACATCATCTTCGGCGCCGTCTCGCCTTCCGCATAAAGCGTGTCGAAGCTGTCCTTCAGATAGGCGAAGAACTGGTCGCCGCTGTTGAAGCCCTGGTTGGTCGCGAAGCGCATGTCGTTGGCGTCGAGCGTATAGGGCACGATCAGCTGCGGCCGGCCATGGCTGTCGTCCCAATAGGGCAGATCGTCGGCATAGGAATTGGCGTTGTAGACGAAGCCGCCCTCCTCGGCGACCAGCCGCCAGGTGTTCGGGCTGCACCGCCCGAGATACCAGCCGAGCGGCCGTTCGCCGGTCACGCGGGTGTGGATTTCGATGGCGCGCAGCATGTGCTCGCGCTCCACCTCGGCCGGCAGATGCTGGTAGTCGATCCAGCGCCAGCCATGGGTGGCGATCTCCCAGCCGGCGGCCTTCATCGCGGCGACCACCTCGGGATTGCGCTCCAGCGCCATGGCGACGCCATAGACGGTGACCGGCAGGTTGCGCTCGGTGAACAGGCGGTGCAGCCGCCAGAAGCCGGCGCGGGAGCCGTATTCGTAGATCGACTCCATGTTCATGTGGCGGGCGCCGGGGATCGGCTGCGCGCCGACGATCTCCGACAGGAAGGCCTCCGACGCGGCGTCGCCATGGAGGACGCAATTCTCGCCGCCCTCCTCGTAATTGATGACGAACTGCACCGCCACGCGGGCGCCGCCCGGCCAGTTGGCCTGCGGCGGGGTGGCGCCATAGCCGATCATGTCGCGGGGATAGCCCTGGGGATGGGCGGTGTCGGTCATCGTCGTCTCGCCTTCACGCTGCGGTCGAAGCGGAACCTACGCTAAGCCATTGGCGGCAGGGGGTTCAATCGGCCGATTGGGCGCGGGGGTGAAGACAGTTTCCGGATTTTCGCGGGTGGGCAGGGGAGGGGACTGGGCTTAAGCTGCGGCATCCAGAGATGCATCGTTGCGGAGACCGTACCCCATGGGCCGCCTGACCACCCACGTCCTCGACATCGCCGCCGGCCGCCCGGCGCCGGGCATGCGCATCCGCCTGACCTCGCTCGACACCGGCACCGTTCTCGGCGAGTTCACAACGAACGCCGACGGCCGGCTCGACGCCCCGGCGCTCCAGGGCGAGGATTTCAAGTCCGGCCGCTACGAGCTGCTGTTCATGGCCGGCGAGTATTTCCGCCGCATCGGCGCGATCTCGGGCGCCATTGACGGTGATGGCCCGGACTTCATCGACGAGGTGCCGCTGCGCTTCGGCATCAAGGATGCGTCCCAGCATTACCATGTGCCGCTGCTGGTTTCGCCTTGGGCCTACTCCACATATCGCGGCAGCTGACGCTCCTCCCCGTTCGGCGCTGCTTTCCAGCCTGTGGAAAAGGCAACCCGTTGATTTGCCGTACCCACCATCCGCGCGCTTAGCTGTCCTCAGCAACAATCGCGTTTGGTGAGGAGTTCGAGCGATGGCGAGAATGACGGCGGCGGAAGCGGCGGTGCGGGTGCTGGAGCGGGAGGGCATCGACGTCTGCTTCGGCGTCCCGGGCGCCGCGATCAACCCCTTCTATGCGGCGATGCAGCGGCGCGGCACGATGCGCCATGTGCTGGCCCGCCATGTCGAGGGGGCCTCGCACATGGCCGAAGGCTACACCCGGGCCAAGGCCGGCAACATCGGCGTGTGCATCGGCACCTCCGGCCCGGCCGGCACCGATATGATCACCGGCCTCTACTCGGCCATCGCGGACTCGATCCCGATCCTGTGCATCACCGGCCAGGCGCCGCGTGCCCGCCTGCACAAGGAGGATTTCCAGGCGATCAACATCGCCGACATCGCCAAGCCGGTCGCCAAATGGGCGGTGACCGTGCTGGAGCCGGCGCAGGTGCCCTACGTCTTCCAGCAGGCCTTCCACCTGATGCGCAGCGGCCGTCCCGGCCCGGTGCTGATCGACCTGCCCATCGACGTCCAGATGGCCGAGATCGAGTTCGACGACGAGACCTACGAGCCGCTGGCCGTCTACAAGCCGTCCGCCACCCGTGCCCAGGTCGAGAAGGCGCTGGCGATGTTCGCGGCGGCGGAACGTCCGCTGGTCGTGGCCGGCGGCGGCATCATCAACGCCGACGCGTCGGACAAGCTGGTGGAGTTCGCCGAGCTGCTCGGCGTGCCGGTGATCCCGACCCTGATGGGCTGGGGCACCATCGCCGACGACCATCCGCTGATGGCCGGCATGGTGGGCTTGCAGACCGCCCACCGCTACGGCAACGCGACGATGCTGAAGTCGGACTTCGTGCTGGGCATCGGCAACCGCTGGGCCAACCGCCACACCGGCTCGGTCGAGGTCTACACCAAGGGCCGCAAGTTCGTGCATGTCGACATCGAGCCGACCCAGATCGGCCGCGTCTTCATGCCCGACCTCGGCATCGTGTCGGATGCCGGCGCGGCACTCGACCTGTTCATCGAAGTCGCGAAGGAGTGGAAGGCCGAGGGCCGCTTCAAGGATCTCGCCGGCTGGGTCAAGGATTGCCAGGGCCGCAAGCGGTCGATGCACCGCCGCAGCGACTTCGATCAGGTGCCGATGAAGCCGCAGCGCGTCTATCAGGAGATGAACAGCGCCTTCGGCCAGGACACCACCTACGTCACCACCATCGGCCTGTCGCAGATCGCCGGCGCTCAGTTCCTGCACGTCTACAAGCCGCGCCACTGGATCAACTGCGGCCAGGCCGGCCCACTGGGCTGGACCCTGCCGGCGGCGCTCGGCGTGCGGGTGGCCGATCCGAAGCGGCGCATCGTCGCCCTGTCCGGCGACTACGACTTCCAGTTCATGATCGAGGAACTGGCGGTCGGCGCCCAGCACAAGCTGCCCTACATCCATGTGCTGGTGAACAACGCCTATCTCGGCCTGATCCGGCAGGCGCAGCGCGCCTTCCAGATGGACTTCCAGGTCCAGCTGTCCTTCGAGAACATCAACGCGCCGGAGATCGGCGTCTATGGCGTCGACCATGTCGCGGTGGCCGAAGGGCTGGGCTGCAAGGCGATCCGCGTCACCGAGCCCGACCGCATCCAGGAGGCGTTCACCCAGGCCCAGGCCTGGATGGACCAGTATCAGGTGCCGGTCGTCGTCGAGCTGGTGCTGGAGCGGGTGACCAACATCTCGATGGGCGCCGACATCGACAGCGTCACCGAGTTCGAGGAGACGCTGGACCTGCCGGTGGACGAGAGCGAGACCGTTCTGGTCTGACGATCCGCTTCCATCCCGTCCGACCGGAAAGCCGCCGGGGCGCAGACGCGCTCCGGCGGCTTTCGTTTGGGCAGGCTTGCTGCGTCGCGGAAATTCCCTCTCCGCGGCACCCGTGCTAGCGTCCCTTCCGACCCGTGAACCCACCGGTCCGGCCCAATCGTCTGGCAGGGAGTCCGCGCGAGCATGGCGTTGCTTGAGAACATGCGCATCTTCGTCCGCGTCGTCGAACTGGGCAGCCTGTCGGCCGCCGGGCGGAACCTGCGCATGTCGCCGGCCATGGTCAGCCACCGCATCCAGCAGCTGGAAACCCATCTCGGCGTCCGGCTGCTGAACCGCACGACGCGGCAGTTGCAGGCGACCGAGACCGGCATGGATTTCTACCAGAGCTGCCTTGAGGTTCTGGAGGCGGTGGAGCGTGCCCACAGTAGCATCGCCGCCGGGTCCGGCGTGCCGTCGGGCAGCGTGCGGGTAACGGCGCCGCTGGGCTTCGGCCGCCGCATCCTGTCGCCGCTGGTCCCCGACTTCTGTGCCGCCCACCCGCTGGTGGAGGTGCGGCTGCGCCTGTCCGACCATTTGCTCGACCTGCTGCGCGAGGCGGTCGATGTGGCGGTGCGGATGGCGGCGCTGAAGGATTCCAGCTTCGTCGTGCGCAAGATCGCCGACGTGCGCCGCGTGCTGGTCGCCGCCCCCTCCTACCTGTCGGAACGCGGACGGCCTGAAAGGCCGGCGGATCTGTCCGGCCACAACTGCCTGCTCCTGCGCTTTCCCGGCACCCAGCAATATCAATGGAGCGTGCTGGAGGGCGGCGAGCCGGTGAAGCTGCCGGTGTCGGGCCGCTTCGACGCCGACGACGGCGACGTGCTGACCGGCTGGGCGCTCGACGGGCGGGGGATCGCGATGAAACCGCTGTGGGAGGTGGCGGAGCATCTCGCCAGCGGCGCCCTGGTGCCGGTGCTGCCCGATTTTCCGCCGGAACCGGTGACGCTGGCCGTGCTCTATCCCCATCGCGCGCTGGTTCCGGCCAAGGTGCGGGCCTTTGCAGACCATATGGTGCCGAAGATCAAGTCGGCCCTGCTGGGAATATCGCCGGAGACGATCCTGTGATCGGCCCTGTGACCGGCGGTGCCCGGCCCTAGGGATAATCCCGACTGGCCGGGTCGGATGCTTTATCTATCCTTCCTGGCGCTGCCGTATGCTGAGGCCGTGCCGCCAGGATACTTTGTTTCCCGAGACGGATCCGTTCGTGGTCCACCTCGGGAATGAAGTGGTAAAATGGGAAACCATGGCCCTTCCGCATCCGTCCGGCGCGACGCGAGGAAGGGAGGACTCCATGTTTCTGTTCACCAAGGGTGTTAGCTGCGAGCGGGCCAAGCTGGACGCGCTCGACCGGTCGCAGGCCGTCATCGAATTCGCAATGGACGGCACGGTGGTGGATGCGAACAGGAATTTCCTGGAGGCGATGGGCTATCGTCTGGACGAGGTGAAGGGGCGTCCGCACAGCATGTTCGTCGATCCCGACTATGCAAAGAGCACGGACTACTGCGATTTCTGGGGCGAACTGCGGGCAGGCCGCTTCCAATCGGCGGTGTTCCGGCGGATCACGAAGTCGGGCCGGGAAATCTGGCTGCGGGCCACCTACAACCCGATCCTCGGCGCCGGCGGGCGGGTTGTCGGCGTGGTGAAGTTCGCCACCGACATCACCGAGGCGAAGCTGAAGGAGGCCGATGCCAACGGCAAGCTCGCCGCCATCGAGCTGTCCCAGGCGGTGATCGAGTTCGGTTTGGACGGCACCATCCTGACGGCCAACCGGCGCTTTCTCGACCTGATGGGCTATCGGCTGGAGGAGGTGCAGGGGCGGCATCACAAGCTGTTCCTCGATGGTGTGGATGCCGCCGATCCGGCCTACAGCGCCTTCTGGGAGAAGCTTGGCCGGGGAGAGCATCAAAGCGGCGAATTCCGGCGCCTGACCAAGAGCGGCGAGCAGGTCTGGATCCAGGCCACCTATACGCCGATCCTCGACCCGACCGGGAAACCGTGGAAGATCGTGAAGTTCGCCACCGACGTGACGGAGCAGCGGATTCGCAACGCCGACTTCCGCGCCCAGATCGAAGCGATCAACCGGTCGCAGGCGGTGATCCACTTCAAGCCCGACGGCACGATCCTGGATGCCAACGACAACTTCCTGAAGGCGATGGGATACCGGCTGGATGAGGTGGTCGGGCAGAACCACCGCATGTTCGTCCCCCCGGAACAGCAGAACAGCGCCGAATACCGCGAGTTCTGGGACATCCTGCGCAGCGGGACATTCCACACCTCCCTCTACCGCCGCCGTGCCAGGAACGGGTCCGACGTGTGGATCAACGCCAGCTACAATCCCGTGCTGTCCGAGACGGGGGAGGTGCTGAAGGTGGTGAAATTCGCCACCGACGTGACCGGCATGATCAGGTCGCGTCTGGAGGCCATCGAGTTTTCCAAGCAGACGGTCCAGAAGGTCACCGACGTCGCCGGATCCGTCGAGCAGATGTGCGCCTCGGCGACGCGGATTTCCGCCGACATCCTGAAATCGCGCGAGGTGGTGGATGAGATCGACCGGCGCACGGCGGCGGCGGACAGCGCCACCGGCCGTCTGAACGAGGCGGCGGCGGCGATGGACGGTGTTGCCAAATTCATCGACGCCATCGCCTCGCAGATCAAGCTGCTGTCGCTGAACGCCACCATCGAGGCGGCGCGGGCGGGCGAGGCCGGCCGCGGCTTCGCGGTCGTGGCGACCGAGGTGAAGTCGCTGGCCGAACAGACCTCCGGCGCCACCGAGCGGATCGGCGTCGAGATCGTCGCCATGCAGGAGGTCGTCCGTCAGGTGGTCGAGGCGCTGGGCGGCATCGCCCGGTCGGTGGACAGCGTGAAATCCACGGTCCACGGCGTCGCGACCGGTGCCGAGGAACAGATGGCCCTGACCGACGGCGTGGTGTCCAACATGCATCAGGCCCAGAGCGGCGTCGAATCGATCAACCGCAATCTGGAAGAGATGCTGATCCGGGCGCGCTGAGCCTCACACCCCGCGCGAGCGCACCAGCAGCACGCGCGCCTCCTCCGCTGCGCGGTGCAGGTGGGGCAGGAACTGCACCTCCATCTCCGGGCAGGTGACGCGGGCGGCCTGGGCGCTGATGTTCATCGCCGCCACCACCCCGCCGGCGGCGGTGCTGATCGGCACGGCGATGGAGCGCAGCCCCAGCTCCAGTTCCTGGTCGACCAGCGAGAAGCCGCGGTCGCGCACCCGCTCCAGCTCGCGCTTCAGCGCGTCGGGAGCGGTGATCGTCCGTTCGGTGAAGGGCTTCAGCGGCACCCGCGCCAGATAGGCGTTCAGCTCCGCCTCCGGCAGCGCCGCCAGCAGGACCCGCCCCATCGAGGTGCAGTAGGCCGGCAGGCGGCTGCCGACATTCAGCCCGACCGACATGATCCGCTTGGTCGCCGCACGGGCGATGTAGACGACGTCGTCCTCGTCCAGGACGGCGGCGGAGCAGGATTCCTGCACCGCCCCGCTGACCTGCTCGATCAGCGGATCCAGGATCGTCGCCAGCGGGGCCGACGACAGGAAGGAATAGCCGAGCGCCAGGATCTTCGGCTTCAGATGGAAGGTCCGGCCGTCCGACCCGGCATAGCCCAGCTGCATCAGCGTCAGCAGGCAGCGCCGAGCCGCCGCCCGCGGCAGGCCGGTGATCTTGGCGATGTCGGCGATGGTCAGGTTCGGCTCGCGCTCGGTGAAGGCGCGAATCACAGACAATCCCCGCGCCAGCGAGGTCATGAAGTTCGGATCCGACGCCTCTTCCGCCGCGCCGGCGGGTGACTTGTCTGCGGCCCCGGCCAGATGCTGGGTTTCGGCCATGCGCGGGTTCCTTCGCTATGAGCGATCCTGAAGGGTCAAATTAGGGCGATTACCGCGCAATAGCCAGAAAAATCGAACAGAATCGACCGCAACTCCGTCGGCAGCAGAAATAGTTCGAGGTGCCCGCAATTGGCCTTGCGGGTGTCTGGCATCTGGTATACCGTATCGATAATTCAAAAACGACGCGCCACTCAGTACCAAGGGCCAAGGGCGATCGTCCGAACGCTCGCACGAACAACGCTCACGACAACAAGCGGCGCCGATGGCGTCGGCGCGCAAAGGGTCGGAAACGTGATGAACCGGGAAAGATTCAGTGTCGAACCCCTCGAACAGGGGATGAGCTTCAAGGCCAAGGCCTACCAATCGCTGCGACAGGCCATCACGCAGATGAACATCTACGGCCAGAGCAACGAGATCAGGTTGGACGAACGCCGTCTGTGCGAGGCGTTGGGTGTCAGCCGCACCCCGGTGCGCGAAGCGATGGCGCTGCTGGAACAGGAGGGGTTCATCCGCTCCCAACCGCGGCGCGGGATCTTCGTGGTGCGCAAGACGAAGGCCGAACTGGTGGAGATGATCACGGTGTGTGCCGCCCTGGAAGGCATGGCGGCACGCCTGTTCGTCGAAAACGCCACCACGGAGAAGCTGGAACTCCTGCACGCCGCGTTCGACAAATACACGAAAGCCGAGTTGGCGGAACATGTCGCGGAGTATTCCGACGCCAACATCGTCTTCCATCAAAGCATCGTCCAGGCTTCGGGCTCCGCGCTGATCTCGGACCTGACCGACCGCTTCTTCATCCATATGCGTGCGATCCGCCGCGCGACGATGGGCCTCGGCGACCGTGCCGACCAGTCCATCCACGAGCATCGGGACATCATCGAGGCGCTTGCCGCCCGCGATGCCGATCTCGCGGAACGCCGCGTCCGGGAACACACGCTCGGTCTCGCACAGTACGTGGAACGGCATTGCGCCTTCCTCGACTAACCAACTTTGAACCTTTTTGGAGCCTCGGGGAGGAGTCACCCATATGTCTACTGCGGCTGCAACGATCACTAAGAACCAGGCCACGGAAGCATCTGTTGTCGAAGACGCGCCGGCGCTGACCGACGGCTTCCAGCTCGTCATCGACGCGCTCAAGCTCAACGACATCAACAACCTGTATGTCGTCCCCGGTATTCCGATCTCCGACCTGCTGCGCATGGCGCAGGCCGAGGGCATGCGGGTCGTCTCGTTCCGCCACGAACAGAATGCCGGCAACGCCGCCGCCATCGCCGGCTTCATGACGAAGAAGCCGGGCGTCTGCATGACGGTGTCGGCGCCGGGCTTCCTGAACGGCCTGACCGCGCTGGCGAACGCCACCACCAACTGCTTCCCGATGATCCTGATCAGCGGCTCGTCGGAGCGCGAGATCGTCGATCTCCAGCAGGGCGACTATGAGGAGATGGACCAGCTGGCCATCGCCAAGCCGCTGTGCAAGGCCGCCTTCCGCATCCTGCACGCCCAGGACATCGGCATCGGCGTGGCGCGTGCCATCCGCGCCGCCGTGTCGGGCCGTCCGGGCGGCGTCTATCTCGACCTGCCGGCCAAGCTGTTCTCGCAGGTGATGGACGCCGCGGAAGGTGCGAAGTCGCTGGTCAAGGTGGTCGATCCGACCCCGGCGCAGTATCCGTCGGCCGAGGCGGTCAACCGCGCGCTCGACCTGCTGAAGGGCGCCAAGCGTCCGCTGGTGATCTTCGGCAAGGGTGCCGCCTATGCCCAGGCCGACGAGACCATCCGCTCCTTCGTCGAGAAGAGCGGCATTCCGTTCCTGCAGATGAGCATGGCCAAGGGCCTGCTGCCCGACACCCATCCGCAGTCGGCCGGTGCCGCCCGCTCGCTGGTGCTGCAGGAAGCCGACGTGGTCATGCTGGTCGGCGCGCGGCTGAACTGGCTGCTGTCGCACGGCAAGGGCAAGACCTGGGGCAAGCCCGGCTCCAAGAAGTTCATCCAGGTCGACATCGAGCCGCGGGAGATGGACAGCAACGTCGAAATCCATGCTCCGCTGGTCGGCGACATCGCGTCGGTCATGGAAGTGATGCTGAAGGGCATCGACGGCGGCCTGACCCCGCCGACCGACTGGATGGCCACCGTCGCGGCCAAGCGTGAGCAGAACGTTGCCAAGATGGCGCCGAAGCTGATGAGCAACGCGTCGCCGATGAACTTCCACGGTGCGCTGGGCGCCCTGCGTCGCGTCATCAAGGAGCGCCCCGACGCCATGCTGGTCAACGAGGGCGCCAACACCCTCGATCTGGCCCGCGGCATCATCGACATGTACGAGCCGCGCAAGCGCCTCGACGTCGGTACCTGGGGCGTGATGGGCGTCGGCATGGGCTATGCCGTCGCCGCGGCGGTGGAGAGCGGCAAGCCGGTTCTGGCCGTCGAGGGCGACAGTGCCTTCGGCTTCTCCGGCATGGAGGTGGAGACGATCTGCCGCTACAACCTGCCGGTCTGCATCGTCATCTTCAACAACAACGGCATCTATCGCGGGACCGACGTCAACCCGACCGGCGGCGTCGACCCGTCGCCGATGGTCTTCGTCCCCGGCTCCCGTTACGACAAGATGATGGAAGCCTTCGGCGGCGTCGGCGTCCATGTCACCAACCCGGACGAGCTGTACCGCGCTGTCAACGAGGCGATGGACAGCGGCCGTCCGACCCTGATCAACGCCGTCATCGACCCGGCCGCCGGCACCGAAAGCGGCAACATCGGCAGCCTCAATCCGACCAGCTCGGTCCGCAAGATGCCGTCCTAAAAACAAACGCCGACCGACACGACTTAAGAAGCAGGGGGAGAAATACATGGGCAAGGCACTTCAGGGCGTGCGGATTCTCGACTTCACGCATGTGCAGTCGGGACCGACCTGCACCCAGTTGCTCGCCTGGTTCGGCGCCGACGTCATCAAGGTCGAACGGCCGGGCGAGGGTGACATCACCCGCAGCCAGCTGCGCGACCTGCCGGACGTCGACAGCCTGTATTTCACCATGCTGAACCACAACAAGCGGTCCATCACCCTCGACACCAAGACGCCCAAGGGCAAGGAGGTGCTGGAGGCGCTGATCAAGACCTGCGACGTGATGGTCGAAAACTTCGCCCCCGGCGTGCTCGATCGCATGGGGTTCACCTGGGAGCGTATCCAGGAACTGAACCCCGCGATGATCGTCGCGTCGGTGAAGGGCTTCGGCCCCGGGCCGTTCGAGAACTGCAAGGTGTACGAGAATGTCGCCCAATGTGCGGGCGGTGCGGCCTCGACCACCGGTTTCGACGACGGCCCGCCCATGGTCACCGGCGCCCAGATCGGCGACAGCGGCACCGGCCTGCATCTGGCGCTCGGCATCGTCACCGCACTCTACCAGCGCAAGGAGACCGGCCGCGGCCAGAAGGTGCTGGCCGCCATGCAGGACGCCGTGCTGAACCTGTGCCGCGTCAAGCTGCGCGACCAACAGCGTCTGGCCCACGGGCCGATGAAGGAATACCCGCAATACCCGAACGGCGAGTTCGGCGACACGGTGCCGCGTGCCGGCAACGCGTCGGGCGGTGGCCAGCCGGGCTGGATCCTGAAGTGCAAGGGCTGGGAGACCGATCCCAACGCCTACATCTACTTCATCGCCCAGGCCCCGGTCTGGAAGTCGATCTGCAAGGTCATCGGCAAGGAAGAGTGGATCACCGATCCCGACTACGCCACCCCGGTGGCCCGCCTGCCGCGCCTGATGCAGATCTTCGGCACCGTCGAGGAGTGGACCAAGACCCTGACCAAGTTCGAGGTCATGGACCTTCTCAACAAATACGACATTCCCTGCGGCCCGATCCTGTCGATGAAGGAAATCGCCGAGGACAAGTCGCTCTACGAGAACCGGCACGCTGGTCGAGGTGGAGCATCCGACCCGCGGCAGCTACCTGACGGTCGGCAACCCGATCAAGCTGTCCGACAGCCCGACGGAAGTCACCCGTTCCCCCCTGCTGGGCGAGCACACCGACGAAATCCTGCGCGACGTCCTGGGGTTCGGCGAGCGTGAAATCGTCGAGATCCGTGACAGCGGCGCCATCGGCGTCGTCGAGAGGCTGGCGGCGGAGTAACAGTCTCCGCCTTCTTCCCCCACCCTCTCCGCTTCGGCGGGAGAGGGTGGGGGAGGACCGGCACCCGATGTTTGAAAAGCCTGCCGATTTTTAAAAAACCCGCTTCCCCTCTTCCCGACCGTCCCCTTCCCGGTCGCTCAAGAGCCGAAGCGGGAGCCGAAGCCCGGACTTTTAAAAATCCGCCGCCCGTCAGCCGAAGAATTTCCGGCTCCCCGCGGTCTCCAAAAGACAATTCCCGACTGGGACAGAGACGAAAACCATGAACATTCACGAATATCAGGCCAAGGATCTGCTGCGGGGGTACGGCGTCGCCGTTCCGCGCGGCGGCGTGGCCTTCACCCCGGAAGAGGCTGCATCGGTCGCCCGCGAACTCGGCGGTCCGGTCTGGGTGGTGAAGTCGCAGATCCATGCCGGTGGCCGCGGCGCCGGCCGGTTCCAGGACAATCCGGGCGGCAAGGGTGGCGTCCGCGTCGTCAAGTCGGTCGAGGAGGTCGCCTCCAATGCCGCCGAGATGCTCAATCGCGTCCTGGTGACCAAGCAGACCGGCCCGGCCGGCAAAGAGGTCAAGCGTCTCTATGTCGAGGAAGGCGCCGACATCAAGCGCGAGCTGTACCTCGGCCTGCTGACCGACCGCGGCACCGGCCGCGTCACCATCATCGCCTCAACCGAAGGCGGCATGGAGATCGAAGAGGTCGCCCACAACACGCCGGAGAAGATCGTCAAGGTCGCGGTCGACCCGGCCACCGGCATCCAGGGCTACCACACCCGCAAGGTCGCCTTCGCGCTCGGCCTGGAAGGCAAGCAGGTCGGCGCCGCCGCCAAGTTCATCCAGGCCGCCTACAAGGCCTTCGTGGATCTTGACTGCGCCATCGTCGAGATCAACCCGCTGATCGTCACCGGCTCGGGCGACATCCTGGCGCTCGACGCCAAGATGAACTTCGACGACAACGCCCTGTTCCGTCACAAGGACGTGGCCGCCTTGCGCGACGAGGCGGAAGAAGACCCGGCGGAGATCGAAGCCGCCAAGCACGAGCTGAACTACGTCAAGCTCGACGGCAACATCGGCTGCATGGTCAATGGCGCCGGCCTGGCGATGGCGACCATGGACATCATCAAGCTGTACGGTGCCGAGCCGGCCAACTTCCTCGATGTCGGCGGCGGCGCCACGAAGGAGCGCGTCACCGCGGCCTTCAAGCTGATCCTGTCCGACAGCGCGGTCGAAGGCATCCTGGTCAACATCTTCGGCGGCATCATGCGCTGCGACGTGATCGCCGAGGGTGTGGTCGCCGCGGCGCGCGACGTGAAGCTGCATGTGCCGCTGGTGGTGCGCCTGGAAGGCACCAATGTCGCGCTCGGCAAGAAGATCCTGGCCGAATCCGGCCTGCCGATCCTGTCCGCCGACAATCTGGACGACGCAGCCAAGAAGATCGTCGCCGCCGTGAAGAAGGAGGCCGCGTAACATGGCTGTTCTCGTCGACAAGAACACGAAGGTGATCTGCCAGGGCTTCACCGGAGCCCAGGGCACCTTCCATTCCGAACAGGCCATCGCCTACGGCACCAAGATGGTCGGCGGCGTCACGCCGGGTAAGGGCGGGGCCAAGCACCTCGACCTGCCGATCTTCGACACCGTCGCCGAGGCGGTCGAGAAGACCGGCGCCAACGCCTCCGTGATCTACGTGCCGCCGCCGTTTGCGGCCGACGCGATCCTGGAAGCCATCGACGCCGAGATCCCGCTGGTGGTCTGCATCACCGAGGGCATCCCGGTGCTGGACATGGTCCGCGTCAAGCGCGCGCTCAGCGGTTCGGCCACCCGCCTGATCGGCCCGAACTGCCCCGGCATCATCACGCCGGACGAGTGCAAGATCGGCATCATGCCGGGCCACATCCACAAGCGCGGCAAGATCGGCATCGTCTCGCGCTCCGGCACGCTGACCTATGAAGCGGTGGCGCAGACCACGGCGGCCGGCCTCGGCCAGACCACCTGCATCGGCATCGGCGGCGACCCGGTCAACGGCACCAACTTCGTCGACAGCCTGGAGCTGTTCGTGAAGGACCCGGAGACCGAGGGCATCATCATGATCGGCGAGATCGGCGGCGACGCCGAAGTCCGCGGCGCCGAGTTCATCAAGGCCTCGGGCACCAAGAAGCCGGTCGTCGGCTTCATCGCCGGCCGCACGGCTCCTCCGGGCCGCCGCATGGGCCATGCCGGTGCGGTGATCTCCGGCGGCAACGACACCGCCGACTTCAAGATCGACTTCATGAAGTCGGTCGGCATCGCCGTCGCCGACAGCCCCGCCAGCCTGGGCTCCACCATGCAGTCGATTTTCAAAGGGTAACCAGTCCCCCGCGGGACCGCCGTCCGCGACGGTCCCGCGGCCTTAGCCAAGCCTTCTGTCACTCACGCCATCAGCCGCAACAGACAGGCGCAACCAACGCGCCGGACCCCGAGGGAGATGGGACATGAAAGCGCAAGCCCAAAACAGCATCCTGGCCCGCCGCATCATCCACGACGACCCCAGCGAGGGCGCCGCGGCAATCATCAAGACCGCGATCATCGAGACGCCGCGGGTGAAGAACGACAACGGCAAGGAGGCCAAGGCCGAGCGCGGCCAAGTGGTCCAGTCGCTGTGCCGCGCCCTGAACATCCTGACGATCCTGGGTTCCAACGACGGTCCGATGACGCTGACCGAGCTGTCGGAGGCCGCGAACCTGTCGCCCTCCACCACCCACCGCCTGCTGACGACGCTGCAGTACGAGCGCTATGTGCGCTTCGACCAGAGCGCGCGCGGCTGGGTGGTCGGCGTGCAGGCCTACATGACCGGCGCCAACTTTCTGAAAACCCGCAATCTGGTCGATGTCGCCCGCCCCCGCATGCGCCGCCTGATGGAGGAGAGCAGCGAGATCGTCAATCTGGCGGTCGAGGAGAATGGCGAGGCGCTCTATCTGGCCCGCGTCGGCGGTCCCCGTGCCGCCCAGGTCGCGGTGCCGCAGGCCGACCGCACGCTGCTGCACTGTTCCGCCGTCGGCAAGGCGCTGCTGGCCGGCATGCCCGAGACCAAGGTGCAGACCATCGTTACCCAGCGCGGCATGCGCCAGTTCACCCGCAGTACCCTGTCGTCGCTGCCGGCGCTGTACCGCGACCTGACGCTGGTCCGCACCCGCGGCTATGCCCTGGACCAGGAGGAGCGGGTGTCCGGCCTGCGCTGTGTCGCCGCTCCGATCTTCGACGAGAATTCCCGTGTGATGGGGGCCCTGTCGCTGTCCGGCTCCAGCCGGCGCATCGAGGACGCGCGGCTGCGCGCCCTGGGCGAGATGGTCAAGCGCGCCGCCGCGGCGGTGACGCAGGAGCTGGGCGGCCGCGTGCCGGTTCCCAACTGACCCGTTCCTCACAAGGGGCAAGCAGACGCCTAGAGCAAGAGAACGCCAAGAGCTGACGGCAGGTGGTGCACGTTGGCATTCCTCCCTGGCGCACTCAGGGCCGCATTCCTCACGGGATGCGGCCCTTTTCTTGAGAAAAGAGGCGTTTCCACGGAATGGAAAAGCGTCTTTTTTCTCGGGAAAATCAGCGGGACCCGTGCGATTGTCTGTCTCGGGAAAGGCGTTCCTTTCTCATCGGGCGGATGTGTTGTTTTGCATGTTCGCGCTTCTCTCGGAGACTGGCCGTGCTGTGTGCAGCACGGCCATTTTTTTGACTTTTCCGCAGGGCGAAATCGGATCCATCGCCGCGTGGACTGGCCGTCCGCCGCGACGACACAGTGCCCCCCAAATCTTTCACAAGAACAGGGCAGGGGAGTGATCCGAATGGCAGACTCAAGACTGATGACGGCAATCGAGGTGAGCCAGCCCGGCAAGCCGGAGGTGCTGGTCCCGGCGCGCCGCCCGGTTCCCGATCCCGCACCCGGCGAGATCCGCATCGCCGTCCAGGCCGCCGGCGTCAACCGGCCGGACGTGCTCCAGCGGCTCGGCAAGTACAACCCGCCGCCGGGCATCACCGACATCCCCGGCCTGGAGGTCGCCGGCATTGTCGATGCGCTGGGCGAGGGGGTGGAGGGCTGGCGCATCGGCGATCCGGTCTGCGCCCTGCTGGCCGGCGGCGGCTATGCCGAGTATTGCGTGGTGCCGGCGGCGCAATGCCTGCCGATCCCCGACGGCCTGTCGATGGCCGAGGCGGCGGCCCTGCCGGAAACCTTCTTCACCGTCTGGTCGAACGTGTTCGAGCGCGGCGCGCTCCAGCCCGGCGAGGCGCTGCTGGTCCATGGCGGCACGTCGGGCATCGGCACCACGGCGATCCAGTTGGGAGCGGCCTTCGGCGCGCGGGTCTTCGCCACCGCCCGCGGGGCGGAGAAATGCGCTGCCTGCGTCCGGCTGGGTGCCGAACGCGCCATCGACTATGCCGAGGAGGATTTCGTCGCGGTGGTCAAGGAAGTGACCGGCGGTGTCGGCGTCAATGTGGTGCTGGACATCGTCGGCGGCGATTACGTCGCCCGCAGCATCGACGCTCTGGCGGTCGAGGGCCGCTATGTCTGCATCGGCTTCGTCCGGGGGGCGACGGCCAATGTGAACTTCTTCCCCGTCATGACCAAGCGGCTGGTGCTGACCGGCTCGACCCTGCGGGCGCGGCCCATCGCCTACAAGCAGGCGGTGGCCGAACAGTTGAAGGCCCGCGTCTGGCCGCTGGTGGCCGCCGGCACGGTCAAGCCGGTCGTCCACGAGGTCTTCCCGCTCGCACAAGCCGCCGACGCCCACCGGCTGATGGAAAGCAACCAGCATGTCGGCAAGCTGGTGCTGGCGGTGGGGTGAGCGGAAGCTCTCTCAGATCCAGCAATCCCCTCTCCCCCCTGGGGAGAGGGGAATCTCAAGAGGTCGCTGCACCCTCAATCCAGCATCGGCAGTCCGGTCTCGATGCGGACCAGCGCGGCCAGCAGCGGGGCGCCGATGTCGCGGCGGACGAAGTTGCTGGCCTTCTCCGCCGCGTTGATCGCCAGCTGGAAGGTCCGGCGCCAGCGGTCGTCGTTGTAGAAGGCCTTCTCCGCCTTGGCCCGCTGCGCCAGCAGGCCGGGGCGGCGGCCGGCGGCCTCGTCAGTCAGCTTGTTCAGGCGGTTCATGAGGTCGTTGGCGATGGCCGGCTCGCCGCGCTTCATCGCCGCCTCGATCAACTCGGCATAGGCCTCGCCGCGGGTGTCGATGTCCGCCACCTGATCGGCGTAGGCGACCGCCATGCCCGCCTCGCCGCGCTTGGCCAGCCGCCCCAGCACCGCCGGGATGGTCCAGGGATTCTCGTCCTGCACGGTGCTGAGCAGGCCCAGCGCCAGCTTCGGCTCGCCGATGTCGGCTGCCGCCACCGCCAGTTCCGGCGGGCAGCAGTCGCCGCGGGTTTCCTTGAACTTGGAGAACTGCGTCTCGACCGTGTTCAGGAACAGGGTGCGGGCCTGCGCCTCCTTGCCGGCGCGCAGCAGCGTCTGGGCGACCAGCCCCAGCTCCCAGGCGCAATTGTGGCTGGAGGCATAGCTCTTGGCCTCGTCGGCCAGCGCGTTGGTCAGGCCGCTGTCGCCGCGCCACGCCGCCGCCTTGGCGATGTCGGCGATGTTGTAGATGCGGGTCGAGCAGTCGTTGATCTGCCGGGTGATGTCGAGTGCCAGCGGCGACTGCCCCATCAGCGACAGGGCGCGGGCGACGAACAGATCCTGGCCGGAGCTGTCGGCGACGCCGCCGCGGCGGACCGCGCTGACGAAGGGCGCCATGATCTCCTTGGCGCGGCCGGTGTCGCCCAGCTGCTGGTAGGCGACGGCCAGCGACAGCCAGTCCCAGCGCGCCGCGTTGATCGGCGTCTCAACCGGCGGCAGCATCTCGCCGATGCGGTGGAGGAAGCACAGGCTGTTGAGCTGGTCGTTGCAGACCAGCGCGCGGATGCGCGAGCGGAATTCGTAGAAGTCGAAATCGCCGACGAACTGGTTGGTGACGAGCTGAACCGCCAGCGGGCTGTCGGGATACTTCGTCACGATGTCGTTGAACAGCTTGTCCGCCTCCTTCAGCAGGCGGCCCTCCTCGGCGACGTCATAGGTGTTGTCGGCCTGACGGATCAGCTGCAAGGCCTGGACGAACAGGCGGTTGGCCGGGCCCGGCGTGCCGGCGGCCGGGTTGTCCGCCCCGCCGCCGTCCTGGTCCAGCGCCAGCACGGTCTGCTTCGCCCCATCCGGTTGCCCGGCCATGTCCTGTGCGGCCTGTACCGCCGCGTCCTGCGCCGGAGCGGGACCGGCCGCGAACGCCGCCGGCAGGCTCAAGGCTGCGGCGACGGCTGCGGTGCGGAGAACGGCGAGGACACGGGATAGGGCGGAGGCCATGGCGGTCGGGGTTCAACCCTGGATGTTTGGGTTCGGGAGCAGACGGACGTAGCTGACGACGCGTTGGACGTTGGGCACCGACCGGGCGTGCTGGAGCGCGCGGTCCAGCTCTTCCTGTGACGCCGCGACACCCATCAGATAGACAACGCCATCGACGGTATCGATGCTGTAGTTCTGGCTATGAATATCCGCATCGAAGGTGATGCGGCTGCGGATCTGGGTCGAAATCCAGGTGTCGCGGGCGGTGTCCAGGATGCTGGACCCGTTGTCGATCTGGATTTCGTTGATGACTTCCTTCACGCCCTGCGCCTGCCAGACGAGGCGCACCGCGTCGAGCCGCATCTGCGCGTCGGCGGCGCGGCCGGTCAGCAGGACGCGGCCCTGATCGACGGTCAGCCCGATGCGGTTGGTCAGGTCGATGGAATGCTGCAGCCACAGCGAGTTGATGCGGGCGCGGATTTCCGTGTCGCTGACGAAGCCGCCGAAGCCGCGCTCCTGCGTTGCCACGACGGCGGTCCCGCCCGCGGCACCCAGCACCAGCGGCCCGCAGCCGGCCAGCGAGACACCGGCGGTGCAGGCGAGCGCGAAGACTGTCCAAAGGCGGCTCGAACCCGTCACAGTGTGCCTCCCTTCGCCTGCGTGGCCAGCGCCGGGCGGAATCGGCGCGCGGCCGGAAAAAGTCACGGCGGAACGGTCTTTGCAATGGGGAAATTCGAGGCTTTCACCAGTCATCGTCACTTTGTCCCGATGTGATGCACGGATGTTGCAGTCGCTGCGAGTGCGAAGGAGTGGCCGCGGCAGAAAATCCGCCGCAGCGCCTCATGCAGTTTCGGTGTGAAATCAGGCGAAAGCTGGGCTGGAAAGCACGCCGGCGATTTCACGGGCCAGGACGCGGGAAACCACCCGCCGGGCGGTCGCGTCGCGCAGGATTTCCTCGTCCCTGGGATTGGACAGGAAACCGGTTTCCACCAGAACCGACGGCACGTCCGGCGCCTTCAGCACCGCGAAATTGGCCGCCCGCATCGGGTTCTCGAGCAGGCGCAGCTCCTTGCCCGCCCCCTCCACCAGGATCTGGCGGGCGGCCAGCGAGGCATGGCGGGTGTGGCGCGCCGTCAGGTCCATCAGGATGTCCTTGACGATCCGGCCGCCGCCGACCGCCCCCGGCTTGCCGAAGCGGTCGGCTTGGTTCTCCTGCTGGGCGAGGCGGGAGGCGAAGGAGTCCGATGCCTTTTCCGACAGGATGTAGGCGGACAGGCCGCGGGCGTCCGCATTGGGGGCGCTGTCGGCGTGGATCGACACGAACAGGTCGGCCCCGGCCTCGCGCGTCAGCGCAACCCGGTCGTCCAGCGCCAGGAAGCGGTCGTCCCGCCGCGTCAGCCTGGCGGCGACGCCATGCCGCTCCGCCAGGATGCGCGCCACGTCGCGGGCGATGTCCAGCGTCACCTCCTTCTCGAAGGTGCCGCGGGTGCCGATGGCGCCGGGATCGTTGCCGCCATGGCCGGGATCGAGCATCACCAGCCGCGACCGCGACGATGTGCCGCCGGCCGGTTTGCGGTCGGGCTGCCGGCCCGACGCCTGGGCGCTGCCCGAACCCAACGGCTGGGCCAGCGCCAGGCCGGCGGCGCCGAAGGCGGTTAACCAAAGCTTGCTGAGCCCGAGCCCAAGCAGCTGTCGTCGATCCATGGCCAAAAATACCGTGCTGCAAAGGAGGGAAGTCATCGGCACCAAGCCGTGCCATCCGTTCATCTAGCCTGAATCATTAACCAATGCGGCGGCGCAAAAGTATTGTCAAGGCCGGCCAGATTACCGTTTCTGAATATTTGTGGGCATTCGGTAACCGGCGCAGACTTGACGTGCCGAGGATTCGACAGAGGTCATTGGTTGCTTGAAGGCGAATTGAAAAAGCGCTAAAATTTTAGCGATCAGCTCGGGAGGTGTCGATGTTGAGGAAAGCACTGTTCAACATCATCCGGCAAGAGCAGCGCGATATCGAGGACAAGCTCGAACGCGAAGAGCAGCAGCAGAGTCCTGACGTCCGCCGGATCGTCGGCCTGCAACAGGAGGCCACCAGCCTGCGTCGTGAGTTGGAACATTTCCACGACGTCTGACCCCGGCCACGGCTTTGGCCGACCGGCGTCTTTTGGATAGGTCGCCACTGAATTTTGTGACCGACGGGTCGCGCCCCCTTCTCCGCCGGATCGCGGGGAAGGGGATTTTTGTTTCCGAAGTCTTGTTTCCAGGGAAAAGGGCGAAACCCCGGCGTCTTACCCCAGCTTGGCGTATCCGCGTTCGATCACCCGCTCCGCGGCCTCGTAAACCGCCAGCATCTGCTCGTAGGCCGCGCGCAGGCGGGCGAGGTCCGCGACGGCGGCAGCGTCCGGGTGGCGGGACTCCGTCATCTTCAGGCCGGCACGGATATAGTCGGCGCGCAGTTCCGCCACCCGCACCGCCATCCGCAGGAAGGAGTCGCGGTTGAGGTTCGGCAATTCGCGGCCGATGACCTCGCAGTTGGCTTCCAGGATCGCGGCATCCATGTTTTCCAGAAAATGGCGGATGCGCTGGCTGCGGCTGCTGTCGGCGGCATCCGCCGTCATCAGCTTGTCGACCTTGCCCTTGGTGTATTCACCGATGATCTTGCCGCCGGATGCCATGGTCGACCCCGTCTTCCTCCGCCGGCCTGGCCCGGCCGCCGTCGCCGATTGTCGCACCGCCGGTCCGGCGATTCCAGAGCGGTGTGGACCGCCCGGCATCGGCGGCACACGCGCTTGACGGTACAGCCATGTGCACAGTCGCTCATGAAGCGGGTGCAACATCGCGGCGTTCGTGCTAGGGAAGCCTCCCCCTTTTCTTGCTGTACGCCATGGTGGACGCGCGATGTCTGAGACCGGCTCCGACTATATCCTCACCGTTTCCTGCCCCGACACCGTCGGCATCGTCTTCGCGGTGTCCGGCTTCCTGGCGGAGCGGAGCTGCAACATCATCGACAGCGCGCAGTTCGGCGACCGCATTTCCGGCCTGTTCTTCATGCGCGTCAGCTTCAACGGCAACCCGGCCGGGCAGACCAAGGCGCAGCTGGAAGCAGACTTTGCGGCGCAGGTGGCCGAGCGCTTCGGCATGACCTGGAAGATCCACGACGCCCGGCGCCGCCCGCGCGTGCTGATCATGGTGTCGAAGTTCGGCCACTGCCTGAACGACCTTCTGTACCGCTACCGCACCGGCTATCTGCCGATCGAGATCCCAGCCATCGTCTCCAACCACCGCGATTTCTATCAGCTGGCGGCGTGGCACAACATCCCGTTCCACCATCTGCCGGTCGCGTCCGACAACAAGGCGCAGCAGGAAGCCCGCCTGCTGGAGATCGTCGACGAGGAGAAAATCGACCTCGTGGTGCTCGCCCGCTACATGCAGGTGCTGTCCGGCGCGCTGTGCGAGCGGATGGCCGGCCGGGTGATCAACATTCACCACAGCTTCCTGCCCAGCTTCAAGGGCGCCAAGCCCTACCACCAGGCCCATGCCCGTGGCGTGAAGCTGATCGGCGCCACCGCGCACTATGTCACGTCCAACCTCGACGAAGGCCCGATCATCGAGCAGGAGGCGGAGCGTGTCGACCATACGATGACGCCCGACGACCTGGTGGCCATCGGGCGTGATATCGAGAACATCGTGCTGGCCCGTGCCGTCCGCTACCACGTGGAGCATCGTGTGCTGCTGAACGGCAACAAGACGGTGGTCTTCCGCTAAAGCCTCCCGAGTGAAGCGGTGCCGCCCCTCAATGGGGCTGCGCCGCCTCGCGGGCATCTTCCGGCTGCGGCATGAACACGGCCCGCGTGATCGCCTGTTCGATCTGGTCGCGGGTGAAGGGCTTCGGAATCACCGGGCCCAGATGCTCCAGCCCGTGCTTGGCCAGATCGTCCGGGAAGGCGGTGACGAAGATCACCGGCAGGAAGCGGCGGGCCCGCAGCTCGCGCGCCACTTCCAGCCCGTTGTCGCCGTCGGCCAGCCGGATGTCCATCAGGGCCAGCGTCGGCCGGTGTTCCGCCGCCAGCGACAGCGCCTCGTCCATCGTCGCCGCGTTGCCGCAGACGATGTGGCCCATGCCGCGCACCGTTTCCGCCAGATCGTAGGCGATGATGGCGTCGTCCTCGACGATCAGGATGGTGGCGGTCAGCCGGGCACGGACACGCTCGCGGGCGTGGGTCAGCCGCTCCATCGCATCTTCCGGGGCGATGCCCAGAACGGCGGCGGCCTCGCCGACCGGCAGATCCTCCAGATTGACCAGCAGGTAGAGCCGGCGGTCGGTCTCCGCCAGCGTCATCAGCGCCGATTCCACCGGATGATAGGGCGCGACCGCGGGGGGCGAGCCGTCTTCGTCCTGCAGTTTGTGCAGATGGCGATAGAGCGGGCCGCGCGACGTGTCGTCGCCACGGCCGTTCTCAGCCTCGTCCGCCTCCAGATACCATTCCAGGGTGCGGGTCACCAAGGCGTCCCCCCGCCCGTTCGTCCCGGTCAGCGCGCGGGCGTAACGGCGCAGGTAGGGCAAATGCTGCATGAAGTGACCGGTGTACTGCTCCATCTCTCTCCCCGTGCCTTTCTGCGGCGCGTGTTCCTGGCATCCACCCGATATGCCGTTTCCGGGATCCCGGATACGGCCGGTGCAACTCGATCTCTTCCGGGCGCCTGTTCCCGGTCCGCATGTCCGGCGCTGAAATCCGGCGACCGGACCGCCTGGGCGGCCCTGCCGGGGATCACGACGCCATCGCCGCTGCTTCGATCAGCAGACTGACTCATCCCGAGCTGCAGCGGTGGAGTTCATATGGCGCAGTCCGCGGCCTAACGGGAGTGAACCCGAAAGATTTATTCGAGATACCGACAACGGGTTACTCAGTATGCATAATATGAAGCAAGGCCGGATGTCGCCCGCCCGGCCTTGCGGGCGGCCTATGACCGGCATGGCATTAGGGATGCCGGAGGGGCGGACTTAACCGTTCGGAAAGGCTTACAAGCCCACTCTGTCTTTGCCCTCCGGCATCGGTCTTTCCGCTGCCGTGCGAGGGCGAGGCGAGTGTTCCCGATCCTCGTGCGCGCCGGCCAACCCCCAGGCCGGCGCGTTTTTCTTGTTCGCCAAGGCAGCGATTCAAACCGCCGACCGTCCCCCTTGGGAACCAACCGTCAGCGGCGGTGTTGGGATCGGCATGGTGTGATTCCTCCCTGAACCGCCAATCCTAGTCGCCGCCGGGCGCCGCCGCGACATCACGCGGGTGGCGCCGGCGGCGAATTTTTATCTGCCAAGATAACGGCCATGTCGCCGCCTCGCTTCTGTCAATCGGGGACTTTCACAAGCCGGCGCTTGCAACGCGTTTAATCCAACGTTAAGGACATCGGCACACGGTTGGGGCATGGCGTCTTTGGGCGCGCCCTCCGTTTCAAGGCCGGCGGACCTGTGCCGGCCGGGGTATCGCGTGGGCTGCCGCATCGGGTCCGGGTTTGTGCATGGAAGACCAAGAGTTGGATCGGTCCCTGATGGACGGCATTCCGCCGGATGAGCTGGCCGACTTCGCCCGGTGGCGGGAGCGCGTGCGCGGCACGAACATTTCCGAAAAGACGCTGCTGGCGACCGACTATCTCAATCACTTCAACGAAATCGTGATGCTGATCGAGATGATCCCGGACATGCCGGACATGCTGGAGGAATGCCGCATCTGGCAGCCCAAGAGCTATGCCGAGCATTTCCGCGACAGCGGCTTCTCCGACAAGGAGCTGGCGATCGAGGCCTACGGCCATGTGCCGTCCAAGTTCCTCCGCCCTTTCGAGGACACCATCGCCCAGGCCCATCAGGTGATCGCCCACACGCTGGAGCGGATCGGCACCGACATCGACAGCGGCGATCCCGACAAGCTGCGGGTGGACTGCCAGACCTCCGTCGCGATGATCCACCGCATCATCCAGATCGCCAACGGCATCATCCACGGCACCGCCCATGTGATGGAGCAGGGCGAGATCGATCTTTACCTGCAGAACGGCTGACGATCGGTACGCCGACCCGTACTTTCGTTCCAAATCATGCGTCTTACCAACGAAAAACTGGCCTTTTCAGTCACTTGCCCCGGCACGAATGGCGATTGATGGTGCACCCACCATTCGTTCGTTGCATGGCTCACTTGCTCCCCCTGGCACTATAGTCGGATCATAAAAGATAAGACGGAGGCGTGTTCATGCGTCCTCTGCGGGGGGAGATGGAGCATTGCCCATGAAGGGATGCGCATTCGCGCCGGCCGATGGCATGGCCGTGTCTGAACCGCGCGTGTGGCGGCCGGGTCCGCCCACCGATCACGCCGGCCCCATTCTTCCCGTCCTGCAACGGGGGGAGATGACGCAGCGCATGACGCCATCCGGACATTTGGACAGCTTCACCCGTGACCGGCTGCCGGCACCGTCACAGCGCCCCGACCTGATTCTCGACCGTCCGGAACTCCAGTATCCGCAGCGCCTCAACGCGGTCTCCGTCCTGATCGACGGCTGGCGCGAGCGCGGCTGGGACGGCCGCCCCTGCCTGATCGGCGGCGACGGCGAGGTCTGGAGCTATGGCCGGATGCGCGACACCGTCGACCGCATCGCCCGCGTGCTGACCGAGGATTACGGGCTGGTCACCGGCAACCGCGTCCTGCTGCGCGGCCCCAACACGCCGATGCTGGCCGCCTGCTGGCTGGCGGTGATCAAGGCCGGCGGGGTGCTGGTGCCGACCATGCCGCTGCTGCGCGCGCCCGAGCTGGCCGACGTGCTGAAGCGCGCCTCCATCGACATGGCGCTGTGCGACACGCATTTCCTCGACGATCTGGAAGAGGCGGCGCTGCCCTCGCTGCGCATCGTCGGCTTCCGCGACGGCGAGCTGGAACACCGCATCGCCACCAAGCCGCCCGGCTTCGAGGCCGCCGACACGGCGCAGGACGACGTGGCGCTGATCGCCTTCACCTCCGGCACCACCGGCACGCCGAAGGCCGCCGCCCATCTGCACCGCCATCTGCTGGCGATTTCCGACCTGTCGCCGCGCTCCGTGCTGGGGACGACGGCCGAGGATGTGTTCTGCGGCTCGCCGACGCTGGCCTTCGCCTACGGGCTGGGCGGGCTGCTGCTGTTCCCGCTGCGCATCGGCGCCTCGGTGATCCTGCTGGAGCGCGGGACCGCCGACCGGCTGATCGAGGCTGCCACCCGCCACAAGGCGACGGTGATGTTCACCGTGCCGACCGTCTATCGCGGCATGATCGGCCGCATGGCCGCCGACCCGGCGCTGGCGAAGGGGCTGTCCGGCCTGCGCCTCTGCATCTCGGCCGGAGAGCCGCTGCCGCAGCAGACCTTCGAGGGCTGGCGCGACGCCACCGGGCTTGAAATCCTCGACAGCCTGGGCACCACCGAGCTGCTGAACGCCGTGCTGCATGCCGTGCCCGGCAATGTGCGCCCGGGCTCCACCGGCAAGCCGGTGCCGGGCTATGAGGCGATGGTGGTGGACGACCAGTTCCGCCGGCTTCCCCCGGTCAGGTCGGCCGGCTGGCGGTGCGCGGGGCGACCGGCTGCCTCTATCTCGACGACCCGCGCCAGGAAAGCTATGTCCAGCAGGGCTGGAACCTGACCGGCGACGCCTTCCACGTCGATGAGGACGGCTTCTTCTGGTACCACGCCCGCACCGACGACCTGATCGTCTCGGCCGGCTACAAGATCTCCGGGCTGGAGGTCGAGAACATCCTGCTGAGCCACGACGCGGTGCAGGAATGCGCGGTGATCGCCGCGCCCGATCCGGTGCGCGGCACCATCCCCAAGGCCTTCGTCGTGCTGCGCGACGATGTCCGCCCCGACGAGCGTCTGGCGGAGGAGCTGCAAAGCTTCGTCAAGGACCACATCGCGCCCTACAAGTACCCCCGCGCGGTGGAGTTCCTCGACGCCCTGCCGCGGACGGAGACCGGCAAGGTCCAGCGCTTCAAGCTGCGCCGCCGCGCCTGGCAGCCGGACGAGGCGGAGTAGCGCTCCTAGCGGGAGAAGCCGGCGAAGCGGGTCAGCCGGATGTTGCGCGCCTCCAGCAGGGCGGCGAACTCCGGCCCGCGCAGATAGTCATATTCGGCGCGCCGCGGTTCGACCAGCGTGTCGACGCGGCGCAGCTCATCGTCGGGCAGGCCGGGGTGCACCATCACCAGCGTCCGGCCGCCGATCCCGTCCAGAAAACGGGACATCAGCTCGGCGAAGGGGTGGCTGCCGGCAAAGTCGTAGACTCCGGCGAAGCGGTCGTTGGCCGGGATGCCGCGGTCCCGCACCATGCGCCTCAGCCCGCCGCCCAGCCCGCCGATCAGCAGCGTCTTCGGCACCGCCACGCCCCGGCGCAATACCGCCGCCACCGGCTCGCCGCACAGGCGGACATAAGCGCCGGGCAAGGCGGCCAGCGCCTCCGCCACCGCATCGCGGACGACCGGCAACTGGTGGATGTGCTGGTGGCCGTCGATATAGTCGGGCGGCCCGCCCCAGGCGTCGGTGAAGGCGGCGATCTGGCGCGACAGTTCGTCACGGATCTCCGCCCGTGCCGCCGGCGCGTTCAGCCTCCCGCGATAGGCCCAGCCCATCAGCCGCCCCAGCGGCGGCAGCCGCCCGTCCGGCGCCAGCGTCGGCATCGGTCCCAGCGGCGGCTGGTCGGTCAGGGTGAAATGCAGCCCGACATCCGCCTTGCCCTTCAACTCGCGCAACGCATCCGCCCCGCTGCGCCAGTGCGGGCAGAGGCTCATGACCGAGGTGGCGGTCAGCCGTCCCCGGGCGATCAGGTCGCGGATGGAGGCGTTGACGCCGGGAGCCAGCCCGTAATCGTCGGCGCAGAGCAACAAGTGGGTGGGGGCGGTATCGGTCATGGCCGGACGGGTGCGGGTGGCGAAGGTCCGGCCAAGATGGGAGGGCGGCCCGTGGCGATCAAGCAATACCGGTCCGGCGATGCCGCTCAGGCCGCTTTGCCGGCTGGTTCCGCCGCCGGCTTGCGGGCCTGCAGGGTGGCGAGCATCACGCCGGGCAGCACCAGAAGCACGCCCATCAGATGGAAGCCCTGCAACGGCTCGGACAGCATCAGCCAGGAGGCCAGCGCCGCCCACAGCGGCGACACGTACAGCGCGGTGGAGGCGCGCGCCGCCCCCATCATCACGATGGTCTTCTGATAGGCCAGCAGAGCCAGAACCGAGGCGAACAGTGCCACCGCGACGATCGACAGGACGGTGGAGACGGTGACGGGGACCGGCCGCACCGCCACCGTCTCCCACGCATAGAAGGGCGCCAGCACCAGCACGCCGGCCAGCGCATTGGCGGCGAAGGCGGTGACCACCGGCAGGGGTGTGCCCGATTGCCGCAGCAGGATGGTGTAGACCGACCAGGACACCGCCCCGGTCAGCACCAGCAGGTCGCCGCCGTTGAAGGACAGGTGCCGCAAGGCCTCCAGATCGCCGCGGGTCAGGATCACCAGCACGCCGGCCATCGCCAGCAGGATGCCGAGGATCTGCCGCAGCCGGATGGCGTCGCCCAGCCAGACCGCGGCCAGCGCCAGGATCATCGCCGGGCTGGTGGTATAGATCAGGCTGGCGTTGGTGGCGCTGGTCCGCTCCAGCCCGTAATAGACGATGGCGCCCGAAATCCCCTGGCCCAGCACGCCCAGCAGCAGATAGCGCCGCCATTGCGCCCTCAATCGGTGGCGGTGGGCCAGCAGGCCCGGCAGGGCGAAGGGCAGCACGATCAGGAAGGCGATCAGCCAGCGCCAGAAGGCCAGCCCGATCGGCGGCACCACATGCGCCGCCGCCCGCCCGACCACCGGGTTGGAGGCCAGCAGTGCCGACCCGACGATGTAGAGGCTGTAGGCGGCCAGCGGTCCGGACCGCAGGGAGGACGGCAGAAGCGGAAAGGGCATGCCGGACCGGTATCCGAAAAATGGTTCCATCACAGGTGCAACCCAGCCTAGCATGGGGCTTGCCGCCGGACTTCACGGCGGGTGCGCATGGCAGCCGACCGCCTCCATCGGCTGCGCGCATTTCCCCGGCGACCCACCCGCATGGCCTGATTCGCAGGGGCATGAGGCTGCCGGTTCGGTCAACCGGATGGTTGGCTTTGCAACTGTTTCGTTTTCGGGGGCGAAAATGTATCCATACGGACGTATTGGCGCCACGAATTGTGCTCTGCGCCACGGTATAGCCACGTATGCATGTAGGCGTTGACAGGCGCCTTGGGCACGCGCCAAATGGCGGCGCTATTTCATAGGCGTTCTGGCAAATTTCCATACGCTCCAATCGGAATCGGGAGGCAAGACGAATGAAGCGCATCCTGCTGGGTGCCGGGCTTGGTATGGCCGCGGCGCTGGCGCTGTCGGCGCCGGCCCAGGCGGCGAAGACCCTTGTTTATTGCTCCGAGGGTAGCCCCGAAAACTTCAACCCCATGTTGAACACGACCGGCACCAGCTTCGACGTTGCTCTTCCGGTCTACAACAATCTCGTCCAGTTCGAGCATGGCGGCACCAAGGTCGTTCCCGGCCTGGCGGAATCCTGGACCATCTCCGACGACGGGCTGGTCTACACCTTCAAGCTGCGCGCCGGTGCCAAGTGGCACAGCGTCGGCGATTTCAAGCCGACCCGCGATGCCAACGCCGAAGACGTGATCTTCTCGTTCGAGCGCCAGTGGAAGCCGGATCATCCCTTCCACAAGATCTCCGGCGGCGCCTACGATTACTTCAACGACATGGCGATGCCCAAGTTGTTGAAGTCGATCGAGAAGGTCGACGACCTGACGGTCAAGTTCACGCTGAACGCGGTCGAGGCGCCGTTCCTGGCCAACCTCGCCATGCCGTTCGCCCCGATCATGTCGGCCGAATATGGCGCGATGCTGCTGAAGAAGGGCACGCCGGAGAAGCTGGACCAGGTTCCGGTCGGCACCGGTCCCTTCCAGTTCGTCGCCTACCAGAAGGACGCCGTCATCCGGTACAAGGCGTTCGAGCAGTATTGGGGCGGCAAGCAGCCGCTCGACAACCTCGTCTTCGCGATCACGCCCGATGCGGCGGTTCGTCTGGCCAAGCTGAAGGCCAACGAATGCCAGATCATGCCGTATCCGAATCCGGCCGACATCGACGGCATGAAGAAGGACACCTCCATCGTCGTCCAGGAGCAGGAAGGCCTGAACGTCGGTTACGTCTCCTTCAACGTGACGAAGAAGCCGTTCGACGACGTGCGGGTCCGCCGCGCCGTCAGCATGGCGCTCGACAAGAAGGCGACGGTCGCCGCGGTTTATCAGGCTGCCGGCGTCCCGGCCAAGAACCCGATCCCGCCGACCATGTGGTCGTACAACAACGCCATCGAGGATTATCCCTACGACGTCGAGCGCGCCAAGAAGCTGCTCGCCGACGCGGGCTATCCCAACGGCTTCGAGACCGACCTGTGGGCGATGCCGGTGCAGCGCCCGTACAACCCCAACGCCAAGCGCGTCGCCGAGATGATGCAGGCCGATCTGGCCAAGGTCGGCATCAAGGCGAAGATCGTGCAGTACGAGTGGGGTGAGTACCGCAAGCGGATGCAGCAGGGCGAGCACCAGATGGGCATGCTCGGCTGGACCGGCGACAACGGCGATCCGGACAACTTCCTCTACACCCTTCTGGGTTGCGAGGCTGCGCGTCCGGGCGGCAACAACCTGTCGAAGTGGTGCAACAAGGAGTTCGACGACCTCGTCGTCCAGGCCAAGCGCACCACCGACATCGCCGCGCGCACCAAGCTGTACGAGCAGGCGCAGGTCATCTTCAAGGAAGAGGCCCCGTGGTACACCATCGCCCATTCGGTGGTTTACATGGGCCTCGCCAAGAATGTCGTCGGCTACAAGATGGACCCGTTCGGCATCCATCGCTTCGAAGGCGTCGACCTGAAGTGATGCGTGACGCGCCCCTGCAAAAAGGGGGTGCGGCGCCGGGTGTACCGGGTTGGAGGCCTTGGGGTTCCGCGCCTCCAACCCTTTGAACAGAGTGGCATTCCCAACCCTGCGCAAGCGGGGAAGGGCCGGAGTGGGGGCAGGTGCCCCTGATGGAACGGGGCGTTGCCAAGTCAGCGCTCCGTTCCAGTTTTCACCGTAGTTTTAAAAAACGAGTACCCGTCGATGCTTCGCTTCATCCTGACGCGGGTAAGCTTGGTGATTCCGACTTTTCTCGGCATCACCTTTCTGACCTTCATCCTGATCCGGCTGGTTCCCGGCGACCCCATCGAGGTGCGCGTCGGCGAACGGGGTATCGCGCCCGAACGGCTGGCCGCCCTCCGCCATGAACTGGGTCTCGACCAATCGCTCTGGCAACAGTTCCTCGATTATGTCGGCAACGTGCTGTCCGGCGATTTCGGCCTGTCGCTGGTCACCCACAATTCGGTGCTGAGCGAATTCATCACCCTGTTCCCGGCGACGCTCGAACTGGCGCTCTGCGCCATGCTGTTCGCGACGCTGGTGGGCTTGCCGGCCGGCATCCTGGCGGCGGTCAAGCGCGGGTCGCTGTTCGACCATGGCGTGATGGGCGCCAGCCTGACCGGCTATTCCATGCCGATCTTCTGGTGGGGCCTGCTGCTGATCCTGTTCTTCTCGGTCGCGCTGGGCTGGACCCCGGTCTCGGGGCGCCTGGATCTGGTTTATTACGTGGAGCCGGTGACCGGCTTCATGCTGATCGACACGCTGATGGCCGGCGATTACGAGGCGTTCCGCTCGGCGTTGTCGCATCTGATCCTGCCGACCATCGTGCTGGGCACCGTGCCGCTGGCCGTGGTGGCGCGCATGACGCGCTCGGCCATGCTGGAGGTGCTGGGCGAGGATTACATCCGCACCGCCCGTGCCAAGGGCCTGGACAGCGGCCGGGTCATCGGCATGCATGCGCTGCGCAACGCGCTGATCCCGGTCGTGACCGTGATCGGCCTGCAGGTCGGCACGCTGCTGGGCGGCGCAATCCTGACCGAGACCATCTTCTCCTGGCCGGGCGTCGGCAAATGGCTGATCGAGTCGATCAACCGCCGCGACTATCCGGCCCTGCAGGGCGGCGTCCTGCTGATCGCCACCTCGGTGATCCTGGTCAATCTGCTGGTGGACGTGCTGTACGGCGTCCTCAACCCCCGCATCCGTCACGCGCGGTGAGGCCAATCCATGTCCGCTGAAACCTCGACCAACGCAGAATCCGCAGTCACAGTGTCGCGCCCGCCGCACCCGCTGACCGAGTTCTGGTATCACTTCAAGCAGAACAAGGGCGCGCTCGGCGGCCTGGTGGTGATCGCGCTGATCGCGCTGATCGCCATCTTCGCCGGCGTCATCGCCCCGCACCACCCCGACATCCAGTACCGCGACGCCATCCTGACCCCGCCGGTCTGGCAGGAGGGCGGGAGCTGGAGCTACATCCTGGGCACCGACGACATCGGCCGCGACATGATGTCCCGCCTGATGTACGGCGCGCGGCTGTCGATGATGATCGGCCTGATCGTCGTCACCCTGTCGCTGGCCGTCGGGCTGGGGCTGGGGCTGGTCGCCGGCTTCTTCGGCGGCATGGCCGACGTGCTGATCATGCGCGCCATGGACATCCTGTTGGCGCTGCCGTCGCTGCTGCTGGCAGTGGTGGTGGCCGCCATCCTCGGGCCGGGGCTGGTGAACGCCATGCTGGCGGTGTCGGTGGTGGTGATCCCGCACTATGCCCGCCTGACCCGCGCCGCCGTGCTGGCCGAGGTGAACAAGGACTATGTCGTCGCCTCACGCGTCGCCGGGGCCGGGCCGCTGCGCCTGATGCTGATCGTGGTTCTGCCCAACTGCGTCGCTCCGCTGATCGTGCAGGCGACGCTGGGCTTCTCCACCGCCATCCTGGACGCCGCGGCGCTGGGCTTCCTCGGCCTCGGCGCGCAGCCGCCGACGCCGGAATGGGGCACCATGCTGGCCTCCTCGCTGCAGTTCCTCCAGCGCGCCCCCTGGGTCGTGACCTGGCCCGGCATCGCCATCCTGGTGACGGTGCTGGCCTTCAATCTGTTGGGCGACGGTCTTCGCGACGCGCTCGACCCCAAGCTGAAGCGTTGACCTCATGCCTCTTCTCGACATCAAGAACCTGTCGGTCGAGTTCACCACCCGCGCCGGCACCTTCCGCGCGGTGGATGGCATCGACCTGACCGTGGACGAAGGCGAGGTCGTCGGCATCGTCGGCGAATCCGGCTCCGGCAAGTCCGTCACCTCTCTCGCGGTGATGGGGCTGCTCGGCTCCAACGGCCGCGTCGTCGCCGACCGGATGATGTTCGGCGGCCGCGACCTGCTGACCATGCCCGCCGCCCAGCGCCGGAAGATCACCGGCAAGGACGTCGCCATGGTCTTCCAGGAGCCGATGACCAGCCTGAACCCCTGCTTCACCGTCGGTTTCCAGATCATGGAGACCCTGCGGGTGCATGAGGGGCTGTCCGGCAAGGCGCTGCGCAACCGCGCCATCGCGCTGCTGGAGCAGGTCGGCATCCCCGCGCCGGAGACACGCCTGTCGGCCTTCCCGCACCAGCTGTCGGGCGGCATGAACCAGCGCGTGATGATCGCCATCGCCATCGCCTGCAACCCGCGCCTGCTGGTGGCGGACGAGCCGACGACGGCGCTGGACGTCACCATCCAGAAGCAGATCCTCGACCTGCTGGTCCAGCTGCAGCGCGAACGCGGCATGGCGCTGATCCTGATCACCCATGACATGGGCGTGGTGGCGGAGACGGCCCAGCGCGTCGTCGTCATGTATGCCGGCCAGGTGGCGGAGACGAGGCCCGTCCAGTCCCTGTTCGAGCGGCCGCGCCATCCCTACACCGGCGCCCTGCTGGACGCGCTGCCGGAGCGGGCGCTCGGCAAGCGCCGTCTGCCGACGATTCCCGGCATGGTGCCGGGCATCGCCGACCGGCCGGCCGGCTGCCTGTTCAGCCCGCGCTGCCGCTTCGCCGACGCGCGCTGCCGGGCCGAGCGCCCGGCGCTGTTCGATGTGGACGACGGGCGCGCGCGCTGTTTCTACCCGCTGCCGGACGGCCATCCCGCCGCCGGGGAGGCGCTGTGATGACCATCCGGACCGAAACCCAGAACGAACCCCATATCTTCGAGGCCTCGGCCGGCAATTCGGTCGTGCTGGAGGCCCGCGACCTTCGCAAGCACTATGCGGTCAAGCGCGGCGCCTTCAAGCCGATGGCGACGGTGAAGGCTCTGGACGGCGTGTCCTTCCGCCTCCAGGCCGGCAAGACGCTGGCGGTGGTCGGCGAATCGGGCTGCGGCAAGTCGACGCTGGCCCGCTCCGTCACCATGATCGAGCCGCCGACCTCCGGCGAACTACATTATGACGGCCGCGACGTGGTCGGGCGCAGTGCCGCGGAGATGAAGGAGCTGCGCCGCACGGTGCAGATGGTCTTCCAGAATCCCTACGGCTCGCTGAACCCGCGCAAGACGGTCGGCTCCATCCTGACCGAGCCGCTGGTCATCAACACCGCCATGGACAAGCACGAGCGGCGCGACCGCGCGGTGGCCATGATGGGGAAGGTGGGCCTGCGCCCCGATCAGGTCGACCGCTATCCGCACATGTTCTCCGGCGGCCAGCGCCAGCGCATCGCCATCGCCCGCGCCCTGATGCTGAATCCGCGCGTCGTCGTCGCCGACGAGCCGGTGTCGGCGCTCGACGTGTCGATCCAGGCGCAGGTGCTGAACCTGATGATGGATTTGCAGGAAGAGCTGAACCTCGCCTACCTGTTCATCTCCCACGATCTCAGCGTGGTGCGGCACATCGCCAACTCGCTGATGGTGATGTATCTGGGCAAGCCGGTGGAGCATGGCGCCAAGGACGTGGTGTTCACCCGTCCGCGCCATCCCTACACCCGCATCCTGCTGGCGGCGACGCCGCGGGTGAACCCGGATCTCCGCCTCGACCGGGTGGTGCCGAAGGGCGAACTGCCGTCGCCGCTGAACCCGCCGCCGGGCTGCGCCTTCCACAAGCGCTGCCCCTTCGCCACCGAGCGCTGTTCGGCGGAGGTTCCGCCGCTGCGCCCCGTCGATGAGCGGCTGGTGGCCTGTCACTACGCCGAAAAGATGGACTGACCGGCGGCAGGACACGTGCCCTTTCGGTCTGCCCTGACGATGAGCCCGGCCCCCCTTGCGGCGGCCGGGCTATCTTTGCTCCACTGAAGCGGCCTCCCTGCGATGGAGTCCGCATCATGGCCCTTCGCCGCCTTGCCGCCTTCTGCCTGCCGCTCCTCCTTGCCCTTGCCGATCCAGCCGCTGCGGCCAGCGTCGACTGTGCCCGGGCCCGCGCCGGAACAGGGGCGGCGGAGGGAAAGCCGATCTGTTCGACACCGGCGCTCGGCGCACGGCTGCGCATGGTTCCGCAGACCGAAGGGCAGCCGGGCAGCCGCCTCCATATCTGGGCCGAGCGGCCGGAGATCGCCGATCCGGCCACGCCCGGAGCCGCGTTCTTCAATGAGACGGTGCGCCGTTTCGTCGAGGGCGAAGTCCGCTCGTTCCGCGAAAGCTCGGCCGATCTGCCGGAGGGGATCGAGGCGGAGCTGGTCCTGACCGCCGATGTCCACGTCGTCGCCCCCGGTCTGCTGTCGGTCCAGTTCCTGGGTGAAGGGGTGCAGGGCAACGGCTTCCGCTACGCGGCGGCGCTGACGGTCGATCTTGTGCGCGAGCAGGTGCCGACACCGGCGCAGATGTTCGGCACCGCCTCCTGGCCGGCGACTGCGATTTCCGCCTGCCGGGCGGCGCTCGGCCCCGATCTGGCGGCGGAGTGCGACGGCCCCGACCTGACGGATCCGCGCAGCTGGCGGTTCGAGCCGGACCGGGCGGTGGCGACCCTGTTGCTGCCGGGCAAGGAGTTGCGGGAAATCGCCCTGCCGTTCCATCTGCCCGTCCGGTGAAATGCCCATCACTGAAACAGAGGGGGCAAAGCGGCTGTTGAGTGCGGCGGCCGTCTTCTTTACGGTTGGCCCGATTCGTTTCTCAGCAGTCCTATCAGGGAGAGTGCCGCCATGCCGTCGTTCGACATCGTGTCCGAGACGGACGTCCACGAGATCGACAACGCTCTCGCCGGCGTCCGCCGCGAGATCGAAACCCGGTTCGACTTCAAGGGCTCCAAATGCACGGTGGAGCGGACCGAGAACGAGATCGTTCTGCTGGCCGACGACGCGCCGAAGCTGGCGCAGATGCAGGAACTGCTGCGCGTCTATGTGACCCGCCGCAAGCTCGACGCCGCGGCGCTGGACTTCACCGCGCAGCCGCAGCGCGCCGCGGGTGATGCCCTGCGCCACACCGTGACGATCAAGCAGGGGATCGCGCAGGATCTGGCGAAGACCATCGTCAAAGGGATCAAGGACAGCAAGATGAAGGTCCAGGTCTCGATCCAGGGCGACGAGCTGCGGGTGACGGGCAAGAAGCGCGACGACCTGCAGGACGCCATCGCCGTGGTCAAGCGGATGGGCATCGAGCAGCCCTTGCAGTACCAGAACTTCCGCGACTGACCTCCAGCCGGCTTGGTCCCGGCCCGGTTCGGCCCGACCCGGCAAGGCGAGGCAAGCCTTGCCGGGCGGCTGGGAATCTTCTGCCGGGTGGCTGGGAAATTTTTGCCGGTCAAATCGTCGCAGGGGCGGCGCCGGCCCTTGTGAATCGCCGGTTGTGGTGATGGCGTGATTTTTGCGTGTGTCCCTGCGGTTCGCCACAAACCGCCGGGGATGGTCCCATGTCGATGATGGCCAACAGCGAGGCCACGCAAGCCATGCGCATCAGGGCGGAAGACGTCCTGGAGCGCAAAGGGACGTCCGCGTCCCGGCAGGCGGGTGCGCTGGCCGGCCAGTTCGCGGCGATGCTGGAAACCCTGAACGGGGTCGGGGAGGGCGACGCCTCCGGTGCCGGTGGCACGGGAGTGGTGGCGAACGCCCAGCCCTCCGTCCGCCTCGGCGTCGGTGCTGTCACCCTGTTCGCGCAGGAGGACGGGCAGGGCGGGGCCGGCATGGCCGCCTCATCCCCGGTGCCCGACCCGCAGGACCCCGCGACCGCGATGCAGGTGGTGGAAAGCGCCATCCAGACCGGCAATGGGGCCAATTTCCGCTGGCTCACTACCCTGCTGACCCAGAACTCCGCAGCCTGATTCCTGCTGCCTGATTTCTGCGGCCAGTACTCTGCGGCCAGATTTCTCCGGCCTGAGTCCGGCCGCGTCGAGAAATCTCCGTTCAGAACCCCCGGCCGAACTCGGCCCAAGACATCGCGACGTCCGGCGACTCCGGCTTGCGCTTGCCGCCGCCATGGCGGGTGCGGAAACCGGCGAACAGATCCGGCAGGGCGATCTGCGGGAATGCCGCGGGACAATAGACTCCCGCAGGGGCGAAGCCGGCGGGAGCCAGAGCGGCGGAACCGGCGAACAGGCGGGTCAGGATGCTGGACATCGTGCGATTTCCCCTGGCTGCGGCTCAGCTCGTCAGCGCCGGTGAACATGGACCGATGATGCGCCTCTCTCTGCACCGCAACAAGATATTATGTATACCAGATACCGTATTTCAAATATGTGTGCGCCGCATGGCTCTGCCTTGACAGTTCTGTTCGCAAGGCAAGCAATCGGTGCATGTCTGCTGCCGTGAAAAAGCGAGACTTTTCAACGCATTCCACGATGTGGAAAAGAATAACGCATTCGGTATCCGGTATTTGGAATACGGATTGTTGAGGCGCACAGTCATGTCCGAACGGCGCAGGACGCGGTGCGATGCGGGTGGCCCGCCACAGCGGACAGCCACACCCCGCCGGTCCTGCGCCCCCACGCTCAATGGGACTTTGGGGCATGACCACAGAGACGACCGAAGACCGCGGTCTTCTGCACAACAAATGGTTCCAGCTCAGCGTCGGCCTGCTGTGCATGGCGATGATCGCGAACCTGCAATATGGCTGGACGCTGTTCGTCGATCCCATCGATGCCAAGCATGGCTGGGGACGCGCGGCCATCCAGATCGCCTTTTCCATCTTCGTCTTCACCGAAACCTGGCTGGTCCCGGTCGAGGGCTGGTTCGTCGACCGCTACGGCCCGCAGGTGGTGGTTCTGGTCGGCAGCCTGCTGGTCGGCGGCTCCTGGGTGATCGACAGCCAGGCCACGTCGCTGCCGATGCTCTACACCGCGGCGGTGATCTCCGGCATCGGCGCCGGCTGCGTCTATGGCACCTGCGTCGGCAATGCGCTGAAATGGTTCCCGCAACAGCGCGGCCTCGCCGCCGGCGTCACCGCCGCCGGCTTCGGCGCCGGTGCCGGCGCCACGGTCATTCCCATCGCCAACATGATCGCCAGCCAAGGCTACGAGCAGGCCTTCCTGGTCTTCGGCATCGGGCAGGGCGTGGTGATCTTCGTGCTGTCCTTCTTCCTGCGCAAGGCGCCGAAGTCGAGCGGCCCGGTGCGCAAGAGCGGGCTTGCCCAGACCAAGATCGACCATCCGCCGTCCCGCGTCATCCGCACCCCGGTCTTCTGGCTGCTCTACGTCATGTTCGTGATGGTGGCCTCCGGCGGACTGATGGCGGCGGCCCAGATCGCGCCGATCGCCCATGACTTCCACGTCGCCGATTCGCCGATCAACATGTTCGGCCTCGTCCTGCCGGCGCTGACGCTGGCGATCTCCATCGACCGCATCCTCGACGGCGCTGGCCGGCCCTTCTTCGGCTGGGTGTCCGACCGCATCGGCCGCGAGAACACCATGTTCATCGCCTTCGGCATCGCCGCACTCGCCATCATCCTGGTGACGCAGCTCGGCCGCAACCCGGTGATGTTCGTGATCTTCACGGCGATGTTCTTCTGCGTCTTCGGCGAGATCTACAGCCTGTTCCCGGCCACCGCCGGCGACACCTTCGGCTCGAAGTTCGCGGCGACCAACGCTGGCATGCTCTACACCGCCAAGGGCACGGCGGCGCTGCTGGTCCCGCTCAGCAGCATCATCGCCAGCCATTTCGGGTGGCACGCCGTGTTCTACATCGCCGCCAGCTTCAATCTGGTCGCCGCGGTGCTGGCGCTGTTCGTCCTAAAGCCACTGCGCGCGGCCTTCATCCAGGCCGACGACTACGGGCTTCAGGCGGCACCGGCCACCGCCGAGCGCTGAGGGCGGGTTCTCCTCAACGCCCCAGCTTCGCCCAGGCCGCCCAATCGTCGAGAGAGGTGCGGGCGGCCGCGACCAGGGCATCGGCAAAGGCTTCCTGCGCCCCGGCCTCCAAGGCCGGGGCGTCGCCATATCCGGCGCGCAGTCGCAGCCGCCGCAGCATGCCGCCCTCCTGCTGCACCACGCGCAGCCGGACCTTCTCGCCGAAGCGGCCGCGCATGACGGAGCGGAGGTCGCCCAGCCCGTCGATCAGCCCGAGCGCCAGCGCCCGGCGCCCGGCCCAGAAGGCACCGGAGAACAACTCCTCCTCCGGCCCGGTCAGGCGGGTGCCGCGACGGGCCCGCACCATCGCCTTGAACGCCTCGTGCACGTCGGCCTGGAGGGCCTTCAGATGGGCGACCCCGTCCTCCCGTTCCGGCGAGAAGGGGTCGAGCAGCACCTTCTTGTCGCCGGCGGTGTAGAGGCGCCGTTCGATGCCGTGGCGCTCGATCAGCCCATGCAGCCCGAAGCCGGACGACACCACGCCGATGGAGCCGACGATGGAGCTTTCGTCGGCCCAGATCTCGTCCGCCGCGCAGGCCAGCCAGTAGCCGCCCGAGGCGGCGGCATCCTCGCAGAAGGCGAAGACCGGCACCTTCTTCTCCTCGGCCAGATCGCGGATCCGCTTGGCGATCAGCGCCGACTGCACCGGCGACCCGCCCGGCGAGTTGACGACCAGCGCCACCGCCTTCTGGTCCTTGGGCGCGAAGGCGCGTTCCAGCAGCGGGGCGACGCCGGCCAGCGTCAGGCCGGAGCGCAAGGGGCCGCCCTGGCCGATGACCCCGGTCAGGCGGACGACGGACACCAGCGGCCCGGCCTTGCGCCAGGGGCCGAAGGGGAGTTTGGCGAGGAGGGATTTCAGGCTCATGCCGGCAGAGATGGGATTGAAGTCTCCCGATTGAAAGGCGCAGGTCCCGTTAAATTGGCCCCGCTAAATGGTGAGCGCTTCCGCGTCTCGCAGCACCCGCTCCGCCTCCGGGCTATAGCCGCCTTCGGCCCTGTGCACCGTCAGGCCGGCGGTCAGGCGGGCCGGCGCCCTGCCGCCCTTGCGCGCGACCAGCAGCAGCCGCTTGGCCTCCACCCCCGGCTTGGGCCACAGGGGCACCAGGACCAGGCTGCCGAAGCGGCCGCGCAGTGCCTGCAGGATGTCGTCGATCCGGTCGGCGCGGTGGACCATGGTCAGGGTGCCGCGCGGCTTCAGCATGCGGTTGGCGAAGCGCACCCAGTCGGCCAGTTGCGCCGTCCCTTCGACATTCGCGGCGGCCTTCCAGCCGTCGGGCGGGACGCTGGCGGCACCGGCCTTCAGATAGGGCGGGTTCATCATCACCCGGTCGAATCCGGCGCTGCCGAGCGCGTCCGGCGGTGCCAGCAGGTCGCCTTCCACCACCGTCACCCGCTCCGCGACACCGCTGAGCGCGGCATTGCGGCGGGCGAAGGCGCAGGCATCGGCCCGCTGTTCCAGCCCCACAACAGACACACCCGGCACCCGGACGGCGAGGCAGAGTGCCGCAGCCCCGGTGCCGGTGCCGACATCCAGCACCCGCTCGCCGTCGCCGGCGGCGGTGATGGCGGCGAGGAAGACCGGATCGATGGCGGCGCGATAGCCGCCGTCGGGCTGGAGCAGCCTGACCCGGCCGTTCAGCAGGAAATCCACGGGTAAAGCCACTGGCGCTTCGATGCTTTGTTCCGGAACCGGAAGGATCGTGCCGTTCACGCTTCGCCGGCCTCGCGCAGGATGCGGACGGCCTGTGCGGCGTCGTCCGTATCGACCATCAGCCGCCGCGGAATGGCACCGATGGACCCCTCGAGGATGCTGGTGTAGCTGTCCAGCACGATGGCCTCGATCCCGGCATCGGCAAGCAGGGCGACCAGCCAGGACAGGCGGACGGGATCGGTGGTGCGCAGCAGTTCGGTCATGGTTTCTCGAAAGGACGGGCGTCTCGAAATAACGGCCCCCTGCGGACTTGACCGAAGAGCCTAGGCCGTTATGCTCCCTAGCGCAAATTCTGGCGTCAATCATCCGTGGAGTCGACCTTGGCGGTCGTGACCAACTTCGAGCCGAAACGGCGCAAGTCTACCCCGCTCGACGACCTGACCGCTTTGGTGGCCGAGGACCTCAGCGCCGTCAACCAGATCATCCTCGACCGCATGCAGTCGCAGGTCGAGATGATTCCCCAGCTGGCCGGCTATCTGATCGCCGCCGGCGGCAAGCGCCTGCGTCCGGTGCTGACGCTGGCGGCCGCCAACCTGTGCGGCTACCAGGGCGAGCATCACCGGCTGTTGGCCGCGGTGGTGGAGTTCATCCACAGCGCGACCCTGCTGCACGACGACGTGGTCGACGAGAGCGACCTGCGCCGCGGCATGGCCTCGGCCAACGCGGTGTTCGGCAACAAGGCCAGCGTGCTGGTCGGCGATTTCCTGTTCTCCCGCGCCTTCGAGATGATGGTGGAGGTGCAGTCGCTCGACGTGCTGCGCATCCTGTCCGGTGCCTCCGCCATCATCGCCGAGGGCGAGGTGCTGCAGCTGCGCACCACCAACGACACCGAGACCAGCGAGCAGGCCTATCTCGAGGTCATCAAGGGCAAGACGGCGGAGCTGTTCGCCGCCGCCTGCCGCGTCGGCGCCGTCGTCGCCAACCGCCCGCAGGCGGAGGAGCTGGCGCTCTACGATTACGGCATGAATCTCGGCATCGCCTTCCAGCTGGTCGACGACGTGCTGGATTATTCGGCCCTGCAGGCGAAGCTCGGCAAGACGGTCGGCGACGATTTCCGCGAGGGCAAGATCACCCTGCCGGTGGTGCTGGCCTTCCGTCGCGGCAATGACGAGGAACGCGCCTTCTGGCGCCGGGTGATGGAGGAGCTGGACCAGAAGGACGGCGACCTCGAACATGCCCAGGCGCTGATGGCCCGCCACAATGCCCTGAAGGACACGGTGGAGCGTGCGCGCCATTACGGCTCCATCGCCCGCGACAGCCTGGGGCTGTTCGCCGACGGGCCGGTCAAGCAGGCGCTGATGGAAGTCATTGATTTCGTGATCGATCGCGATTTCTGACAAGGCTGCGGCGAGGGTGGATCGACGGTCCTGATCTTTTTGACGATGATGCATTTTTTGCGTTGCGCACCCGGTCCGGACCGTTTATACACCCGCTCCACCGACGGACGGCGCACTCCACAGTGACAGGCCGGCGGTGACAGGACCGGAGAGTAGCTCAGCCTGGTAGAGCACTGCTTTCGGGAGGCAGGGGCCGGAGGTTCGAATCCTCTCTCTCCGACCATAAGGACAAGGGCTTCCGGAGAAATCCGGGAGCCCTTCGTCGTTTCAGGGCCATTGTTTCAGGGCTGCGGTCCGGTGGGGCGGAACAGCCGGAAAAAATGCCCCTACAAAACAGCATGGCAAAAATGCAGCGCGCAGGCTGTGACTTTGCATTGCGTCGCCGGCCGGAACCGTTTATACACCCGCTCCACCGACGGACGGCGCACTCCACAGTGACAGACCGGCGGTGACAGGACCGGAGAGTAGCTCAGCCTGGTAGAGCACTGCTTTCGGGAGGCAGGGGCCGGAGGTTCGAATCCTCTCTCTCCGACCATAAGGACAAGGGCTTCCGGAGAAATCCGGGAGCCCTTCGTCATTTCGGGCCATCATCTTGGGGCCATCGTTTCAGGGCCGCGCCAGACCCTCACACCGTGCACAGGAAACGCCGCTCCGTCCCTTCCAGCACCAGGGCGGTCAGGCGGTTGGTGGCGTAGGCGCCGGTGTCGATGCCGATGCGGTTGGGCAGCAGTTCCGGTTCCGGCGCGATGGTGTGGCCATGGACGACCATTTTGCCATGGTCGGCACGCGACGCCAGGAAGGCCTCGCGGATCCACAGCCGGTCCTGGTCCTCCTGCCGGTCGAGCGGGACGCCGGGACGGACGCCGGCATGGACGAAGTGGTAGTCGCCGATGGTCAGATGGTTGCGCAGGCCCGTCAGGAAGGCACGGTGATGGGCGGGCAGCAGGCTGTTCAGCATCAGCTGCGCTTGTTGCAGATGTTCAACCGGCGCATCGGGGTCGGGGGCCGGGATGCCGTAGCTCTCCAGGGTCGCGTCGCCGCCGTAGGTCAGCCAGCCGGGGGCGACGCGCAGGTCCGACAGGAAGCCCAGCATCGTGTCCTCATGGTTGCCGCGCAGGAACACGGCGCCGAAGGCCGGCGGCAGCCCGCAGGCCAGCCGTTCGATCACCAGCCGCGAATCCGGGCCGCGGTCGACGTAATCGCCGAGGAAGACGAGGTATTTCAGCAGGTTCGGCGCCTGGTCGGCATCGCGGGCGATCTGGCCCAGCATCTGGTCCAAGAGGTCGAGCCGGCCATGGATGTCGCCGACCGCATAGACGCGCATGCCGCGCGGCACCGTCGCCGGTCCGGTCCGCCCGGCCGAGGAAACGCCCGACGTGGCATCAGCCCACAGTTTCCGTGCCAAGCTCAACACGCGGCAGTTCTCGTTTTTGTCACAGTGCACCCACTCAGCTGTGTCCGGGCCGCCGGCTCTTCAAGGGGGCGACGGGGCTTCTTCTGTTGCACCGCATTCACGCCATTCGAGGCGATGGCGAGCACTTCGGCGAGGGTGACGGTCCGGCCGCTGTAACGGGCATGTGGTTTCAATCCATTGCGAAACGTAGGGCCATTGCGAAACGAAGGGCTTCGGCGATTCCACTTTGACATGGAGGGGGGACGCGGTGAACTCTTCGGTCGATCAGAGCGGACCCGATCCGCAGTGCGTCCAGCCAAAAAAGGCCCCCGCAGCATCATGACCAACGACCATAAGAACCGCTCCACCGGAGGATTCGCCCTTTCCCGCCGCACGCTGGGGCAGGCCGCCATTGCCGGCGGCGTGCTGGCCGGCTTCGGCCGTGCGCCGGTCTTCGCGCAGGACACCACGCTCAAGGTCGGCGTGCTGCTGCCGCGTTCCGGCCTGCTGGCCCAGGCGGGCCAGGCCTGCCAGCGCGGCGCCGACATCGCGCCGGCGGTGCTGTCCGAACTCGGCTACAAGGTCGAGGTGATGTCGGCCGATACCGAATCGAACGCCGACGTCGCCCGGTCGCGCACGGAAAAGCTGATCAACGACGGCGCCCATGTCATCGTCGGCGCCTTCGACAGCGGCCAGACCGCGGCCGCCGCCCAGGTCTGCGAACAGCGCGGCGTGCCGCTGGTGATGAACATCGCCGCCGCCGACAAGCTGACCGAGCAGGGCTACAAGACCGTCTTCCGCAACTTCCCGACCTCCACCATGCTGGTGACGAACGGGATGTCGCTGATGAAGGATCTGTTCGCCGCCACCGGCACCACGCCGAAGACGGCGGTGTTCCTGCACGCCAACGACACCTTCGGCATGGCGAACAAGGCTGCCATCGACGCGCTGTTCCCCAAGCTGGACATGCCGTTCCAGATCGTGGAGTCGATCTCCTACGATCCCAAGGCGCAGGATCTGGCGGTCGAGGTGGCGAAGGCCAAGGGCACCGGGGCCGAGCTTGCCATCGTCACCACCCGCGCCAACGACGCCATCATGATGGTGCGCGAGATGGTGAAGCAGCGCTGGGAGCCCAAGGGCATCGTCTCCCCCGGCTCGCCCGGCCTCTATGACGAGCAGTTCTACAAGGTGCTGGGCAAATACGCCGACTTCGCCATCACCAACCTGCCCTGGTACGATCCCAAGGCGGCGATGACCAAGCGGGTCGAGGCGGCCTTCAAGAAGCAGTTCCCGAACGACCGCTTCGAGGGCTACGCCTTCAACGTCGCCTTCACCTTCGAGGCGATCCTGATCGCCGCCGACGCCTTCAAGCGCGCCGGCACGGCGGAAGCGTCGGCGATGCTGGCGGCCCTGCGCCAGACCAACCTGTCTGACAAGCTGATGGTCGGCCCGGCGATCACCTTCGACGACAAGGGCCAGAACACCAACCTGATCTCCGCCTGCATCCAGAACCACAAGCTGCGCCCGACCGTGGTGCTGCCGAAGGCCTCGGCCGAAGCAGAGCCGGTGTTCCCGATGCCGGGCTGGGGCAAGCGGGCTTGATTTGACCTCATGTGACCATCCCCTCTCCCCCCTGCTCACGCGCAAACTTCGTTTGCGCTGACGCGACAGGCGGACCTGTGGTCCGCCGAAAGCGGGGAGAGGGCTAGGCCCAATCGACATTCATGGTTCCCATCGGGACTGAGTTGTGATTCATGGGTTTCCGCTATTTTGAGGCGGAGCTGTCGATGGGGATCAAACGCTACGAACTGACGGATTCCCAATGGGCACGGATTTCAGGATTGCTGCCCGGCAAGGTTGGCGATCCCGGCCGCTCGGGTGGCGATAATCGTCTGTTCGTCAATGGCTGCCTGTGGGTTCTCCGTTCCGGCGCCCACTGGTGCGATCTGCCTGAACGATATGGCAAGTGGAAGACGGTCCACCGCCGTTTCAGCCGCTGGTGCCACGCCGGGGTCTGGGAGCGGGTGTTCGAGGCGCTGACTGCCGACCGGGATAACCAGTACCTGATGATCGATAGCACGATCGTGCGTGCGCATCAGCAGGCGGCGAGCGGAAAAGGGGGGCCAAGGATCAGGCGCTGGGGCGTTCCCGAGGAGGATTGACCACCAAGATCCACATGCTGGCCGATGCGCTCGGCCGACCTCTGCGCTTGATTGTCACCGCCGGACAGGTCGGCGACATCACTCAGGCCGAAGCCTTGTTGGAAGGGCAGTCCGGCGCCGCTGTCCTCGCCGACAAAGCCTATGACAGCAATGCCTTGCGGGAGACGATTGCCGCCATGAATGCCAAAGCCGTCATCCCCTCCAACCGCTCTCGCAAGCTCATCATTCCTCATGATGCCGAAGCCTACAGACATCGAAACCGCATCGAGCGATGTTTCAACCGCCTCAAGCACTTCAGGCGATTCGCCACTCGCTACGACCGCAGGAAAATACACTTCAATGGCTTTCTCAGCCTCGCAAGCATCTCAATTTGGCTGAGGTGATTGTCGATCCGACCTAGGGTGAGGGGGATGCGCAGCAGGATTTCAACAAGAAACCTGCTGCGTCTTTCAACTCCCCGGCGCCCGCGGTGCGCTCCAGTTGCGCAGCACGCTGACAACGCGCAGCGTGAACACGGCGAGCGCACCGACCACCGCGACCGGCACCGGCGGCAGGTCCAGGCGGTTGCCGGCGATCACCACCGCGGCCCCCAGCAGCGAGGCCATGGCATAGATCTCCTCGCGCAGCACCCGTGGCACCTCAGCGACCAGCAGGTCGCGCATCGCCCCGCCGCCGCAGGCCGTCATCACTCCCAGAAGGGCGGCCGGCAGCGGGCTCAGCCCATAGGCCAGCGCCTTGCCGCAGCCGGCGACGGTGAACAGCCCGAGGCCGGCGGCGTCCAGCACCATCACCGGCTTGCCCAGCCGGTTGATCGGGCCATGGAACAGGAAGGCGGTCAGCCCGGCGGCCAGCGCCACCATCAGATAGCTGTCGTCGCGCAGGCTGGCCGGCGGCAGCGCGCCGATCAGCAGGTCGCGCACCACGCCGCCGGCCAGCGCCGCCGCCAGCGACAACACCATCACCCCGAACAGGTCCAGCCGCTTGCGCACCGCCAGCGTGCCGCCGCTGAGGCCGAAGACGAACACGCCGATGAAATCCATCACCGTCAGCAGGGCGGAGAGGTCGGTCGGCATCGGAATGGGAAGCGGCGGCATGGGCGGGCTCTGGCAAAGTCGTGTGCCCAGCGATTGAGCACAGCCGCGCCCGCCACGCCAAGCGAAACCTCCGCTACACCGTGTCGGGCACCGACAACCGGATGCCCATCCGCCGCGCCTCCAGCATGAAGGCGCGGGTCATCTGCAACAGGTCGGTGCGCCAGTAGAGCTGGGTCAGCGGCTCGTCCAGGAAGTCTTCCGGCAGCATGGCGTAGCAATAGGTCTCCACCACCCTGATGTCCTGTTTCCAGGGATCGACGCCGTCGCGCCAGCCGATGGTCCAGCCGGCATGGCCGGCGCCGATGGCCCAGCGTTCGAAATGCGGGGCGATGGTGTTGCTGTCGATGGGGTCCTTCACCGGCACCTGATAGAGCGCGACGAAGCGCCGGACATTCAGTTGAAGCCGCATCAGCAGCGAATCGCCAAAGGCGCCGATGCGATAGAGGCAGTCGGGCGAGCCGGGGGCATGGCTGAAGGTCACCTCGGCCCGCCGCAACTCGCTCAACGGCGTGGCGGACGGGGCATCGGCCAGCGGCGGCGTCTCATACTCGACGGCCCGCAGATCCTCGACCACGTCATGGGTCAGCATGTGGGAAACGCGGCTCTGCGCCTCGGCGATGGTCAGGCGGGTCAAGGGGCTGGTCCCTTCGGGCAAGTTGCAAAGCGGTCAGGAGACGAACGCCCCGGTCGGACTTTTGTTCAGGGACCGGCCAATCTGCGTCGATCCGCCCCTTGACCTTCCAATTGCTGGAAGCCCCATATCCCGTCATGCCGAGCGGAATCGAAGGAGAACCGGCATGACCACGACCCAGCACGACAGCAGCCCTGCGACGACCGCCGATCTCGACCTCGGCGTGTCTGGCATGACCTGCGCCTCCTGCGTCCGCCGGGTGGAGAAGGCGCTGGGCCGGGTGCCGGGCGTCACCGCGGTGTCGGTCAATCTGGCGACGGAGCGGGCGCGGCTGAGCTTTGCCGGAACGCCCGACGCCAGGGCCGCGGCGGACGCCGTCGAGGCTGCCGGTTTCCATGCCGAACGGCGGGAGTTCGACCTGTCGGTCACCGGGATGACCTGCGCCTCCTGTTCCGGCCGGGTGGAAAAGGCGCTGACCCGCTTGCCCGGCGTCGACTCGGCATCGGTCAATCTGGCGACCGAGCGCGCCCATGTCGTCGCCTTCGCCGGAAGCCTCGATACCGCCGATCTGGTCGCGGCGGTGGAGAAGGCCGGCTATGGCGCCGCCCCGGTCGCGCAAGGCGGCGAGCAGGCGGAAGAGGAGCTGCGGGCCGACCGCAGCCGGCGCGAGCTGCACCATGTGCTGATCGCGGCGGCGCTGTCGCTGCCGCTGCTGGCCGGCATGGCCGGCGACCTGTTCGGGGCGGACTGGATGCTGCCCGGTCCGGTCCAGCTGGTGCTGGCCAGCGTCGTGCAATTCTGGCTCGGCGCGCGTTTCTACCGCGCCGGCTGGAATGCGCTGCGGGCGGGAGCCGGCAACATGGACCTGCTGGTGGCGCTCGGCACCTCGGCGGCCTGGGGGCTCAGCCTCTATTTGATGCTGACCGCGCATCCGGGGCACGAGCCGCATCTCTATTTTGAAGCCTCTTCCGTCCTCATCACTTTCGTGCTGTTCGGCAAATGGCTGGAGGCGCGGGCCAAGGGCCAGACGGCGGCGGCGATCCGAGCCCTGATGGATTTGCGCCCGGCGACCGCCCGGCTGCGCCGCGACGGCGTCGAGACCGAGGTGCCGGTGGAGCGCGTCCGTGTCGGCGACCATGTGGCGGTCCGCCCCGGCGAGCGGGTGCCGGTCGACGGGCGGGTGGTCGAGGGCAGCGGCGGTGTCGACGAATCGATGCTGACCGGCGAGAGCCTGCCGGTCGACAAGGAGCCGGGTGCGCGCGTCACCGGCGGCTCGATCAACGGCGACGGCCTGCTGGTGGTGGAGACCACGGCGGTCGGCACCGAGACCATGCTGGCGCAGATCGTCCGCATGGTGGAGGGCGCCCAGGCATCAAAGGCGCCGATCCAGCGGCTGGTCGACCGGGTCAGCGCCGTGTTCGTCCCGGCGGTGCTGGCGGTGGCGGCGCTGACGCTGGCCGGCTGGTGGATCGTCGGCGGCGATCTGGAAACCGCCATCGTCACCGCCGTCTCGGTGCTGGTCATCGCCTGCCCCTGCGCGCTGGGTCTGGCGACGCCGACCGCGATCATGGTCGGCACCGGCGTTGCCGCCCGCCACGGCATCCTCATCAAGGACGCCGAGGCGCTGGAGCGCGCCCATGCCCTGACCGCCGTCGCCTTCGACAAGACCGGCACGCTGACCGAAGGCAAGCCGCGCGTCACCGACCTGATCCCGGCAGACGGCACCGGTGGCGAAACCCTGCTGCGCCTTGCCGCCGCCCTCCAGGCCGGCAGCGAGCACCCGCTCGCCCACGCTCTGCGCGATCGCGCTGCCGCCGCCGGCATGGCGCCGGGGGCCGCAACCGATTTCCGCGCGCTGGCCGGCCGCGGCGTCAGCGGCACGGTGGCGGGACGGCGCCTGCACCTCGGCAATGCCCGCGCGGTGGCGGAGGCCGGCTTGCAGCCGGGCGCCCTGGCCGGACCGGCCGACGCGCTGGCCGCATCCGGCCGCACCCTGTCCTGGCTGTTCGAGGTCGGCGAGGCGCCGCGCCTGCTCGGCCTCGTCGCCTTCGGCGACACGGTGAAGGACAGTGCCGTCACGGCCATCGCCTCGCTGAAGGCACAGGGGGTGGAGCCGGTGATGGTGACCGGCGACGGCCAGGGGGCCGCCCGCTCCGTCGCGGCGGCGTTGGGCATCAAGCGGGTGTTCGCCGAGGTGCTGCCCGGCGACAAGGCTGCCGTGGTCGCGACCCTGAAAGGGGAGGGCAAAACTGTCGGCATGGTCGGGGACGGCATCAACGATGCGCCGGCGCTGGCCGCCGCCGATGTCGGCATCGCCATGGCGACCGGCACCGACGTGGCGATGCACAGCGCAGGCGTCACCCTGATGCGCGGCGACCCGCGCCTGGTCGCCGGCGCCATCGACGTGTCGCGCCGGACCTATGCGAAGATCCGCCAGGGGCTGTTCTGGGCCTTCGCCTACAATGTGATCGGCATCCCGCTGGCGGCGTCCGGCAACCTCAGCCCGGTGCTGGCGGGTGCGGCGATGGCGCTCAGTTCGGTCAGCGTGGTGGTGAACGCCTTGACCCTGCGCGGCTGGACGCCGCCAAAAAGCGAGGATGCGTGATGAAAGACGGCATGACCATCGGCGACGCCGCCAAGGCATCGGGCGTCAACGCCAAGCTGATCCGCTATTACAAATCCATCGGCCTGATCCCGGAGGCCGGGCGGACGGCGTCGGGCTATCGCGTCTACAGCGACCGTGACGTGAATGTGCTGCGCTTCGTCAAGCGGGCGCGGACGCTGGGCTTCGGGATCGAGCGCATCCAGAAGCTGGTCGGGCTGTGGCAGGACCGCTCGCGCTGCAGTTCCGAGGTCAAGCGGATCGCACTCCAGCACATCGACGAGCTGGAGGCGAAGATCGCCGAATTGCAGGCGATGCGCGACACGCTGCACGAGCTGGCCGACGCCTGCCACGGCGACGAGCGGCCGGACTGCCCGATCCTGAAGGATCTGGCGTCGTGAAAGAAACTCCCCACGCGCGTTGTCCCCCTCTCCCCCTGGGGAGAGGGTTAGGGTGAGGGGGATGCGCGGCAAGGATTTTCAAAGGTCGCGCAGTCCCGGTCCCCAGTATATCCACCCCATGCCTCCCCCTCACCCCGACCCTCTCCCCGGAGGGAGAGGGGGAAATCCCCATGGTGAAAGGGCGTTGCCTACCGCTTCGTCTTCGGATCATGCGTGTAGTGACGGTCGGTCGCGTCAATGCGCTTGCTCATGCCTCACCGATCCTGCTGGTAGCCTTGATGGGTTGTGTTCTGCCGGCTGTTGCCCTGCTGGCCCTGCTCCTTGGTGTTGGGCGCGGCGCGGTTGCCGGTGCCGTCGTCGGGCGAGGCGCTGGTCGCCGGCTCGCCGGGACCCTTGTCGCTGCGGCCTTCGGGCGGGACGGGCGGGATGTGCTTGGTCATGGTGGCGCTCCTATTGTTGGCTCGCGTTCTCTTCCAACAGAGGGGCGTGGGACGGGTTCCGGCCGGACAGAGACCCAGCCCTGCGCCCGGCCTCCGCAATGCTTTCATGCGAAATTGCTGCGACCGCGCAGAGTGGATCGGACTCTATGCTGATCCCCACCATGCCAGATCTTCCCGTCCAGCCTCTCGCCCCCGCCCAATCCGCACCCCGCAAGCCGCCCGTGACGGCGTCCGACGGACTGCCGATCCCGCAGCGCTATTGGGCGATGACGGCGATGACCGTCGCGCTGATCATGGCGGTGCTGGACGGCGTGGTCGCCAACATCGCCCTGCCGACCATCCAGCGCGAGTTCGCGGTCGATGCCGCCAGCGCCATCTGGGTGGTCAACGCCTATCAGCTGGCGGTCACCGTCTCGCTGTTCCCGTTCGCGTCGCTGGGCGACATCATCGGCTACCGCAAGGTCTACTGGTTCGGGCTCGCGCTCTTCACCGTGGCCTCTCTGGCCTGCGCGCTGTCGCCGAACCTGCCGGTGCTGACCGCCGCCCGCGTCGTGCAGGGCATCGGCGGCGCCGGGATCATGAGCGTCAATCTGGCGCTGGTCCGCCACATCTACCCCTCCACCCATCTCGGCCGCGGCGTCGGCTACAACGCGATGATCGTCGCGGTGTCCTCCGCGGCGGGCCCCAGCCTCGCGGCGCTGATCCTGTCGGTGGCCTCCTGGCCCTGGCTGTTCGCCGTCAATGTGCCGCTGGGGCTGGCGGCGCTGGCGGTGGCGGCGCGGGCGATGCCGGCGTCCAACCCGGCCGGTCACCGCTTCGACTGGCTGAGCGCCGCGCTGAACGCCGGCATGCTCGGCCTGCTGATCGTCGGCTTCAAGGGGGTGGATGGCAGCCAGCCTTATTGGCTTGTCGCGGCGGAACTGCTGGCGGCCCTGGCGCTCGGCGCGACGCTGGTGCGGCGCGAACTGGCGCAGGCAGCCCCCCTGCTGCCGGTGGATTCTGCTGCGCCGCCCGGTCTTCGCCCTGACGGTCGTCACCTCGGTCTGTTCCTTCGCCGCGCAGAACATCGTCTTCGTCGCGATGCCCTTCTTCTTCGAGGATGTGCTGAACCGGTCGCTGACGGAATCCGGCCTGCTGATGACGCCCTGGCCGCTGGTGGTGGCGCTGGTCGCCCCGATCTCCGGCCGGCTGGCCGACCGCTACGAGCCGACGCGGCTGGCGGCGGCGGGCCTGCTGGCCTTCGCTGCCGGCCTCGCCCTGATGGCGCTGCTGCCGTCCGACCCGTCGACGCTGGATGTGGTCTGGCGGATGGCGCTGGCCGGCTTCGGCTTCGGCTTGTTCCAGACCCCGAACAACAAGGTGCTGGTCAGCAGCGCGCCGAAGGAGCGCAGCGGCGGCGCCAGCGGCATCCAGGCCACCGGCCGGCTGCTGGGCCAGACGCTGGGCGCCGCCACGGTCGGACTGGTCTTCACCGCCATCGGCAAGGCGGACGGCAGCGTCGTCGTGCTGTGGCTTGGCGCCGGGCTGTGCCTCTTCGCCTGCCTGACCGGCATCTTCCGCCGCCGCCCGGCCGCCTGACCGGTTACGGCTTGGGCTGCTGGCTTTCCGGCCGGGTCAGCGTCGGCTCGTCGCCATAGGCGAAGGTCGGCGCCTTGTCGAGGTCGGCCTGCCCGATGTCCAGCATCGGCCCGTCGGGACCGTTGGCGAGCGCGCCGGCCGGTAGCGCCACCAGCTTCTCGCCCAGCCCCAGCACCTCGTTCGGCGCCATCACGATGCGGTCGACCCGGTCGCCGCTGCTGTCCATGGTGAAGTCGAGGATGCGGCCGGCCATCTGCCCGTCGCGGGTGCGCAGCTCCGTCCCCACCATCGCCCGCGCCTGCTCGGGATTGAGCGCTGCGGAGGGCAATGCCGCCACCGGCGGCGAGGAACCCTGCGCGCCCGTCACCGATCCCGTCACCGGCCCCGTCACCGGCGCTGCGGGGTTCTGCACCTCACGCGACGGCGCTTCGCCGCTGACCCCCGGCGGGGAGGCGATCTGCCCGGTCGCCGGTTGGTCGTCCGGCCGCGGCGCGGTCATCAGCGGCGGCGAGGCGGCGACGCCCGGCGCGGTCTGGGCAAAGGCGGTGCCGGTCAGCAGCAGCGCCGCGGCCGGAACAAGCATGAGGGGGCGGAGCATGAGGGCGACCCTTCCGTTCGGATTCAGGTATCGCCCTGGTTAACAGCGGAAGGTGGGGTTGGGTTGCCGACATGAATCCGCGCTCGTCTCCCTCTCCCCCCGGGGAGGGGGGCGGGGTGAGGTGGATGCACATGTTGGATTCTTGCTGGAGGGCCGCCGCGCGCCCCCCTCACCCTAACCCTTTCCCCGGGGGGAGAGGGGATCTTCCGCTGCCTCCCCACTCACTTCCCGCGGCCGGTCTTGTCCTGCAACGCGTCGATGCGCTTCGACGCCTCGGCCTTGGTCAGGCCGTCATCGAAGGATTCGCCGGCCTCCTCGCTCAGCGTCTTCAGATAGGAGGCCTGGGCGCCGGTCATCGGCTCGTCGCCGGTGGTCCAGTCGTCGGGGTTCTTGTCGCGATTGGACGTGTCTTCGCCGGTCTTCGGATTCTCGTGGCCGGCATGGTCATGGGTATCGGCGGTGTGCTTGGTCGTCATGATGCGTGCCTCTCGAAAGGGAACGCATCATGAACAAACCTGAAGGCGGAAGGTTCCCGCCCCCTGGCCCGGCCCCCTCAGCCGTTGCGCCGCAGCAGGAAGACGCCCTGTTCGCCCAGCAGGTTGGCGAAGCCGGAATGGGCGTGGCTGGTCACCCGGCCGGCGCGGTCGATGATCCGCGTCTGCTCGATGGTGATGCTCATCTCCTCCGTCAGCACGACGAAGTCGCGCAGCGTGCAGAAATGGATGTTGGGCGTTTCCCACCACTGGTAGCCCAGCTTTTCCGTCACCGGCATGCGGCCGGTCAGCATCAGCTGCATGCGGACGCGCCAATAGCCGAAATTCGGCACCGAGACGATGGCGCGCCGGCCGATGCGGCACAGCATCTCCAGCACGTCGCGCGGCTGCTTCATCGCCTGAAGCGTCTGGCCCAGAATGACATAGTCGAAGGCTTCCGCCGGATAGTCCTTCAGGTCGGTCTCGGCATCGCCCTGGATCACCGACAGGCCGTGCGCCACGCACTGGCGCACTCCGTCCATGCTGAGTTCGATGCCGCGCCCGTCGACATTCTTGGTGTGGGCCAGGTAATCCAGCAGGGCGCCGTCGCCGCAGCCGACGTCCAGCACGCGGCTGTTCGGCTCCACCATCTCGGCGATCAGCTTCAAATCGTCGCGAATGTCCACCATGGTCGGTTGTCTTGTCTCACTCAGCGCGCGCGGCGGCGGACGGACAGGCCGCGATGCTCGGCGCAGCCCTCCAGGAAGCCGTGGATGACCTGATGGAACTCCGGCTCGTCCAGCAGGAAGGCGTCGTGGCCCTTGTCGGTCTCGATCTCGACGAAGCTGACATTCCCGGCGACGGCGTTCAGCGCATGCACGATGGCCCGCGATTCCGAGGTCGGGAACAGCCAGTCGCTGGAGAAGCTGGCAAGGCAGAAGCGCACCGGCGTGGTCTTGCCCCCCGGCCGGAAGGCGTTGGCCAGCGTGCCCCCGGCATCGGCGGCGAGGTCGAAGTAATCCATCGCGCGGGTGATGTAGAGGTAGGAGTTGGCGTCGAAGCGTTCGACGAAGGCCGCCCCCTGGTAGCGCAGGTAGCTTTCCACCTGGAAATCGGCGTCGAAGCCGTAGGTGATCGCCTTGCGGTCCTGCAGATTGCGGCCGAACTTGCGGTGCAGGGCCGTTTCCGACAGGTAGGTGATGTGCGCCGCCATGCGGGCGACGGCCAGGCCGGCCTCCGGCTTGGTGCCTTCCAGCAGGTAATTGCCGCCGCGCCATTCCGGGTCGGCCATGATCGCCTGGCGTCCGACCTCGTGGAAGGCGATGTTCTGCGCCGAATGGCGGGCGGCGGTGGCGATGGGCACCGCGGCGAACACCGATTCGGGGTAGGCGACCGCCCATTGCAGCACCTGCATGCCGCCCATCGAGCCGCCGATGACGCAGAACAGCTTTTCGATGCCGAGATGCTCGACCAGCAGCTTCTGCGCCCGCACCATGTCGCCGATGGTCACGACGGGGAAGGACAGGCCATAGGGCTGGCCGGTGGCGGGATCGAGATCCTTCGGCCCGGTGCTGCCCAGGCAGCCGCCCAGCACGTTGGAGCAGATGACGAAATAGCGGTCGGTGTCCACCGGCTTGCCGGGGCCGACCAGCATCTCCCACCAGCCGGGCTTGCCGGTGACCGGATGCCTCTCCACCACGAAATGGTCGCCGGTCAGGGCGTGGCAGATGAAGATCGCGTTGGACTTGTCGGCGTTCAGCGTGCCGTAGGTCTGGTAGGCGATCTGGAAGCCGCCGATCTCCACCCCGCTGTCCAGCCGCATCGGCCGGTCCACCGCCAGACGCACGCGCTTGCCCGGCATGACCTGTTCGTTGGAAGCGGGGGCGGGGGCATTGGGGGCGGAGCTGTCGAGGGCCGCGGACATCTCGTTTCGTGCCTTGTCGGAAGCCTTGTGGCGCCTTGATGGGAACCGTCAGGGAGCTGTGGCGGAACGGGAGCGTATAGCTACGAAGCCGGCCTTCGGAGTGTCAATGTTTTCTTTGATTTCAGGGCGCATGCGGACTACTACTAACCGGCTCTGCATTCGATGGTTTTTTGACCCATGGCTTCCGCCCGGACCCCGCTCGACGATTTGCGCCGCGAAATCGACCAGATCGACGACGCGATCCATGACCTGCTGATGCGACGCGCCGCCGTGGTGGAACGCATCGGGGCGGCCAAGGGCAATGGCGCGGCCGAAACCGGCGCCCAGCCCATCTTCCTCCGCCCGGCGCGGGAGGCGACGATCCTGCGCCGCCTGATGGCCCGCCATGCCGGCACCTTCCCCGCCCAGGTCGTCGTCCGCATCTGGCGGGAGATGATCACCGCCTTCACCCGCATGCAGGGCCCCTTCGCCGTCGCCGTCTATGCGCCGGAGGACCGCCGCGGCTTCTGGGACGTCGCCCGCGACCATTTCGGCGGCTTCGTGCCGATGACCGCCGTCAACACTCCCGCCGCAGCGCTCCGCGCCGTGTCGGAGGGGACGGCGACGGTCGCCGTGGTGCCCTATCCGGCCGAGGACGATTCGGATCCCTGGTGGCGCTTCCTGGTGTCGGCCGACGCCGGCCGGCCGCAGGTGGTGGCGCGTCTGCCCTTCGGCGGGCGCGGCAATGCCCGCGGCGAGAACCGCGACGCGCTCGCCATCGCCGCCGTCCCGCACGAGCCGACCGGCGACGACCGCACCCTGCTGAGCATCGAGATCGGCGGCGACCTCAGCCGCGGCCGCCTGAAGGATTCGCTGGAGGCCTGCGGCCTGCCGCCGGTCGGCTTCTGCACCTGGCATCCGGCCGGCCACGCCACCGGGATGAGCGGCGGCGGCCCGTCGGTCCATCTGGTCGAGATCGCCGACTTCGTCGGCCAGGGCGACCCCCGCCTCGCCAAGCTGCTGGAACGCTCGGGCGACATCCCGGTGCGGGTCAACGTCGTCGGCGGCTATGCCGTGCCGCTCGCTCTGGGCTGATGTGCGCGAATGAGGCGAGCCGCCGGGGCTGCTCCTGCCTTATCCTGCCGGCCCTCCGTGGAACGTTGGAACAGGGCCGCCGGAACTGTTCCATCCTGTTCCACCCCATCCTTGAACCGCCCATCCACCAGCGTCGGAAGGTAAGCAGACCATGACCCAGCCGAACGGCCCGCAGCCGCGTCCGGGGATTCTCGACATCGCTGCCTATGTCGGCGGCGAGCATCAGGGTCATATCCGCCTCGCCTCCAACGAAGGGGCGCTGGGGCCGAGCCCGAAGGCGATGGAGGCCTATGCGGCGGCGGCCGGGACTCTGCACCGCTATCCGGACGGCGGCTCGGCGGCGCTGCGCGGCGCCATCGCCAAGCGCTTCAACCTGGATGCCGACCGCATCGTCTGCGGCGCCGGGTCGGACGAGATCATCAGCCTGCTGATCCGCTCCTATGCCGGGCCGGGCGACGAGGTGCTGTATTCGCAATACGGCTTCCTGATGTACCCGATCGGCGCCAAGTCGGTCGGCGCCACCCCGGTGACCGCACCCGAGGACGGGCTGACCGCCAGCGTCGACAATTTGCTGGCCCGCGTCACCCCGCGCACCCGTCTGGTCTTCCTCGCCAACCCGAACAACCCGACCGGCACCTATCTGCCGGCGTCGGAGGTGGCGCGGCTGCATGCCGGCCTGCCGCCGGACGTCATCCTGGTCATCGACGCGGCCTATGCCGAGTACATGAACAAGGACGACTACACCGCCGGCGAGGAGCTGGTGGAGCGGTTCCCCAACGTGGTGATGACCCGCACCTTCTCGAAGATCTTCGCGCTGGGCTCGCTGCGCATCGGCTGGTGCTATGGGCCGGCCGGGATCGTTGACGTGCTGAACCGGGTGCGCGGCCCCTTCAACGTGTCGAACGCCGCCCATGTCGCCGGCGTCGCCGCGGTTGAGGATGCCGAGTTCCTCGACCGCTCCCGCCGCCACAACGAGCAGTGGCGCGAGTGGTTCTCCGCCACCGTGCGGGAGCTGGGGCTGACGGTGCACCCCAGCGTGACCAACTTCGTGCTGGTCGATTTCAAGGGCCAGCCCGCCGGCAAGGACGACGCCGAGGCCGCCCGCCAGTTCCTGAAGGCCCGCGGCATCCTGGTCCGCCAGATGCCGTCCTACGGCCTGCCGAGCTGCCTGCGCGTCACCATCGGCACCGAGCAGGAGATGCACGCGGTTGCCGACGCGCTGCGGGACTTCCTGAAGGCGTAAAGGTTTTCCGAACAAAGAAAAGCCCGCCGGAACAGCTGTTCCGGCGGGCTTTTTTGTGCTGGTCTTATCCCCGGTTCAGCAGGAAATCGACCATCTCCGGCCGCCCCGGCAGGTCGAGCCTGGCCTGCACCGGTTCGCAGCGGCTGACGATCCGGCCGCGGCGCAGCACGAACAGGCGGGCGGCGCGGGTGCGGATCGCCTCCACCGGGTTGCCGGCCTGGAGCACCACCAGATCGGCGTTGCAGCCCGGCTCCAGCCCGTAGCCGTCCAGATGCAGCAGCCTGGCCGGGTTGACCGTCACCGCGTCGAAGGCGGCCTTGATGCCGTCCTGGCCGGTCATCTGCCCGACATGCAGCCCCATCTGCGCCACCTCCAGCATGTCGCCGGAGCCCAGCGGATACCAGGGGTCCATCACGCAGTCATGCCCGAAGGCGACGGTCAGCCCTGCCGCCATCAGCTCCGGCACGCGGGTCATGCCCCGGCGCTTGGGGTAGGTGTCGTGGCGGCCCTGGAGAACGATGTTGATCAGCGGGTTGGCGATCACCCCCAGCCGCGCCTCCGCCATCAGCGGGATCAGCTTGGAAACATAGTAGTTGTCCATCGAATGCATCGAGGTCAGGTGCGACCCCGTCACCCGGCCGTGCAGCCCCAGCCGCTGCGTCTCGTAGGCCAGCGTCTCGACATGGCGGGACAGCGGGTCGTCGCTCTCGTCGCAATGCATGTCGACCAGCAGCCCGCGCTCCGCCGCGATCTCGCAGAGCAGCCGGACCGAGGCGGCGCCGTCGGCCATGGTGCGCTCGAAATGCGGGATGCCGCCGACCACGTCGACGCCCATGTCGAGCGCCCGGACCAGCAGCTCCTTCGCACCCGGCGCTCGGAGAACACCGTCCTGCGGGAAGGCGACCAGCTGAAGGTCGAGGTAGGGCGCGACGCGCTTCTTGACGTCGAGCAGGGCTTCGGTCGCCAGCAGGCGCGGATCGCAGATGTCGACATGGCTGCGGATCGCCAGCAGCCCGCGCCCGACCGCCCAGTCGCAGTAGGCGAGCGCTCGCTCGACGATGGCGTCCTGGGTCAGCTGCGGCTTCAGCTCGCCCCACAGCGCGATGCCTTCCAGCAGGGTGCCGCTTTGGTTCACCCGCGGCAGGCCGTAGCTGAGCGTGCTGTCCATATGGAAGTGGGCATCGACGAAGGGCGGGCTGACCAGCCGGCCGGTGGCGTCGATCTCACCAGCTGCCTCGCCCGCCAAGTTCGCTTCGACTGCGGCGATGCGACCGTCCTTGATGCCGATGTCGATGCCGCTGCGGCCATCCGGCAGGGTGGCGCGGCGCAGGATCAGGTCGAACATCAGCGTTCTCCTTTGCGGTACGGGATCATCAGGGCGCGCGGGTAGGAGGCCCGGCGGGCCACCAGCACCAGCGCCAGGATGCTCAGCAAATAGGGCATCATCAGGAACAGCTGGTAGGGCAGGACGCCGCCGCTCGCCTGCTGCAGCCGCAATTGCAGCGCGTCGAACACCGCGAACAGCAGGGCGCCGAGCAGAGCCTTGCCCGGCCGCCAGGAGGCGAAGACCACCAGCGCGATGCAGATCCAGCCGCGCCCGTTGACCATGTTGAAGAAGAAGGCGTTGAAGGCCGACAGGGTCAGGAAGGCGCCGGCCAGCGCCATCAGCGCGCTGCCCGCCACCACCGCGCCGATGCGGATGGCGGTGACGTTCAGCCCCTGCGCCTCGGCGGCTGCCGGATTCTCGCCGACCATCCGCACCGCCAGCCCGACCGGCGTGCGGTAGAGGACATAGGCGACCACCGCGACCAGCAGGAAGGCGAGGTAGGTCAGCGGCGTCTGGGCGAGCGCGCCCGGCAGGGCCAGCGGCTGGAACGGCTCGACGGTCGGCGGGGTGCTGGCCTGCGGCAGGACGAGGCGGTAGACGAAGTAGGACAGGCTGGTGCCGAGCAGGGTGACGCCGATGCCGGTCACATGCTGCGACAGGCCGAGCGGCACGGTCAGCGCCGCATGCAGCAGGCCGAGCAGCGCGCCGCAGGCAGCTGCGGCCAGCACGCCGGTCCACAGGTCTGCGCCCTGATAGACCGCCATCCAGCCGGCCATGGCGCCCAGCGTCATGATGCCTTCGATGCCGAGATTGAGCACGCCGGCCCGCTCGCACACCAGCTCGCCCAGCGTGCCCAGCACATAGGGGGTGGCGATGCGCAGCACCGCGGTCCAGAAGGCGGCCGACAGCAGGATGTCGAGGATGGTCGACAGGAAATCCATAACCCCTTACCCCCGCCGCAGCCGGTAGCGCGCCAGCAGCCCGGCGACCAGCATGCAGAGCAGGCTGGTTGCGACCAGGACGTCGGCGATGTAGTTGGGAACCGGCATGGCCCGGCTCATGGCGTCGGCGCCGACGAAGATGCCGGCGATGAACAGCGCGGCCCCGACCACCCCGATGGGGTGCAACTGGGCCAGCATGGCGACGACGATGCCGCTGTAGCCGAAGCCCGGCGACAGGTCGAGCGTCAAGTAGCCTTTCAGCCCGCAGACCTCCGCCGCGCCGGCCAGCCCGGCCAACCCGCCCGACAGCAGGGCGGTGCGCAGCATGACCCGCGTCACCGGCATGCCGGCGAAGGCGGCCGCGCGCGGGTTGGCGCCGACCGCGCGGTTCTCGTAGCCCCAGATGGTGCGGGTGTCGATCAGCCACAGCAGCACCGACAGGCCGAGCGCGATGGCGAGCCCGGCATGCAGGCGGGTGCGCGCCACCAGCTTGGGCAGTTCCGCCGCTTCGGTGACAGGGGCCGACTGCGGCCAGCCCATCCCCATCGGGTCCTTCAAGGCCCCTTCCAGCAGCAGCGACACCAGCAGTAGCACGACGAAGTTCAGCAGCAGGGTGGTCACCACCTCATCGACGCCGAAGCGGACCTTCAGCACCGCCGGACCGAGCAGGGTGACGCCGCCCGCCGCCATGCCGGCGATCATCACCACCGGGATCAGTGCCCAGGCCGGCAGGTCGAGCATGCCGCCGCCGACCACCACGGCGGCCAGCGCGCCCATGTAGAGCTGGCCCTCCGCCCCGATGTTCCACAGCTTGGCGCGGAAGGCGACGGCGGCGGCCAGCCCGGTCAGGATCAGCGGGGTGGCGCGGGTCAGCGTCTCGGTCAGGGCGAAGCGGGAGCCGACGGCGCCCTCGAACAGCAGGCCGTAGGCACGCAGTACCGGCGCGCCGGTCCAGGCGACCAGCAAGGCGCAGAGCGCCAGCGCCGCCACGACGGCGCCCACCGGCGCCAGCAGCCGCAGGGCGAGCGGGGTATCGGTGCGCGGTTCAAGCCGCATCAACAGTCTCCGGCAAGATGTCGCGCAAAACGTCCCAATGCCCGGCCATCAGCAGGCCGAGCTGGCTGACCGACACCCGGTCATGCGGCAGCAGCGGGGTGAGCCGCCCGTGATAGGCGACAGTGACGCAGTCGGCCAGCGCCAGGATCTCGTCCAGATCCTCGGAGATCAGCAGGACCCCGGCTCCGGCGGTGCGGGCGTCGAGCAGCCGGCTGTGGACGTAGGACACCGCACCGATGTCGAGGCCGCGCGTCGGCTGGCTCGCCAGGATCAGGTCCGGCCCATGGGCCAGCGTGCGGCCCAGGATCAGCTTCTGCATGTTGCCGCCCGACAGCAGCTGCGTCCGTGCATCGGGACCGGGGCAGCGGACGTCGAACTCCTCGATCACCTCGCGGGCGTAGGCCCGCGCCGCCCCGCGCCGCAGCAGGCCGAAGCGTGAGAAGGCGGAGTCGTGGTAGCGTTCGGCGATCAAATTCTCCCACACCGCCATGGCGCCGACCAGACCGGCGCTGTGCCGGTCCTCCGGGATGCGGGCAACGCCGCGCCGGACCATGTCGGCGGGGTCGCCATGTTCCACCACGCTGCCCTTCAGGGACAGCCGGCCGGAGTCGGGGCGGGTCAGGCCGCTGACCAGTTCGGCCAGCGCCGTCTGGCCGTTGCCGGACACTCCGGCGATGCCGACCACCTGACGACGGTGCACCGTCAGATCGACCCGATCCAGCAGCGGACGACCATGGCCGGAAGCCACCGTGACGCCCGCCAACTCCAGCACCGGCTCGCCGGGGCTGAGCGGGGCGGGGGCCGGCGGCTTGACGCTGCGGCCGACCATCAGCTCGGCCAGCTTCGCACGGTCGGTGGAGGCGGTGGCGTGGGTGGCGACCAGCTTGCCGGCGCGCAGAACGGCGACGGTGTCGCTGGCGGCGAAAACCTCGTTCATCTTGTGGCTGATGAAGACGACGGCGAGCCCGTCGGCGGTCAGCTTGCGCAGGGTCTCGAACAGCCCGGCCGATTCCTGCGGCGTCAGCACCGCGGTCGGCTCGTCCAGGATCAGGATGCGGGCGTCGCGGTAGAGCGCCTTCAGGATCTCCGCCCGCTGGCGCTCGCCGACCGACAGCTCGCCGACCGGCGCGTCCGGCCGCACCTCCAGCCCGAAGCGCTGCGACAGGTCGAGCAGCCGGCGGCGGGCAGCACCCCGGTCGGAGCGCCAGCGCCACAGCGATTCGGTGCCGACGGCGATGTTGTCCAGCACCGACAGATTGTCCGCCAGCGTGAAATGCTGGTGGACCATGCCGATGCCGGCCTCCAGCGCCGCGCGGGGGGAGCCCGGCGGCAGCGGGCGGCCGAACGCCTCGATGGTGCCCTCGTCGGCGACGTAATGGCCGAAGAGGATGTTCATCAGGGTGGTCTTGCCGGCGCCGTTCTCGCCCAAGAGCGCCAGCACCTCGCCGGCGCGGAGCGTCAGCGAGATGTCGTCGTTGGCGAGCAGCGGGCCGAACCGCTTGGAGATGCCGGCGAGCCGGAGGACGACCTCCGGCCCACCTTTCATAGGGGATGACATCGGGATGCGCCGGGCGTCACATCGTCGACTTCGGCTCGGCATCGTTGACTTTCACGGTGAACTTGCCGTCGCGGATCTGCTGCTCGCGCTCCTTCACCTTCGCCTTGATGGCGTCGGGAACCTTCGACTCGAAGGTGCCGAGCGGCGCCAGGCTGGAGCCCTTGTGCGCCATCATGCTGTAGGGGCCGTAATCCTCGGCCTTGTAGCTGCCGGCCTTCACTGCGGCGATGGCGCGTTCGACCGACGGCTCCATGTGCCAGAGCGCGCTGGCGACGACGGTGTCGGGATATTGCGGCTGGGTGTCGATGACGTTGCCGATGGCGAGCACCTTGCGCTCCTTGGCCGCGTCGGACACGCCGAAGCGCTCGGCGTACATCACGTCGGCGCCGCGGTCGATCATGGCGAAGGCGGCTTCCTTGGCCTTGGGCGGGTCGAACCAGGAGCCGATGAAGCTGACCGAGAACTTGACCTGCGGGTTGACCTCCTTGGCGCCTTCCATGAAGGCGTTCATCAGGCGGTTCACCTCGGGGATCGGATAGCCGCCGACCATGCCGATGACGTTCGACTTGGTCATGCCGCCGGCGACCATGCCGGACAGGTAGGCCGGCTCCTGGATGTAGTTGTCGAAGACCGAGAAGTTCGGCTCCTGCGGCTTGAAGCTGGAGCCCATGACGAAGGCGGTCTTCGGATAGTCCTTGGCGACGGCGCGGGCGGCGCGCTCCACCCCGAACACCTCGCCGAAGACCAGCTGCTGGCCGGCTTCGGCATACTGGCGCATCACGCGCTCATAATCGGTGTTGGCGACCGACTCGGCCCAGACATACTCGATGTCGCCGCGGTCGGCGGCGGCCTTCAGCGCGACATGGATGCGGCTGACCCACTGCTGCTCGATCGGCACGGTATAGATGCCGGCGACCTTCACCTTGCTTTGCGCAAATGCCGGCAGGGAGCCGCCGGCCGCCGCTGCGAAGGCAACCGCGGCCACACCGCACAGCACCGCACGGCGCGTCATACCCCCGGCCGCCTTGCCAAAGACGTTCATCGCCCGATCCCCCATCCCCCGAACCGACATCATGAGTCCCCTTCGTCGCTGAGTATCGTTGGTCGCGTATCGTTGGCCGCCGTCACCGGCGGCAGTATGGCCGAGCCGCCAAGCTCATGAATACTCGGGAATGTGCCCGTAAATCCATGGACCCGTGCGGCCGCAATTTCGAATGCAACGGAAATGCCATCTGCTGGGAGCGCCGCCCATCTCGCCGGCAGATGCCTCCGGATGGTCAGAATGCTGGCATGTGATTGAATAAAGGGCAAATCTTCCTGACGATCCGGTCAGGATCGCGGCGCGTCGTCCTGCCGTGTCCCGTCGCGCTTGCGGGCGTCGCCGCGGCAGCGGTCGGAGCAATATTTCACCTCGTCCCACACCCGCTCCCATTTTTTCCGCCAGGTGAAAGGACGGTTGCAGACCGGGCAGGTCTTGGTCGGCAAATCGGCCTTCTTCACGCCCTTCATGCCGGGCCGCCGCCCAGGATCGCGGCGGGACGGCGCAGGACGGGGTCGAAGGGGTTCAACTGGCGGCTGATCGCAGCGGATTCGCGTTTCAGGATGTCGACCACCACCGGCAGCCGTTCCTCGTTCAGACGCTCGCTGATCGTGCCGACGCTGAGCGCCGCCACCGCGTAGCCGTCGCGGTCCAGCACCGGAACCGCCACGCCCGACATGCCGGGGAGCAGGCCGGTGGACCGGCTGGCATAGCCGAGATCGCGCACCCGCGCGATTTCCGTGCGCAGATAGACCTCGTCGATGATGCCGACGCCCTGCATGCGCGGCAGGTTGAAGCGGATGACCTCCTCCCGCTCCTCCGCATGCAGGAACGCCATGATGGCGAGGCTGCCCTGACCGACGCCCAGCGTCACCCGGCCGCCGATGTCGCCGGTGAAGGAGCGGATGGGGAAGGGCCCCTCGCTGCGGTCCAGGCACACCGCATCGAAGCCGCTGCGCACCAGCAGGAAGATGGTGTCGCGCAGGGTCGCCGACAGGCGCAGCAGGATCGGCCGGCAGATGTCGCGCAGGTTGTTCGGGTTGCCGGCCTGCGCCGCCAGCCCGAACAGGTCGATGCCCAGCCGGTAGCGCTTGGTCGCCTTGTCCGCCTCCGCCATCCCCTCTTCCACCAGGATCTTCAGCAGGCGGTGGACGGTCGGCGGGGTGAGGTCGAGCGCGCGGGAGATGTCGGTCAGCCGCGCCCCCGCCTCGTTGGAGGAGGCCAGCAGGCGCAGGATCGCCAGCCCGCGTTGCAGGCTGGACTTACTGCCCGCCTCGTCGCTGCCGGCAGTTTCGGCGCCGGCGCTCTCGACACCCGCACTCCCTTTTGCCCTGCGGCGGAGGTCGGCGGTCATGTTTGGCTCCGTTCTGAAAATCGGTGATGTTGGCCGCCCCATCTATTCCGGATATCGGAAGCTTTTGCAAAATCTTTTCTGTTGGTGGAAAAAGCGGATTGACGCGACAGGGGGTGCGGCGGAACCATTCGGGCAACAGGTGAGGCCCGGAGACCGAGGCCAATTGTCGCAAGAGGGAGAATTCCCCCCGTGTCGTTCCTCGAATTGAAAAACATCACCAAGCGTTACGGCCCGCTGACCGCGGTCGGCGACGTGTCGCTGTCGGTGGAGAAGGGCGAATTCGTCTCGCTGCTCGGGCCTTCGGGCTGCGGCAAGACCACGACCCTTCAGATGATCGCCGGTTTCGTCGAACCGTCGGCCGGCACCATCCGGCTGGACGGGCGCGACATCACGCGGGCCAAGGCGAACAGCCGCGGGCTGGGCATCGTGTTCCAGAGCTACGCGCTGTTCCCGCACATGACCGTGTTCGACAATGTCAGCTTCGGCCTGGAGATGCAGCGCGTGCCCAAGGGCGAGCGCAAGCCGCGGGTGGAAGAGGCGCTGTCGCTGGTCCACCTCTCCCCCTACGCCAAGCGTTACCCGCGCGAGCTGTCGGGCGGCCAGCGGCAGCGCGTGGCGCTGGCCCGCGCGCTCGTCATCCGCCCGCCGGTCCTGCTGCTGGACGAGCCGCTGTCGAACCTGGACGCCAAGCTGCGCGAGGCGATGCAATTCGAACTGCGCGAGATTCAGCGCAAGGTCGGCACCACCACGGTCATGGTCACCCACGATCAGGCGGAAGCCTTCTCGATCAGCGACCGCGTCGTGGTGATGGAGGCCGGGCGCATCACCCAGATCGACCAGCCCTACCGCATCTACGAGCACCCGGAGACGGAGTTCATCTCCCGTTTCGTCGGCAAGACCAACCTGCTGCCGGGCAAGGTCGTCACCGCGACCGGCGCCGGCGCCACGGTGTCGCTGGCCGGCATCGCCGTGCCGGTGGAAACCCCCGGCCTGTCGGTGGGCGAGACGGTGACGCTGTGCATCCGTCCGGAAAAGCTGCATCTGGCAGCACCGGCGGGCGGGCTGCTGACCGGCCGCGTCGCCGACCGCTACTTCCTGGGCAGCCAGTGGCTCTATCACATCGACGGGCCGCTCGGCACGCTGATGGTGGTGACGCCGAACGATGGCTCCACCCCGGCGGAGCAGGGTGCCCCGGTCGGGCTGGACTGGTCGCCGTCGGTCGTCCGCGTCCATCGCGGCGCCATGGCGGAGGCGCCGGATGTTGCCCTTGAGGTGACGGGATGAGCGCAACCCTTCCCGATGCCGCCCCGGCCTCGCCGGGTGAGGAGACGCCGGAACGTCGGTTCCCGACCGCCCCGCTGTTCCTGTCGGGCCCGGCGGCGCTGCTGTTCGCAGCACTGGTGCTGACCCCGCTGTTCCTGACGGCGCTGCTGTCCTTCAACCAGTTCGACTATGCGACCGGGCGCACCGGCGGCTTTACGCTGGAGCATTATCTGGCGGTGGTGACCGACGAGTATTACCTGGAAATCTTCCTGCGCACCTTCCGGATCTCGGCGCTGGCGACCGCCATCTGCGTGGTGATCGGCGTGCCGGAAGCCTACATCCTCAGCCGGATGAGCAACCCCTGGCGCTCCATCTTCCTGCTGGTGATCCTGGCGCCGCTGCTGGTGTCGGTCGTCGTCCGCGCCTTCGGCTGGAGCATGCTGCTGGGGCCGGAGGGGCCGGTCAACGGGGCGCTGATCGCGCTCGGCATCGGCCGGATGAAGCTGCTCTACAGCGAGGGCACGGTGGTGGTGGCCCTGGTCCACGTCATGCTGCCCTTCATGGTCATCCCGGTCTGGACCTCCTTGCAGAAACTGGACCCGGCGGTGGAGCAGGCGGCGCTGTCCTTCGGCGCCTCGCGCGCCACGGCCATCGTCCGCGTGGTGGCGCCGCAGGTCCTGCCTGGCATCCTGTCTGGAAGCCTGATCGTCTTCGGCCTCAGCGCCAGCGCCTTCGCCATCCCAGGGTTGCTCGGCGGGCGGCGGCTGAAGATGGTCGCGACCGTGGTCTACGACCAGTATCTGAGCGACCTCAACTGGCCGATGGGGGCGGCGGTCGCCGTCATCCTGCTCGCCGCCAACCTGATCATCATGCTGACCTACCACCGCATGGTGGAAGGCCACTACCGCCGCCGGCTGGGGTGACGCCATGACCCGCAACGGACCCGCCGCCCTGTTCTTTCACACTCTCGTCGTCATTTTCATGCTGGCGCCGCTGGTGATCGTCTGCCTCGTCGCCTTCACGCCGGAAAACACCCTGTCGCTGCCGACCAGGGGCTTTTCGCTGCGCTGGTTCGAGGCGGTGTTCCACCATCCGGACTTCGTCCAGTCCTTCTGGAACAGCCTGTGGCTCGCCGTGCTGTCGGCGACGCTGGCGGTGGCGCTGGCGGTGCCGGCCTCGCTCGCCATCACGCGCTGGGAGTTTCCTGGCCGCGGCTTCCTCAATGCGCTGTTCCTGTCGCCGCTGATCATCCCGCATCTGGTGCTGGGCGTCGCCATGCTGCGGCTGTTCGCCGTCGTCGGCGCCGCGGGCAGCTTCGGCTGGCTGGTGGCGGCGCATATGGTGATCGTCACCCCCTATGTGATGCGCCTGCTGATCGCCGCCATCTCCGGCTTCGACCGTAGCGTGGAACAGGCCGCCTTCTCGCTCGGCGCCAGCGAGGCCACCGTGTTCCGCCGCGTCACTCTGCCGATGATCCTGCCCGGCGTCACCGGCGGCTGGCTGATCGCCTTCATCAACAGCTTCGACGAGCTGACCATGTCCATCTTCATCACCTCGCCGTCCACGGTGACGCTGCCGGTGCGGATGTACATGTACGCCACCGAATCCATCGACCCGATGATGGCGGCGGTTTCGGCGCTGATCATCGGCATCACCGCGGTCGCCGTGCTTCTGCTCGACCGTGTCTATGGGTTGGACCGCATCTTGGTCGGCCAGCACTGAGCGTCCGCTCCGGCCGTCCTCTCCTCGGAGACCAGTCATCATGGCTTTGCTGCAGCGTGTGGCCGAACAGGGCCGGCGCGTGGTCCGCTTCACCCTCGACGGGCGTCCGGTGGAGGCGCTCGAGGGCGACACCATCCTGACGGCCATGCTCACCAACGGCGACCGGCTGCGCCGGACGGAATTCGCCGACACCCCGCGCGCCGGCTTCTGCATGATGGGCGCCTGCCAGGATTGCTGGGTGCGGACGGAGGAGGGCGAGCGGCTGCGCGCCTGCGGCACCTTCATCGCCGACGGCATGCGCCTGTTGAGCGGCGGGGAGTGGACGCAGTGAGCGAATCTCTTCTCCCTCCCGTCATCGTCGGCGCCGGCCCGGCCGGCATCCGCGCGGCGGAACGGCTGGTCGCCGCCGGCCTGCGCCCGGTGGTGGTCGACGAGGCGGCGCGCTGGGGCGGCCAGATCTACCGCCAGCCTCCGGATGGCGGCTTCACCCGGCCGAAAAGCGCGCTGTATGGGTTCGAGGCCGGTAAGGCCGACGCGGTTCACCGTGCCATGGCGGCGATCCGCGACCGGGTCGACTACCGTCCACGCACGCTGGTGTGGAACTGCGAGGCAGGCGCGCTCGACCTGCTGAGCGATGGGGCGAGCGAGACTCTGCCCTTCAGCCATCTGATCCTGGCGACGGGCGCCACCGACCGCGTGCTGCCCTTCCCCGGCTGGACCCTGCCCGGCGTCTTCACGCTCGGCGGGTCGCAGGTCGCGCTGAAGTTCCAGGGCTGCGCCGTCGGCCGGCGGGTGGCCTTCCTCGGCACCGGGCCGCTGCTCTATCTGGTCGCTTACCAGTATCTGAAGGCAGGCGTCGAGGTGGCGGGGGTGTTCGACACCACGCCCTTCGCCGCCCAGGCCCGCGCCACCGCCGGCATGCTGCGCGACCCGGCGACGCTGGCGAAGGGGCTGCTGTTCGTCGGCTGGTTGCGCGCCCACGGCGTGCCGATCCACAACGGCGTCCGTCCGGTGCGTGCCGAGGGTGCGGAGCGGGTCGATGCGCTGGTCTGGCGCGATGCCCGTGGGCAGGAACGGCGCACCTCCTGCGACGCCGTCGCCTTCGGGCTTGGTCTGCGGTCGGAAACCCAGCTGGCCGACCTCGCCGGCTGCCGCTTCCGCTTCGACGAGGCCGACCGGGCCTGGCTGCCGGAGCGGGACGGGGCAGGGCGCAGCTCGGTTGCTGGCGTCTATCTGGCCGGCGATGGCAGCGGCATTGCCGGTGCCGACGCGGCGGAACTGGCGGGCGAGCGCGCGGCGCTGGCCCTGCTGGAGGATCGCGGGCTGCCGGTCGAAGCCGCAAGGGTCAAGGAGCTGGACGGTCGTCTCGCCCGCATCGCCGCCTTCCGCCGCAGCCTGTCGGCCGCCTTCCCCTTCCCGGCGGACTGGGCGGACGCTATTGCCGACGACACGATGATCTGCCGCTGCGAAGGCATTACCGCCGGTGCGGTGCGCGAGGTCGCCCGCAGCGGACAGGCCCGCGAGATGAACCGCGCCAAGGCGCTGACCCGTGCCGGCATGGGCCGCTGCCAGGGCCGCATGTGCAGCGCCACCACGGTGGAGCTGCTGTCCCGCACGCTCGGCACCGGGCCGGATGGGGTGGGGCGCCTGCGGGCGCAGCCGCCGATCAAGCCGCTGCCGGTCTCCGCCGGTGCCGAGCGGCGGGAGGTCGCGTGATGCGGGAACGGATCGAGTGCGATGTCGCCATCGTCGGCGGTGGGATCGTCGGCGGGTCGGCGGCGCTGTTCCTGCGGCAGGCCGGCCTGTCGGTGACGCTGCTGGAACGCGACTGGTGCGGCGCCAAGGCCAGCGGCGTCAATTTCGGCGGCGTGCGCCGGCAGGGCCGCCCACTGGAGCAACTGCCGCTGTCCCAGCGCGCCCACGCCATCTGGGGCCGCCTGCCGGAGCTGCTGGGCACCGACGCCGAATATATCCGCTCCGGCCATCTGAAGCTGGCGCGCAGCGAACCCGATCTTGCCTCCCTGATCGACTACCGCGAGCGCAGCCAGGGTTTCGGTCTCGGGCTGGAGATCGTCACGGGCGAGGAGTTCCGCCGCCGTTGGCCGGCGCTGGGCGACCGGGCCATCGGCGGCTCGCTCTGTCCGGAGGACGGTCACGCCAACCCGCGCCTCGTCTCCCCCGCCTTCGCCCGTGCCGCTGCCAGGCTGGGTGCGGTGGTGCGCGAACAGACGCCGGTCGACCGGGTCGAGAAGGACGGCGACCGCTTCGTCCTGCTCAGCGGCGACGTTCTGGAGGTGCGCGCCCGCTTCCTGCTGAACACCGCCGGAGCCTGGTCCCGGCGGGTGGCGGAAGCCTTCGGCGAGCCGGTGCCGCTGGAATCGCTCCATCCCAACATGGCGGTGACAGAGCCGCTGCCCCGTTTCCTCGACGTCAACATCGGGGTGGAGGGCGGCGGCGTCTATGGCCGGCAGGTGCCGCGCGGCAACATGGTGGTCGGCGGCGGGCGCGGCTTCGCGCTGGATGCCGACCGCGCCCGGCCGCAGCGCGACGCCGTGCTGACCCTGATGCGCGACGCGGCGGAGCTGTTCCCGCAGCTGCGCCACGCCCACGTCATCCGCTGCTGGACCGGGGTGGAGGGCTATACGCCCGACCGCAACCCGATCGTCGGCCCCAGCCGAACCACGCCCGGCCTGTTCCACGCCTTCGGCTTCTCCGGCGCCGGGTTCCAAATCGGCCCCGGCGTCGGCCAGACGCTGGCCGAACTGGTCACGACCGGCGGGACGCCGATGCCGCTGGAGCCCTTCCGCATCGACCGCTTCAAACCGACCGCCTAAGATCCCATCCCCAGTCTTCTCCCCTTGGCCTATTGGAGGACGTGCATGCCCACCTTGCGTTCCCTGTCGCTCACCGGTCTCGCCACGGTTGCCATCACGGCCGCCGCCGCCCTCTCCACCCCCGCTGCCGCCCAGACCAAGACGGTCTACATCGGCATGAATGGCGGCACGATGGAGAAGACCTACACCGAGAACGTCTTCCCCGCCTTCGAGAAGGCGACCGGCATCAAGGTGGTGGTGGTTCCCGGCACCTCGTCCGACATCCTGGCCAAGCTGCAGGCCCAGAAGGACAATCCGCAGATGCACGTCGTTTTCCTGGACGACGGGCTGATGTACCGCGCCATCGGCATGGGCCTGTGCCAGAAGATGGACAGCTCGCCGGTGCTGAACGACGTCTACCAGTCCGCGCGCCTGAAGGGCGACATGGCGGTCGGCGTCAACATGGGCATGACCGGTCTCGCCTATAACAAGGCGATGTTCGACGAGAAGGGCTGGGCGCCGCCGACCAGCTGGATGGATTCTGGCTGATCCCAAGTACAAGGGCAAGATCGTCGTCCAGTCGGCCGCCAGCAGCTCCTTCGGCCTGCACGCCTTCCTGATGTACAACCGCATCAAGGGCGGCACCGAGGGCAATGTCGATCCGGGCTTCACCACCTGGCGCAAGACCATCGGCCCGAACGTGCTGGAATACATCCCCAGCTCGGCCAAGATCGCCGAGATGGTGCAGACCAACGAGGCGGCCATCTTCCCGCTGACCCCGACCGGCGTCGGCAGCCTGAAGGCCAAGGGCATCCCGGTGGAATACGCCCAGCCCAAGGAAGGCTCGGTCGTCCTGATGGTCGGCGAGTGCGTCGTCGCCAAGAACCCGGACAACGAGGCCGCGCAGAAGCTGGCCGCCTACCTGCTCGGGCCGGAGGCGCAGCTCGCCGCCCTGCAGTACGGCGCGCAGATCCCGTCCAACACCAAGGTCACCGCGCCGGCCGACGTCGCCGACGAGATGAACAAGTTCCAGGGCTACATGAAGAACGCCGTCACGGTGGACTGGGACGTCATCAACGAGAAGCGCCCGGATTGGAACCAACGCTGGAACAAGGAAATCGAACGGTAATCGGGACATGAAAAAAGGGGGCGGAAACGCCCCCTTTTCTTTTTGCCGAAACAATGCTTACTCAGCCGCCACCGCGGCGCGGCGCCGGGCCTCGCGGGACTGGCGGCCTTCCTTCAGCTTCTCCGACAGCAGGAACGCCAGTTCCAGCGACTGGCTGGCGTTTAGGCGCGGATCGCAGGCGGTGTGGTAGCGCAGAGCCAGATTGTGATCGGTGATCGCCTGGGCGCCGCCCGTGCACTCCGTCACGTCCTGGCCGGTCAGCTCGAAATGCACGCCGCCGGCATGGGTGCCTTCGGCCTGATGCACCTCGAAGAAGCCGCGCGCCTCGGCCAGAACCCGCTCGACGGGGCGGGTCTTGTAGCCGGTGGTCGACTTGATCGTGTTGCCGTGCATCGGGTCGCAGGACCACACCACCGTGCGGCCTTCGCGCTGGACCTTGCGCAGCAGCGGCGGGAACTTCTCCGCCACCTTGTCGGAGCCCATGCGCACGATCAGCGTCAGGCGCCCGGCCTCGTTGGTCGGGTTCAGGATGTCGATCAGGCGGATCAACTCGTCCGGGTCGGTGGTCGGGCCGCACTTCAGGCCGATGGGGTTCTTCACCCCGCGCAGGAACTCGACATGGGCGCCGTCGGGCTGGCGGGTGCGGTCGCCGATCCACAGCATGTGGGCCGACACGTCGTACCAGTCGCCGGTGGTGCTGTCGACGCGGGTCAGCGCCTGCTCGAACGGCAGCAGCAGCGCCTCATGGCTGGTGAAGAAGTCGGTCTCGCGGATCTGCGGGGTGGTCTCCGCGGTGATGCCGCACGCGGCCATGAAGGCCAGCGTCTCGTCGAGCCGGGTGGCCAGCTCCTGGAAATGCTCGCCGGCCGGCGACTTCTCGACGAAGCTCAGCGTCCACTGATGGACCTTGTGCAGGTCGGCATAGCCGCCCTGGGCGAAGGCGCGCAGCAGGTTCAGCGTCGCGGCGGCCTGGGTGTAGGCCTGCATCATGCGCTCCGGATCGGGAACGCGGGCGTCGCTGGTGAAGTCGAAGCCGTTGACGATGTCGCCGCGGTAGGACGGCAGGTCCACCCCGTCGATGGTCTCCATGTCGGCCGAGCGCGGCTTGGCGAACTGGCCGGCCATGCGGCCCACCTTGATGACCGGGATCGAGGCGCCGAAGGTCAGCACCACGGCCATCTGCAGCAGGACGCGGAAGGTGTCGCGGATGTTGTTGGGGTGGAACTCAGCGAAGCTCTCGGCGCAATCGCCGCCCTGCAGCAGGAAGGCCTGGCCGGCGGCGGCCTCGGCCAGCTTGGCCTTCAGACGGCGGGCCTCGCCGGCAAAGACGAGCGGCGGATAGGAGGACAGGCGCTGTTCGACCGCCTCGACCTTGGACAGGTCGGGATAAGTCGGCAACTGCTTCGCCGGTTTCGTCCTCCAACTGGCGGGTGTCCAACGCTCGACCATGACGCGCCTGCTCTTCCTTGACGATTGCGGAACGGGGGCCGGGCGGGCGGCGAACGACCGGCGGCTGAACCCGTGGGAGGTACTCTATAGCGCGACTCGAGGAAACTTTTCCATAGTTTCGGCTCCCTTGCCGGCAATGCTGTGCCGCGGGCATAGGCCGCCTGCCACCGGGGGTGATTTCAGATGAAAGGAAATTCGCGTCGGACCCTTGCGCTCCTGCCCGATGGGCAGGGACCGGATCGGCAGGGGCCGCTGGCGGCGGATGCCCGCGGCCTTTATACATCGGGGGCAATGGACCATCCCCCGAGAGGAGCCTTCCCGGTGAAACCGACATCCTGGCGGACAACGCGCCTGTCCTCCTGGGGGCAGGCCCTGGCGGTCTACCGCGACCCGCGCGTGCTGGCGATCCTGTTCCTCGGTTTCTCCGAAGGGCTGCCGCTGGCGCTGACCGGCGCCACGCTGAATGTCTGGCTGACCGAGCAGGGCGTCAGCCGGACCAACATCGGGCTGTTCGCGCTGGTCACCATGCCCTATGCGCTGAAATTCCTGTGGGCGCCGCTGATCGACCGGCTGCGCCTGCCGGTGATGACGCGGCTGTTCGGGCGTCGTCGCGGCTGGGCGCTGACGGCGCAGGCGGCGCTGATCGCGGCATTGCTGGGGCTTGGGACCACCGATCCGGGGCAGGATTCGTGGTGGACCGCCATGTGCGCGGTGCTGGTCGCCTTCTGCTCGGCCAGCCAGGACATCGTGGTCGATGCCTATCGCGTCGAGGTGCTGGAGGAGAACCAGCAGGCCGCCGGTGCGGCGGTTCTGGTGCTGGGCTATCGCTTCGGCATGATGGCGGCGGGGGCGGGCGCCCTCTACATCGCGCAATTCCACGGCTGGCGCACGGCCTACGAGGTGATGGCCGGGCTGGTCCTGGTCGGTATGGCGACCGTCCTGCTGTGCCGCGAACCGAAGGAGCCGCCGCCGAACGCCCGCGAAAAACTGATCGCCGAATGGCTGGGCCGCCGGCCGCATCTGTCGGGCCGCAACGCCGTGCTTCTCGCCTGGATTTACGGTGCGGTGGTGGCGCCCTTCGCCCAGTTCACGGAGCGGCGCGGCTGGGTGGTGATCCTGGCCTTCATCGCCAGCTACAAGCTGGGGGAGGTTCTGGCCGGCCAGATGTCCTCGACCTTCTACATCAGCCTGGGCTTCACCAAGGTGGAAATCGCCAACGTCAGCAAGCTGTTCGGCCTGTGGGCGACCATCGCCGGCGGCCTGCTGGGCGGCTTGCTGGTGGGGAAGGTCGGCGTACTGCGCGGCCTGATGATCGGCGGCATCCTGCAGATGGTGTCGAACTTCGGCTATGTCCTGCTGGCCTGGAGCGGCAACGACGTGTCGATGCTGGCGGTCACCGTGGCGGTGGAGAATGTCTGCGGCGGCATCGCCACCTCGGCCTTCGTCGCCTACCTGTCCAGCCTGTGCAACGTTGCCTACACGGCGACCCAGTATGCGCTGCTGTCCAGCCTGTACAAGCTGGGCGGGGACCTGTTCGGCGCCTCGTCGGGCTGGCTGGCGGAGCGGATGGACTGGGTCAGCTTCTTCCTGCTGTCGATGGCCGGCGCCATTCCGGCCCTGTGCCTGCTGACCTGGCTGATGGGCCTGCACAGGCGCGAGGAAGAGGCCGCCGTCCCCGCACAGTGACGGGGACGGCGATGCCGGAGGAGCCTGTTATCAGCCTCCGCCATTAGCCTCAGGTGGTGCTCTTGGTCTTGCCGGCGCCCGGCCCGGCGCCCAGGTCGGCGCCGGTCAGCGGATCGGAGTCCGGCTTCGACATGGTGCGGGCGGCCACGGCATTGACTGCCGCCAGTTCCGACGCGGCGAGCTTGACCGTCGGGTTGCCGTCGCCGCCGTTGACCGGGGCGTCGCCCATCTTGACGTCCACGAACTCCCACTGGGCGCCCTGGTTCCAGGGGCCGCGCATGTCGCCCTCGCCCTGGCTGGTGTTGTAATACTTGTCGGTGTATTCCGGTTTGCCCGGCAGTTTGCCCGGCGGGAAGTTGTTGTCGATGGCGTAGAGCGCTTTTTCGAAGCTCTTCTGATGGGCGATCTCGCGGGTCATCAGGAAGCCCAGTGCATCCTTCACGCCGGGATCGTCGGTGACGTTGATCAGGCGCTCGTAGATGATCTTCGCGCGCGCTTCCGCCGCGACGTTGGAGCGCAGATCGGCCGTCGGTTCGCCGATGCTGTCGATATAGCCGCCGGTCCACAGATGCCCGGCCGAATTCACCAGGGCCGGACCGCCGCCATACAGCAGCGACAGGGTGTGGCTGCCATTGCCCTGGGTGATGTTGGCGTACAGGTCGGCGGTCGCCTCCGCACCCTCGGCCAGCTTGCCCTTGGCGCCCTTGGTCAGCATCGCCACGATGGACCCGATGATTTCAAGGTGGCTCAATTCCTCGGTCGCGATGTCGATCAGCAGGTCCTTGCGGCCCGGATCCTCATCGGCCAGACCCTGCGTGAAATAGCGCATGGCCGCAGCCAGCTCTCCCTGCGGGCCGCCGAACTGTTCAAGCATCAGGCTGGCGAGCACCGGATTCGGCTCGGACACGCGGACCGTGTACATGAGCTTTTTGTTGTGCATGAACATGCGAGGAATTCCTCCTGGGTCAGATGGCCCGCCTTGCAGGGGCCGCGGATCGGGGCGACCGGGTCCGGACCGGATCGCTTCATGTCCTCAACCCAGGATTTTTAGAAGCGTTCCAGGAAGAATGCCTGTTTCGGAGTGCTATGCCGGATGGATCACAATGGCGGCGGGAACGATTGCCTTCCGTATAGAGGAAGCCCGTATAGGCCATGATCGTGAAGCAAAACGCCCACGCCGGATTTCACATCCGGGTGGGCGTCCTTGCCGACCGGTGTCTGAAGACACCGGCCTGTGTCGGCGGAGACCTTACTGCGCCTGGGCGCGGCAGGCTTCCAGGGCAGAAATAGCCTTGCGGGTGTCGTCGAGGTAATAGGTGTAGGCGTAATCGTCGCCCTTGCCGTCGATCTCCATGTAAAGCTCGCGGCCGTTCATCAGGGCGTCGATCGCCTTGGAGGTCGCCGGGATGCCGACGACGGCCATCGTCTTGTCGATGGCGGCACCCGGAACCTTGTCGCTCCACTTCTTGTCGACCGACAGGGAGATCGAGAGATTTTCCTTCTCCTTCAGCTTCCAGGCCGAATCGCCGAAGATCAGAACCATCGCCTGGCCCTTGTTGGTATAGGCCAGGGCGATGGTCGCGGTGTCCTTCGAGTCCGTCTTCCACTCCTGCGTGATGGCGCAGTCCTTGTCGATCTTGACGTCCCACACGCCGATCTTGGTCTGGGCCTGAGCCGCACCGACCGAGGCGAACGCCGCAACGCAGGCAGCCGCTGCAAAAATTCCACGCATGTTTGGAGCCATTCCCTGGAAAAATTGTTCGTGCCGCCATGGTAGGTACCACAATCGGCCAAGGTCCAGGGATTTCCGGTCCTTATTGGCATACACCGGGTGCCATGAGCGGAAGACTCCACTCATGGCCCCGTTGCGGAAGGTTTGCCGATGCCTTGCGGCAGGGCTGTCCGCTCAGATTTTCTTTTCCGGCTCCGCCTTCTCGCGCATCAGCACGAATTCCTCCGCGGTGGAGGGATGAAGCGCGATGGTGCGGTCGAAATCGCGCTTGGTGGCACCGCAGTTCAGCGCGATCGCCAGTGCCTGCATCATCTCGGGCGCGTCCATGCCCATCATGTGGCAGCCCAGCACGCGCTGGCTTTCGCCGTCCACCACCAACTTCATCAGCACCCGCTCGTCGCGGCCGGACAGGGTGTGCTTCATCGGACGGAAGCCGGCCTTGTAGATGTCGACCTTCGCGTACTTCTCCCGTGCCTGCATCTCGGTCAGGCCGACGGTGCCCAGCGGCGGCAGCGAGAACACGCCGGTCGGCACATTGTCGTAACCGATGTGCATCGGGTTGTCGTTGAACAGCGTCTCGGCCAGGGCGCGGCCCTCGGCGATGGCGATGGGGGTCAGCGCCATGCGGTCGGTGACGTCGCCGATGGCATAGATGTTGTCGACGGAGGTGCGCGACCACTCGTCGACCGGGATCGCACCGGCCTCGTCCAGGGCGATGCCGACCTCTTCCAGGCCCAGATTCTTCGTGTTCGGCCGGCGGCCGGTGGCGGCCATCACCAGACCGGCGGAATGTTCACGGCCCATATGGTCGGTCAGGGTATAGCCGCCGGGGCCCTTTTCCAGCTTCGCCGGCTTGCAGCGCGAGATGATGTTGATGCCGCGCTTGCTCATTTCCTGCGCCAGGGCGACGCGGATGTCGTCGTCGAAACCGTTCAGCAGATCGTCGCCGCGGATCATCAGAGTCACTTCCGCACCCAGACCGCGGAAGATGCTGGCGAACTCCACCGCGATGTAGCCGCCCCCGACGATCAGGACGGAGTGGGGAAGCGTTTCCAGATGCAGCGCCTCGTTGGAGGTCACGGCATGCTCCATCCCCTCCACCTGCGGCAGCGTCGGCCAGCCGCCGGTGGCGATCAGGATGTTGCGGGCGGTGTAGCGCTTGCCGTCGACCTCCACCGTATGGCGGTCGACGATCCGGCCGAACCCCTCATACAGGGTGACGCCGGAATTCTTCAGCATATTGATGTAGATGCCGTTCAACCGGTCGATCTCGCTGTCCTTGCGCGCGATCAGCGTTTCCCAGTCGAAGGACGGCATGGGCGCGCTCCAGCCATAGCCGGCGGAGTCCTCGAAGCCGTCGCGGAACTGGGCGGCGTAGACCAGCAGCTTCTTCGGCACGCAGCCACGGATCACGCAGGTGCCGCCGACGCGGCTGCCTTCGCAGATCGCCACCTTGGCGCCATAGGACGCAGCGCGCCGGCTGGCGGCGACGCCGCCGGACCCCGCCCCGATGGTGAAGAGGTCGAAATCGAACTCGGCCACGGCCGTCTCCTTCCGCAACTGGACCCTGATCCTGCAAACAATTCCCCCGGACGGTTCCTGCGAACGGTCGGGGGCCTGTTCACTGTGGACCGGCAGCATATGGGGAGGTGCGGGGTGTTGGGAAGCGCGCCCTCAGCGCAGCAGCATGTCCTGGATCAGGACTTGTCGAAGCTTCAGTGGGCGCATGGTCTTGTTGGCGACGTAGCGCAGCGCGTCCTTGATGTAGACCTGCCCGTCGGCCCCGCGCAGTTCGGCCGGATCGACCTCCAGCAGGCGCCGGCCCATGGCATCGGCGATGCGCGGCAGGTGGGGCGTCACCGCCTCCATCGGGGTTGCCGGATCGAATTCCAGCACGGCACGCAGCCGCAATTCCTGCAGGCGGCGGCCGTCGTTCAGCGTGATGGTCAAAGTGGGCAGGGCGGCATAGACGGCTGGCGAAAGCTCGACCCGCGCCGGAGGATGGGCGCCCTGGGCGGGGGCCGGACGCAGCAGCAGCACACCGCCGACCCCGGCGCCGGCAAAGGCGAGCATCAGACCCAGCAAGGCCAGGACGATCCGGTTCCCGGTGCCATCGAAGGAGGGCAGGCCGCTCCGGTTGGATTTGGCGAATTCCAATTCCGCGGACATTGCTGCCTTGCTCATTCCGCTCTGCCTGGATGTTGCCGACGAACCGGTGCGTGAAACCTTAAAAGCGCGGAAGTGGTAGGTCAAATAAAGGTATTTTAGTGGATTTTTCCTTTGATTGTCGAAGGACGGCCGGATTTCGACTGCGGACTTGCGGTGTAGCCTTCGGCGGCAGTCGATGTATTCAATGACGGCCGCAATCCTGCTTCCCGCAGAAAATGCAACGCAGCCATCCACCACGGGTTGGCCGGATGGGAAGCCTCTTCCCCCGTCCGGCCGGGACGTATAATGCTGGGATACCAACACAACCGGCCGGCTGCCCTGTCCGGGGGCCGGACCATGACGACGAAGCACTGCAACGCCATGCGCAGACCGATGCGTGGAACCATGTGCAGAGCCATGTGCAGACAGGGGCGAAAGGCGAGGGTGACGGGTATGAGCGACACCGACAACCGTTCAGCTGGCAACCAAGCGGCCGGCAGCCGGAAGGCCGGACATGGGCCGACGGCTCTTCTCCCGCCCTCCGCCTCGGTTCCCGACTGGACGGACACCTATTTCCGCCGCACGAAGGAAGCGGTGGGCAAGTTCGGCGACAAGACCGTGACCTACGCCATCTTCATGCGGCGTCCCGTGGTCTGCGCCCCGCGCCTTGCGGTGGAGTGGCTGGAGGCGGTGGCGCGCGAACGCAACACCGGCTTCCAGATCGAGCTGAACTACCCCGAGGGCAAATGGGTCGGCGCCGGCGAGCCGATCATGTACATCACCGGCTCCTTCTACCATCTGGTCGATTGCGAGACGATCCTGTTGCAGAAGCTGGGTCCGGCCAGCGTCGCCGCCTACAATGCCTTCACCATGTGCGCCGACCTGCCGAAGGTCGCCTTCCTCGCCATGGACGCCCGTCACTGTGCCGGGACGGAGATGGCGGAGATGATGGCCTATGCCGCTTCCGTCGGATCCGACCGGGCGAAGCGCAAGGTCGGCGCCAAGGGCTTCATCGGCAACGCCACCGACGCCACCGCCCCCTATTTCGGTCAGGAGAAGGGCATGGGCACCATGCCGCACGCCCTGATCGGCTATGCCGGATCGACCGTGCGCGCGGCGGAGATGTTCCACGAGACCTTCCCCGACCTGGGCCTGACCGTGCTGGTCGATTATTTCGGCCGCGAGATCACCGACGGGCTGGAGGTCTGCCGCCGCTTCCCGCAACTGGCCGCCCAGGGCAAGCTGTCGCTGCGGCTCGACACCCCCGGCGGCCGCTTCGTCGAGGGGCTGGACCCGCCCGGCTCCTACGCCGTGCTGGAGCGACATGCGCCGCACGCCATCCGCGGCTATCGCGACGAGACGCAGCTGCGCTACCTGATCGGCACCGGCGTGTCGGCGGCGGCGATCCATTACGTTCGCGAACGGCTGGACGATGCCGGCTTCCCGGCGGTGAAGATCGTCGCCAGCAGCGGCTTCGGCCCGGCCAAGTGCCGGCTGATGGCGGAAGCCAACGCGCCGGTGGACATCATCGGCACTGGCAGCTACCTGCCCGAACGCTGGACCGAGACCTACGCGACCGCCGACATCATCGAGTATGACGGCGAGCGCCGCGTGAAGGTCGGCCGCGAGTTCCTGTTCCGGCGGTAGGGTCCTGTCTCACATCCCGGATCCCCTCTCCCCCCCGGGGAGAGGGTTAGGGTGAGGGGGATCCGCTTCGTGGCTCTCTTCGGCTACGCCGACCCCCCTCATCCCGACCTTCTCTCCAGGGGGAGAAGGAGTTAAGTGCACCTCACCCCAGACGCTTCGCGATCAGCGGCCCGCGCGCGGGCGCCGTGTCCGTCACCGTGACCGACGCGCGCAGGCGGCGTTCCGCCTCGTCGGCCTGGGCCTCGCTGCGGGCGTGCAGGATCGCCAGCGGACGGTCGCCCGGTCCGACCGCGTCGCCCAGCCCGGCCACCGCGTCGAAGCCGACGGCGAAGTCGATGGCATCGGTCGTTTTGGTCCGGCCGCCACCCAGCGCAACCACCGCCATGCCGACCCCGCGGGTGTCGATGGCGCCGACGAAGCCAGCTTGTTCGGCGAACAGCGGGCGGACGATGGGCGCGCGTTCCAGATGGCGGTCGGGCTGCTCCAGCAGGTCGGCCGGCCCGCCCAGCGCCGCCACCATGCGGGCGAAGCGCTCCGCCGCTTCACCGCTGGCGATGGAGCGGTCGGCCATCGCGCGGCCCGCCGCGGCGTCCGGCGCCAGCCCGGCCAGCGCCAGCAGTTCGGCGGCCAGCGCCGCCGTCACTTCGTAGAGCCGCGGGTCCGCCGGTTCGCCGCGCAGGATGGCGAGGCATTCCAGCATCTCCAGCGCATTGCCGGCGCTGCGGCCCAGCACCTCGTTCATGTCGGTCAGCAGGGCCACCGCCGGCAGGCCGGCTCCCTTCGACACCGTGACGATGCTATCGGCCAGCGCCTCGGCATCCGAGAAGCGCTGCATGAAGGCGCCGCTGCCGAACTTCACGTCCATCACCAGCGCGTCCAGCCCGGCCGCCAGCTTCTTCGACAGGATCGAGGCGGTGATGAGGTCGAGCGATTCGACCGTCGCCGTCACGTCGCGGATGGCGTAGAGCCGCTTGTCGGCAGGGGCAATGTCGTCGGTGGCGCCGATCACGGCGCAGCCCACCTCCTTCACCACCCGGCGCAGCAGCTCGTTGTCGGGCTTGGCGCGGTAACCGGGGATGCTCTCGAACTTGTCGAGCGTGCCTCCGGTGTGGCCGAGGCCGCGGCCCGACACCATCGGCACGAAACCGCCGCAGGCGGCCAGCATCGGCGCCAGGATCAGGCTGACCTTGTCGCCGACGCCCCCCGTGGAATGCTTGTCGATCACCGGACCGGGCAGGTCGAGCGACCTCCACTCCATCACCGTGCCCGAATCGCGCATGGCGCGGGTCAGCGCCACCCGTTCGTCCAGGCTCATGCCGCGGAAGAAGACGGCCATGGCGAAGGCCGATGCCTGGGCCTCCGACACGCGGCCGTCGGTGAGGCCGCGGACGAAGTCCTGGATGGTGGCGGCGTCCAGCGGCTGGCCGTCGCGCTTGGCGCGGACGATTTCCTGCGGAAGCATGCCTCAGTACCCTCCCGCCGGGGCAGGCTCGCGTTCGCCCTCCCGTTCGCCGTCCTGCTCGCCATGACCGGCGGCCGACAGCAGCGCGTCGAGCAGGCTGGAGGCTCCGAAGCGGAAGGTCTGCGGCGTCGCCCAGCCATCCCCCAGGATATGGTCGGCCAACGCCAGATAGCGCGCCGCCTCCGCCGCGTCGCGGATGCCGCCGGACGCCTTGAAACCGACCTTCTTTCCCGATTCATAGATGCTGTCGAGCATCACCGCCGCGGCCGGCAGGGTCGCGGCCGGCTGAGTTCTTGCCGGTGGAGGTCTTCAGGAAGTCGGCGCCGGCGGCGATGGCGTCGCGCGAGGCCCAGGCCAGCAGGTCGGCGTCGGGGAAGGCGCCCGATTCCAGGATCACCTTCAGCAGCACCTTGTCGCCGCAGGCCTCGCGGCAGGCCTTCACGACATTGATCGGCTGGGTGCGGGCGCCGTCGATGAAGGCCTTGTAGGGCAGAACCACGTCGATCTCGTCGGCCCCGTCGGCGATGGCCCGCCGGGTCTCCGCTGCCACCGAGGCGGCGTCGGCCTCGCCGGTCGGGAAATTGACCACGGTGGCGATCTTCACCGGTGTGCCCTCCAGCGCCTTGCGGGCGGTGGGGACGAAGCGCGGCCAGACGCAGACGGCGGCGACCGGCCCCACGGGCGTGACGGCGCGGGCGCAGAGATCCTGCACCACGCGGTCGCTGTCGTCGCCGTTCAGGCTGGTGAGGTCGAGCATGCCCACGGCACGGCGCGCCAGATCGGCGTCGGACGGGGCGTTGGCGCTGGCGTCCAGCGCGCTTTGCAGGTCGGCAGACAGTTTCATGACCGGGACCCGTCCTTCTCATGCAGGCGTTCGAGGAAGCCGACCAGCAGGCGCTCCAGGTCGGCGGCTGCCGCCGAGGCGGCGGTCAGGGTCTGGTGATGGTCGACCGGCCCGTCGCCGAGCCCGACGCCCAGATTGGTGACGACGGCACAGCCGACGACCCGCAGGCCGCAATGGCGCGCGACGATGCATTCGGGAACGGTGGACATGCCGACCGCGTCGGCGCCCAGCAGCTTCATCATCCGCACCTCGGCCGGCGTCTCGAAGGACGGGCCGGGATAGGCGGCATAGACGCCTTCCGCCAGATCGATGGACAGGCCGGCGGCGACATCCTTGAGCAGGCCGCGCAGTTCCGGATTCCAGGCATCGGTCATGCTGGGGAAGCGTTCGCCGAAGGCCTCGTCGTTCGGACCGGTCAGCGGGTTGCTGCCCAGCAGGTTCAGATGGTCGCTGATCGCCATCAGCCGGCCGGGTCCGACCTCCAGCCGCAGGGAGCCGACGGCGGCGGTCAGCACCAGTGTGTCGCAACCCGTCAGCTTCAGCGCCCGCACCGCGGTCTTCAGCGCATCGAAGCCGTTGCCCTCATAGGCGTGGACGCGGCCCTGCATGCAGGCGACCTCGACCCCGCCGAGCTGTCCCACCACCAGCCGACCGGCATGGCCGGACACGCTGGGGATCGGGAAACCGGCGATGTCGGTGTAGGGAATGGCAACCGCGTTGGCGATGCGGTCGGCGATGCCGCCCAGGCCGGAGCCCAGCACGATGCCGACCCGCGGCCGATGGCCGGAGGCACGGTGGAGGATGTCCGCGGCGGCGCGGGCTGCGGTCATGTCGGGAAACTCCGCTCAGAAGGCTAAATTGGTGGGGCCGAAGGATTCGGGCAACAGGGTTTCCAGCGGAAAGCTCCGCCGCAGGCCGGCCGGGTCGCAGATGTGGATCGGCGTGTCCGGGGATGCAAATTCGCGGATGCGCTGGCGGCAGCCGCCGCAGGGGGTGCAGATCTCCTCCGCCCCCGCCTCGCCACCCATCACGACGATGGCGCGGATGCGGCGGTCGCCGGCGGTGACCATGGCGCCGATGGCGCTCGATTCCGCGCATTGTCCTTGCGGATAGGCCGCGTTCTCCACATTGCAGCCGGCGAAGATGCGGCCCGAGTCGCCGAGGATCGCCGCACCGACCTTGAATTTGGAATAGGGGGCATGGGCGTTCTCGCGCGCGGCGCGGGCCGCTTCGATCAGCTGCGGCAGCTCTGCGGTGTCGGCCATCGGCTCAGCGTTCCTTCACATAGGGGATGCCGCTCGCCTTGGGGGCGATGGCCTTGCCGACGAAGCCGGCCAGCAGCAGGACGGTCAGCACATAGGGCAGCATCTGGATGAACTGAACCGGGATGACGCCGATGCCCGGCAGGACCACGCCCTGGAGGCGGACCTGCACCGCGTCGGTGAAGGCGAACAGAAGGCAGGCGAACAGGGTCGGCCCCGGCCGCCATTTGCCGAAGATCAGAGCCGCCAGCGCCAGATAGCCCTTGCCGGCGGTCATGTCGCGGACGAAACCGGCGCCATGGCCGGTGGAGAGATAGGAGCCGGCCATGCCGGTCAACACGCCGGTGACCAGCAGCGCCTGATAGCGCAGCGTCGCCACCGACAGGCCGGCGGTGTCGACCGCCGCCGGGTTCTCGCCCACCGCCCGCAGCCGCAGCCCGAAGCGGGAGCGGTAGAGCACCCAATGGGTGGCGATCACCAGAACCAGCGTCACCCAGATCAGGATGTTGTTGCCGTTGAACAGCTCGCGGTAGACCGGCCCCAGCACCGGGATGCCGGACAGCGCCTCCACTCCCGGCAGTTCCACCGCGGGGATGCGCGCCTGGTTGGGCAGCAGCGGAGTTCTGGCCGCCCTGCTTGAACCAGGCATAGGCCAGCGTCGGCGCCAGCCCGGCGACCAGGATGTTGATCGCCATGCCCGACACCACCTGATTGCCGTTGTGGGTGATGCAGGCGAAGCCGTGGACCATCGCCAGCGCCACCCCGGCGGCGATGCCGGCCAGCAGCCCCAGCCACGGGTTCAGCGTGGCTGAGGCGACGGCGGCGGAGAAGAAGGCGCCGGCCAGCATCTTGCCTTCCAGCCCGATGTCGACCACGCCGGCCCGCTCGCAATACATGCCGGCGAAGGCGGCCAGCACCAGCGGGGTCGCCACGCGGATGGTGGCGCCCAGAAGCTGCAGCGCCAGAAGCAGCGCGTCTTCCATCGCTCAGCTCCTCCCCGTTTCGGCGGCGGCGGTGCCGCGGCGGCGGAACAGCGCCTCCACCTGCGGCTTGAACAGGTTCTCCATCGCACCGGCGAACAGGATGACCAGACCCTGGATGACCATCACCAGCTCGCGGTTGATCGTGGGGTATTCAAAGGACAGCTGGCCGCCGCCCTGCGCCAGAACCCCGAACAGCAGGGCCGCCAGAATGATCCCGACCGGATGGTTGCGCCCCATCAGCGCCACGGCGATGCCGACAAAGCCGACGCCGCCGGTGAAGTTCAGGATCACCCGGTGCTGCACGCCCAGGATCTCGTTCACGCCGACGAAGCCGGCGAGCGCGCCGGAGATCAGCATGGCGATGACGATGTTGCGCGCCGGCGAGATGCCGGCATAGACCGCCGCCCGTTCGTTCCGGCCCACCGTCCGCAGCTCGTACCCCCAGCGGGTCCGGCGCAGGAAGATGTGGAACAGCAGACAGCAGGCCAGCGCCCAGAGGAAGGACAGGTTCAGCGGCGAGGCGGGAATCGCGATGCCGAACCAGCCGAGCGCCCGGTCCATCGACGGCAGCCAGACGCCGGGGTCGAACTCGCGGGTTTCCGGCGACTGGCTGCCGGGGCGGATCAGCACGTCCACCAGCAGCCAGGTCATGATCGACGCGGCGATGAAGTTGAACATGATCGTCGTGATGACGATGTGGCTGCCGCGCTTGGCCTGGAGCCACGCCGGGATGAAGGCCCAGGCGGCGCCGAACAGGGCCGAAGCCAGCACCGCCAGCACGGCCACCACCGGCCAGGGCCAGCCGGTCAGCGCCAGCGCCACCAGCCCGGCGCCGAGCCCACCCAGATAGGCCTGCCCCTCGCCGCCGATGTTGAACAGCCCGCAATGGAAGGCGATGGCGACCGCCAGTCCGGTGAAGATGTAGTCGGTGGTGTAATAGAGGGTGTAGCCGATGGCCTCGGGATATCCCAGGGCCTCCGACACCAGCAGCGACAGCACGTCCACCGGGTTCTCGCCGATCACCAGGATCACCAGCCCCGACAGCACGAAGGCGGCGACGAGGTTGAGAACCGGCAGCAGCGCATACCCGACCCAGCCCGGCACCGCGCCCGGCTGGCCCTTCCCCGATCCGCTCAGCAGCACCGGCATCTCCTGGATTGCCCCTTGCCGGGGATTCTTAACCGCCAATGCTCTGCCGACCAAGCGTTTCGTGATGTGAGAAAGCCAATGGGCACCGGGACTTGGAAGCGTCACAAAAGTCTTGCCGCAACGCAGCATTCTGGCATGCTTCTTACCCATAAAATTTTTATGGCTATGGAGCATGACCGATGCCGCTCGACATTCCGCAGACCTTCCGCCACCACGTCTTCTGCTGCGCCCAGCAGCGCCCGCCCGGCCATCCGCGCGGCAGCTGCGCCGCCAAGGGCGCGCATCCGCTGTGGCAGCGGCTGGATCAGAAAATCCAGGGCAAGGGGCTGGCCGACGTCGGCATGGCGATGACCGGCTGCCTCGGCTTTTGCTCCGCCGGGCCGCTGATGGTGGTGTATCCGGAAGGCATCTGGTACCGGCCGGAAACCCCTGAGGACATCGACGAGATCGTCGACTCGCATCTGGTGAAGGATAAGCCGGTCGAGCGGCTGGTGATGGTTCTGACGCGGTGAGGCGAGCGGGCGCTTCACGCCACTCCCTGAAAGTGCCGGCGCCTACCAGACCTGCGGTTGCGGCATTGGGACACAGGCGCATTTGCCCATAATGTGGGCATCTCCCGCCATTGCCGTTCCGAACCGATTTCATGACCGACGCCGAAACCGCCGACCTGCTGCCTGCCGAGGCCGATTCGGTTCCCTATGCCGTCGGCTGCTTCCTGGGCGCGATCCTGCTGTTCGCGGCGATGGACACGCTGATCAAGTTCCTGACCGCCGATTACCCGGTGCCGCAGCTGATGTTCGTGCGCTCGCTGGTCGCCTTCCTGCTGGTGGGCGGCTACACCCTGACCTGCGGCGGCGGGATCGCGGCGATGCGGACGCGGCGGCCCCTGGGGCATGTCTGGCGCGCCTTCGCCGGGCTGATCTCCATGGGATGCTTCTTCTATGCCTTCCGCGAATTGCCGCTGGCCGACGTCTATGTGCTGAGCTTCGCCGGTCCGCTGTTCATCACTGCACTGTCGGCGCCGCTGCTGGGCGAACCGGTGGGCTGGCGCCGCTGGGCCGCCGTGGTTGTCGGGTTCGGCGGCGTGGTGGTGATGGCGCAGCCGTCGGCCGGGGCGCCGCTGGTGCCGGTGCTGGTCGGGCTGTGCGCCGCCCTGTTCTATGCGCTGGCGGCCCTGGCCGTGCGCGGCCTGTCGCGGACGGAAACCAGTGCCTCCATCGTGCTCTACCTGCTGCTGACGACGACAGTGGTCAGCGGGGCTCTGGCCGTGCCGGTCTGGACGGCGCCGACCGCCTTCGCGCTGGGGTTGATGGCGCTGGTCGGGGCCATCGGCGCCGGGGCGCAGGTGCTGCTGACCCAGGCCTTCCGCCGCGCGCCGCCGGCGGTGGTGGCGCCCTTCGAATATACCGGCATGGTCTGGGCCAGCCTGTTCGGCTGGCTGGCGTTCGGCGACCTGCCGACCGTGCCGGTCCTGGCCGGCGCCATGGTCATCATCGGCAGCGGGCTCTACATCCTGCATCGTGAAACCATAGTGGCGCGCCGCCGGTTGGGTTCTTGACAGGACGGGGCCGGCGGCGACACTCTCGCCGCCTGTTCACGGCTGGGGTGCCCGTGCGGATGCCGGTTCGGCAATCGCAGGGGCTGAGACAACACCCATCGAACCTGATCCGGGTCATGCCGGCGAAGGGAGCCGACCGGAACCCGACGGACCCGCTGAAAGCTGCTGCGAAGCGCCCCGTCTCCTCCGCGTCGCCCCAACCGCCGGCGCGTGTTGAGGAGTATCGGTCATGCGGCGCGCGCTTCCCCTCCTGATCGGCCTGCTGGCCGCATCCTCCTGCCTGTCGTCCGTCTGCCTGTCGTCCGCTGCCCGTGCCGACGACACGCTGTCCTTCCCGGTGCTGGTGCCGCTGACCGGCTTCCTGTCGCTGGAGGGCACCAGCCAGCGCAATGGCGCCGTCCTAGCGCTGAAGCAGACGCCGGCCGGAATCGCCATCGCCTCGGAGGTCGTCGATACCGGCACCTCGCCCGAGGCGGCGGTGACGGCGCTGGAACGCGCGGCCGGCCGCGGCACGGTCGGGGCGGTCGCCGCCAGCATGCTCGGCACCCAGATGCTGGCGATGCTGCCGCTGGCGGGCGAGCTGAAGCTGCCTCTGGTCACCGTGTCGGGCACCGCCTCGATCACCGAGCAGGGCAATCCCTGGGTCTTCCGCTTCTTCCCCGGCGACGCGGTCACCAAGGCCGCCCATGCCCGTTATGTGGTGGAGGAGCTGGGCAAGCGGCAGCCGGCCGTCATCTACCAGACCACCGCCTACGGCCAGAGCGGCAAGGCCCATCTCGACGCCGCCTTCAAGGCGCTGGGCGTCACGCCCGTCTTCGAGGAGGGGGTGGATCCGGCGGCCAAGGATCTGCTGCCGGTGCTGACCAAGGCGCTCGCCGCCAAACCGGACGTGCTGGTCCTGCACCTGCATTCCGGACCGACCGCGCTGCTGCTGCGGCAGGCGGCGTCCAGCGGCGTGACCCTGCCCATCGTCGCCGGCTCCGCCATGCACCAGCCGAGCACCGCGGCCCTGCTGGAACCGGCGGAACTCAAGGGCGTCTGTGCAGAGACCGCGGCCTCGCCGATTTCCGGCGGCACGCCGGAGGTCAAGGCCTTCACCGACGCCTACCGTGCCGCCTTTGGCAAAGAGCCGGACGCTTTCGCGCTCGGCCAGTATGACGGCATGACCATGGTGCTGGAGGCGGTGAAGGCCGGCGCCCGGTCGCCGGACGCCATCCGCAAGGCGCTGTCCGCCGAGACGTTCCAGGGTCTCGCCATGACTTACAAGTCCGACGGCAAGGGCAACATGGCCCATTCCGCCGTCATCGTCTGCTATGACGGGGCCAGCCGGGTGCCGGTGCTGGCGAAGCGGTACGACGACCCGACGCTTGCGGCGAAGTGAACGGATGGCGGCGCTTCAACTGCTGGTCAACGGGGTGGCGCTGGGGGCGGCCTACGCCCTGGTGGCGCTGGGCTTCGTTCTGGTGCTGAACGCCACCTCGGCGGTGAATTTCGCCCAGGGCGATCTGGTGATGGCCGGCGGGCTGCTGGCGGTGGCGGCGGCGCCGCTGATCCCGCTGCCGGGCATCGTCCTGCTGCCGGTCGTTCTGGTGCTGATGGCGGCGCTGGGGCTGCTGCTGGCGCTGGCGGCCTATCTGCCGCTGCGCCGCCGGCCGCCGGTCTCGGTCTTCATCAGCACCATCGCGGTCGGCATCATCCTGCAGAACGGAGCCGCCATCCTGTTCGGGCCGGAGCCGCGCGCCGCACCGCCGCTGTTCGGCGACGATACGCTGCACATCGCCGGGTTGGCGGTGCCCGAGCAGTCGCTTGCCATCGTCGCGGTGGCGGGGCTGCTGATCGGGGCGCAGCAATGGGTGTTTGCCCGCACGCAGTTGGGCCGCCGGTTGCGCGCCACGGCGCAGGATCCGGAGATGGCGCGCGCCTGCGGCGTGCCGGTCACCACGATGATCCTGGTGACCTTCGCCATCGGGGCGGCCTGTGCCGGCGCGGCCGGGCTGCTGCTGGCCAACCGCTATTTCGTCACGCCGACCTCGGGCAGCGACCTGATCCTCAAGGCCTACATCGCGGTGACGGTGGGGGGCTGGGGCTCCGTGCCGGGCGCGGTGGTGGGGGCGCTGTTGATCGCGCTGTTCGAGGTGGGAGTATCGTTGGTGCTCTCATATCCGGCGGCGTTGGGCGCGCTGTATCTGACCTTGCTGGCGATTCTGGTGCTGCGTCCGCAAGGGCTGTTCGGCGAAGCGGTGCGGCGCCGTGGGTGAACGGCACTCTCCGGCCGAGACTGTCGCGCTGATCGCTGGCGCGCTTGCCCTGCTGGTCTATGCGCTGGCCTTCGCGTCCCCCTATGGCCTGCGCGTCCTGACCGTCGCCGGGGTCTATGCGCTGGCGACCTTCGGATTCCAGATCGTCTTCGGGCTCGGCGGGGCGCTGTCGCTGGCGCAGGGCGCCTTCTTCGGCGTCGGCGCCTATGTGACTGGTATCCTCGGCAGCCGCTTTGGGCTCCGTTTCGAGGTGACCTTCCCGCTGTCGATGCTGGTGCCGCTGCTGCTGGCCCTGCCGGTCGGTCTGGCGGTGCTGCGGCTGGAATCGCATTACTTCGCCCTGGCGACGCTCGGCATCGCCCAGGTCCTTCATCTGCTGGCCGTCAACCTGCCGGAGCTGACCGGCGGCTCCAATGGGCTGGCCGGGGTGCCGGCCGCGGTGCTGTTCGGCTGGGCGGTGCCGCGCGGGCTGCCGATGGCCGGGCTTGTGTGGGGGCTGGTCGCTCTCGGCGGGCTGATCGGCTGGCGGCTGGCGCGGGGTCGGCTTGGCCGGTCGTTGACGATGCTGCGCGACGACCCGCTGGCGGCGGCAACGCTGGGGCTCGATGTCGGGCGGCTGCGGCTGATCGCCCTCGGCATCAGTGCGCTGTTCGCCGGGGCTGCCGGGGCGCTCGCCGTCCACACCCAGCGCGTCGTCTCGCCGGAGGTGCTGGAATTCCCGGTCATGGTCTCCATCCTCACCATCGCCATCGTCGGCGGGCGGGGACGGATGGCCGGGGCGGTGCTGGGCGCCGTGCTGTTGCTGCATCTGCCGGAATGGTTCCGCTTCCTGGAGCGCGGCTATCTGGTCGTCTACGGCGTGGCGCTGCTGGCGACCGTGGTGCTGGCGCCGGACGGTCTCACCGGCCTGCTCGACCGCATCGCGGCCCGCCTGTTCAGCCGCCGGACGCGGGCTTCGGTCGAGTCGAAGGAGCCGCCGCGTCCGCAAAACTCGCCGGACGGGCTGGCAGTCGACGATCTGCGCAAGTCCTTCGGCGGTGTGCGGGCGGTGGACGGCGTGTCGCTGGAGCTGCGGCCGGGCAGCATCACCGGGCTGATCGGGCCGAACGGCTCCGGGAAATCCACGGTGATTAACCTGCTGTCGGGACTGGAACGGCCGGATGCCGGGCGGGTGCGGCTCGGCGGGCGCGACGTCACCGGGCAGCGTGCCGACCGGCTGGCCCGCGCCGGACTGGCCCGAAGCTTCCAGGCGGCGGCTTTGCCGACTGGTGCCGGCGTGCTGGAGGCGGTCGCCGCCGCGCGGCTTGCCATCGATCCCGACGCCCGTACGGCGGCGGCGCATGCCCGCTGGGCGCTCGACCGGCTGGGCGTCGGCAGCCTCGCCGGCCAGGGCTGCGACGGGCTGCCGGCGGCGCTGCGGCGGCGGGTGGAACTGGCCCGGTCGCTGGTCCGCCGGCCGGCGGTGCTGCTGCTGGACGAACCCGCCGCCGGCCTGACCGACGGCGAGAAGGCGGAACTGGCGGCCCTGCTGCGCGAACTGGCGCAGGAGGGCGTGGCGATCCTGCTGGTGGAGCATGACATGGGCTTCCTGTTGCCGCTTGCCGGCCGGGTGCTGTGCCTCGACCGCGGCCGGGTCATCTATGACGGGCCGGCCGGCGGCGTACGCCGGGATCCGGCGGTGGCCGCTGCCTATCTCGGCCGGGCGGTACCGGCATGAGCGCGCTGCTGTCCATCCGCGGCCTGAGCGCCGGCTATGGCGGGGCAAGCGCGCTCGACGAGGTGTCGCTGAGCCTTGCGGCGGGGGAGACGGTGGCGCTGCTCGGCGCCAACGGGGCGGGCAAGTCGACCCTGCTGAAGGCCCTGCTCGGCCTTGTGCCGGCGCGGGGGAGCTTCGCTTCGATGGGGCGGACATCGGCGGCCTCGCCACCGAGGCGCGGGTCCGGCGCGGCATCGGCTATGTGCCGGAAGGGCGGCGGGTCTTTGCGGGAATGAGCGTGCGCGACAATCTGGAGGTCGCCGGCCTGCCCGCCGGACGCGACCGCGCACGGGATGTCGAGCGCGTCTTCGCCCTGTTCCCCGACCTTGCCCTGAAGAGCCGTGAGAGCGCCTGGCGCCTGTCCGGCGGCCAGCAGCAGATGCTGAGCCTGGGGCGCGCGCTGATGCGCCGGCCGCGCCTGCTTCTGCTGGACGAGCCGTCGCTCGGCCTGTCGCCCAAGCTGGCCGACGAGCTGTTTGCCGCCGTCCGCCGCATCGCCGACACCGGCACGGCCGTGCTGCTGGCCGAGCAGAGTGCTGCCCGCGCTCTGGCGGTCGCACCGCGCGCCGTGCTGCTGCGGCTGGGGCGCGTCGTCGGCGACGGGCCGGTGGCGGCGCTGTCGGACGAGAGGCTGCGCGAGACCTTCTTCGGCGGCTAGGCGCCTGCCTATGCGTGTCCTGTGCAACAGGTGTCTGTTTCGTGCCACAGGACGGGCGGTTGGACTTGCGGACGGGGGCAGGCGCGGATAGCTTCGCCGCCACAACCATCTATGGATTACCTCGTCATGACCGCCCGCTTCGCCGCATCGCTGTCCGCGCTTCTCCTGCTGGGGGTGGCGTCGGCTCCGGCGATGGCCGAACTGGTGCCGGTGCAGCCGACAATTCCTCCCGCCGCCTATTACGGACTGCCCGAGCCGGAGGCCGAGATCGTCGTTCCCGGCGGCCCGGTGCAGGACGCCAAGCCGGGCAGCGCGCCGAACTCTGCCCCGAACACTGCAGCGGGCAAGCCGGCCGCCAACCCGTCCGCTCCGGCCCCGGCCAAGCCCGACGGGCCGGGCGAGCTGATCGAGAGCTGGGACGGCGGGGCCGCCAAGAAGAAGGACGGCAGCTTCGCCTATTGCGTGGCGGAGGGGGAATTCACCACCGGCCATGTGCTGATGTTCGCGCGCAGCCCGAAGGGCGAGACCAACATCGGCATCGGCATCCCCGGCGCCGACCTGCCCAAGGGCGGCGAGTGGCCGGTGACCATCGAGGTCGACAAGAAGCTGAAGCGGGAGCGGACCGCCGTCGCGTCCCAGCCGGACATGCTGGTGGTCTCCAACGGCAAGGACGAAGAGCTGATCAACGCCCTGATGGGCGGCAACGAGCTGGTGGTGTCGTCGGCCAGCGACCGCATCGTCTTCAAGCTGGCCGGCACCAAGAAGGTGCTGGGCGACCTGAAGACCTGCGTCGACAAGGGCGGCAACGTTCCGCCGATCAAGGTCGCCGCCGGCCGCCCGGCGGACAAGGACCGCAAGAACCGCCTGCCGGAAGGGCTGGACAGCCTGCTGACCGCCGCCGGCGTCCATGACGCCGAGCTGGTGCCGATGGACAAGGTCCCGCAGGACCGCCGCCCGGCCGACGTCGCCTGGCGCTTCGGCCCCATCGTTGGCGGCATCCGCGAACGCGCGGTGGGCGAAGGCGCCAGGATCGACGAGCTGTCCGACAGCTTCGCCGAGGCTATGAAGCAGCGTTGCGAGGGCACGCCGACCGTCGTCCTGAACCAGTCCGAGCAGGCGGGGGCCGTCTGGCTGCGCACCGGATCGGTCGACTGCGCGATGCCGCAGGGCAAGCTGCACGTCACGTTGAACTTCCTGCTGTCGCAGCGCCGCCTGTTCACCGTCATCTTCCACGAGGCCGGCGAGCCCGACGTGCAACTGGCCGACAAGGTGCGCGACAACCTCGCCCAAGTGCTGCGCCGTGCCGGCCTCGCCCCGGCTCCCGCCGTCACCGACGCGACGCCTGCCCAACCTGCGCCCACTCAGGGTGCACCGGCCCAACCCGCACCGGCCCAACCCGCACCGGCCCAGACTGCACCGGCCCAGACTGCGCCGGCACCGGCGGTGCAAGCTCCCGCACCGGCTCCCGCTGCCCCTGCGGCCACCCCTGCGGCCACCCCTGCGGCCCCCGTTCCGCCGACGGTGAAGCCGCAATCGAAACCGCAACCGTCGAAGCCCTGACGGAACTCACGCCCTTCCGGCCCATTGACCCTATACGGAAGGGCCATCGATCAGCGTGACCATGCCTGACAACTCCGCGTCCACCGACGGCGTGGGCGACAACGCCCGCGCCGGAAGCGATCCCTATGCGGCGCTCGATGCCTCAGCCGCCACCACCGTGTCCGAGCGCTGGAGCGTGCGCAACAGCGCGCTCGCCGTGGTCGTGCTGGCCGCACTGGTCGGCGGCGTAGTCGGGCTGGCGGTCGGCCTGCTGCATGAAGCGGTGCTGTTGATGCAGACACTGGCCTTCGACCTGCCCGATGGCGAGCGGCTGGGGCAGGGCGCGCCGGACCTGCTGCGCACACTCGGCGTGCCGGTGGTGGGCGGTTTGCTGCTGGGCATCCTGTCACTGCTGGTGCGGCGCTGGCGCCCCAACGCCATCGTCGACGCGGTGGAGGCGAACGCGCTCTACGGCGGCAAGATGTCCCTGATCGACAGCCTGCGCCTGACGGTGACCACCGCCCTGTCCAACGCGTCGGGCGCATCGGTCGGCATGGAGGCGGCCTATACCCAGGCCGGCGCCGGGCTGGCCTCATCGCTGGGCCAGCGGTTGCGGCTGCGCCGGGCCGATCTGCGCACCATGGTCGGCTGCGGGGCGGCGGCGGCCATCGCCGCGGCCTACCATGCGCCGCTGGCTGGGGCCTTCTACGCTTTTGAACTGGTGTTGGGCGGCTACACCCTGGCCGTGCTGGCCCCGGTCGGAGCGGCGGCGGCGCTGGGGGTGGCGGCGTCGGCCCTGCTGACCGGCGGCGAGGTGCCGCTGGCGCTCGGCCGGCCGGTGGTGATCGCCGGCTGGGATTACGCCGCCTGCGGTGTCGTCGGCTTCCTGGCCGGCTGGCTCAGCATCCTCGCCATGCAGGCGGTGACGGTGGCCGAACGCGGCTTCAACCGCCTGCCGGTCCCGCGCTGGATGCGCCCGGCCATCGGCGGACTGATGGTGGGCGCGCTGGCGCTGGCGGTTCCGGCGGTGATGGGAAGCGGCCCCGGTGCCGTCCCGCCGGAACTGGCGGGCGGCGCGCTGGCGCTGGCCCTGACGCTCGCGGCGAAGATCCTGGCATCGGCGGTGTCGCTGGGCTCGGGCTTCCGCGGCGGCTTGTTCAGCGCCTCGCTGTTCATCGGCGGTTTGTTCGGCGGCCTGCTGGGTCAGGCCATCGAAACTTTTCTGCCGGGGCTGGGGATCGACGGCGGCCTGCTGCTGCTGGTCGGCATGGGGTCGGTCGCCGCCGGCGTCGTCGGCGCGCCGGTCACCATGGTGCTGCTGGTGCTGGAGACGACCCAGGATCTGTGGGCGGCGTCGGGCGTGCTGATCGGGGTCGTGCTGTCGACCACCGTGGTGCGGCAGGCCTTCGGCTACTCCTTCGCCACCTGGCGTTTCCACCTGCGCGGCGTGCCGATCCGCGGGGCTTATGATGTCGGCTGGCTGTCGGAGCTGACGGCCTTCCGGCTGATGCGGCGGGACGCCAAGACGGTGCCGGCCACCCTGACGGTGGAGGCGCTGCGCCGCCTTTATCCGCTGGGCTCGACCAAGGCGGTCTTCGCCGTGGACGAGATGGGCCGCTATGCCGGGATGGTCGACATGTCGGTCGTCCACGATCCGGAACAGGACACCGCCGCCACCGAAACCCGGGTCGAGTCGCTCGCCAACAAGGCCGACGCCGTCCTGATGCCCGGCGATGACGCCCGCACCGTGCTGAACCGCTTCGGCAGCGAGGAGGTGGAGGCCCTTCCGGTGCTGTCCTCCCCCACCGACCGGCGGATCATCGGCTATGTGACGGAGTCCTTCGCGCTGCGCCGCTATTCCCAGGCGCTGGAACGCCAGCGCGGCGAGGATCTGGGCGAGCGGGGGCTCTGGGGCCGGGACTGACCGGAAAAAGACAGCAACGCTAAAACGACATCGCCGGCCCTGTGACGCCGCGGCGGCTGCCTGCCGTCGCGATGCCCCGGAACCGGCGATGCGGGTACCGTACTGGAGACGAGGTTACTGCTGGGTGCCGGTCGTGCCGGTGGCGCCCGGCGTGGTGGTGGCACCCGGCATCGTGTTGTTCGTCGTGCCGGTCGTCCCCGTGGTGTTGCCAGTGGTGGTGCCGGTCGTGCTGCCCGAGGTGGCCTGACCGGTGCTGCCCATGTTCAGGGCGGACATCGTCTGCTGGTCGGCACGGCCGGTGACGCGCAGGCCGTTGTCACGCTGGAACTTCATCAGGGCGCTGCGGGTGCCGGCGCCCCAGAACTCCGTCGACGGCGATGTCGCGGCCGTCGTTGCGGTCGTTCAGCGCCTGCTGGAGTTCACGGACCTGATCGTGGCTCAGCCGGGTGCTGGAGGCCATGCTGCCGGAATGGTGGGCCGACGACCGGCGCGTGGAGCTGCCCGAGGTCTCGTCCTTCACTTCGGCCGTGGCGCGGTCGGTCACGCGGTCGGTCTTCTTGCTCAGGCTCTCGTCCATGGTGTTGCCGGCCACCGCGCCGCCGACGCCGCCGACCACCGCACCGACCGGACCGCCGACGACGGCACCGGCCACGGCACCCGTGCCGGCGCCGGTGGCCGTCCGCGAGGTTTCGGTGCTGCCGCAGGCGCTGAGCGCGAACAGGGCGCCGGCCGCAGTGGCGGTCATGACGATCTTCGAAATCCCACGCATGGTTGCCATCCTTCTCGATTACGATTCGATGTTGGCGACCCGCCGCCCGGTGCGGCCTGTACTGTCCTGCCGCACGGCAAGCGACAGCTGGGTCATGTGAAGAACAATCAACAGCGGGCCTTCTTGTTCCCTGATGTCGCGTCACGATTTTCCGCATACGCCGTTTACCATGGCGCAAACGGAGGCTCGGCCGGAGTAATACTCCGCCACTGCCTGGGGCCGCTCGCCCGACATGCGCCGGGGAATCGCTCTGGACGTTGCAGCGACAGGCTTTCCGGCGCGATGACGATGAAAGAGGTGCGGCGAGGTGTGTCGTCCTCTTCATCCGCCCGCAATTCGGCCTCCCCGATAACGGGTTGGTTTCCACACCCCTCCCGAGAAGGGTTTAACGCTTTTCCCCTCCGACGCCGCGTTGGAAGCATTCCCCCATCGCGTTGGACACCCGGCCGGCGAAATTGACCATGGTTGGGCTACATCCGTCGTGGCGGTGCCGGACCCAAGGTAGTCAGGCACCGTAGCGATTCGTCTGCTGACCCCCACCGGGGCCGCTTCCACACGGGCGCTGGAGCCCGCGACAGCAGGAGAGGCGAGGGCTGCATGCAGCAACGTCAGACACGCGACGCCCGGCTCGATCTTTTCAAGGGCGTGGCCCTTCTGATCATCTTCATCAACCATGTCGGCGGGAATCCGCTGGCGAAGCTGATGCCCGCCCGTTTCGGACCGTCGGATTCGGCCGAGATCTTCGTCTTCATCTCCGGCTATGCCATCGCGCTCGCCTATGGCCCGGTGCTGGCGGAGCGCGGGTTCGCGGCCTGCCAGCGCAAGGCCCTCGACCGTTGCCGTCAGCTTTGGGTCGCCAACATCCTGACCATGCTGGTCAGCGCGCTGGTGGTGGCCTTCGCCGTATATATCGGCGATCTGCCGATGGAGGCGTCCAATCGGCTGGAAAGCTTCGCACCGCTGTTCGACACCCCCGTCACGGCGATGGCGTGGACCCTGGTGCTGATGTATCTGCCCTTCGCCTTCGACATCCTGGCGCTCTACATCCTGCTGGTGGCGGTGGCGCCGCTGTTCCTGTGGAGCTATGCCCGCTTCGGCTATGCGGCGGTCGCGCTGTCGGTCCTCCTCTATCTGGTGGCGCAGGCGGCCCCCGGGCTGGTGCCGCCCAACCTGTGGGACGAGGACTGGAACTTCAGCCCGCTGGCCTGGCAATGCGTGTTCTTCCTCGGCACCGCCCTGGCGCTGGTGGTGCGCAGCGGGCGGGTCCGGCTGCCGCAGTCGCGCTGGCTGCTGACGGCCGTGCTGGCGTTGCTCGGCGGCATGGCGGTGTGGAAGTTCGCCGCCTCCGACATCGGCCATGCCGTGACGCCGGCGGCGTTCCGGGGCTGGCTGCCGGAGGAGTCGATCCCCTGGGCCGACAAGGACACGCTGGGGCCGATGCGGCTGCTGCATTTCCTGGCGCTTGCCTGTGCGGCGGCCCTGCTGGTGCCGCGGGATGCGGGATGGCTGCGCTCCGCCCCCGCCCGCCTGCTGGTCGCCTGCGGCCGGCATTCGCTGCCGGTCTTCTGCGTCGGCGTGGTGCTGTCTATCGCCGGCTCCGCCCTGCTGGTGGCGGAGGATGGTGCCCTGATGGTGCTGGCGGTCAATCTGGTCGGGGTCGCCGCGCTGCTGGCGCTGGCACTGGTGCTGGAGCGGCGGCGGACCCGCCATCAGCCGTCGAAGCCGGCGGTGCCGTCCGCGGTGCCCGAAACGCCTTAGAGTCCGCGGGAGCCAGCTACGGCCGGGCGTCTTGAATCCTGCGCCCGCTGAGCGCATAATTCGACCATGCAAGTCAACCCGGCCATACCGTCCTACCAGACGCTGAAGCCAACCCCGCAGCTGACGCCCGCGGCGCAGGTCGCCATGTCTCCGGCGGTCCAGGCGGCGCAGCAGACCGCCCCCGCGGTGCGGACGCAGACCGTCTCGGCTCCCCAGGCGGCCGGCAAGTCCGACCAGACCCGCGACGCCCGCACCGCCACCCAGGGCAATCAGGCGGTCGACACCACTGCCGGCACGCTCGCCGCCCGGGTGAATGCGCAGGGCTACCAGCCGCGCGGGGCTCTGCTGAACCTGTCGGTCTAAGCCAAGATCGCTCCAACAAGGAAAAGGCGGCGGAGGGCTTTCCCTCCGCCGCCTTTTCCTTGTTGGAAAACTCAGTGCGACAGTTCGCTCAGCGGACCCTTGCCCTTGACGGTCTCGTAACGGCCCTTCTGCCACTTCTCCAAGCCCTGGAGCTGCTGTTCGGTCATGTCGAGGGTGAGCTTGACGCCCTTCATGTGCAGCTTGTTCAGCGGCAGGACCACGTCCTTGTCGCTGACGTCGATGGTGTGGTCGACGTCGATCACGGCGTAGAGCTTGTTGTCGTAGCGGACGATGTCTTCGATCTCCGCCATGTTCTCGCCCTTGGCGCCGTAGATGTCCTTGCCCTTCAACTGGTCGACATGCAGCTTCATCAGAGCCGGGTCGACGCTGTCGTCGATTGCCGCAACCGACGGGTTGTTCGACTTGGTCACGCTGTGGTCCGAGGCGGCCAGCGCGGGCGTGGCGGCGAGCAGCGCGGCGGTGCAGCCCAGAACGAGATAGCGTTTCATCGGTTGGCTCCATCTTTCGTGGATGTTGTGGCGGATCAACACCCTTGCCGACCGATAGGTTTCCCATTTTCCAAAAGAAAAAGGGCCTTCCTCCCATTTGGAGAAAGGCCCTTTTTCTTCCGGAGAAAGCGGAACTTTTACTTCAGCTCGTCCATCGTGTCGATGACATGGCTGACGATGCCGTATTCCTTGGCCTCGTCGGCCATCATCCAATAGTTGCGGTCCGTATCCTTGGCGACCTTCTCGAATGTCTGCCCGGTCTCACGCGCGATGATCTTGTTCAGACGCTCGCGCATGCGGATGATTTCCTTCGCCTCGATGGCGATGTCCGTCGCCCGGCCGCCCGTTCCGCCCAGCGGCTGGTGGATCAGGAAGCGGGTGTTCGGCAGGCAGAAGCGGTCTTCCTTCTTCGCCGCCAGATAGATGTGGCAGCCGGCGCTGGCGACCCAGCCCGTGCCCAGCATCTTCACCCGCGGCTTGATGAAGCGGATCATGTCGTGGATGGTGTCGCCCGCCTCGACATGGCCGCCCGGCGAGTTGACCACGACGGTGATGTCGTCGTCGCTCTCATGCGCGAGCGCCAGCAGCTGGGCCGACACGACCTGCGCCAGCTTCATGTCGATCTGACCGAAGATCAGGACCGTGCGCGCCTTGAACAGGCTCTGCTGCACGGCGGCGAACTGCGGCTGGGCGCTTTCCTTCGACTTCTCGTCCGGTTCCTTTTCGGGTTCATCGTCGAACCGGGTGTATCCGACCTGCGCCATTGATGTTCTTCTCCCTGGTATCGGAAGCGGGGTATCGGGACCGGGATTCGCCGCCGGAGGAATGCCCCGACCGCTGTCCCGCTACCGCATGCGCCTTGCCTGCTTCACCACATAGCCCGTCCGGGCTTCATGTTCAACGTCCGGCGGGTCAAAATCGATGGGTCGGGCCGCGGCCGGATGGCACGTTTGCAACGCGGTGCAACAGTTTTCCGGCGATGTTCCACCGTTCCACCCCTCGAACACGAGGCTGTCCTCCGACATCGCAGGCACGACGGTCCTTTCTACCATGCGGCGGCGGCACGGGTAAGGGGAGGGTCAAAATCCGGTTCAGGCCATTGACGACCTTTGATTAGCAACGCCAGATTCTGCCGAGAACGGGCCTGGAGTGCAGTGCTATGGACGGGACTGGAACAGGGCAGGACCCCTCCTTCGGCGTTTCCGTCATCGTCGCGGCCCACCGCGCCCACGACACCATCGCCCGCGCGGTGCGGAGCCTGCTGGAGCAGGACTGGACGGCATGGGAGGCGGTGATCGTCAGCGACGACGGCACCGATTACCGTCCGACCCTGCGGGCCGCCGGGATCGACGATCCGCGGCTGGTCTTCACCGGGACCGGCCGGGTGGGCGCCGGGGCGCCCGCGGCGCGCAATGCCGGGCTGGCGGCGGCGCGGCTGGAACTGGTGGCGCCGCTTGATGCCGACGACCGCTTCCGCCCCGGCCGGCTGTCCGCCCTGGTGCCGCTGGCGCTCGGCAACGGCGCCGCCTTCGACAATGTCGCCGTGGTCCGCGACGAGGACGACTCGCCGTTGCAGCACCTCTATGAGGATGGGCAGGCGCCGGCCCGGCTGGATGGCGCCGGCTTCCTGGCGACCTCGGTGCCGATGTTCCCGCTGGTGCGGCGCGATCTGGTGCCGGGCTGGGACGACGATGTGAATTTCTGCGACGACGTGGTCTTCAACGTCCGGGTTCTCGACGCCACCGGCCCGGTGCCGCTGGTGGCGACGCCCTTCTATGAATACCGGCAGCGCGCCGGCTCCATCACCTTCTCCGCCGACAGCGGCGAGCGGGCGGAGCGCTGCTACCGCCATGTGCTGGACCGGCTGGACGGCGACGGGCTGGGCATCCGGGACGACGGGCTTCGCCGGCGCTTCACCCAGGCCATCGCCGCCAAGCGCGCCCGCAACGCCGCCTATGAGGCTGCCTTCAAGGCCGGCCGCTGCGCCAATTTCCAGGAATTCCTGGTGCTGGAGTGGGGGTAAAAACCTGGGCGGCCAAGCTCCCGCTGGTTTTGCTTTACCATTCTGTGTCAGCTTTGTTGCGTCGCACATCGCCGGACCGGACACGGGTAAAGCCCCATGAATGCCCCGACCTGCTGCCTCGCCCGCATCCCCGCCAATGGAAAATTCTGGCTGAAGAACGCGCGCGTTCACGACGGTTTGCGCGATATCCGGATCGAGCATGGCCGGGTCCGCGCCCTGGTGCCGGCGGGCGAGTCGCCATGCTGTGCGCCGGGACTCGACCTCGACGGTGGCGGGGTGCGGCGGATGGACGCGAGATTCTCCCCTCATGGCGGGCGACCCGGCCGATCTGTGGGTGACGCTGTGCGGCGGCCGGACAGTAGCGATGCGGGCGGGAAAGCTTGAAACCGCAAAGCCCGAAGAAGCTGGCGGGCATAGGGATGCGGGCGGTCATAGAGATGCGGTGCATAGGGACGGTTCGGATCGCTGAACCTTCTCGACTCCGGATGTGAACTGAACGATATAGTTCAGTTTGCCCGGTGCCTCTGTCGGTTGCACTGCGGCAAAGCGAAACCCGTCCGGATCCCGGCCCCATGCGCCACACGCTTCGCATTGCTGCACTCCTCGTCCTGGCGGCGCTCGCCGGCGGGGCCTACTGGTATTTCGTGAAGCAGGGCGGGACCGTTGCCGGTCTGACCGCGATGGTGAACGGCGTCCTGTCTGGCGGCGCGCCTGCCCAGGGCGGCGCCTCCGGTGGAGCCGCCGGGGCCGCCAAGCCGCCGGGCGGCGCCCCGCCGATGCCGGTGGAGGCCGCCCAGGTCCGTGTCGGCACGGTCGAGCGGACGGTGACCGCCGTCGGCTCGCTGCTGTCCAACGAATCGGTGGTCGTCCGGCCGGAAATCGCCGGCCGCATCAGCGAGATCGCCTTCAAGGAAGGCCAGCGCGTCGCCAAGGGCACGGTGCTGGTCCGGCTGGACGACGCCATCGCCCGCGCCACCCTGGCCCAGGCGCAGGCGAGCATCGCCTTCTCCCGTGCCGAGCTGTCGCGTGCCGACCAGCTGGTGCGCCAGAACACCGGCCCGCTGCGCAACCGGGAGCAGGCCTCGGCCAAGCTGCTGGCCGACGAGGCGGCGGTGCAACTGGCCAAGGCGCAGCTCGACAAGCAGGTGATCGCCGCCCCCTTCGACGGGGTGCTGGGCCTGCGCAAGGCGTCGGTCGGCGACTTCGTCCAGGCCGGCAAGGACATTGTCAATCTGGAGGACATCGACACCCTCAAGCTCGATTTCCGCGTGCCGGAGATGTTCCTGCCGGCGGTGAAGGTCGGCCAGACGGTGAAGGTGGCGGTGGATGCCTTCGGCGGGCGCAGCTTCGACGGAACCGTCTATGCCATCGATCCGCTGGTCGATGTGAACGGCCGCGCCCTGGCGATCCGCGCCCGCGTGCCGAATCCCGACGGCTCGCTGCGCCCCGGCCTTTTCGCCCGCGTGTCGCTGACGCTGACCACGGTGCCGGACGCGGTGCTGATCCCCGAGCAGGCCATCGTCGCCTTCGGCAAGGACCAGTTCGTCTTCAAGCTGGTGGACGGCAAGGTGATCCAGACCCGCGTCGTGCTGGGCGAACGCCGCAATGCGGAGGTGGAGATCGCCAAGGGCCTCGCCCCCGGCGACATGGTGGTCACCGCCGGCCAGCTGAAGATCCGCGACGGCGTGCCGGTGACGGTGCTGCCGGCCAAAGCCGGGAGCTGACACGCCATGGTCCTCTCCGACATTTCCATCCGCCGTCCCGTCCTGGCGACGGTGATGAGCCTCGCTTTGATGCTGATCGGCATCGTGTCGTACCAGCGCCTGTCGGTGCGCGAATATCCCAAGATCGACGAGCCGGTCGTCACGGTGGAGACGACCTACAAGGGCGCCTCGGCCCAGATCATCGAAAGCCAGGTCACCCAGACGCTGGAGGACAGCCTCGCCGGCATCGAGGGCATCGACGTGATGTCCTCGATCAGCCGGGCGGAAAAGTCGCAGATCACCCTGCGCTTCCGGCTGGACCGCAACGTCGATGTCGCCGCCAGCGACGTGCGCGACCGGGTGGGCCGCGTCCGCGCCGCGCTGCCGTCTGAGATCGACGAACCGGTGATCGCCAAGGTCGAGGCCGACGCCCAGCCGATCATCTATCTCGCCTTCTCCTCCGACCGGCATTCGCCGCTGGAGGTGACCGATTTCGCCGACCGCTACGTCAAGGACCGGCTGCAGAACCTGCCCGGCGTGGCGCAGGTGCGCATCTTCGGCGAACGCCGCTTCGCCATGCGGCTGTGGCTCGACCCGCAGCGGATGGCCGCCTACCGGGTGACGCCGCAGGATGTCGAGACCGCGCTGCGCCGGCAGAATGTCGAGATCCCGGCCGGCCGCGTCGAAAGCGTGGCGCGCGAGTTCACCGTGGTCTCGGAGACCGACCTGCGCAGCCCGGCCGAGTTCGAAGCCATCATCCTGCGCGACGATTCGGGATATCTGGTCCGTCTGCGCGACGTCGGCCGGGCGGAGCTGGGGGCGCTCGACGAGCGGGTCAGCGCCCGTTTCAACGGCCGCGGCGCCGTCGCCATCGGCGTGGTGAAGCAATCCACCGCCAACCCGCTGGACGTGTCGAAGGCGGTCAACGACGCGCTGCCCAAGATCCGCGCGGCGGTGCCGGACGGCATGGGGGTGGATGTCGGGTATGACAGCTCCGTCTTCATCGCCAAGTCGATCGACGCGGTGTTCCACACCATCTTCGAAGCGATCATCCTGGTCGTTCTGGTCATCTTCTTCTTCCTGCGCTCGCTGCGGGCAACGCTGGTGCCGCTGGTGACCATCCCGGTGTCGCTGATCGGCGGCTTCGCCCTGATGTACGCGCTGGGCTTCTCGATCAACACGCTGACCCTGCTGTCGATGGTGCTGGCCATCGGCCTCGTCGTCGATGACGCCATCGTCATGCTGGAGAACATCTTCCGCTACGTGGAGGAGGGGATGAACCCCTTCCAGGCGGCGTTGAAAGGGTCGCGCGAGATCGGCTTCGCCGTCATCGCCATGACCATCACGCTGGCGGCGGTGTATGCCCCCATCGGCTTCATGACCGGGCGCACCGGCCGGCTGTTCACCGAATTCGCCCTGACGCTGGCCGGGGCGGTGATCGTGTCGGGCTTCGTGGCGCTGACCCTGTCGCCGATGATGTGCTCCAAGCTGTTGAAGCACGAGACCAGGCACGGGCTGCTCTACCGCGCCATCGAGCGCTTCCTGGAGGGGATGACCAACGGCTACCGCCGGTTGCTGCGCCTGTCGCTGCGGGCGCGGCCGCTGGTGCTGCTGATCGGGTTGGGCGTCGCCGCCGCCAGCTATTTTCTGTTCACCGGCCTGAAGTCCGAGCTGTCGCCGGTCGAGGACCGTGGCACCATCGTCGGCATCGCCATCGCGCCGGAAGGCTCCACGCTGGACTACACCATGGGCTATGCCCAGCGGATGGAGGCGCTGTTCCGCCAGATCCCGGTGCTGGAGAAGTTCTTCGTCGTCGTCGGTTTCCCGGTGGTGAACCAGGGCATCGCCTTCGTCCGCCTGATCGACTGGGACGAGCGCGAGGTGAAGCAGCAGGCGATCACCGCCCAGCTGTTCCCCAAGATGTTCGGCATCCCCGGAATCCTCGGATTCGTCACCAACCCGCCGTCGCTGGGCCAGAGCCCGATCGACAAGCCGGTCAACTTCGTCATCCAGACCTCGCTGCCCTTCGAGGAGTTGCAGGCGATGGTCAACGCCATGATGGCGGAGGCGCGCAACTTCCCCGGCCTGACCAACCTTGACACCGATCTGAAGCTGAACAAGCCGGAGCTGCGGGTGTCGCTGGACCGCGACAAGGCAGCCGACCTGGGGGTGGATGTCGACACGGTCGGCCGCACGCTGGAAACCTTGCTGGGCGGCCGGCAGGTGACGCGCTTCAAGAAGGACGGCAAGCAGTATGACGTGATCGTGCAGGTGGCGAATGTCGACCGCCGCAACCCGGACGACATCGCCGGCATCTATGTGCGCGGCGGCACCAGTGTAACCGGGGGAGCGGGTCAGATGATCTCGCTCGCCAATCTGGTGAAGGTCGAGGAGCGGGTGGCGCCGAAGGAGCTGAACCACTTCAACAAGTTGCGCTCCGCCACCATCACCGCGACGCTGGCACCGGGAACCTCGCTGGGCGAGGCGCTGGCGGTGATGCAGGCGGCGGCGAACAAGGTGCTGCCCGCAACCGCGCAGACCGACTATGCCGGGCAGAGCCGCGAGTTCCGCGAATCGGCGACCGGGCTCTACTTCGTCTTCATCCTGGCGCTGGCCTTCATCTATCTGGTGCTGGCGGCGCAGTTCGAGAGCTTCGTCGATCCCTTCGTCATCATGCTGACCGTGCCGCTGTCGATGACCGGCGCGCTGGCGGCCTTGCAGATGAGCGGCGGGACGATGAACGTCTACAGCCAGATCGGCCTCGTCACCCTGGTCGGGCTGATCACCAAGCACGGCATCCTGATCGTCGAGTTTGCCAACCAGCTCCAACGCGCCGGGACCGACATCCGCAAGGCGGTGGAGGAGGCGGCCGTGCTGCGCCTGCGCCCGATCCTGATGACCACCGGCGCCATGGTGCTGGGGGCGGTGCCGCTGGCCTATGCCAAGGGGGCCGGTGCCGAAAGCCGGCAGGCCATCGGCGCCGTCATCGTCGGCGGCATGACTTCTCGGCACGCTGCTGACCCTGTTCGTCGTGCCGACCGTTTACAGCTATCTTGCCCGCAAGAAGCCGATGCAGGATGACGCTGCCGGGGCGGAGCAGGCGGGCAATGGGTTTGGCGGGGGACATGGTGGCGGGCAGGGCGGCGGGCACGGCACGCCCCATCCGGCCGAGTGACAGGGAGCGGCGTGGTGGCGAATGTTCTGATCATCGATGACGACGACGTTGCGCGTGCGGTTCTGCTGCGCACGCTGACGATGGCCGGCCATGAGGCTGTCGGTGCCAGCGACGGGCTGGAGGGGATGGAGCGGTTTCGCGGCCGTCCGGCCGACAGCCCGCTCGACCTCGTCATCACCGACATCTTCATGCCGAACCAGGAAGGTCTGGCGACGATCATGGAACTGCGGCGCGGGGCGCCGTCGCTGAAGATCATCGCGATTTCCGGCGGCGGCGCCCGCGCGTCGCTGGACGTGCTGCCGGTGGCGGAGGCGCTGGGCGCGCACCGCACCCTGCGCAAGCCTTTCACCCCGACCGAGGTGATGGATGTCGTGCGCGCGGTTCTGGAGGGGTGATGTGCCTGTCCCGCGAAATGCGAAGCGCCGCTCTCCGGGGAGGAGGGCGGCGCTTCGCTGTCGGGGGTTCCAGCCGATTTGCCTGACCGGGCCTTATCCGGCGCCTATGTCTGGGCGTCTGTGACGCCCGGGTCAGGATTCCCGCAAGTCAGGCGGCTAACCGTTCTTCCTGTACTCGACGGCTCCGGCGGAGGCGCTCGAAAAGCTGCTGGACACTGTCGGGGCTGATCCCATCGCGCACCATGACGGCGATCACGATCGGATCTTCGAGCAGTTCGGAAAGGGTCGGCGTCGTGTTGCGGTCCATGCGTCCCTCCCTTTGTGTCCGGCCTCCGGGTGCCGTAGCCGTCCCTGAAGGGGGATCGGCGGACGGACGAAGCCGGCAATGGCGATTGGCCTAATCCCTGCTGCGCGCTCGTCTCGGCTTTCGGTGTCCGGATTGCCTCTGGGGATATACCCCCTTCGGTCCGGATTGTGGGTCTGAAATACAATATGGCGACCATAACTCAGACGGAGTGGTATTGTCACCCGTCCTTTTGTCAACGGCCGCTATATCTTTGTGTATTCCAGTATTAGGGCCCGCGGCAGGGGGTCGCCCGCTCAGCCCTGTCCAGGCCTTGCCCGTGTCAGGCTGGCGCCGGCGGTCGGGCCGCCCGAGTCGGCCGCAGGAATGGCGACATCGACCTGCACCCGCCGCACCTTGGCATGGGACAGGCACAAATCCGCGGCGCGGTCCGCCAAATAATCGGCACCGGGTACATTGGATTCGCCGCAAAGACGACGCAAGTCTTCGACAATATCCTCGTAAGACATCACCGCGGCGATGTCGTCGGGAAAGCCGGGGCCGGGATGGGTGACGGTCAACGTCAGGTCGAAACTGGCCTCCGGCCGGTCGGTGCGGCCGGCGAGCGCCACCACGGCGGCGAAGCCGCGCACCAGGATGGTGTAGGTGAGCGGCGCACCGCCCGGCTGGACCAGCATGGTCCGTTTCACGCTATCGTCCGACAACACACTCTCCCGGCCGGCGAGCGGACGCCGGCATTGCAGTCCGGCCGGCACTATAGGCGGTGCGGCCGCCGCTTGCCATGGCGAGCCCGGTCACAGCGCTTCGGCGATGCGGACGACGGTCTCTCGGCCGGGCACCTCGTCGCAGAGGTCGCCGATCCGCCGGTTCAGCAGCGGGTGGAGGATGCCGGCGGCGATGTCGGCCAGCGGGCAGAGAACGAAGGCGCGCTCCGCCATGCGGGGATGGGGGATCTCCAGTTCCGGCTCCGCGACCACCCGGTCGGCATAGAGCAGGATGTCGACGTCGATGGGCCGCGGGCCGAAGCGCAGGCCGCCCAGGTCGCGGCCCAGCGACGCCTCGATCTCCTTCAGGAAGCGCAGCAGGGCCGCCGGCTCCAGGCTGGTGGTGCCGCGCACCGCCATGTTCAGGAAGGCCGGCTGGTCGGTCACATACATCGGCGCCGTCTCGTAGAGGGCGGACTGCGCATCGATCCGCACCGCTTCGCCCAGCCGCCGGATCGCCTCGGCGAGGTTGGCGGCGCGGTCGCCCATGTTGCCGCCGAGTGCCAGATACACCGTCGCGGCGGAGGTCGGTGAGGGCGGGGAGGGGGGCGTAAGCTCGGCCATGGCGTCGGCGGTCCCGATATGCTGGTATGGGCTGGGGACGGAACTCCTAGCAAATCCGGGCCCGCCCGTCACTTCCGGCCCGCAAGTCCGCATCGACCGGCGCCGTCCGGGAACGGACGGGCAGCGGCGGGGTTTCAGCACTGTATCAACCGGTTGAGAAGAACCCGGCGATGACACGATATTCTGGCGGAGGACGAGAGATGGGCCGAGACAGGGGTATGGCAAGGACGGTTGGCGCTGCGATGATCCTTCTCGGCGGCACCGCCGTCCTCCTTGCCGGCTGCGCCACCGGCCCCGACCCGGAGATCGCGCGCCGCGCCCAGACCGCCATGGTCGGCATGCCGAAGGCCGACCTGCTGGCCTGCGCCGGCGTGCCGGACCGGCAGGCAACGGCGTCGGGGCGCGAATACTACACCTATGTCGCCCATCCGGCGGTGGCCTACAGCCCCGGCAGCAGCATCGGCATCGGAGCCGGCAGCTTCGGCGGCAGCGGCGGCGTCGGGCTCGGCCTCGGCTTCGGGGTGCCGGTCGGCGGCGGCACCGCTCCGGGATGCGAGGCGACGATGGTCATCGGCCCGCGCGGCACGGTGGAGCAGGTCAGCTATCCGGCCGGCGCCTCGCTGTCGTCCTGCACGCCAATCGTCAGCAACTGCATGGCGCCGCGCGGCTGAGGATGCCGGCAAGTAAGACTTTGAGATGAGGCGGCCGGGGCTGTCACGGCGCCCGGTTATGCCATATCCTCGACCGTAACCCCGGCCGCAAGCCGGGGAACAGACGGCCGCAAAGGGCCGCATCAGGGTTGCCAACAGGGTTGGAGGAACCACGAACCATGGACATGAGCGGAAGCCACCGGATCGAGGCCAGCCGCGACGCGGTGTGGGCGGCGCTGAACGATCCGGACATCCTGCGCCAGTGCATTCCCGGCTGCGAGGAGGTGGTCCGGCAGTCCGACACCGAGATGACGGCCAAGGTCGTCGCCAAGGTCGGCCCGGTCAGCGCCAAATTCGCCGGCAAGGTCACCCTGTCGGACCTCGACCCGCCCAACGGCTACACCATCACCGGCGAAGGGTCCGGCGGTGCCGCCGGCTTCGGCAAGGGCGGCGCCACGGTGACGCTGGCCGAGGAGGACGGCGCCACGCTGCTGAGCTACACCGCCAAGGCCCAGGTCGGCGGCAAGCTGGCGCAGATCGGCTCGCGGTTGGTCGACGCCACCGCCCGCAAGATGGCGGAGGAGTTCTTCGCCCGCTTTACCCAGATCGTCGGCCCCGCCCCGGCCGAGACTGTCCCCGCCGAAACGGCTCCGACAGAAGCGACGCCCCAGCCGGCTGTCCGTCCGGCGGTCTATTCCGATCCCGCACCGGCCTCCGCCACGCCGAAGCCCGCCGCCCGCATGGCGGAGGTGCCGCCGGAAATCCCGCTGCCGCTGCCGGTCGGGCGCGGGATCGGTGTGGGCGGCGGCAATTTCTACGTGCCGTGGGCTGCACTTCTTGTGGTTGTGGTTCTGCTCGCATCGCTTGCCTGGATGAGTTGACGTGGCAGATTGTTCATTGGTCGTACGGCTGCATCAAAGGGGTTTGACACCCTTTCGGAATGTGTATGCTGCCGCGCGATTCCGGTCGGCGCCGTCGGCCGGTGGATCCATCGGAAGGGAAGCCGAAGAATGAAGAAGCTGTTGATGGGCGTTGCCGCCATCGCCGCGGTCGTGATGGGTGCCGGTGCCGCCCAGGCGGCCGATGCCGCCGCCGGCAAGGATGTCTTCAAGGTCTGCATGGCCTGCCACACCGCCGAGCAGGGCAAGAACAAGGTCGGCCCGTCGCTGTTCGGCGTCGTCGGTCGTCCGGCCGCCTCGATCGAGGGCTTCAAGTATTCCGCCCCGATGAAGGAAAAGGGCGCCGGCGGTCTGGTCTGGACTGCGGAGAACCTCGACGCCTACATCAAGGCGCCGAAGGAAATCGTCCCGGGCGGCACGATGGCCTTCGCCGGCCTGAAGGACGACGCCAAGCGCGCCGACCTGATCGCCTTCCTGTCCGAGCAGAAGTAAGACCGCTGTCCCCAGACGGCTGGTCCCCGGTCCGGCGGCCGGGGAACGGTCCGGACGGCGAAAGGGCCGGTGGCATTGCCACCGGCCCTTTGCTTTAGCGCCCCTGCGTTTGGGAATAGTCCTTTGGTTCCGAGTCTCAGCCGGCGGCGGCCAAGCTCTTGCTCGCAACCTCGTAAACGTCCGGCGACAGGCCCGAGGTTGCGACGATCCGCTGCAATTCGGCCTTCATCAGCCCCTGGCGGGCCGCGTCATAGCGCCGCAGACGGGAGAAGGGACCCATCAGACGGGCCGCAACCTGCGGGTTCATCGGGTCCAGGCGCAGCACCTGATCGGCGAGGAAGCGGTAGCCGGCACCGCTCGCGTCATGGAAGCGGACCGGGTTGCCGTTGGCGAAGCCGCCGATCAGCGCATAGACCTTGTTCGGGTTCCGGATCTCGAAGGCCGGATGGCCGAGCAGGGCGGTGACGCGGGCCAGCGTGTCGGCGCGGTTGGACATCGCCTGCACGCCGAACCACTTGTCGACCACCAGCGCCTCGCCCTTCCAGCGGGCGTAGAAATCGGCCAGCGCCGTCTCCCCCTCCGGCGAGGCGGCGTTGGACAGGAACTGCAGGGCGGCGATCTCGTCGGTCATGCCCTGGGCGCTGCGGTACTGCGTCAGGCAGAGGTCGAGCGCCTCGTCGTCCTCCAGCGCCATCAGATAGGCGAGGCAGAGGTTCTTCAGCGCCCGCTTGCCGATGGCGTCGGCATCGACGGAGAAGGGCTCCTGGCTGCTGTTACGGCGGTAGAGGTCGAGGAAGCGTGCCCGCAGGCGGCCGGCCATCGTTTTGCGCGCGAACTCCCGCACCGCATGGATGGCGTCGGGATCGACCACCGGCATCTGGGTGCCGAGATAGGCCTCCGTCGGCAGCACCAGCGCCTGGGCGGCGAAGGCGGGATCGCGCTCGGCATCGTCCAGGATCTTGGCGAAGGCGTCGGCATAGCCCTCCGGCAGCACCAGCTCGCGTCCGGCCTGCTGGTCGGCGACGAGGCCGAGCAGGATGCGGGTGCCGAGAATCTGCCCGGCCTCCCACCGGTTGAAGGCGTCGCTGTCGTGCGCCATCAGGAAGGTGAGGTCGGCGTCGGTCAGGTCGGTCTTCAGCTTCACCGGGGCGGAGAAGCCGCGCAGCAGCGACGGCACCGGCCGGGCCGCGATGTCGCGGAAGGTGAAGCTCTGGCTTTCCGCCGTGACGTGCAGGATGCGGCTGGTGCCGGCGGCCTCCTCCTCGCCGTCCAGGCGCAGCGGCAGGTCCTGGCCATCGGGCCCGAGCAGGCCGACGACCAGCGGGATGTGCATCGGCTGCTTGGTCGGCTGGCCCGGCGTCGGCGGCACCGTCTGTTTCACCGTCAGGGTGAAGGTCTTCGCCGCCGCATCATGGCTGCCGGCGATGTCGAGTTCCGGCGTGCCGGCCTGCCGGTACCACAGCTGGAACTGGGTCAGGTCGACGCCGCTGGCATCGGCCATGGCGGCGACGAAATCGTCGCAGGTGACCGCCTGCCCGTCATGGCGCTGGAAGTAGAGGTCGGTGCCCTTGCGGTACTTTTCCGGCCCCAGCAGGGTGTGGATCATGCGGATGACTTCCGCACCCTTGTTGTAGACGGTCGGGGTGTAGAAGTTGTTGATCTCGACATAGCTGTCCGGGCGCACCGGATGGGCCATGGCGCCAGCATCCTCCTGGAACTGCACGGTGCGCAGCCCCTGGACGTCGGCGATGCGCTTCACCGCGCGCGAATGCATGTCGGACGAGAATTCCTGGTCGCGGAAGACGGTCAGCCCTTCCTTCAGCGACAGCTGGAACCAGTCGCGGCAGGTGACGCGGTTGCCGGTCCAGTTGTGGAAATACTCGTGCGCGACCACCGCCTCGATGTTGAGGAAATCGGTGTCGGTCGCGGTTTCCGGCTTGGCCAGGATGTATTTGGTGTTGAAGACGTTGAGCGACTTGTTTTCCATCGCCCCCATGTTGAAGTCGCCGACCGCGACGATGTTGAAGATGTCGAGGTCGTATTCCAGCCCATAGACCTCCTCATCCCAGCGCATCGACTTGACCAGCGAGCGCATGGCGTGGTCGATCTTGTCCTCGTTCCCCGGCTCGACATAGATGCGCAGCGTCACATCGCGGCCCGACGCGGTGCGGAAATGGTCCTCGCCATGGACGAGGCTGCCGGCGACCAGCGCGAACAGGTAGCAGGGCTTGGGGAAGGGATCCTCCCAGCGCGCCCAGTGGCGCCCGCCCTCCAGATCGCCGGATTCGGCGAGGTTGCCGTTGGACAGCAGCACCGGATAGCGCGCCTTGTCGGCGGTGATGGTGGTGCTGTAGCGCGCCATCACGTCCGGCCGGTCGGCGAAATAGGTGATCTTGCGGAAGCCTTCCGCCTCGCACTGGGTGCAGAAGTTGCCGGAGGACTTGTAGAGCCCTTCCAGCGCGGTGTTCTCCTGCGGCTTGATGCGGACGATGGTTTCCAGCGTATAGCTGGCCGGCACCTCCGGCACGATCAGGTGATCGGGGGTGACGGTGTAGTCGTCCGGCCCCAGAATGCGGCCGTCCAGCGCCACCGACACCAGATCCAGCCTCTGCCCGTCGAGCGACAGCGGCTCGGTCGCCGCCTCCGGCCGGTCGGGGTTGCGGCGGATCGCGAGCACCGCGCGGACGGTGGTGACATCCTCGCCCAGGTCGACGAACAGGTCGACCGTGTCGATCAGATGCGCCGGCGGGCGATAGTCCTGAAGCCGGATGGCCTTCGGCGTGCCTTTGTCCATGTGCCTTGTCTCTGGTCAGTGTCTGTCTTGCGGATCAAGCCGGTCGGGACAGGTCCGAGGGACAAGGACTGTAGCAAGGCGGGGGCGGGCTGTCTTCCGTAGGAAAGGTGGTGGGAATGGGGGTGGCTGGCTGGCAGCGTGCGTAGCGAAGTTTGGAAGCGGCTGGTGATTGGAGCGTGCTTGACGCGTCCGCTCTGATATCGCTTTTGAAGCTCATATACCGTTAATTTCCTCAGGTTTGTATTGCAGTTGATCCATGGATGGAAAACGATTCCCCCCAACTCCCAATCTGGTCTAAAAACGTATATCGGCAAATTTCCTGTTTCTTGATCATGCGCGTTCGCGCAGTAACGACGGCGAAGTGTGTAGGGCCATTATGGTGGGGCAAGTGACAGCTAATACACTATTTACGATCGGCTATGAGGGTGCGGTTGTAGATGATTTCATAGCTACCTTGCTTAAGGTTGGCGTTCAAACTGTCATTGATATTCGCGATATCCCCGTATCCCGTCGTCGCGGATTCTCGAAGTCTGCATTATCACAACACTGTGTGGATCAAGGGCTGACATATGTTCACCTACGCCCTCTCGGAGATCCAAAAGAGGGGCGAGAGGCGGCGAGAGCAGGCCGATATGAACAGTTCCATTCAATCTTCTCAACACATCTTGGCACGCTTAGCGCGCAGAATGCATTGGGTGAAGCGATCAAGATTGCGAGCGATAGCATCTCCTGCCTACTATGCTACGAGCGGGACCACCGCTTCTGCCACCGGAACATTGTGGCGGGTGAGATGAAAAGGCTCGGAGCGTTTACCTTGAAGCACATTGGAGTGCCAGAGGGCAGGTAACAGCCGAGATCCTATTTAGGGAAGGCTGACGATGGAAAGTGATTTAAAATCAGGGGAAGCAGAGGCCGTTATTTTAATCAAAGCCTCACCTCAAGTCGGTCAAAAGCATGGCGAGACCGTCTGCTGTGCAGCATTAGACATTTATGGGCGATGGCTAAGACTCTATCCAGTCTCATTTCGTTACTTAGAGGATGGGAAAAAGTTTTCGCGCTGGGATACAATTCGCTTTCGCTGGCGTCTACCGGATGATGATCGGCGCTTGGAATCACGCAGGATTGACCAAGATACTTTGTCTATTGTTGGATGTTTAAAGCCATCCGAGCGTCAAAAATTTCTATCTCGCGTGATAATAACTAGCTTAGACCGTGAACGTGAAGCGGGAAGGAGTTCTTGCTCTTTTAAAAGCTGAAATTCGAGATTTTCGTTATGAGAAAAAGACTGCCGAGGAACTAGCTATCGAAAAAGGGAAATTTGACAAACTTCGCGCGCAAAAAGATATGTTTAATAGTAAAGATCTGATCCCGTACGAACCTTGTCCGTATCGCTTCAAATATCGATATAGAACAGATGATGGGAGTCGTGACGGAACATGCCAAGATTGGGAACTCGAGGCGACTTATTATAACTGGTCTCGGAAGTACGGGGAAAAATCTACTCTAGAGAAGATACAGAAAACATTTGGTGAAATATATCCTCGGGACGGAATGCTCTTAGCAATGGGGACGCATTCTGTTTATCCAGATCGCTGGCTCATTAACGGTGTAATTCGTTTAAGTGATATACAGCAAATGAGTTTGCTTTGAATGCAGTGCGGTGTTCTTGGATACTCATTTTCCGGCGCAATGGCGGAAGAGGTGGGATTCGAACCCACGGTAGGCTCACACCTACGACGGTTTTCAAGACCGTTGCCTTAAACCACTCGGCCACTCTTCCCTCGGCCCACGGGAGTAGCGAATGCGTCGCGGTGGGTCAAGTGTCGCGCGCAAGCTGTTGCGTTTTGCCCCTCAGTTCCGGATCGGGCGGCCCAGCGTGCGCAGGCGGCGGGTCGGTTTCGGCGGGCTGGGACTGTCGGAGAAGTCGGGCAGGGCAGGCGCGCGGGCTATCGTCTTGCGGATCAGCTCTGCCGTGGCGTCCAGATCGTCGAGAATCTCCGGCGCCACGCGGTCGGCATAGCGGGGGCTCAGCAGGCGGGTGCGGGTCTGGTCGACGCTGCGCAGTTCGGGCTCGAACAGCTCGCGGGCGCCGATGGGCAGGACCTGGTCCTCGCGCATGCTGGAAAAGTAATTGCGCATCGCGCGGGCCAGCATGCGGGTCAGCAGAAGATCCATCCGCTCGAACTCGGCGCGCAGGTCGGTCAGGCGCGACTCGTCCACCCCCTGGAGATGCTCCTCGGTCAGGGTGAACAGGGCGCGGATCTCCTCCAGTTTGCGGCGGAAGTCGAGGAAGGAGGCGAAGCGGTCGTCGCCCATGTCGCGCTGGGCCCGCTCGGCAAGCTGGGAAGCTTCGGTCGCCTGACGCTCCAATGCCGCCAGCAGAGACTTCACCCGCTCCCGACCGTTGTCGCGCCTCCACGCCATGCCCGCTCCACACTCCTTGATGACTGCGCCAGCCCGGCTTTCGACGGGGCGGCGCGTTCATCGTAGAAGCGAAACTTTTAACAAAATGCTTTTGTCACGGACTTTATACAGGCGGCACACCCGCGCCGCTCAGGCGTCACGCAGGTCCAGGATCACCGGGGTGTGGTCGGACGCCTTTTCCAGCCCGCGCGGGCCGCGGTCGATGGTGCAGCCGGCCAGACGGTCGGCGGCCTGCGGCGACAGCAGGAAGTGGTCGATGCGAAGGCCGTTGTCGCGCGGCCAGCTGCCGGCCTGATAATCCCAGAAGGTGTAGGCGCGGTCGTCGTCATGCAGGGCGCGGTAGGCCTCGGTCAGGCCGAGATTCAGCAGGGCGCGGAACTTGGCCTTGGATTCCGGGCGGAACAGCGCGTCGCCGGCGAAGGCCTGCGGCGAGTAGACGTCGCGCGCCTCAGGGATGATGTTGTAGTCGCCGCCCAGCACCACCGGGATTTCCTGCGCCAGCAGCGTGCTGGCATGGTCGTACAGACGGTCCATCCAGCGCAGCTTGTAGGCGAACTTCTCGCCCGGCACCGGGTTGCCGTTGGGCAAATAGAGCGAGGCGATGCGCACGCCGGACACGGTGGCCTCGACATAGCGGGCCTGCTCGTCCTCCGGCTCGCCCGGCAGGCGGGTCAGCACGTCTTCCGCCGGGGTCTTCGACAGCAAAGCGACGCCGTTGTAGGCCTTCTGCCCGACGGCATTGACGTGGTAGCCGAGCTCCTCGAAGGCCGCGGTCGGGAAGGCGGCGGTCTCGCATTTGATTTCCTGGAAGAGCACGACGTCCGGGGACGCCGTGCGCAGCCAGTCGGTGATCAGCGGAAGGCGGGCTTTCGCCGAGTTGACGTTCCAGGTGGCGATCTTCACGAAAAAGGCCTGCCTTCTTTTCTTGGTTCTGTGAGGTCGGACGGCGGCCTCAGACCGCGGCCCTAAACCGCGAAGGAGTTGCCGCAGCCGCAGGAGGCGGTGGCGTTCGGGTTCTTGATCTGGAAGGCGGCGCCCATCAGGTCCTCGACATAATCCAGCGTCGCGCCGGCCAGCAGGTCGAGCGAGGCGTCGTCGGTGACCACCTTGGTGCCGTCCTTCTCGAAGACATGGTCCTCGTCGGTCGCGGTCTCGTCGAAGGTGAAGCCGTACTGGAAGCCGGAGCAGCCGCCGCCGGACACGGTCAGGCGCAGCATCAGGTTGGGATTGCCCTCCTGCTCGATCAGGAAGGCGACGCGCTTGGCAGCACTTTCGCTGACGCCGAGGATTCGGGTGTCGGTGGGGAGTGCGGTGTCGGGCATGGGGTGGCCCCTCTGGTGCGGTGCGGGAGTTGCCACAAATGTAAGGGGGATCGCCGGCTTCGTCAAAGTGTGGGCACGTTTGCGCCAAAGCGTTGCGCATCTGGCACGCTCCGCCGCCGGCTGGCCGGGCGCCTGGGCATAGCACGCCTTCGCCGTTGCACCTGCGTTTCCCCGCCGGTAGTGTCCGCCCCATGACGGCGGACTGTTCCCACGATCGGCTGGCTCCCTATGGCTGCAACCCGGCGGACACGCGCGGGCGGCTGGTGGCGGAGCCGGAAAGCCCGACGCGCTCGTGCTTCCAGCGCGACCGCGACCGCATCGTGCATTCCGGGGCCTTCCGCCGGCTGAAGCACAAGACGCAGGTCTTCGTCTATCACGAGGGCGACTATTACCGCACCCGGCTGACCCACAGCCTGGAGGTGGCGCAGATTGCCCGCTCGATCGGCCGGACGCTGGGGCTGAACGAGGATCTGGCGGAGGCGGTGGCGCTGGCCCACGACCTTGGCCACACCCCCTTCGGCCATGCCGGGGAAGAGGCGCTGAACGCCTGCATGGAGCCGTTCGGCGGTTTCGCCCACAACGACCAGACCCTGCGCATCCTGACGCGGCTGGAGCGGCGCTATGCCGAGTTCGACGGGCTGAACCTGACCTGGGAAGCGCTGGAGGGCGTGGTCAAGCACAACGGCCCGCTGCTGCCGCTGCTGCCCGGTCACCGCCTGCCGACGACGATTGCGGCCTTCCAGGGCGAGTGGGATCTGGAACTGCACACCAATCCGGGGGCAGAAGCCCAGGTGGCGGCGCTGGCCGACGACATCGCCTACAACAACCACGACATCGACGATGGCTTGCGCGCAGGCCTGTTCACGGTGGACGAGGTGGCGGAGCTGCCGCTGGTCGGTCCGCTGGTTCGCGAGGTCTGCGACCGCTATCCGGGGCTGGAACGCTCGCGCCTGATCCACGAGACGATCCGGCGGATGATCAACGCCATGGTCGTCGATCTGGTGACGGAAACGCGGCGGCGGCTGGCGGAGCATCGGCCGGGCAGTGCGGCCGAACTGCGCGCCCTGCCGGTGGCGATGGTCAGCTTCTCCGACGGGATGCTGGAGGCACAGCGACCCTTGCGCGCCTTCCTGCGCCAGCGCATGTACCGGCACTATCGCGTGAACCGCGAGATGAGCAAGTGCAAGCGCGTGGTGCGCGCCCTGTTCCAGCTGTTCATGGACGAGCCCAACACCCTGCCGACCGAATGGCAGCGCGACATCGCCAAGAATGGGGGTGACGCCGATCTTGCGGTGCGCGCCCGTCATGTGGCCGACTATATCGCCGGCATGACCGACCGCTACGCGTTGGCCGAGCATGACCGGCTGTTCGACCTGCATGTAAAGACCTGAACCGTGAAGACCTGAGCCGTCAGGCTCCTGTGACCTCCTGAAAAGACGACCTGAGACGATGAATATTTTCAAGGCCTTCGAGACCGATATTCGCAAGCTGCTGGAAGAGCTGGCCGCCGAGGGTGCGATCCCCGCCGGGCTGGACAGCAGCCGTCTGACGGTCGAGCCGCCGCGCGAGGCCTCGCATGGCGACCTGTCCACCAACGCCGCGATGATCCTGGCGAAGCCGGCGAAGATGGCGCCGCGCGCCCTGGCGGAGCTGCTGGTCGCCAAGCTGAAGGGCCGCGCCGACGTGGCGTCGGTCGAGATCGCCGGTCCGGGCTTCGTCAACCTGCGCCTGACGCCGGACGTCTGGCGTGACCGCATCCGCGACGTGCTGACCGCCGGCACCGCCTATGGCGACAGCGAGCTGGGAGCCGGGACTCCGGTCAATGTGGAGTATGTGTCGGCCAACCCGACCGGCCCGCTGCATGCCGCCCATGGCCGCGGCGCCGTGTTCGGCGACGCGCTGGCAGCACTGCTGCAGAAGGCCGGCTATGCCGTCACCCGCGAATACTACATCAACGATGCCGGCGCGCAGGTCGACGTGCTGGGCCGCTCCACCTTCATCCGCTACCGCGAGGTGCTGGGCGAGCAGGTCGGCGAGATCCCGGCCGGCCTCTATCCCGGCGAGTACCTGAAGGAGGTCGGCCAGGCGCTGGCCGAGCGCGACGGCAACCGCTGGGTCGGCACCGACGAGTCCGAATGGCTGCCGGCCTGCCGCGACTTCGCCATCGGCATGATCATGGGCTGGATCCGCGAGGATCTGGGCGCCCTTGGCGTCACGATGGACGTCTACAGCAGCGAGCGCGCCCTGGTGACGGCGGGGGCCGTCCAGACGGCGCTGGCGGCGCTGGAGGAACGCGGTCTGATCTACACCGGCGTGCTGGAGCCGCCGAAGGGCAAGAAGCCCGACGATTGGGAGCCGCGCCCGCAGACCCTGTTCAAGTCCAGCGACTTCGGCGACGACGTCGACCGGCCGCTGAAGAAGTCCGACGGCTCCTTCACCTATTTCGCCAACGACATCGCCTATCACTACGACAAGTACCGGCGCGGTGCCGCGTCGCTGATCGACGTGCTGGGCGCCGACCATGGCGGCTACGTCAAGCGCATGCAGGCGGCGACGCGGGCGATTTCCGGCGGCGAGGCCGCACTGGACGTGAAGCTGTGCCAGCTGGTGCATCTGATGCAGAACGGCCAGCCGGTGAAGATGTCCAAGCGCGCCGGCACCTTCGTGACGCTGCGCGACGTCATTGATCAGGTCGGCCGGGATGTCGTCCGCTTCATCATGCTGACCCGCCGCAACGACCAGACGCTGGACTTCGACTTCGCCAAGGTGACGGAGCAGTCGAAGGACAACCCGGTCTTCTACGTGCAGTACGCCCACGCCCGCTGCCGCTCGGTGCTGCGCCATGCCGCGACCGCCCTGCCGCAGCTGGACCAGACGCCGGCCTCGCTCGCCGCCGCGGCCAACCTCGCCCGGCTGGACAGCGAAGAGGAGATGGCCCTCGCCAAGCGTATGGCCACCTGGCCGCGCGTGGTCGAGGCGGCGGCCGAAGCGCATGAGCCGCACCGCATCGCCTTCTTCCTCTACGACCTCGCCAGCGACTTCCACGCTCTGTGGAACCGGGGCCGCGACGATGCCTCGCTGCGCTTCCTGATCGAGGGCGATGCGGAGCTGACGACGGCCCGTCTGGCGCTGATCGCCGCGGTGGCGACGGTCATCGCCTCGGGCCTGTCGGTGATGGGCGTGGAACCGGTGGAGGAATTGCGTTCATGAAGTACGACGGCGACGTCAACTACGCGGCCAATCCCTATGGGATGCCGCCCCGACAGTCCGCGAACAGGCGCGGGCTGCTGGCGCTCGGCTTCGCCGTGGTCGGCGTCGTGACGTTCGCCGGTGCGGCGGTGGTCGGGCTGCGCGGCCCGTCGCGGCTGTCCGGCGACGGGCCGCCGCTGCTGACCGCGGAAGCCGTCCCGTCCAAGGCCCGTCCCGACCAGCCGGGCGGGATGGAGGTGCCGCACCAGGACATCCTGGCCTATGAGCGGCTGCGCGACCATGACGGCGGCCGCGGCAATCAGGTGGAGCGGCTGCTGCCGCCGCCGGAGGTGCCGCTGCCGCGTCCGGTGGTGACGCCGCAGATGCCGGCCGTGGTGCCGCTGCCCTCGGTGCCGTCGGTGGCCCAGCTGCCGCCGGGCTCCACCGCCACCGTCCCGCGCGACAGCGTCGCCGCGGCTGTCGCGGCGGCTGCTCCGCTGGCAGCGCCGGAACCGGTGCCGGCTCTGCCCGCCGCCACGCCGACGGCGGCCGTTCCGGCCCTGGCGGTGCAGGCCCCGGCTGCCCAGACTCCGCCCAGCGTCGCCGCCAAGCCGCAACAGGCCCCGGCCAAGCCGGCCCCCGCTCCGCAGCAGCAGGTCGCGTCGGTCGCCAAGCCTCCGGCGCCGCCGGCAGCAGCGCCGGCCCAGCAGAACGCCGCTCCGTCGATGGGGCAGCTGATCGCCAAGCTGGAAGCCGCGTCCCTGCCGGCCGCTCCGGCCAAGGCCGCTCCCCAGCCGGCGAAGCCCGCTCCCGCAACCGCCTCCGCTCCTGCGGCCGGCGGCGGCAGCGGCTGGCGTGTCCAGCTGGCGTCGGTGCGCAGCGAGGGCGAGGCCGCGGCCGAATGGCGCCGCCTTGCCGGCCGTCACCCCGACGCGCTCGGCGGGTTGTCGATGCAGGTCGCCAAGGTCGATCTGGGCGAGAAGGGCATCTTCTATCGGGTGCAGGGCGCCGGCGCCGACGAGGCGCGGGCCAAGTCGGCCTGCGCCCAGCTGCGCGCGCAAAATGTGGGGTGTGTGGTTGTCCGTCCCTGATTTTTCCGGCCCTGATTCTTTGGGTTCCGATTCGGTGAGTTCCATCCAGGTCTCCCACCCGCGCGCGGTCGTCTTCGGCTGCGCCGGGCTGGAGGTGACGGCCGACGAGGCCGCCTTCTTCCGCGATGCCGATCCGCTCGGCTTCATCCTGTTCCGCCGCAATTGCGACAGCCGCCACCAGATGCGCCGGCTGGTCGACGATCTGCGCGCCAGCGTCGGCCGGGCGGACGCCCCGGTCCTGATCGACCAGGAGGGTGGCCGGGTCGCCCGCATGCGCCCGCCGCACTGGCCGGCCCATCCGCCGATGGGCGTGATCGGCGCGCTTGGCGAACGCGATGCCGCCGCCGGGCATGAAGCAGCCTGGATCAACGGCCGGCTGCTCGCCCATATGCTGACGGAGGTCGGCATCACGGTGGATTGCGCGCCGGTCTGCGACGTTCCGGTGGAGGGCGCACACGACATCATCGGCGACCGTGCCTTCTCGCGCGACCCGGCCTTGGTGATCGACCTCGCCCGCGCCACCGCCAATGGGCTGCTGGCCGGCGGCGTGCTGCCGGTGATCAAGCACATCCCCGGCCATGGCCGCGCCTTCACCGACAGCCATGCCGAGCTGCCGGTGGTCGAGGCCGGCCGCGCGGCGCTGGAGGCCACCGACTTCGCCCCCTTCCGCGCGCTGGCCGACCTGCCGCTGGCGATGGTGGCCCATGTGGTGCTGAAGGCCATCGACCCGACCGCCCCGGCCAGCACCTCGGCCATCGTGGTGCGCGAAGTGGTGCGCGGGCCGTCCATCGGTTTCGCCGGCCTGCTGTTCAGCGACGATTTGTCGATGAACGCGTTGCGGGGCGACCCGAGGACGCGGGCCGAAGCGGTGCTGGCGGCCGGCATGGATGTCGTGCTCCACTGCAACGGCGATCTGGCCGAGATGCGGTCGATCCTCGGCGCCGTTCCGCTCTTGAGCGGGGTGGCGGCGGAGCGCTGGGCGCGGGCGGACGCGATGCGCCATGCGCCGGAGGCGGCGGACATCGCTGCATTGACCAACCGGCTGGCCGAGCTTCTCGGCACGGCTGAGACCTGACGGACGGGAGCGGACGATGGAGGAATGGATCTTCCAGGTGACGGCCGTGGCCCTGCCGGCCATCCTCGCCATCACACTGCACGAGGCGGCGCACGGCTTCGTCGCCTGGCGGCTGGGTGACGACACCGCCTATCGGCTGGGGCGCGTCACCTTCAACCCGATCCGCCACATCGACCCGTTCGGCACCGTGCTGCTGCCGGCGCTGATGTATTTCACCACCGGCTTCGTCTTCGGCTGGGCCAAGCCGGTGCCGGTCAATTTCGCCCGGCTGGACCATCCGCGCCGCGACATGGTGTGGGTGGCGCTGGCCGGTCCGGGGACCAACTTCCTGCTGGCGGTGGCGTCGGCGGTGATCTGGCGGCTGGTCAATCCCGAGAACAGCTATATCGAGCTGTGGATCCGCTCCGCCGCCGAGGTCTCGGTGCTGGTCAACGTCATCCTGATGGTGTTCAACCTGATCCCGCTGCCGCCGCTGGACGGCGGGCGCGTCGCGGTCGGCATCCTGCCCGATTTCCTGGCGGTGCCGCTGGCGAAGCTGGAGCGCGTCGGTCTGCTGATCCTGATGGCGGCCTTCTTCCTGCTGCCGATGCTGGGGCGCCAGATCGGCATGGACCTCAGCGTCATGCATTGGGTGCTGGGTCCGCCCGTCGATGCGGTGATCGATTTCATCCGCGTCCTGACCGGCAACGACTGATAGGGTAATCGATGGCCGATCTGCTGGCCGGGCGTGAGGCCGACACCTCAGCAATCGCGGAGGGGTCGGCATCCGAACAGCTGTTGCTGGTTCTGGACGGCTTCGAGGGGCCGCTCGACATGCTGCTGGCGCTGGGGCGCGACCAGAAGGTCGACCTGACGCGCATCTCGATCCTGGAACTGGCCGACCAGTATCTCCGCTTCGTGGCGGAGGCGCGGAAGGTGAGGCTGGAGCTGGCCGCCGACTATCTGGTGATGGCGGCATGGCTGGCCTACCTGAAGTCGCGGCTGCTGCTGCCCGAGCCGGAGGGGGAGGAACCGTCCGGCGAGGACATGGCCGCCGCACTCGCCTTCCAGCTCCAGCGGCTGGAGGCGATGAAGGGCGTCGCCGAAAAGCTGTTTGCCCGTCCACGGCTGGGCATCGAAATCCATCCGCGAGGCGCGCCGGAGGATTTGGATCTGCGCCGCAAGTCGGTCTACGAGGTCACGCTGTTCGACCTGCTGCGCGCCTATGGCCAGCAGCGCGCCCGCAAGGAATCCGGCGTCCTGCACATCGCCCCGGTCCGCCTCTATTCGATGGAGGAGGCGGTGCGGCGCCTGTCATCCCTGCTCGGCCGCATGCCGGACTGGGCGACGCTGGCAAGCTTCCTGCCGGGCGGCGAGGGCGGCGGCGGGCTGCTGACCCGTTCGGCGCTCGCCGCACATTTCGCCGCCACGCTGGAGCTGGCCAAGGCCGGCCGGGTCGAACTGCGCCAGGAGGGCGCCTTCGCCCCGCTCTATGTCCGCGGGCGGGCGGCCGGTTCCCAGGACGGCGACATTTCGGAAGAAGCGCAATCGCATGATTAAGGAAGTCACCGACGCCCAGGAGGCGGAGGCCCACATCGGCAAGCTGCGCCTGTTGGAAGCCCTGCTGTTCGCCTCAAGCGAGCCGCTGGACGAGGAGACGCTGGCCGGCCGCATCGGGCCGGAGGTCGGCCTGCTGCTGGAGGAACTGCGCGCCCATTACGCCCCGCGCGGCGTCACCCTGGTGTGCACCGGCGGCGGCTGGGCCTTCCGCACCGCGGTCGATCTGGCGCCGGAGCTGCGGCGCGAGGAGGAGGTGTCGCGCAAGCTGTCCCGCGCCGCCATCGAGACGCTGGCGATCATTGCCTACCACCAGCCGGTGACCCGCGGCGAGATCGAATCCATCCGCGGTGTCGCGACCAGCAAGGGCACGCTGGACCTGCTGATGGAGCATGGCTGGATCCGGCCGGGCAAGCGGCGGGAGACGCCGGGCCGGCCGCTGACCTGGATCACCACCGACCATTTCCTCGATCATTTCGGGCTGGAGAGCTTGCGTGACCTGCCCAGCGTCGACGAGTTGCGCGCCGCCGGCCTGCTCGACAGCCGTCCGGTGCTGCTGGGTCTGGGGGCGACGGCCGACGACAGTGCCCTGGACACGGGCGACGAGACGTAAGCCGCAGGCGACCGCTTGGTTTTTCTCCGGCACCTGAGCGAATTCCCGTGAAACCTCAATGACAACCGGTTAAGGATGGTGGGGGCAACGTTGCGGCACCCCGGCCTTTCTGCCATAGTGCCGGCCCGCCGCAAAGGCCGTTCAAACGTGATAGGCGCGCCATGGGTTCTTTCAGCATCTGGCACTGGATCATCGTTCTTCTGATCGTTCTTCTGCTGTTCGGCGCCGGTAAGTTGCCGAAGGTGATGGGCGATCTCGCCAAGGGCGTGAAGTCCTTCAAGGCGGGGCTGCAGGACGACAGCGACGATGCAACTCCGGGCACCAACGCCAAGACCATCCCGAACCAGCCCGCCCCGAACCAGCCGGCCAACACGGCCGAAGCCGTGGCCAAGAAGGACGAGGCGGTCCGCAGCTGACCGGCAGGCGCGCGGCCGTCTCTTCCCGAGCGCCGCACGCCATCCTGCCCACCGCATTCGTGAAGCCGGAAGAACATGTTCGACATCGCTTGGTCCGAACTGATGGTGATCGCCGTCATCGCCCTTGTGGTCATTGGACCCGAGGATCTGCCCAAGGCGATCTTCACGCTCGGCAAATGGGTGCGCAAGGCGCGGGTCGTCGCCCGCGAATTCCAGACCCACATCGACGACATGATGCGGGAAACCGAGTTGGACGAGCTTCGCAAGGAAGCGCTGAAGACCCGCGACCTGAACATCAAGAAGATGATGGAGGACACCATCGACCCGAAGGGGGAGGTGGGCAAGGCCTTCGACGCCAAGGAATTCGACACGGGTCTGAACGGCCATGCCGGCAGCACGCCGGAACCGGACCTGCCGCAGGCGCCGACCCCGGTTCCATCCCCGGCTGCTCCGGCCGTGACGGACAGCGTGGGGCCGGCCGGCGCGCCATCCCCGATCACAACGTCGCCGATCACGATCGCTCCGATCGCCACCGAATCCGCTCCGCCGGCCCCGGTGCCGCAGCCCGCTCCGGCCCCGCGGCCGGACGCCGTGGCCGCAGCCCAGCCGACCGACAAGCAGACCTGAAGACAAAGACGGCCCATGACCGGCGATACGCAGCAGGACGAACTCGAAGACAGCAAGATGCCGCTGATCGATCATCTGATCGAGCTGCGGAACCGGCTGATGTGGGCAATCGGCGCAATCCTGATCGCCTTCCTGCTGTGCTATGCGGTGTCGGACAAGATCTACAATTTCCTGGTCCAGCCGCTGGCCGACATCCTGGCGGGGCAGGGGCGCCGGATGATCTACACCGGCCTGACCGAAGCCTTCTTCACCTATGTGAAGGTGGCGTTCTGGGCCGGCTGCTTCATCTCCTTCCCGGTGATCGCCAGCCAGATCTGGATGTTCGTGGCGCCCGGCCTCTACAAGCATGAGCGCAAGGCGTTCCTGCCCTTCCTGATCGCCACCCCGGTGATGTTTCTGACCGGCGCCGGCATCGTCTATTACTTCATCTTCCCGATGGCCTGGCGCTTCTTCCTGGGCTTCGAGTTCCACCCGGACGGCAGCAACGCCCTGCCCATCGAGTTCGAGGCGCGCGTCGGCGAATACCTGCATCTGGTGATGTCGCTGATCTTCGCCTTCGGCATCGCCTTCCAACTGCCGGTGCTGCTGACCCTGCTGGTCCGCGTCGGCATCATCAGCACCGACGCCCTGGCGTCCAAGCGGCGCTACGCCATCGTCGGCGCCTTCATCGCCGCCGCCGTGCTGACCCCGCCCGACGTCATCAGCCAGGTCAGCCTGGCGCTGCCGCTGATCGCGCTCTACGAGATCGCGATCATCATCGGGCGCCGGATCGAAAAGGTACGGGCCGCCGCGGAAGCCGAGTGACCGGCGGCAACGCGCCCGCAGCATTTTGCCAGTGGCTGCATGCAGTGGCGATTCGCCACTGGCAAATTACCTGCCTTGACCTAGGGTAATAATCCGTCCGTCATGGACATGCCGCCATTCTCGCGCTAAAAGCACGGTTCGGCCAACAAAAGGGCCTCAGCCGCGCACCCGGAGCCTTGACCGTATGCAGACCGCCAACGACATCCGTCGCACGTTCCTGGATTTCTTCGCCAAGCAGGGCCATCAGAAGGTCGATTCGTCGCCGCTCGTGCCGCGCAACGACCCGACGCTGATGTTCACCAACGCCGGCATGGTCCAGTTCAAGAACGTCTTCACCGGTGCCGAGACGCGGCCTTACCGGCGCGCGGCCACCTCGCAGAAATGCGTGCGCGCCGGCGGCAAGCACAACGACCTCGACAACGTCGGCTACACCGCGCGGCACCATACCTTCTTCGAGATGCTGGGCAACTTCTCCTTCGGCGATTATTTCAAGGACGACGCCATCGCGTTCGCCTGGAACCTGATCACCAAGGAATACGGGCTGCCGGCCGACAAGCTGCTGGTGACGGTCCACACCTCCGACGAGGATGCGGCGGGCATCTGGCGCAAGGTCGCCGGCCTGTCGGACGACCGCATCATCCGCATCCCGACCGACGACAATTTCTGGCGCATGGGCGACACCGGCCCCTGCGGTCCCTGCTCGGAGATCTTCTTCGACCATGGCCCGTCGATTGCCGGTGGCCCGCCGGGCAGCCCGGATCAGGACGGCGACCGCTTCATCGAGATTCTGGAACCTCGTGTTCATGCAGTATGAACAGCTGGGTCCGGACAATCTGGTGGCGCTGCCCAAGCCGTCCATCGACACCGGCATGGGGCTGGAGCGTCTGGCCGCCGTCCTGCAGGGCAAGCACGACAATTACGACATCGACCTGATGCGGGCGCTGATCATGGCGTCGGCGGAAGCGACCAAGACTTCGCCGGACGGCGCGCATGCCGTGTCGCACCGCGTCATCGCCGACCATCTGCGCTCGACCTCCTTCCTGATCGCCGACGGCGTGCTGCCGTCGAACGAAGGCCGCGGCTATGTGCTGCGCCGCATCATGCGCCGCGCCATGCGCCACGCCCACATGATCGGCGCGCGCGAGCCGCTGATGCACCGTCTGGTCCCGGCGCTGATCCAGCAGATGGGCGATGCCTATCCGGAGCTGAACCGCGCCCGCGCGCTGATCGTCGAGACGCTGAAGCTGGAAGAGACCCGCTTCAAGCAGACGCTGGAACGCGGCCTGCGCCTGCTGGAGGATGAGGTCGGCCATCTGGGCGAAGGCCAGCCGCTGGCCGGTGACGTCGCCTTCAAGCTGTACGACACCTATGGCTTCCCGCTCGACCTGACCCAGGACGTGCTGCGCGGCCAGGGCCGCGGCGTCGACGAGGCCGGCTTCAAGGCGGCGATGGACGAGCAGCGCCGCAAGGCCCGCGAAGTCCTGGGCCGGCTCGGGCGAGGTCGGCACCGAGAAGCTGTGGTACGAGATCAAGGACGAGCTGGGCGCCACCGAGTTCTTCGGCTACGACACCGAAGTCGCCGAAGGCAAGGTGACCGCCCTTATCAAGGGCGACGCCCGCGTCGAGGCCGCCAATCTCGGCGATCAGGTGCTGGTCGTCGTCAACCAGACTCCCTTCTACGGCGAATCGGGCGGTCAGGTCGGCGATGCCGGCGTGATTTTCTCCGCCGGCGGGGCCGAGGTCGCGGTGTCCGACACGCTGAAGAAGCTGGGCGCCGTGTGGGCCCATATCGGCACGGTCACCAAGGGCACGCTCAAGGTCGGCGATGTGGTCGAACTGCGCGTGGACACCGAGCGCCGCTCCGCCATCCGCGCCAACCACTCCGCCACCCACCTGCTGCACGAGGCGCTGCGCCATCGCCTGGGCGACCATGTCACCCAGAAGGGCTCGCTGGTGGCACCCGAGCGTCTGCGCTTCGACATCAGCCAGCCGACCGGCCTGAGCGGTGCCGACATCGCCGCCATCGAGGACGAGGTGAACCGCCGCGTGCTCGCCAACAGCGAGGTCATCACCCGCCTGATGTCCCCGGACGAGGCCCGCGCCCAGGGCGCCATGGCGCTGTTCGGCGAGAAGTACGGCGATGAGGTCCGCGTCGTCTCGATGGGCGGGCCGCATGGCGAGCAGGACCGCGACTACTCCATTGAGCTGTGCGGTGGCACCCATGTCCGCCGCACCGGCGACATCGGCGTGTTCAAGATCGTCTCCGAAGGCGCCGTCGCCGCCGGCGTCCGCCGCATCGAGGCGCTGACCGGCACCGGCGCCAAGGCGTGGCTGTCCGAGCGCGACCATCTGCTGACCGAGGCGGCGAGCGTCCTCAAGGTCAAGCCCGACGAGGTCCCGACACGCGTGGCGGCCCTGGTCGAGGAACGCCGCAAGATGGAGCGCGAACTGGCCGACCTGCGCCGCCAGGTTGCCATGGGAGGCGGCGCCAAGGCCGACGGCGGCAACGAGGCCAAGGATGTGGCCGGCGTCAAGGTTGCCGCCCGCGTGGTCGAAGGCCTGCCGGCCAAGGACCTCAAGCCGATGGCCGACGAGTTGAAGAAGCAGGTCGGCTCGGGCGTCGTCGTGCTGATCGCGTCCAACGAGGGCAAGGCCTCCATCGTCATCGGCGTGACCGACGACCTGACCGCGACGCTCAGCGCCGTCGATCTGGTCCGTGTCGGTGCCGAGGCGCTGGGCGGCAAGGGTGGCGGCGGCCGGCCGGACATGGCGCAGGCCGGTGGCCCCGATGCCTCGCTGGCCCCGGCGGCCATCGAAGCCATCGAAAAGGCGATTGCGGCCAGGAAAGCTTCCTGATCCCATCGACACCCGGCCCCCGGTTCGCTCCGGGGGCCGTTTTTCTGTTGGTGCCGTCTTCAAAGGTCCGGCGATGGAACTTCCGACTCTTCCCTTCACCGTGACCGACTGGTCAGCCGTTCCCGTCACCGAACATCCGGGCGAGACCGGGCTTGCCCGCTGGCGCAGCTTCCATTCCGGGGATCTGCGGGTTCGGCTGGTCGAATACACGCCGGGCTATCTGGCCGACCATTGGTGCGACCGCGGCCATGTGCTGTTCGTGGTCAGCGGTGAGCTGATCACCGAGCTGAAGGATGGCCGCCGCTTCGTCCTGACCGCGGGCATGAGCTATCAGGTGTCCGATTTCGGCGACCATCCGCACCGCTCCTCGACCGAAATCGGCGCCACCCTGTTTATCGTGGACTGAAACGTCTTCGCTTGAGGGAGCCTAATCCATGCGCTTCACCGGTACCGACCGCTATGTCGCCACCGACGATCTGATGGTGGCGGTCAACGCCGCCATAACACTGGAGCGGCCGCTTCTGGTGAAGGGCGAGCCGGGCACCGGCAAGACGGTGCTGGCGGTGGAGATCGCCCGCGCACTGAACAAGCCGCTGCTGTCCTGGCACGTCAAGTCGACGACCAAGGCGCAGCAGGGCCTCTATGAATACGACGCGGTCAGCCGCCTGCGCGACAGCCAGCTGGGCGAGGCGAAGGTTCATGACATCGCCAACTACATCGTCCGCGGCAAGCTGTGGGAAGCCTTCGAGGCGCCGGAGCCTCCGGTCCTGCTGATCGACGAGATCGACAAGGCCGACATCGAGTTCCCCAACGACCTGCTGCTGGAACTCGACCGCATGGAGTTCCACGTCTACGAGACCCGGCAGACGATCAAGGCGGCCAAGCGCCCCATCGTCATCGTCACCTCCAACAACGAGAAGGAGCTGCCGGACGCCTTCCTGCGCCGCTGCTTCTTCCACTATATCCGCTTCCCCGAGCGCGAGACGATGGAGCGCATCGTCGAGGTCCATTATCCCGGCCTGAAGGCGGCCCTGCTGCGCGAGGCGCTGAATCTCTTCTATGACCTGCGCGAGGTTCCAGGGTTGAAGAAAAAGCCTTCCACCTCGGAGCTGCTGGACTGGATCAAGCTGCTGATGGTCGAGGATGTCGATCCGGATACCCTGCGCGCCAAGGACGCCCGCACGCTGATCCCGCCGCTGTGCGGCGCACTGCTGAAGAACGAGCAGGACGTTCACACGCTGGAGCGGCTTGCATTCCTGGCGAAGCGAGGGCGCTGACCGGGACCTTCGAAATTCGACTGCCCTTCCCGATCGCCGACGCACCGCAGGAAATGCCGGATCCCGTCGCCCTCAAGGAAGACTTCGGCCGCAAGTCAATGATCGAATCCCGCAATCCCTGGGACGATGCCCTGCCCATTCCTTCGGGCAGGGCATGTCGGGGATCCGTTACGGGCGGTTCGGGTACAGGCCGTTGGCGACGATGCAGACGGTTTGTCCGATCGCCGGCGATTGGGTGCTGACCTTCTGGGTCGCACCGGCTGCGGCGGGGGCGACCGTCACCGTGCCGCCGGTGATGCCGGTGTTGGGAACCGTGATGGAGCCGCTGGCCGTGCCCGCCACTTTGGCGCCGGTGCCAGGTCCGGTGGTGTTGTACGGCCCCGTCAGCGTGATGCCACTGCCGCCATCGTCCAAGACGGTGCCGCCGAGATAGACGGTGCCCGAGGTCGGGGCCGACACCGGGGTGCCGCCGGTTGTGATGGGCAGGCTGACGGTGCCGGTGAAGGGAACGGTGGTCGAGCCCCCCGACCCGCCGCCGGTGCCGGTGAAGGTTGCGGTGTGGGTGTGCGGTTGCAGCGGGACCTGCGCCGCCGACAGCAGTAGCTCCTGCTGGCCGATCTTGGCGCCGATGGGAACGTTCACCAAGCCGGGGCCGGTGCCGGAACCGATTGCGGCGCGGCCGCGCAGGTCCGGAATACCGAAGGTATTGGCGTTGTCGCCGCCGTAGCGGAAGCCGACCAGCGCGAACAGCGCCTGATACTCACGGATCGCCAATGTCCGGCCATCGGCAGGGATGTAGTTGCGAGGGCACCAGTCGAATGCAAAGGTGCAGATCGTGCCGATGTATGACTCGTCGTTGCAGGCGGCGGCGGGCGTGCTGAACAGTGCCATTCCGCTTGTCATCGCAAAGGCGGCGTAGAGGAAAGTCTCTGCGCATAAGGAGCCCCCGATGGCTGGGTTGTTCTGGATATCGGTACAAGGGTAAAATACGATCAAACGATCCTTATTTTATGGACTTATCTTATCATGTATCGCGATGGTGGTAAAAAGACATTTTAATGCAAATTTTTACACAATCGAACCGCTTCGCCATCGGGCTGACCTTTGCACGCAAAGACTGTGATTCCGAAGGCTGGGATCCGCATTCCCGGCATTGAGCTTCAACTCATCGCGCATCGGCGGGAAACCCAGGTGCCGATAGCCGAATTGGAGCTGCTCAGCCGCCAATCGCCACAGAACGGGGTGGGACAGATGTCTTGTCCACAGACCCCGTCCGCACCCCGAGAGCGGACGCGGGCCGAGGAGCGGTCCATGCCAAGAATAACGGAATCTCGCCGCGCGCACATTTCCATGCACCGCCTGTGCATGGATGACGACGGCATCGGCAAAGCCGTTATCTCGACAACCGGGCTGAAGCCTCGCGCGAACCGACCCGCCCACTGGGCGACGGATGAAGCGCTTCAAATCACCGCGTCGAGGGGAAGGGGACGCCGAAGGGAGGGACGACGCTGCGACCACTCCGCCTTAAACCCCCTCCACCTCCTCAATCGCCAATCCCAGCGCCACTCCCGCCACCGACTGCACCGTCACCCGGCTGCGCCCGCCGCCCAGCGGCACCACGCGGATCTGCGTGCCGATGCGCTCGACCATCGCCGGCACGTGGCTGATGACGCCGACCTGACGCCCGCCGGCCTGCAAGGCTTCCAGGCAGGACAGCGCCACGTCCAGGCTGTCGGGATCCAGCGTGCCGAACCCCTCGTCGATGAACAGCGTGCCGATCCCGCCGGCAGTGCCCGCCGCCATCGCCGAAAGCCCGAGCGCCAGGGCCAGCGACACCAGGAACAGCTCGCCGCCCGACAGGCTGTGGACGCCGCGCCGCTCGTCGCCCATCTCGCGGTCGACCACCTGGATTTCCAGATCGGCCCCGGTCACCCGTTCCAGCCGATAGCGGCGGGCGAGATCCTCCAGATGCCGATTGGCATGGGTCAGCAGCAGGTCCAGGCTCAGGCTCTGGGCGAAGTTGCGCATCTTCTGTCCGGTCGACGAACCGATCAGCTGCGCCATCTTGCCCCACAGTGCGGAACGCGCCTGCTGCGCCTCGATAGCCGCCATCAGCCCGGTCAGCCGCTGCCGATTGGCATCGTCCGCCTCCAGCCGGCCGCGGGCCGAGCCCAGCCGGTCGCGGTCGCGCTCCAGCACCGCATGGATGCTCTCCGCCGCAGCCCCGGATTCCTCGACGCTCTGTGCCGGACGACCCGCGGCATGGTGGTCGCCGCGCTGACGCCGCCGCTCGGCGACCACCAGAGCGGCATCGCCGCGCGCCCGTTCCAGCACCGCCAGCGCCAGCTCTTCCGCCTCCAGCTCGCTTTCGGGCGCAGCCAGCAGCCGGCGGACCTCGTCCAGCCCGACCCTGCGCTCGGCGACCGCGCGGCCCAGCCGCTCGCCGGCGGTCCGGGCCTTGTCGGCGCAGCGTCTCGCCGCCTCGCCGCGGGTTTCCCGCTCCTGCTCCGCGGCCGACAGTCGGGCGATGGCGTCCTGCCGGGCGAACGTGGCCTTCTCGACCAGGGCTTCGGCTTCATGCTTCCGTGCGGCCAGTGCCGTCCGCACCTCCGACACCGGCCGTCCGCCCAGCACCGCGCCGCGCGCCGTCCGGGCCTCGGCCAGCCGCCCGGCGAGATCACCTGCGCGATTGCGCGCCTCATCCTCTGCCCGCTGCGCAGCCTCGAGTTCGGCGCTCTGCACCGCCCGTTCGCCGCTCGCGCGCTCGACCTCGCGGGCGGCACGGGCCAGCCCGTCGCTCTTCTCGCGATGGTCGCTCACCCGCCTTGCCAAAGCGGCCCGGTAGTCCTCCGGGGCCTGCTCCAGCAGTGCCTGCCACCCGGCCTCTCCCGCCAGGCCGTCAGCCAGCTCGGCCAGCGCGGAGTCCCGGTCGGCCTCCGCCCGCTCCAGCGCCGCCGCCGCCAGGGCCAGGGCCTGCCGGCCGTCGGCCAGCCGCTGCCGGGTCGCCTCGCACTCGCTTGCCAGACCGGCCGCCGCGGTTTCCAGCCGCCGATGCTCCAGCTGCGCCGCATCCAGCCGCCGGCGATGGTCGAGCGCCCGCTCCTCATCCTGCGCGATGGCGGCCATCCGGCGGTCCACCGCCTCAACTTGCCCGCGGATGTCCGTGTGGATGTCCGTGTGTGTTTCGGTGAGCGCTCCGCCTCCGGTGTCCCAATCGATGGCCGACGCCTGTGCTGTCCAGCGCGCTTCAAGCCCGTCGGCCTCCTGCGCCATTGCCGCCAGCCGCGCGGTCAGCGCCTCGGCCCCCTTGCGCGCCGCCAGTTCCGCCGCTTCCAGTGCCGCATGCCGGGCCACCGTCGCGGCCAGGGCCTCGCGCAATCCGGCGAGATGCGCTTCCTGATCCCGCGTCACCCGGCCCAGCGGAGTCGCCCCGTCGCCCGCCCAGGGATGATCCGCCGATCCGCAGACCGGGCAGGGCTCACCGTCGACCAGCCGGCCGCGCAGGCTTTCGACATCCTCGCGCTGGGCCAGCAACAGCCGTTGCAGGGTACGCTCCGCCTCCATCACCGCGGCCTGCCGTCCGGCCCGGCTTTCGGCAAGCTCCCGCGCCGCCGTTCCGTCGCGCTCCGCCTCGCCCAGCAGCCGCAGCCGCTCTCCGTCCGCGGCGGTGCGCTCGGCTTCCAGCCGTTGCCGCGCCTCTCCGGTAGCCAACAGGGCCAGCAGCCCGTCACGGCGGCGTCCGGCCTCCGACCGCGCCTGTCGCGCCTCTTCCAGCGACGGCACCGCCGTGCCGCGCAAGCTGTCCAGCGCCTGTTCGGACGAGCGGCACCGCTCGCGCGCCTCGGCCAGCCGCCCTTCCACGGTGCGTGCCGCGGCTTCGGTCGCCGCAAGCTCCCGCTCCAGCCGTTGTCGCTCCTGCGCGGCAGCCTTTCCGCTCCGTCCGTCGGCGACGATGCGCGCCAGCAGCCGGTCCCACCGCTCCCACTGCCCGGCCACCGCCGCGAAGCCAGCCTGCTCGCGCAGCCAGATCTCCAGCCTTGCGGCATCGCTGCGGGCCGAGGACAGGGTGGCGTCGATGTCCTGCATGGCCTTCCGCAGCGCGATGCTGCGCTGGACCGCGATTTTCGCCGCCGCGTCGGCGGTCCCCTGCTCGCCGGTCAGGGTTGCGATCCGTCCATCAAGGTCGGCCGCGCGGTCAAGCTCGGGCTCGGCCCTGGCCTGCTCGGCACAGGCCGCCTCGAAGCGCCGCCGGGCCTCGCCATGGCGGCCGGTCGCCTCATCCACCGCCAGCCGTGCCGCGGCCAGGCCCGTCTCCGCCCGCTCGACCGCCGCCGCGGCCTCCGCCGCCTCGTCGCGCGCGCGGTCGGCGTCCGCCAGCACCGGCCGCAGCGGCTGCAACCCGCGCAGCGCGAGAGCGGCGTCGCGCCGCTCCTCCGCGCCGCTCCACGCGCGCTCCGCCGCGTCTGCGGCCTCGACCGCCTTGCTTTCCGCCGCCGCGAGCTGGCGGTCGCGCTCATGCCAGGCCAGCGCCGCCTGGGCGAGCGCCAACGCCTGCTCGCCGCTCCGCACCGCCTCCGCCGCCTCGCCGGCCTCGGCTTGCAGGGCGGTCCGGTCGTCATCGCTCAGCACCCCGATGCCGCCGCCCTGCGCCACCAGCCTGTCGAGCGCCTGCTTCTCCGCAGTCGTCCGCTCATGCGCCGCAATCGACAGGCGCGAGTAAATCTCCGTCCCCGTCAGCAGCTCCAGCAAGGCGGAGCGCTCGCGCGGCGGCGCCTTCAGAAAGGTGGCGAAGTCGCCCTGGGCCAGCAGGACCGCGCGCCGGAATTGCTCGAAGCTCAGTCCGAGCCGCCGCTCGATCTCCTCGAGCACGCTCTTCTTGCCGTCGCCGAAACGGCGCTCGCCGTCCAGGCTGCTCAGCGACATGCTCTGCAGCTGCAAAGCACCCTGGGCCTTCTGCCGGGCCCGCCGCACCTCCCAACGGGCGCGGTAGGCCTCGTCGTCGATGCCGATGAAATCGACCTCGGCCCAACCGGAACCGGCTCCGCGCCGCAGGATCGTTCGGACGTCGGTGGTGCG
>NZ_JBSNCH010000001.1:500000-670000 GCF_058780625.1 Azospirillum sp. UENF 111221
CGCGAGCAGAGCGCGGCAGACAGACGGTGGGTGCTAAGGTCCATCGTCGAGAGGGAAACAGCCCAGACCGCCAGCTAAGGTCCCCAAATCACGGCTAAGTGGGAAAGGATGTGGGAAGGCCATGACAACCAGGAGGTTGGCTTAGAAGCAGCCATCCTTTAAAGAAAGCGTAATAGCTCACTGGTCTAGTTAAGCCGGCCTGCGCCGAAAATGTATCGGGGCTCAAGCCGTGTACCGAAGCTGCGGATGTGATCTTCGGATCACGTGGTAGCGGAGCGTTCCGTAAGCCTGCGAAGGGTGTCCGTGAGGCCGCCTGGAGGTATCGGAAGTGAGAATGCTGACATGAGTAGCGACAAACAGTGTGAGAAACACTGTCGCCGAAAGTCCAAGGGTTCCTGCGCAAGGTTAATCCACGCAGGGTGAGCCGGCCCCTAAGGCGAGGCCGAAAGGCGTAGTCGATGGGAACCACGTTAATATTCGTGGGCCTGGCGGAGGTGACGGATTGGAAAGCGTGTACGATCTTATCGGATTGATCGTGCTGTGGACCGGTTCCAGGAAATAGCCCCGCCTTACAGACCGTACCCCAAACCGACACAGGTGGACTGGTAGAGTATACCCAGGCGCTTGAGAGAATGGTGTTGAAGGAACTCGGCAAATTGCCCTCGTAACTTCGGAAGAAGAGGGCCCCGTTGTGGCGCAAGCCATGGCGGGGGGCACAGACCAGGGGGTAGCGACTGTTTACTAAAAACACAGGGCTCTGCGAAGCCACACAAGGCGACGTATAGGGTCTGACGCCTGCCCGGTGCCGGAAGGTTAAGAGGAGGAGTGCAAGCTCTGAATTGAAGCCCCGGTAAACGGCGGCCGTAACTATAACGGTCCTAAGGTAGCGAAATTCCTTGTCGGGTAAGTTCCGACCTGCACGAATGGCGTAACGACTTCCCCGCTGTCTCCAACACCAACTCAGCGAAATTGAACTCTCCGTGAAGATGCGGAGTTCCCGCGGTCAGACGGAAAGACCCCGTGCACCTTTACTACAGCTTTGCAGTGGTGCTAGGGACTTCATGTGTAGGATAGGTGGGAGGCTTGGAAACATGGGCGCCAGCTCGTGTGGAGCCAACCTTGAAATACCACCCTTGAAGTCTCTGGCATCTAACCGTGGCCCGTTATCCGGGTCCGGGACCCTGCATGGCGGGTAGTTTGACTGGGGCGGTCGCCTCCCAAAGTGTAACGGAGGCGCGCGATGGTGGGCTCAGAGCGGTCGGAAATCGCTCGTCGAGTGCAATGGCATAAGCCCGCCTGACTGCAAGACTGACAAGTCGAGCAGAGACGAAAGTCGGCCATAGTGATCCGGTGGCTCCACGTGGACGGGCCATCGCTCAACGGATAAAAGGTACGCCGGGGATAACAGGCTGATGACTCCCAAGAGTCCATATCGACGGAGTCGTTTGGCACCTCGATGTCGGCTCATCACATCCTGGGGCTGGAGCAGGTCCCAAGGGTTCGGCTGTTCGCCGATTAAAGTGGTACGTGAGCTGGGTTTAGAACGTCGTGAGACAGTTCGGTCCCTATCTGCCGTGGGTGTCGGAGTTTTGCGAGGATTTGTCCCTAGTACGAGAGGACCGGGATGGACATACCTCTGGTGCACCGGTTGTCACGCCAGTGGCATGGCCGGGTAGCTAAGTATGGACGGGATAACCGCTGAAAGCATCTAAGCGGGAAACCCACCTCTAAACCAGAGCTCCCTTGAGAGCCGTGACAGACCATCACGTCGATAGGAGGCATGTGGACGGGCAGCAATGCTTGAAGCTAAGCCTTACTAATCGCTCGATCGGCTTGATCTCGACACCACTAACCGCGCCATGCGCAGCAGCAAGCCTGCTCCAAAGCAGTGCTTGACCAGCGCATCGCCGTTCGATACATCCTCAACTCACTTGCACTGAACAAGCATCAAGCGCTTTCGGTAACAGCGTCGGTCTTGTGCCTCGGTGACCTGGTGGTCATGGCGAGGTGTCAAACACCCGATCCCATCCCGAACTCGGCCGTGAAAAGCCTCCGCGCCAATGGTACTGCGTCTTAAGACGTGGGAGAGTAGGTCGCCGCCAGGTCGCTCAGGCACATGAGACGCTCAATACACAAAGCACGCATGCTTGCATCTTCATCCAGATCACGAACGCCCCGCCTCGAAAGAGACGGGGCGTTTCGCTGTTCGGGCCGTACATTTGCAATTCAAAAGCAAGCGGCGGAGTGTACCGGTTTGTCCGGTGGCTCAGACTGCTCCCTCATCACCCCACGGAACCTGTAAGGTTCGTGCAGAGAGAGGGACACATGACCGTCGCACTCGATACGGCCACATCTGAAATCATCGATGTCGAGGCGGAGCGCTGGGAGGCGTTGCGCCGTCGCGATCCTGTCGCCGACGGGCGGTTCGTTTATGCGGTCCGCAGCACCGGCGTCTATTGCCGGCCAAGCTGTGCCGCACGGCCGGCACGGCCGGAGAATGTCGCCTTCTATGCCACCAACGCCGAGGCCGAACGGGCAGGATTCCGGCCCTGCAAACGCTGCCGGCCCGATGGGCCGAGCCAGGGCGACCGCCGTGCCGGGGCGGTCGCCGCCGCCTGCCGCCTGATCGAGGAGGCGGAGGAAGCGCCGCAGCTGGACGAACTTGCGACCGTGGCGGGGATGAGCCCGCACCATTTCCACCGCATTTTCAAGCAGGTGACCGGGGTTACCCCGCGGGCCTATGTCCAGGCCCAGCGTGCCGCCCGCGTCGCCAATGCCCTGCAGCAGGCCGGCAGCGTGACCGAGGCGATCTATGAGGCCGGCTACGGATCCTCCGGACGGTTCTACGAAACCGCGGGAGTGCGCCTGGGGATGACGCCCACCAGCTACCGCAGGGGCGGAGCGGGGGAGACGATCCGATTCGCGGTCGGCGTTTGCTCGCTGGGCTCGATCCTGGTGGCGGCGACGGAGCGCGGGGTCTGCGCGATCCTGCTCGGCGACGATCCCGATCTGCTGCTCCGCGATTTGCAGGACCGCTTTCCGAAAGCGGACCTGATCGGGGGCGACCCGGCTTTCGAGGCCATGGTGGCGCAGGTGGTGGGGTTCGTCGAGGCACCGGGGACCGGCCTTACCCTGCCGCTGGATATCGGCGGCACCGCTTTCCAGCAGCGGGTATGGCAGGCACTGTGCGCCATTCCCGCCGGCAGGACCGCCAGCTATGCCGAGATCGCCACCGCCATCGGCGAGCCCGCGGCGGTGCGGGCGGTGGCGCGGGCCTGTGGGGCCAATCCATTGGCGGTGGCGATCCCCTGCCATCGGGTGGTGCGGTCGGATGGAGGTCTGTCCGGCTATCGCTGGGGCGTGGAGCGCAAGCGGGACCTGCTGGATCGCGAGCGCAAGGAGGCGACGCGGTGATGGTGATGCAGACTTTGGATTGGACGCGCATCGGCATGGAGCTGGACTCCGTTGGCCATGCCGTCGTGGGGCCTCTGCTGGACGGGGAAGCCTGCAAGGCACTGGCGGGGCTCTATGGGCAGGATAGTCCTTTCCGCAGCCGGGTGGTGATGGAGCGGCACGGCTTTGGAAAAGGCGAATATAAATATTTCAGTTACCCGTTGCCGGAACCGATCGCGGCGCTGCGCGCACCGCTTTATCGGCGGCTGGCGCCTGTGGCCAACCGCTGGGCCGCAGCGATGGGGCTCGACATCCGCTATCCGACGGAGCATGGGGAATTTCTGGAGCGCTGCCACACGGCCGGACAGCGTCGTCCCACGCCGCTGCTCCTGAAATACGGTCCCGGCGACTATAATTGCCTGCACCAGGATCTGTATGGTGAGACGGTGTTCCCGTTGCAGGTCGCCATCCTGTTGTCGGAACCGGGACCGGACTTCACCGGCGGCGAGTTTGTCCTGACCGAGCAGCGGCCACGCATGCAGTCGCGTGCCACCGTCGTGCCGCTGGGGCTGGGAGATGCGGTGATCTTCGCGGTCGATCAGCGCCCGGTGCAGGGCACCCGCGGCATCTACCGCGTCCGGCAGCGGCATGGCGTCAGCCCGGTGCGCTCCGGCGAGCGCTACACAACCGGCATCATCTTCCACGACGCAGCTTGAGACCTCACCCTGCCGCCGACGGGGCCCGCGATCCCATGCCGCGCGCGGGCGAGTAGCCGCGCACCGCAAGTGCTGCGAACAGCAGGGTGGATCCGGCGACGACCGCCAGCGCCAGCCCGTCGACCCGGCCATAGAGGGCGAAACGGATCAACTCCACCCCATGGGTGAAGGGGTTGAGGCTGCACAGCCACCACAACAGAGGGCCGGCCTCCTCCATGCGGTAGAGCGGGTAAAGGGCGGAGGACAGGAAGAAGAGGGGGAAAACCACGAAGTTCATCACCCCGGCGAAATTCTCCAGCTGGCGGATGGTGGAGGCCAGCACCATGCCGAGCGCCCCCAGCATCAGCCCGTTCAGCAGCAATGCCGGCAGCACGGTCAGCGGCGCCCAGACCGGAAGGTCGATGCCATAGAGCCAGACGATTAGCAGGAAGGCCGCCACCTGGAGGATCGACACCACCACCCCGCCCAGGAGCCGCGCCACCAGAAGGAAGGCGCGGGGCAGTGGGCTGGTCAGCAGGATGCGCATGCTGCCCATCTCGCGGTCGTAGACCATCGACAGCGACCCCTGCATGCCGTTGAACAGCTGGATCATGCCGATCAGCCCGGGCACGATGTAGACCTCGTAGGGAATGTAGGTCTCGTAGGGCGGGATGATGGCGATGCCGAGCGCCGCCCGGAACCCGGCGGCGAAGACGAACAGCCAGACCAGCGGGCGCACCAGCGCGCCGAGGAAGCGCTCACGCTGGTGGATGAAGCGCAGCACCTCGCGCGCGACGATTCCCTGGAAGGCGGTTCCCCAGACTTTCAGCTGCCGTCCGGTCATGCCGTGGCCTCCACATCTGCGGCCGGTCGGGCAGCGGTCAGCCGGTCGAAGCTCTCCGCCACGCTGGCGCAGCCGGTTTCGGCATTCACCGCGGCGACCGGTCCGCAGGCGCGGACGCGGCCACGGTGCAGGACCACCACATGGTCGGTGGCGGGATCGATCTCGTCGATCAGGTGGGTCGCCCACAGCACCGAGATGCCGTCCTCCGCGCACAGGGCATGGACATGGCGGATCAGGGTGCGGCGGGCGGGGATGTCCAGCCCGACCGTGGGTTCGTCCAGCAGCAGCAGGGTCGGGCGGTGCAGCAGGGCACGGGCGATCTCCACCCGCCGGCGATGGCCGCCGTTGAGCGCCCGCACCTTTTCCCCCCGCCGTTCAAACAGCGACAGGCGGGTCAGTTCCGTCTCGATCCGCCGGTCGGCCTCGCGCCGGCCGATGCCGTGCAGGGCGGCGAAATAGCGCAGATTCTGCAAGACCGTCAGGTCGAGGTCGAGGGTGGGCTGCTGGAACACCACGCCCAGTTCCGCCAGCGCCTTGCCCGGCGCCTGCACGATGTCGTGGCCGTGGATGCGCACCCGCCCGACATTGGGCCGCAGCAACCCGGTGGCCAGCGCGAACAGCGTGCTCTTCCCCGCCCCGTTCGGACCGAGCAGGCAGGTGAAAGCGCCGGGCATCACGCGGAAGCCGACATCCTCCAGCGCAAGGCGGTTACCGCCGTAGCCGTGGCGCAGCCCCTCGACCTCCAATGCCGGCACCGTCATTCCGCCTTCCCCTTCCTGTGCCTCAGCCCTTGACCGCCACGCCCCAGGGGTAACGGCCGACCTTGACCGTCTTGGTCACCTTCAGGCTGTCGACGTCGATCACCGACACGTCGCCGCTGACGCCGTTGGTGGTGTAGAGCATCTTCTGGTCCGGCGTCAGCGCCAGATGCCAGACGCGGCGGCCGACCAGCAGGTAATCCTTCACCTCGAAGGTCTTGGCATCCACCACCGCGACATGGTTGGCCGGGCCGAGCGCCACGAAGGCATAGCGGCCGTCGTCGGTCAGCTTGACGCCCACCGGCTGGATGCGGTCCTTGGCGACGCCCTTGATGTGGAAATCGACGACCTTCTTGACCTGCCGGGTGGCGGTGTCGATGACGCTGACCGTCCCGCCGATCTCCGACGAAACCCACAGCTGCGAGCCGTCCTTGGTGAACTGGGCGTAGCGCGGGCGCGGGCCGACCAGCGTGTTGTCGACCACCGCGCGCTTTTCCATGTCGATCCAGTGGACCATGCTGGTCGTCTCGGAGGTGTTGACGCCCCAGCGGCCGTCGGGACTGACATCCATTCCCTCCGGCTCCACCCCGACATCGACCTGGAAGGCGACCTTGCGCGTCGGCACGTCGACCACGGTGACGATGTTGCTGTCCTCGTTGGCGATGATCAGGCTCTTGCCGTCGGGGCTGAGGGCGAACTGTTCGGGATCCTCGCCCGACGGCAAGTTGTGGACCACCGTCTTGCTGGCAAGGTCGAAGACCTGCACCGTGTGGTCGTCGCTGGCGCAGATGAACAGCTGGGTTCCGTCCCTGGACAGGGTGATGCCGCGCGGGCGCTTGCCGACCTTGATGGTGTCGGTGACCGCCATGGTCTTGCCGTCGATCACCGACAGCGTGTTGTCCTTCTCGTTCGACACATAGATGGTCTGGGCCGAGGCGGCGGAGGCCAGGGTGGCGGCGATCAATGCGGCCAGGGATATGCCGGTGAAGCGGGCGGCGGTCATGGCGTGGTTTTTCCTCGCGTCTTGCAGAGCGTTTCCGGTTGGTCGTAGCCCAGGCTGTCCAGCTCGGTGCGCGGGTGGAGGAATCCCTCCTGTGGCGACACTGACACCAGCGAGCGGTCGGCGGCCAGCAGCACCGGCTGGCGCAGCTGCCCGTCCCAGGGTCGCAGGCTGAGCGGTGTGCCGCGGAAGGCGGACATGGTGAAGTCGGGCGACTGGATGAAGGCGATCAGGCGGTCGGGATCGGCGGTGCGGGCACGGGCGGCAGCCTCGCCAATGACGCGGACGGCGGTCCAGTCATTGTGGTCGCGCGCCGTCATCGGGCGCTTTGCCGCCGCCTTGAAGCGGGATTGCAGCTGTGCAGCCCCCCATTGCTCATGCGTGCGGTGCCAGACGGTGGGGACCAGCCCCTGGGTGCCGGCGACCGCGCGCGGATCGGCGGTGCGGTAGGACAGATAGTCGCCGAACTCCCCGACCTCGTCGGCGACGACCAGCACGTCATAGGCCTTGGCCTGGGTGAAGACCGGAATCTCGGATTCGGCGGTGCGGTTGACGTCGCTTTCGGCGGTCCAATCCTTCTCCGCGACGATCTGGGCGCCGAAGCGCTTGGCGGCGCGGCGGACGGCGTCGGCGTACAGCTTGTCCTCCGGCCGGCGGCCGGTGACCAGGAACCAGCGCGGCCAGCGCTTCTTCACCAGATATTGCCCGAGCGCGTCGGCCAGCATCGCCCGGCTGGGCGCCACATGGATGAGGTTGGCGGCGCAGGCGCTGCCGCGCAGGGCGTCGTCGGGCGCGGTGGCATTCAGCAGAAGCAGGGTGCGTGCCTCCGGCAGCCTCGACAGCGCCTCCACCGTCGCACCCGGCGCGTCGACGACGACGAAGCGGTCGCCGCGGCCGGCCAGTTCGCGCAGGGCGGCGGCGGCATCGCCGTCCGGCGGAACCTCCACGCTGTCGAGAACGAAGGACTGCTTCAGGAACTTGCCGGTCGTGTTGTTGTCGGCGATGGCGAGCGATGCTCCGGCCAAGCCGTCGTCGGCCGCCGGCTCGTCCGGGTTGGCGACGGAGGGCGGCGGCTCGGGCGTCTGCGACAGGAAACCGATGCGGATCTCGCCGACGACGTCGGCGGCTGTGCCGACACCGGGCGCCCCGGCCAGCAGCAGGGCGCCGAGTGCCGCCAGCGACACGCTGTTGAGAAGGCGGGGCAGGCGGAGCTTCGTCATCGTATCCGTCGCATCGTATCCGTCGGAATGCCAACAGTTTGGAGTACAGCCTATCGGGCGAACCACAACTCCGGAATGCGACTATGGAAGCATGGACAGGAGACGGGGTGGGCAGGGCCGGCCAGCCGGGGCTTCCCGAACCGGGGGCGGCCGGGCAAGCAGGGGGCATCTTGTACGAAAGTCCAATTATTGGCTATGCGGAGCGATGGCTATCCTGCCAGCCCGTTCCCTGACGAACCCACCACTGCCGGGACCTGCCATGGCGATTGTGACCCGCCGCCGTTTCCTGTCCGGACTGGCCGCAAGCTGCGCGTCCGCCGGGGCTGCGTCCACGCTCGGTGTCGGACAGGCTGCCGCCCGGCCGCTGGACGAGGTGATGGAGCGCGGGCGGCTGCGCGTGGCGGTCTATCGCGAGTTTCCGCCCTTCTCCTTCCAGCGCGACGGTGCCCTGGTCGGCATCGACGTCGATCTGGCGCGGGCGATTGCCGGGAAGCTGGGCGTCAAGGCCGACATCTACGAGCAGATCCCCGGAGAGACGGTGTCGGACGATCTGCGCGTGGCGGTGTGGCGCGGCAGCCTGTTCGGCGGCGAGCTGGCCGACATCATGATGCACATCCCCTATGACAAGCGCTTCGGCTTGATGAATCCGGAAGCGGTGCTGTTCGGCCCCTATCATCAGGAGGTCTTCGCGCTCGCCCGCGATCCGCAGCGGGTGCGTTCCGCCGTGCTGGCGACCCTGCCGGACGAACCGATCGCGGTGGAGATCGACAGCGTTCCCGACTTCTTCCTGCTGGGTTTGCAGGGTGGCCGGCTGCGCAGCCGCATCATCCATTGCCCGACGCCCGAAGCCGCCATCGAAAAGTTGACCGCCGGCGAGGCGGCGGCGGTGCTGGCGCCGCTGAGCCAGATGCAGGCGGCGCTCGGGGCCAGGATGGAGCAGTTTCCGGTCACCACCGTGACCCTGCCGGGCATGATGACCTCCAACTGGAACATCGGCATGGCGACCAAGGAGAATTCCCGCGACCTCGCCTACAGCATCGGCGACGCGGTGACGGCGCTGACCGAGGACGGAACGATGGCGAAGATCTTCGCCGCCTACGGCGTTACCCACACGCCGCCGCCGCTGGTGGAGTGAGGCGGGGACGAGCGAACGGTTTGCCGTATGGGTCGGGAGGGGTGGATGAGAGACGCGCTGCGCCATGTGGGACTTACCGGTGCGATGCTCGCCGTCGCGGCACCCGCCCTCGCCGCAAGCTCCCCGTCCGATCCACTGAAGTCCGTGATGTGGGACATATTGCGCGACCAGTATTTCGCCGGCGCCCCGGTCGTGTTCGACGCTGCCGTCAAGGTGACCGCTCCGGCGGCGGCGGAAGACACGCGCGCGGTGCCGCTCTCCGTCGACGCCACGGCGCTGGGACAGGTGGTTGAGATGGTGGCGATTGCCGACCTGAACCCCTTCCCGCTGGTGTTGCGCTACCACCCCGGCACTGCTGCGCCCTACATCGCCACGCGCATCAAGATCCAGCAGGCCACCGCGGTGCGCGGCGCCGCGCGCACCGCCGACGGGGTCTGGCATGTCTCCGGCGTGCTGGTCGACGCGGCGGGCGGCGGGTGCAGCGCGCCGCCGGCATCCTATGCCCAGAAGGACTGGGCCGACCATGTCGGCGAGGTGCAGGCCCGGCTGTGGCCGGCGGCTGACGACGGGGTGGCGCGGCTGCGGCTGCGCATCCGCCATCCCAACGACACCGGGCTGGTCGACGGCATCCCGGCCTATTTCGTCGAGACCCTGCAGGTGGATGCGCAGACCCCCGGCGGTTCTCCGACGCTGGCGCGGATCGACAGCCTGGAGCCGGTGTCGGAGAATCCGGTCTTTTCGCTGGATGTCCGCCCGCCGCCGGACGCCACCGCGCTGATCCTGCGTGGCCGGGACAACCAGGGCGGCGAAATCCGGGCGACCATCCCGATGCCGCCGACCGGCGCCAAGCCGGCGATGTCGCTGAAACCTGTCGGGCAGCCGTGGAGTGTCGGGCAATGAGCGTGCCGCTGTTGCGCCGGCTGGTGCTGTCCGCCGCCTTTGCCGCCGTCCTGGCCGCCGGGCTGATGTCGGGTGGCGCATGTGCCGCGGGGACGCTGACCTACGATCTGAAGCCGACGCGGATCGCCCCCGACACCTACGTCTTTGAAGGCTCCACCAAGCATTTCACCCGCGCCAACGGCGGCAACATCCTGAATTCCGGCTTCATCGTCACGGCCGACGGGGTGATCGTCATTCAGACCGGCCCGTCCCGCCGCTATGGCGAGGAGATGCGCGCGGCCATCCGCAAGGTCACAGAGAAGCCGATCCGTAAAGTCTTCGTCAGCAACCTGCATCCGGATTACTGGCTGGGAAACCAGGCTTTCGCCGACGTGCCCGTCGCGGCGCTGCCCGGCACCATCGCCGGCATCCAGGAGGAGGGCAACGGCATCGCCGAGAACATGTACCGGCTGGTCGGCGATTGGATGCGCGGAACCGAGGTGACGCTGCCGACCGAGCCGGTCTATGGATCGACCGTGAAGTTCGGCGACCACCAACTGCGGCTGATCCCGCTGAGCGGCCACACCGCCGCCGACCTGATGATCCTGGACGAATCGACGGGCGTGCTGTTCACCGGCGGCGTGGTGTTCTGCGACCGCACCCCGACCACGCCGCACGCCACCGTCGCCGACTGGCTGAAGGAGTTGGATGCGGTCGATGCGCTGGACATCCGGTTGCTGGTGCCCAACCACGGCCACATCCGTCCCGACAAGGCCTGCGTCGCCCAGACCCGCGACTGGCTGACCTGGCTCGACGGCACGCTGCGCCATGCCGTGGAGTCCGGCCTCGATATGGCCGAAGCGCTGGAGCTGCCGATTCCGGAGCGGTTCCAAGTGCTTGACGTGCTGCGCGAAGAGTATCGCCGCTCCGTCGCCCATCTCTGGCCAAGGATCGAGCAGGCAAGTCTGCTGCGGGTCAATTGACGGCCCGGTGACCCGGAGGAGAACTGACGCTTACGCCTGCTACTATCCGACAATTTACCCGACCGATCATCCGTCTACACTGCCGAATATCGTAGAGCGACGCGGCCCCTCCGGCCGCCAAAAGCTTGAAAAGCCGCCCCGATTCCGTTCGCCACCGCCGGACCCGCCCGTCCGGCGGCAACGGGCGGGTCTTGCCCGGGCGGTGCCGTCATCATCAGTTTTGGGAGGCAACCGCACATGAAGCGCCTGGTTACAAGTCTCGCCCTGGCAGCCTCGCTGACCGCGTTCAGCGCCACCGGCGTCCTCGCCGCCGACGCCGGTGGCCCGTCCAGCGACGATCTGCTGAAGAGCGCCACCAACACCGAAGCGGTTCTGACCTATGGCATGGGACCGCAGGCCCAGCGCTTCAGCCCGCTGACCGACCTGAACGCCGACACCGTCAAGAAGCTGGTTCCGGTCTGGTCCTTCTCCTTCGGCGGCGAGAAGCAGCGCGGGCAGGAAGCCCAGCCCATCATTTATGACGGCACCATCTACGTCACCGGTTCCTACTCCCGCCTCTACGCGGTCGATGCCCGCACCGGCCACAAGAAGTGGGAATACAACCACCGCCTGCCCGACGGCATCATGCCCTGCTGCGACGTGGTGAACCGCGGTGCGGCGATCTACAAGGACAAGATCTACTTCGCCACGCTGGACGCCCGCCTCGTCGCGCTGAACCGCGAGACCGGCAAGGTGGTGTGGAACAAGAAGCTGCAGGAATACAAGGAAGGCTATTCCAACACCGCCGCCCCGCTGATCATCGACGGCAAGATCATCACCGGCAATTCCGGCGGCGAGTTCGGCGTCATCGGCATGGTCGAAGCCCGCGATGCCGAAACCGGCGAACTGGTCTGGCAGCGCCCGACCATCGAAGGCAACATGGGCACGCTGAACGGCAAGGAGTCGACCGTCACCGGCAAGACCAACGCCAGCTGGCCCGGCGACATGTACAAGACCGGCGGCGGCGCCACCTGGCTGGGCGGCACCTACGATCCGGAAACCAAGACGCTGTTCTTCGGTACCGGCAACCCGGCGCCCTGGAACTCGCACCTGCGTCCGGGCGACAACCTCTACACCTCCTCCACGCTGGCCATCAATCCGGACAACGGCGAGATCAAGTGGCACTACCAGACCACGCCGCATGACGGCTGGGACTTCGACGGCGTCAACGAGTTCGTGTCCTTCGACCTGAAGAAGGACGGCAAGGTCATCAAGGCCGGCGGCAAGGCCGACCGCAACGGCTTCTTCTACGTCATCGACCGCAACACCGGTAAGCTGATCAACGCCTCGCCCTTCGTCACCAAGATCACCTGGGCCAAGGGCATCGACATCGAGACCGGCCGTCCGATCTACAACGACGACAACCGTCCGGGCGCCCCGGCGACCAGCGATGCGCATGACGCCAAGGGCAAGTCGGTCTTCGCGGCCCCCGCCTTCCTGGGTGCCAAGAACTGGATGCCGATGGCCTACAACCCGCAGACCGAGCTGTTCTATGTCCCGGCCAACGAGTGGGGCATGGACATCTGGAACGAGCCGATCACCTACAAGAAGGGTGCGGCCTATCTCGGCGCCGGCTTCACCATCAAGCCGCTGTATGACGACTACATCGGTGCGCTGCGCGCCGTCGATCCGAAGACCGGCAAGATCGTCTGGGAATACAAGAACCCGGCCCCGCTGTGGGGCGGCGTCCTGACCACCGCCGGCAACCTCGTCTTCACCGGCACGCCGGAAGGCTATCTGAAGGCCTTCGACGCCAAGTCGGGCCAGGAGGTCTGGAAGTTCCAGACCGGCTCCGGCGTGGTCGGCAGCCCGGTCACCTGGAAGATGGATGGCGAGCAGTATGTCGCCGTCGTCTCCGGCTGGGGCGGCGCGGTGCCGCTGTGGGGCGGCGACGTCGCCAAGCTGGTGAAGGACATCAACCAGGGCGGCTCTCTCTGGGTCTTCAAGCTGCCGAAGGCCTGATATCAGGCGCGGACAGGCGGGAGGAAGGCGGGCCGGAGCGATCCGGTCCGCCCATTTCCGTGTCTGCACCTGCCATAGTCATCTCAGGCATTGATTTGGTTATGTCCTACCATAGTCCAATTATTCGCAGGTCCCTCTGCTGATAACGTCCGCTCATGCGAAGCAAAGGCCGCAGGGCGGCCAGAAACAGAGGGAACGTCTTTCTCATGAATGCACGGATTGTTCGGCTTGCGGCAGCGATTGGTCTGATCGGCGCCGTCGCTCTTCCCGGTCTGGTTTACGCCCACGGCGATGTCGTCCCGCAGCCGGTGGACACCACCGGGCTGGAGAAGCTGGGTGAGAAGTGGCGGGACAGCAATCCCTACCGCGGCAACCCGCGCGCCATCGAGATCGGTTCGTCCGCCTTCAACCAGAACTGCGCGCGCTGCCATGGGCTGGGTGCGGTGTCCGGCGGCATCGCCCCCGACCTGCGCTACCTGGAGAAGGGGGATGCCGGCGACGAGTGGTTCAAGGAGCGCGTCACCAACGGCTCGATCCGCAACGGCGTGACCTACATGCCGCAGTTCGGTGAAGCGCTGGGGCAGGAGGCGCTGTGGTCGATCCGCTCCTGGCTGGAAACCGTGCACGAGGAGTGACCCCTGCTGGATCGTCGGCTCCTTCCCTCCCTTCCTCTCTTCCAAGGTGGTCATCCATGATTTGCAGAACCGCATCCCTGGTCGCCGTCGCGGCGGCCCTGCTGACCGCACCGGCCTTCGCCGCCGATCACGCCACGCCGGAACAGGCCAAGTCGCTGGTCGCCGAGGCCGTCGCCTATCTGAAGGACAAGGGGCCGGACGAGGCGACCAAGGCCTTTCAGGACCCCAAGGGCAGCTTCCGCCGCGGTGAGCTGTATGTGTTCGTCTTCGACACCGACGGCCGCTATGTCGCCTCCGGCGCCAACCCGAAGCTGGCCGGATCAAACGCCGCCGATCTGAAGGATGCGGAAGGCAAGCCCATCGTCCAGGCGATGATCACCGAGACCAAGGACAAGCCGAACGCCGTCATCGACTATGTCTGGCTGAACCGTCAGACCAACAAGGTCGAGCACAAGCATTCCTACGTCACCCGCGATGGCCGTTACATCGTCGGTGCCGGGACGTACGATCAGTGACGGCCTGAGACCTCCGCCGCCGGATAGCGTCTGAAACAATTCCGCCCGGCCCCCGTACGAAGGTCTGCTTCGTACGGGGGCCGGGCGGACGTCTGTCCGGGGCAGGGGAAGGGCCGGATTTCAGTACAGCTCCTGCGCCTCGCGGGCATAGTCCAGCAGCTTTTCCACCGACCGCGCGCGGTCGGCCGTTTCGGCGAAGCGGGTGCGTGCCGCTTCCGCCGCCTGCGCCCGCGCGGCGGCATCCTGTCCAAGCGCCGCGGCGCGGTCCAGGAAGGCCGTCTCGTCGGCAACGGTCAGGGCGGAGCCGACGATCCCGGCGACATCGCCCCGGGAATAGGTCACCACCGGCAGCCCGTCCGCCAGAGCGAAGGCCGCGCTGCCGCCGCCGCCCTGGCGCGGCGGGTTCAGATAGGCGGTCGCCACGCCGTACAGCCCGCGAATGGCGTCGACATCTCCCAGCGCCTGCATCCGCGCCGCGTTGCGGGCGGTGGCGATCCGGCCCGGCAGGTCGGTCACCGCGCCGGCGAAGGCGATGTGGGCGTCGGGCACGCGGTCGAGCAGGCGGTCGAGCGTCTCAAGGAACTCCGGTCCGACCTCCTGATCCAGGCGGTTGCCGACGACGACATAGAGCGGCCCGTCGGCCGGCAGGCCGAAATCGGCGCGGCTGCGCGCCGGACCGGCATCCGGCAGGGTCCAGCCGAAGAAGAAGGGACGGAAGCGCGCCCGCGCCTCCTCCGGCCAGCCGGCGGCGCTGTCCTCCGGGGCGTAGCCCAGCAGAAGCGTGGCGAGCGAGGGCGGCAGGCCGCTGGAGGTCGGCAGGAACACCACAGGCCGGCTGCGGGCGAACAGATCGGCCACCGTGTTGGAGCCGCCGAAGGCAACGATCACGTCGGGATCGAAGCGCTGCACCGCATCGACGATGGCGGTCAGCTTCTCCTCGTCGAAACGCGGCTGCGGGAAGGACAGCATGCGGACCTTGGCGCCGAAGGCGGTCAGGGTCTGCTCGCCGTCATATTCCTCGGTGACGTTGTAGCTGTATTCGGGAACGAAGCCGTTCTCGCCTTCCACCGCCATGGCGTTGGGGTTGACGATCAGCACCTCGCAACCATGGTCGTCCTGCAGACGGCGGGCATAATCGAAGGCGTCGGCGGTCGGCTGGTGCCCTTCGCCCAGCATCTGGTTGGTGATCAGCGCCACCCGCTTCACCGCAGTGCGCGGCGCCACCCGGCGCAGGCGGGTGTCAAGACCGTAGCGGCGCGCCGTCTCATCCACCAGCAGGCGGTAGAACCGGCGGAATTCGCCGGTGGTGAAGGCGCTGACGTCGCCCTTGCGCGTGTCGCCCTGGAACAGCCGCATGGCGATGCCCCAGTAGGCGTAGTGCATCGAGGGGATGGAGAAGCGCAGCGGGTCGTCCAGCGCCGTGTTCACCAGGGCGCGGTAATAGGCCACGTCGCCGGTCAGCAGGAAAAGCAGCGACTGGCGCCGCATCACGTCGCCCATGGTGTAGCGGGCATCGACCTCGGCGGCGGCGGCGGCGCGGATGTCGTCGTCATAGCGGCGGATCAGGTTGGCGAGCGCCCCGACATTGCCCCAGCCCTCTCCCTCGTTGGTCAGCAGGGTCAGGGCGCGGGCAAAGCTCATCGCCGCTTCGCGGTGGCGGCCGGACGCGTGCAGGGCGTGACCCAGATTGGCATGGAACAGCGGGGAACCGTCATCGCCGGCCACGGCCTGGGCGATGCGGTCGACCGCCTCGTCCGCACGGCCCGATTGCAGCGCGATCACCCCCAGCAGATGCAGGGCGTCCGGATGGCCGGGCGACGCGTCCAGCACGTCGCGGTACAGCCGTTCGGCCTCCGCGGTGCGGCCGGCGCGGTGGTGTTCCGTTGCGACGGCCAACGTCTGCTCGATCTGGTCCATGATGCACGTCCTTGCTGTCCGGGGCGGCCCCGTTCCCCGGCGACCGTCGTCCCATGCTGTTTACCCTGTTTTAGGGGACACGCGATCAACTTTCCGCATGCATGGATTTACGACCTTTCGGGGAGACCGCAGCCGTGGCGCCCTCCTCCGACCGACAACAGCCGTCACCGCCATCCTGGCACGGTGTCTTTTGTGGGCTCTCCTTGCCCTTGCCGGGATGAACGGTGCAGGTCCAGCCCAGGCGCTGGAGACGGTGACCGGCGGCCCTTCCATCGCCATCAGCCTTGCCGACCGCCGCCTCTACCTGACGGGTCCCGACGGGGGGATGCGCAGCTTCCCGGTCGCCATCGGCCGTCCCGGCGTGCCGATTCCCGTCGGCGACAGCAGCATCCTGCGCAAGCGCCGTGACCCGACTTGGCGGCCGACCGCCAACCAGCGGCGCGACAACCCCGCCCTGCCGCGGGCGGTTCCGCCCGGACCGAACAACCCGCTGGGCCGGTTCGCGCTCGATCTCGGCTGGCCGGCCATCGCCATCCACGGCACCAACGACCCGGACTCGATTGGCACACGGGCCAGCGGCGGCTGCTTCCGCATGCTGCCCGCCGACATCGAAACCGTCTTCGCGGCGGCGGAGGTCGGCATGCCGGTGCGGGTGGTGCGGGAATCGCTGGGCGCGGCCAAGCCGCCGCCGTCCCGACCGGCCGGGACGGTTCCGGTCGCGGCGAAGGCTGCGCCGCCGCCGCCGCCGCCGACCGTTGCCGCTCCGCTGCCCGCGGCCGCCATGACCCAGCCGCCGCCACCCCAGCCGCCGCCAGCGCCGGTCGCCGATCCGCGCTGTGCCACGGTGACGGCGCCGCTGCGGCGGATGATCTGCGACGTCCCGGCGCTCGCCCTTTCCGACGGACGTGCCCGCGGAATGCAGGAGCGCTTTCTGGCCGGCATCGCCGATCCGGCGGCCCGAGCCGCTGCCGCCTATGAACTGATCCAGGACGAGCGTCGCTTCCACGAGCGGATCGCGGCGCTCTGCTGGATTCGCAGCGGCACCGAAGGAGACCCGGCGGTGGCCGTGGCGGCGCAGTCCTGTCTGGCGACGGCACTCGACCGCCGGTTGAACGACGTGGCGGAGCGTATCGCCAGCCTGCGCAGCGGCACCCGGATCGCCGGCCAGCCATAGCGGGATCGGGACGAATTGCAGTGCCGGCGGTCGTTCTGGCTTGCCTGCATCCCCCTTGGACTGCTAACCCGCAGAACCCAACCGTTCGGACAATCCGCCGCCCATGCCGATCGACTATTATTTGAACATCGCGGCCTCCGGCCTGCTGACCGGCCTGGTCTACGGGCTGGCGGCGCTGGGGCTTTCGGTCATCTTCGGCGTGGTGCGCGTCGTCAACTTCGCCCATGGCGAGATGATGGTGGCGGGCATGTACGGCGCGGTGCTGCTGGGCGGCTGGCTGGGCCTCGACCCGCTGCTGTCGGCCCCGCTCATGGCGGCTCTGCTGTTCGCCTGCGGCTGGCTGTTGCAGCGCGGGCTGGTCAACAAGTTCGTCGAGCGGCCGGAGCACATGCAGTTTATCCTGCTGCTGGGCATCGCCACCATCCTGGTCAATGCCATGCTGATGCTGTTCGGCCCGGATGCCCGCAACGTCCAGGTGCCCTACAGCTTCGACACGGTGGAGATCGGCTCGATGCTGCTGGACGCCGTGCGGCTGCGTGCCGGGGCGGCGGCCATCGTGGTGGCGGCGGCGCTGTTCGCCTTCTTCCGCTTCAGCCGCACCGGCAAGGCGATCCGCGCCTGTGCCGACAACCCGCTGGGCGCCCGCGTGGTCGGGCTGAACATCGACGGGCTCTATGCCCTGACCTTCGGCATCGGTGCCGCGGTGGTCGGGGTGGCCGGCGCGCTGATGACCCTGCTGGTCGATGCCCGGCCGCAGCTGGCGCCGGAATACACGCTGCTCAGCTTCATCATCGTCATCGTCGGCGGGCTGGGCAGCCTGCCCGGCGCGCTGCTGGGCGGCGTGCTGATCGGCATGTCGGAGGCGCTGGCCGGCTTCCTGCTGACGCCGTCCATGAAATCCCTGTTCAGCTACGGGGTGCTGATCGTGGTTCTGCTGCTGCGCCCGCAAGGGCTGTTGGGGAAACGGTCATGAGCGGGCTTTCGGGAATGGTGCCTTCCGGGATTACCGGACGCGGGATGGTGCTGCTGGTTCTGGCGGCGCTGGGGCTGGCGGTGGCACCCTTCGTCGCCGACCGTTATCTGGTGTCGGTGCTGACCACCGTGCTGTGGTTCGCCTATGTCGGGCAGGCCTGGAACGTGATGATGGGCTTTTCCGGCCTGCTGTCGCTGGGCCACGCGCTGTATGTCGGCCTCGGCGCCTATGTCAGCGCGGCGCTGTTCGTCCATTTCGGCATCGGCCCCTGGGCCGGCATGGTCCTGGCGATGCTGGTCTCGGTGGTGGCCGGCTGCGTCATCGGCTTCCTGGGCTTCCGCTTCGGGGTGAAGGGCGTGCATTTCGCCCTGCTGACCATCGCCTTCGCCGAGGTGGCGCGCATCGGCTTCGACCACATCACCTGGGTCGGCGGCTCCGGCGGCTTCTTCCTGCCGGTGGAGGCGGGGGCGAGCGATCCGCTCAACCTGCGCGGCTCGCCGGTGCTGTTCTATTACGTGGCGCTGGCGCTGGTCGTCGGCGCGCTGTTCCTGTCGCGCGCCCTGCTGCACAGCCGGCTCGGCTACCAATGGCTGGCGGTGCGCGAGGAGCCGGACGCGGCGGAGGCCTCTGGCGTCGACCTGTTCCGCGCCCGCATGACGGCGGTGGCGGTGTCCTCCGCCCTGACGGCGCTGGGCGGCGTGTTCCAGGCCTTCTATTTCAACAACCTGTTCCCCGAGCAGGTCTTCTCGATGGGCCGCTCCATCGAGATCATCCTGCCGGCCATCGTCGGCGGCATCGGCACGCTGGTCGGCCCGATCCTCGGCGCCTTCATCCTGACGCCGCTGGGCGAGGCGCTGACCTTCCTGATCGAGGCCGGCGGGCTGGACCTGCCCGGCCTGAAGCAACTGTTCTATGGCGCGGCGCTGGTGGTGATCGTGGTGTTCCGGCCGGAGGGCGTGTGGCCCTGGCTGGCCCGCCGCCTGCGTCTTGTCCGCCAGCCGGGGGAGGGGGCCTGAGATGACCGCTCTGCTTGAGGTCGAGCGCCTGTCCAAGCGGTTCCGCGGGCTGAAGGCGGTGTCGGAGGTCAGCTTCGCCGTGCCGGAGGGGCGCATCCTGGCGCTGATCGGTCCGAACGGCGCCGGCAAGACCACCACCTTCAACCTGATTGCCGGCGTCTTTCCGCCCGACGAGGGGCGGGTGACGCTGAAGGGCCGCAACCTGACCGGCCTGAAGCCCAACCAAGTCTGCGCCGCCGGGATCGGCCGCACTTTCCAGATCGTCAAGCCCTTCGGCCAGCTGACGGTCGAGGAGAATGTCGTGGTCGGCGCGCTGGCCCGCGAACGGTCGGTGGAGACCGCGAGGCGGCAGGCCCGCGCCGTGCTGGAGCGGCTGGAACTGGCCGATCAGGCCAGCCGTCCGGCGCGAAGCCTGACCCTGCCCGACCGCAAGCGGCTGGAGGTCGCCCGCGCGCTGGCCACCCGTCCGACCCTGCTGCTGCTGGACGAGGTGCTGGCGGGGCTTCGCCCGACCGAGGTCGACCGGATGGTCGAGGTCCTGCGCGACCTGAACCGGCGCGAAGGCCTGACCATCCTGATGATCGAGCATGTCATGCGCGCGGTGATGGCGCTGTCCGACCGCGTGGTGGTGCTGGACCATGGCGAGAAGATCGCCGACGGCGCCCCGGCGGAGGTCGTCGCCGACCCCCGCGTCGTCGAATCCTACCTGGGCGCCGAAGCGCTGGACTGACCGGGCGGTCCTCAGTTGCTGAGGTTCGCCGGATCCTCGCGGTAGCTGACGGAGGCGACCTCCGCGGCCAGAGGATGGCCGGGATAGGTGAAGCGGCGCATCCATTCGGTATCGCCGGACGCGCTCCAGAAGCGCAGCATCAGCCGGCCGGGCATGCGCGGCAGCTCCTCCGGCTTGCCCGACACCTGATGGACCGGCTTGCCGTCGACGGTCCAGACGATGCCGGTGGGCTTCCAGTCGAAGCCGTAGCTGTGGACGCCCTTGGCGGCGTCGAAGCCGAGATCGACCACCGTGTTGCGGTGCCCGGCGCCGTTGACCACATAGCTGATCTCCAGCTTGGTGGTGTCCTTGCCGGCGATCCCCATGGTGATCTCGTCCCACGGATCGCCGAAGGGCGGGCCGGTGTAGTGCGAAACCGAGGTCATCACTCCATCGGCCTTCACCGCCTTCAGCGACACCGTGTAGGCGCCGTAGCCGTAGAAGCGGTGCGTCGAATATTCGCCGCAGGAATAGCGGTCGCTTCCGGAAACGCGTTCGCTGCCGGCAATCCGGTCGCTGACCGACAGGGCGAGGTGGCCTTTCCCGGCGGTGACGTTGGCCCGGCTCCAGGTGCAGTTCATGTGTCCGCCGGACTTCCAGCCGTCGGACCGCTGCCAGCGTGAGGTCTCGAAGGACCCGGCCGTCTCGCTGAAGCTGCCGCCGATATGGCTGAACAGCGAGTTCGCCAACGCCGGCGCACTGCCGAGCAGAAGGGCGGCGAGGCCCGCCCCGATCGCCGTCGTCCGTCCGCTTTGTCCTAAGGCATCTCTCCGCATCGCCATTTCCTCCCGCTGATACCGGGCCTACCCGCAAGATCGGTCGGCCTGCACCCCGATATCGCGAGAGCAGGGCCAAGCGGCAACGGCGCGGCCGGAGTGCGGCAGGCACTTGCCCGGCGTACCTCAGCCGATAACCGAACCGAATGGGGGATGTCGGAAGCGGGACGTCAGACGTCGGTGACGCCGCTCTTGGGGATGCGCACGTCGCGGTCGACCGACATGCTGAGCAGCAGGCCGACGCCGATCATCAGCGTCATCATCGCCGATCCGCCATAGGACACCAGCGGCAGCGGGATGCCGACGACGGGGATCAGCCCCATCACCATCGCCACATTGACGAAGACGTAGAGGAAGAACTGCGCCGTCATGCCGACCGCGACCAGCCGGCCGAACTGGCTGCGGCTGTTCAGCGCGATCACCCAGCCATAGATGAACAGCAGGATGTAGAGCGCCAGCAGCGTGGCGGCGCCGACCATGCCGAACTCCTCCGCCAGCACGACGAAGATGAAATCGGTGTGCTTTTCCGGCAGGAACATCAGCTGGCTCTGCGAGCCGGACATGAAGCCCTTGCCGAACAGGCCGCCGGAGCCGAGCGCGATCTTCGACTGCAGGATGTTGTAGCCGGCGCCGAGCGGATCGGTCTCCGGATCGAGGAAGGTGTAGACGCGCTGCTTCTGGTAGTCGTGCAGGAATTCCCAGGCGATGGGGATGGCGCTGAGGCCGCCGCCGATCACCAGCAGGAATTTCCACACCCGGACGCCGGCAGCGAAGAAGATGGCGCCGCTGCCCATGATCAGCAGCAGCGAGGTGCCGAGGTTGGGCTGCATCAGGACGAAGGCGACGGGCGTGAAGACCAGCAGCAGCGGCGGGATCAGCAGAAGCGGCCGGCCGATCTGGTCCAGCGTCACCCCGTGGAAATAGCGGGCGAGCGCCAGCGTCAGCGCCGGCTTCATCAGCTCCGACGGCTGGAGCTGGAAGAAGCCGAGGTCGATCCAGCGCTGGGCGCCCATGCCGATGCGGCCCATCAGCTCCACCGCAATCAGCAGGCAGAGCACCATGAAGAAGATGACGTAGGCCGACTTCATCAGGTGGCGGATGTCGACCAGCGCGATGCCCAGCATCAGGACGAGGCCGGGAATGGCGCGGACCAGCTGCGGCTGCGCCCACGGCTTCCAATGGCCGCCGGCCGCGGAATAGAGCAGTCCGACGCCGACCCCGGTGATCGTGCAGATCAGCAGGACCAGCCCCCAGTTGATGAGCCTGAATTTTGAGCCGAGCGTCAGCTGCGACCGCTGCGGCTCCAGGCCGCCGGAGCCGAGATGGGAAAGAACCACGACCTTGCGCCGATGTTGCCGGAAGGGACGGAGCCGGATCGGACCCGGCAAGCCGGCCCCGGACTATCGACCGGAGTAGACCGGCCGGCGGGGACCGGCGCGGATAATGCGGCATGCGGCCCCGCGGGTAAAGGCGGCCGTGCGCCATTGCCTGCGGGGCCGTTTTTTCTAACCGGTCCCGCGCGGATCTTTCCTGTCCGTCAGGCGTGCAACGCAGGGGTCAACGCCACCGCCGGGTAGAAACGCACCTGATTGCGCCCGGCATGCTTGGCGTCGTAGAGCGCGCTGTCCGACTGGGCCATCAGGTCGGAAAACTCGCTGTGTTCCCGCGTCAGGCTGACGCCGCCGATGCTGCAGGTCACCGTCACGCCGCCTTCGGCGCCCAACTGGGCCAACTGCCGCTCGATGGCGCTGCGCAGCCGTTCGGCCAGCAGCCGGCCGGCCTCGACGCCCGTTTCAGGCAGCAGGATGGCGAATTCCTCCCCGCCGATCCTGCCCACCGAATCCTCGCGCCGGATCTGCGCGGCACAGCAGTCGGCCACCGCCTGGATGACCCGGTCGCCGAACGGATGGCCGGCCCGGTCGTTGACCGCCTTGAAGCGGTCGATGTCGAGCACCAGCACCGTCAGGTCGCGGCCATGGCGGCGGGCGCGGCGGAACTCGACCTCGCCCAGTTCGAACAGGCGGCGGCGGTTCAGGCTGCCGGTCAGCCCGTCGGTGTGGGCGAGCTTCGTCAGTTCGCGGTTGAACTCGTCGCTGGCCATCAGGACGTAATTGATGGCACCCATGACGGTGCCCAGCATCGACAGCTGGAAGGTGACCCGCTCCACACGGTCGTCCACCATCTGATCGACCGGCATTTCCCCCTGAACCATGCCCGCCCCCATGCGGACCAGATACACCACGGCCAATGTGGCCGATAGCAGTCCGGTTACATAATGGGGAATGCCGCGATCCTCGTAACGAACCAGAACCTCGAAGGCGATGACGAGCAATATGGCAGAGGTCGCGAAGCTGGTCAGGATGCGGACATGGGAGATGCCGCCGACGAGCAGCAGCAGAGAACAGGCCAGGGCCACTGCCAGTCCGACTGCCGCCGGCATGAGACGCCTGACCGGCCGGTTCTGGAGATGGCGGACGCTGGTGTAGTTCATCGCCAACCCGGCGACCCCCAACCCGTTGGCAAGCGGCACCAGCAGCTCCGGCGCCGCCCCGCCGCGCAGGCCCGCGATCAGGAAGGCGGAGCCAAGCAGCAATTTTCCATAGGCATAGGCGCGCAGGGAGTTGCGGATGTGATACGGATAGCGGCCGGAGGCGACGGCAATGGACAGGCCGACCGCAAAGCCGATAACAGTGATGACCTGCGCGATGAAGGTCGTCTCGAAATCCATCCGCAAACCCGCCACGCACCGTTACGCCGGTATGTCATGGGCACGCTATACGAAGCCTTGGCCGGTGACAAGCCGAAGGGGGCGAGGTTTGCCGCTGGATTTATGACTATTGGATCTGGATTGCCGCTGGCACCAACTGAGGGTTTGTGAGCACTGCCGCTCAACTCTCATTGGGCGTATTTCAGGCGCAGCGGCCCTCAGCGTGCCTCGGGCGCATAGCCCTTGACGAACAGATCGACGGCGGCATCGACGAATCGCTCCAGATCCGCGTCGCTCGGCCGTTCGCTCAGGCAAAGCAGCAGCTTCATGTGCATGTTGGCCTTCAGCAGACCGAAGAACTGGTGGGTGGCGAGGTCGCAGTCGGTGATCGCCAGCTCGCCCCTTTTCACCATATGGGCCATGAACTGGTGCGCGCGCTGGAAGGTTTCGGCAGGGCCGCTGTCGTAGAAGGCCTGGGCAAGCTGGGGCTGGCGCAGAACCTCGCCCAGCACCATCCGGTACAGGCCCAGCGCCTTGGGCGAAGCGATGAAGCGGACGAAGGTCTTGCCGATCAGGCGCAGCCCGTCGGCCGCCGGCAGGCGCATCGCATCGTCCCAGATGCCGGCCATGACGGAGTTCGCGCATTCGCAGGCGACCATCGCCCGGAACAGTTCCTCCTTGCTGCCGAAATGGGCGTACAGGGTCGCCTTGGAAACGTTCGCCTTCTTGGCGACCGCGTCCATGCTGACGGCGCTGTAGCCATGTTCCAGGAACAGGGTGCCGGCCGCGTCCATGATCTGGGCCGGCTTCGATCCTGCTTCGGGAGTGGGGGCAACCAAGGTGGTCATGCGCGCCTCGCCTGAGTCCATGTGCTTGGCCCCTACCGCGTTCCGCATCGCCCGACAAGCCCCCTGACACCAATTGCCAAAAACTAAACCGTTCAGTTCGGTCTTGACAACAGATAGGCCGTCCGCCATCTTCCGGCAAGACTAAACTGAACGGTTCAGTTTCTTTTCCGTGACGGCGCCGGCAAGAGCGCATCGGCGGAATCCTGACCGGACCGCGGTGGATTGGGGATAGAGACAATGGCGAATGGCGTGCGGAAGATCGTGCTGTCGGGCGTTGCGCTGGCCGTGCTGGCAGGTGGCGCCGTCGCCGGCGAACGGTGGTGGACGGAAGGCCGGTTCATGGAATCGACCGACAATGCCTATGTGCAGAGCGACATCACCGTCGTCAGCCCGAAGATCTCCGCCTATGTCCGCGATGTGAAGGTCGCCGAGAACCAGCTCGTGCGGACGGGCGACGTGCTGGCGATCCTCGACGACCAGGATTTCCGCGCCAAGGTGGCGGAGTCCGAGGCCGCGGTGACCGCCCAGAAGGCGGCGCTCGGCACCCTGGACAGCAAGCTGGAGCTTCAGCGCACGGTGATCGACCAGGCCGCCGCCACGCTGGCGAGCGCCGAGGCCGAACAGCGCCGCGCCCAGCAGGACTATGAGCGCAACCGCTCGCTGGCCAGCGACAGCTGGACCAGCCGCCAGAAGCTGGAAACCGCCGACGCCGACCTGCGCAAGGCGGTGGCCCAGGTGGCGAAGGCGCGGGCGGCGCTGGCCTCGGAGAACGAGCAGGTCAACGTCCTGCATGCCACCCGGACCGAGACGGAAGCCCATCTGGCCCAGTCGCAGGCCACCCTGCAGACGGCGCGCAACGATCTGGACAACACCGTGATCCGCGCGCCGGTCGACGGCGTGATCGGCAACCGCGGCGTCCAGGTCGGCCAGTATGCCCGGCCGGGCGTGCAGATGCTGTCGCTGGTGCCGCTGCCCGACGTCTATGTGGTCGCCAACTTCAAGGAGACCCAGCTGTCGCGCATGCGCCCCGGCCAGCATGTCAGCATCTCCGTCGACGCCTTCCCGGACCGCCATCTGATCGGCACGGTGGAGAGCTTCGCCCCGGCCTCGGGGTCCAAGTTCTCGCTGCTGCCGCCGGAGAATGCGACCGGCAACTTCACCAAGATCGTGCAGCGCGTTCCGGTCCGCATCGCCCTGCCGCGCGACAACGCGCTGGCCGGCCTGCTGCGCCCCGGCCTGTCCGTGGTGGCGGAGGTCGACACCCGCGGTGCCGACAGCCAGCCGCACCTGGCCAGCGGCGGCGTCTTCGGCGCGCTGACCGACAAGCAGGCGGTGGCCGCCAAGTAAGCGGCCACGGCTCCGGCGGGGACGCCGCTCCTCCTCCCCCTTCGGGGCGGCGTCCCTGTCCGCAATTCAAGTCGATAAATCCAGCCAGCATATCGGCCGAAGTCGGCCCTGGGGCCACCCCCGGGGCGGCAGTCGTTCGGCCGCGACGGAAGGCAGCGGTTCCATGGCGACACCGGCCCAGGGCATGCGCCCCCTCACTTCCCGCGACATCGCCGGCTTCTTCGCGATGGTCGTCGGCATGTTCATGGCGATCCTGGACATCCAGATCGTCTCCAGCTCGCTGTCGGAAATCCAGGCTGGCCTTGCCGCCAGCGCCGACGAGATTTCGTGGGTGCAGACCTCCTACCTGATCGCGGAGGTCGTGATGATCCCGCTGTCGGGCATCCTGTCGCGCATCATGTCGACCCGCATTCTGTTCACCCTGGCAGCCGCCGGCTTCACCGTGACCAGCGTCGCCTGCGCGTTTGCCGGCGGCATCGAATCGATGATCGTCTGGCGGGCGTTGCAGGGCTTCATCGGCGGCGCGATGATCCCGACGGTGTTCGCCACCAGCTTCATGATCTTCCCGCCGGAAAAGCGCGCCGGCGTCACGGTCATGATGGGGCTGGTCGCCACCATGGCGCCGACCATCGGCCCGACGCTGGGCGGTTATCTGACCCAGCACCTGTCCTGGCACTGGCTGTTCCTGGCCAACGTCATCCCCGGCATCCTGGTGACCTCGCTGGTCTGGTTCCTGGTCGATGTCGACCGGCCGAATCCGGAACTGCGCAAGGGTTTCGACTTCCTGGGGCTGGGGCTGATGGCCGCCTTCCTGGGCTGCCTGGAATATGTGGTGGAGGAGGGGCCGCGCAACGACTGGTTCGACGACGAGACGATCCTCGCGCTGGCGGTGGTGGCCGCCGTCGCCGCCGCCGGCTTCTTCTGGCGGGTGCTGTCCTACCGCAATCCCATCGTGGAACTGCGCGCCTTCGCCGACCGCAACTTCGCCATCGGCTCGCTCTACAGCTTCATCCTCGGCATCGGTCTCTACGGGTCGGTCTATCTGCAGCCGCTGTTCCTCGCCCGCGTGCGCGGCTTCAACAGTTTGCAGATCGGCGAGATCATGTTCGTGACCGGCATCTTCCAGTTCATGTCGGCGCCCATCGCCGGCGCCCTGTCGAAGCGGATGGACCTGCGCGCCATGCTGGCGCTGGGGCTTATCCTGTTCGGCACCGGCGTCTGGCTGAACAGCCACTTCACCGCCGACACCGGCTTCTGGGAGCTGTTCCTTCCGCAGGCGGTGCGCGGCATGTCGCTGATGCTGTGCTTCATCCCGATCAACAGCGTGGCGCTGGGCACCCTGCCGCCGGACAAGCTGAAGAACGCGTCGGGCCTCTACAATCTGATGCGCAACCTGGGCGGCGCCATCGGATTGGCGGCGATCAACACCGTGCTCACCGACCGCAACGCGCTGCACCTGAACCGGCTCGGCGACAATATGAACCTCGCCCGTCCGGAGGTGCAGCAGATGGTCGACAGCCTCAGCCAGCGCTTCGACGGGCTGGTGGCCGATCCCACCGCCGCCGCGATGTCCCGTCTGGTCGGGCTGGTCCAGCGCGAGGCGCTGATCCTGACCTTCAACGATGCCATGCTGTTGATGTCGGCGGTGTTCTTCGGCGCGCTGCTGTTCATGCCGCTGGTGCGCCGTCCGGGCGGTCCGGTCAAGGCGGACCATTGAGCATGGGATAGGTTGCCGCCCGTGGGTTGTGCTATAGCTTGACCGAGCGTCCGAACGCCCGCCGGAACATCTGCACAGAACCCCGCCGAGTCCCATGAGCAAGCGCCAATACACCCGAACCGAGGTCAAGGAACTGCTGGGCGCGCTGGAGCGCCAGTGCCGCGAGGCCTCGAAGCTGGCCCAGTTGGCCGAGCATGAGGCCAGCAAGCACAGCTTCGGCGCCTACCGCGATTTCCGCGACAAGGTGGGCGAGTTCCAGGCGCTGGTCATCCTGATCGAACAGCGCCTGCGCAATCTGGTCGATGCGCGTTCCGACGATCTGCGCGACCAGTTCGAGAAGCTGGACATGGTGATGCTGGCCCTTCTTGTGCGGGCCAGCATGCGCTTCTTCTTCGTGCTGTCGGCCAACCCGATCCTGCCGATGGGTGCCCGCGAGATCTTCGTCGCCGAGCTGCGCAGCCTGCACGATGCCGCGGAAAAGCTGAAGCGGCCCAATTATGTCGGCAAGCTCGGCCCGGAACTGGACCGCGACCTGGAGACCGCGTCGCTGATCCTGGAAGAGATCATCGACAAGGCGCCGAGCCTGCTGAACTTCCGGGGAGCGCCGGTCAGCGGGGAGTAGGGGGCTCCGGCGTCCGAAGCCCCCGGCACCTCACTTCGCCAGGAACTGCGCGATGGTGTCGCCCGCCTTGCCGATGTTCACCACGCCGTCGAGATGGCCGAGCGTCGAGGTGATCGACTCGGTGTACTCCACCGCGTTCCCCTGCTTCTCCAGCCGGTCCTTCAGCGGGCGCATGTTGCGGTCGGGCGGGAAGACGAGGTCGTCGGCCGACGGGATCAGCAGGACCGGGGCCTTGATCTTCGCCAGGCCATCCTCCAGCGAGGCGCCGTTGCCGGTGACGAAGGTCTGGTTGGCCTTCACCAGATAGAGGAAATGGTTGGCGTCGCTGACCGCGGCGCGGCCGGACGCCGCCTTCTCCAGCCAGGCTTCGATGGCATACTGGTTGCCCATCGCGGCCTTCGGATCCTTGCCGTCCTCCGCCCATTTGCGGCCGAAGGCGGCGTCTGCCCATTTCCAGTGGCGGGCGTGCAGGGTGACCAGCTTCAGCGCCTCGGTCAGGCCGGCCTTCGGCTCCGCCTTGCCGTAATAGTCGCCGTTGTTCCAGTTGGGGTCGAGCTTGATCGGCGCCGCCCACAGGTTCAGCCAGCCGATCAGGAAGGGGTCGGCCTCCGGCCCGCCGATGGCGGCGATGACGCGCTTGACCATCTCCGGATGGTCGGCCCCCCATTCAAAGGCCTGGAGCGACCCCATCGAGCCGCCCATCACCGCTTGCAGGGTCTTGATGCCCAGGCTGTCGACCAGCGCCTTCTGGACATTGACGAAGTCCTGGATGGTGACGATGGGGAAGCTCATGCCATAGGGCTTGCCGGTGTCCGGGTTGATGCTGGCCGGGCCGGTGGTGACGACGTTGGGATCCTTGGGCGACAGGTTCACCAGCGTGTCGGAGGCGATGATGAAGTATTTGTCGGTATCCAGCGGCTTGCCGGGACCGATGATGCTGTCCCAATAGCCGGGAGCGGCATCATCGGCCTTGTATTTCCCGGCGGCATGGCTGTTGCCGCTAAAGAAATGGGTGATGAGGATGACGTTGTCCTTGGCGTCGTTCAGCTTGCCGTAGCTTTCCCAGCCGATGCGGACATTCTTGATCGTCCCGCCACCGGTGGTGGTGTAGGACGGCATCTCGAAGACCTTCTTCTCGACGATGGCGTCGAGTGCCAGAGCGGGCAGGGCGCCGAACAGGCACGCCGCCATGGCGAGGCCGCCGATGCAGCCTGACCGGATGGAACCGCGGACAACCCCACGCATGTGCATCCCCCCTCGAAGTGTTAGCTGGAGGGGGAGTCTACGCATAAGGTCGGGCCTGTCCAGACGCCTTCGCTGACGCTTACGGTCAGGGGCTGCCTTTAGCGGAGGCGCACGGCGGTGCCGTTGACCGACACCATCAGCATGCCGTTCTCCTTGCCCAGCACCTCGTAATCGACGTCCACGCCGACCACGGCATCGGCGCCCAGGGCGCGGGCCGAGTCCTGCAAGTCGGCGAAGGCCGCCTCGCGCGCCTCGCGCAGGGCCGCCTGATAACCGCCGGCCCGGCCGCCGACGATGTCGCGCACGGAGGAGAACAGGTCGCGGAACACGTTGACGCCCATGATCGCCTCGCCGGCGACGATGCCGAGATACTCGGTGATCTGGCGGCCTTCGATGGAATCGGTGCTGGTAACGATCACGGTCGCAACTCCTTCTGTTGGCTTCGATGCCGCACAGATGGGGCCGCCACGGCGGAGTCCAAGGCGGCACTGCGAAATCGCAGCGGGTTTGAGTCCATCGCGCCTTCCCCCATCCGGTCGCGACCGTGTAGGACAGGGCGGGGGACTGCCGAGGGGGAGAGCGATGGACGACACGCGGCGAGCCATCCTGCGCTGGATGACCGGCGTCATGGAGGCGAAGGACTGGAGCGCCGGCGGCTGGGCACGGCTGGCCGGCGTCACCGCCACCAACCTGACCCGCTTCCTGCGCGATCCGGCGATGGGCAGCGTGCCCAGCGCCGACACGCTGGCCCGTCTGGCCCGCGTCGCCGGGTCGGAGCCGCGCTTCCTCGACGACCATGCCTATGCGCCGGTCACCCGCGTGCCGGTGCTGACGCTGGAACAGGCGCACCTCTTCCTCGACCTCGGCCGCAGGGCGGGGGAGGCGTTCCTGGCGGGAGCGCTGAAGGAGGGGGCGGCATCGGTCGCCATGGACGGACACACCTCCCGCCGGGCCTTCGCGCTGCGCATCCTGTCCAAGAGCCTGGACGCCGCCGGCGTGCTGCCGCGCGACTGCGTGGTGCTGGAACCGCTGGACGTGCTGACGCCGCAGGCGGGCGACGTGGTGGTGACGGTGGGCGAGGGCACCATCTGCGGATACCGCTTCTTTCCGCCCCACCTGATGCCGGTGTCGACCGATCCCGATTGCCACCCCACCGCCTTCGACCGCGCCCATGTCGCCGGAGTCGCCGTTCACGTGGTGCGAGCGCTTCGCATGTAAAAGCCAGTGGCGGACAGAGTCGCGGTGCGTGTTCCCATCCGCCGCGACTCGCAAAAACGGCCAGCTCTACTCCGTCCGTTTTGACTTGTGACGACTCTCGTCAGGACACACCAAATATAGCGTGTTTTCAGGTCTTTGATCTGGTCTATGGCTAAGCCATAGGTTCATGTTTTGTTCTTGAAAGCTGCGTGTTCGCATCCCATATTCGGAGTCCGGTGAGGCGAGCCAAAACACATGCTGCGAAGTCGCAGCAGAGGCCGAGCTTCAAAGCCGGAAAGGCGGCCTGGAAGGGCCCGAAACCGGGAAAAGCGGGACAGCATGGCGATCACTCAGGCACAGCGGGACTTGCGGGCGGGGCGGATCGGGTCGTCGGATGCGACGCGCGTGATGGCCGGTGACTGGCTGTCGCTGTGGCGCGAGAAGACCGGCCGGGTCGAGCCTGAGACTCTCGACCTCGTCGCCGCCGTGCAGATCGGAATCGCGACCGAGCATCTGCACCCGCGCTTCGTCGCCCATGCCACCGGCCGCGCCTGCGTTGCGGCACCCGATACCTACCGACACGCCGAGCATGACTGGATGGTCGCCCATCCCGACTTCCTGACCGGCAGCGTGGCGGACGGTCCGCTCGACACCATCGTGGAGGCGAAGTTCAACAGCGGCTTCCAAAGCGATGCCGATCTCGCCCGCCGCTATCACTGGCAGGTCCAGCACCAGCTGGAGGTGGTCGGTCTGGACCGTGCGCTGCTGTCGATCCTGCGCCCCACCGGCCACAGCCTGGTGACGGTGGAGCGGCGGCCGGACGATGTCGAGCGGCTGGTCGAGACGCTGGAAGCCTTCTGGTGGCACGTCGTCAACGATGTCGAGCCGTCGGACCCGATGCCGATGGACGGCCCGTCCTATGAAGCTGGCCGCGTCTTCGACATGGGGCGGCACAACCGCTTCCGCGCGCTGGCCGACCGGCTGGTCGCCAACCGGTCGGCGGCGCTTGAAGTGAAGGAGGCCGAGGCCGCCCTCAAGTCGCTGATGCCCGACGATGCCCGCATCGCGTTCGTCGCCACCGGTCAGGCCGGTGGGCTCTATCTCGCGCGCGACCGTGAGGGCCGGCTCAGCCTGCGCTATGGCGCACCGCCGCGCCGGGCTCTGGCGGACGCGCAATCCTGGGTGCCCTCCGCTGACCCGAACGGGGTGGAATTCAGCCTGGAAGCAGCGCTGACCGCCGGCTGGGGTGAGGGGAGAGCCGAAACGTTTGGACAAGAAGGACCCAAGTCATGGGACGCATGAGCAAGACCGACCACGTCGTTGCCGATACAGAAAACGCCGAATCCAGCGTAGCCGAGTCCAACGTGACGGAGACCGTTCCAGCAGAGCCGAAGTCCGGCGGCAGCCGCGGCTCGCAGGGGTCCAGGGGCTCCGCCGGCGGCAGCCGGGTGGAGGAGCCGCCGCGCATCGACACCATGTTCCTGTGGAACCGGCTGAAGCGCACCGATCCGAAGGCGACCAAGCCCTTCACCCGTGCCGGCGGCTTCCGCGGAACGCAGATCGACCCGACATGGCGCTTCCAGATGATGACCGAGGTGTTCGGCCCGATCGGCAAGGGCTGGGGGTATGAGCAGGTCGACTGGACCATTGCGGAACGGATGATCTTCATCTGTGCTCGCGTCTGGTACGTCGACCCGGAGACGAAGGAGAAGTGCTTCACCGGCCCGCAGTGGGGTGGGACCGAGATGGTCCGCCGCCGCAACGGCATGGAGATGCCGGACGACGAGTGCTTCAAGATGTCGATGACCGACGCGGTCGGCAAATGCCTGCTGCAGATCGGTCTGGCCGCCGACGTCTATATGGGCCAGTTCGACGACAGCAAGTACCGGGAGGAGTCGGAGGCCTTCTATGCCGCCAAGTCCAACCCGGATCTGCAACCCGCCGCCGTCGAAGCCTTCGAGGCGGAGGTGAAGCGCCGTCTGGGGGCCTGCCTGGACCTCGATGACTTGGAAGAGGTCTGGCGGTCGGGCGTCGGCACCCGCCTGCGCGAGATCGGCGCCGTGGACCGCGCCGCCCAGCACCGCATCACCGGCCTGTTCGCCCAGAAGAAGGCCGAGATTCTGAAGCGCGAGGAAGAGGACGGGCGGGAAGCCGCCTGACGGAAGGCCATGACCCAGACCACTCCCAGGACGACTCAGAGCACCGGCGACCGGTCGCCCAGCGGTCTATTCCGCATGAGCGCCTGGGAAGGCGAGTTCGAACGTGCTAACGCGCAGCTGCCGCGCTGGTACTGGAATCGTGACCAGCGCCGCCGCCACTACGCCCGCTGGGTGGAGGCGGAGGCCGAAACGCTGGCGATGCGGCTGTCGGGACTGCTGCGGTCCGACACGCCGGCGGAAACCTCAGGTGCGGCCCGCATCCTTGTCGAACTCGCTGTCGCGTGACATCGACTGGGCTCGACGGTTGGAAGATTCTGAATCGGAAGACGGCAAGTTCGCTCACGCCGCCTGACCGCAGGCGGCATCAAGGGAAGGATATCATCCCATGACGATAGAAGAGGTCCAGGCGCGTCTGCGCGCCGCTCAAGCCCATCTTGGGCGTGAGGGCCGCTTCGCCCTCACCCTCAGCCTGGACGGGCGCGAGGAATGCTACATCACCCATTGGTTCCGCCCCGAACCGCATGCTTTCGAGGACTGCCGTGCGGTCGGCTCCGGAACCCTCAGCGAATGCCTGGACGCGCTCGACCGCTATGTGGCGGTGAACCGGCTGCGCGACGAGGCGCCGATGCTGATGGCGGCCGAATGACATCCCCGTAACGGCCAAGCCATCGGCCTTCGTCCCCTCGTTCCCCCCGCGGACGAGGGGACTTTTTTGTCCGCCATTCGCGGGCTGCCGCGGTTGTGCTATCGTCGCCACCTTCGAGCGGAAGGGGAGCGATATGGATCCCGCACTTGCCTTCGTCAGCATCGCCGGTGCCATAGCGGTCGGCGCCGCCAGTCCGGGGCCGAGCTTCGTGCTGGTCGCCCGCACCTCCATCGCCGTGTCCCGCCGGGCCGGTCTGGCCACAGCACTCGGCATGGGGATCGGCGGCGTGTTGTTCGCGTCTCTGGCGCTGCTTGGGCTGCATGCATTGCTGTCGCAGGTCGGCTGGCTCTATGCGGTGCTGAAGCTCGTGGGCGGTGCCTATCTGCTGTACCTCGCAGTCCGCATCTGGCGCGGTGCCGCGGCGCCGCTCGTGGTGGCGCAGGAGGGACAGACAGCCCCCGCGGGGCTGATGCGGCCGATGCTGTTCGGTCTGCTGACGCAATTGAGCAACCCGAAGACGGCGCTGGTCTATGGCAGCATCTTCGCAGCACTGATGCCGGCCGAACCGCCGGTCTGGCTGTCCGTCCTGCTGCCGCCGGCGATCTTCCTGATCGAAGCCGGCTGGTACGCCATCGTCGCCACGGTATTCTCCGCCGGCCGGCCGCGCGCCGCCTACCTGCGTTCCAAGCGCTGGGTCGACCGGCTCGCCGCCGCCGCCATCGGTGGACTGGGCGTCCGCCTGATGGCGGACGCTCTGCCCTCTCCCTGACCCTTACTTCTTCTTGCCCGACTGCGCCCGGGCGAACGCCTCGGCGAAAGCGCTGTTGACCGGCTCCGGCGCCTTGGCCGGCTTCGGCGCAGCTTTGGCTGCCGGGGCCGCCGGGCGGCGATCCTGCTGCTGCGGCGGACGGCCCGGTCCCCGCTCGTCACGGCGCTGCTCCTCCCGGCGGGCCGGACGCGGCGCTTCCTCGCCCATGCGCATGGTCAGCGCGATGCGCTTGCGGGGAATGTCGACCTCCAGAACCTTCACCTTCACCACGTCGCCGGCCTTCACCACCGTGTGAGGGTCCTTCACGAAGCTGTTGGCAAGCTGGGAGATGTGCACCAGCCCGTCCTGGTGGACGCCGATGTCGACGAAGGCGCCGAAGGCGGTGACGTTGGTGACGACGCCCTCCAGCATCATGCCGGGCTGGAGGTGTTTCAGTTCCTCCACGCCTTCCTTGAATGTGGCGGTCTTGAACTCCGGACGGGGGTCGCGGCCGGGCTTCTCCAGCTCCTTGATGATGTCCTCGATGGTCGGCAAGCCGAAGCGCTCGTCGGTGAACTCCTCGGCATTCAGCCCGCGCAGGAAACGGGCATCGCCGATGACGCTGCCGAGATCGCGGCCGGTCGTCTTCACGATGCGCTGGACCACCGGATAGGCTTCCGGATGGACGGAGGAGCCGTCGAGCGGGTTTTCGCCGTCGCGGATGCGCAGGAAGCCGGCGGCCTGCTCGAAGGTCTTCGGCCCGAGCCGCGCCACGTCGAGCAGCTGCTTGCGCGAGCGGAAGGCGCCGTTGCGGTCGCGATGCTCGACGATGTTGCGGGCGATGGTCTCGTTCAGGCCCGACACGCGGGTCAGCAGCGGGATCGAGGCGGTGTTCAGATCGACGCCGACGGCGTTCACGCAATCCTCGACCACCGCGTCCAGCGACCGCGCCAGCTTGCCGCCGGCGACGTCATGCTGGTACTGGCCGACGCCGATGGATTTCGGCTCGATCTTCACCAGTTCCGCCAGCGGGTCCTGCAGGCGGCGGGCGATGGACACCGCGCCGCGCAGGCTGACGTCGAGGGTGGGGAACTCGTGCGCCGCGGTTTCGGAGGCGGAGTACACCGACGCGCCGGCCTCGCTGACCACCAGCTTGGTCAGGGACAGCTCGGGGTGACGCTTCATCAGGTCGGCGGCCAGCTTGTCGGTCTCGCGCGACGCGGTGCCGTTGCCGATGGAGATCAGTTCCGCCTTGTGCCGGGCCGCCAGCGCCGCCAGCACGGCCAGGGAGCCGTCCCAGTCGTTGCGCGGCGGGTGCGGATAGATGGTGGTCGTTTCCACCAGCTTGCCGGTGGCATCGACCACCGCCACCTTCACGCCGGTGCGGATGCCGGGGTCGAGCCCAATGGTGACGCGCTGCCCGGCCGGGGCTGCCAGCAGCAGGTCGTGCAGGTTTCGGGCGAAGACGCGGATCGCCTCGTCCTCGGCACGTTCGCGCAAGGATCCCATCAGGTCGGTCTCGATGTGCGGACCGATTTTCAGCTTCCAGGTCCAGCGCACCACATCGGACAGCCACTTGTCGGCCGGGCGGCCCTGGTCGCGGATGCCGGTGTGGACGGCGATGGTGCCCTCCGCCGGGTGTGGCTGGCCCTCTTCGACCGGCAGATCCAGGCGGATGTCGAGCACCCCCTGCGCCCGGCCGCGGAACAGCGCCAGCGCGCGGTGCGACGGCAGCTTCGACCAGTTCTCCGAGAAGTCGAAATAATCGGAGAACTTGGCGCCCTCCGCCTTCTTCTCCTCGATCACCTTGGAGGTGACGACACCCTTGTCGGCCATGGCGGTGCGCAGGCGGCCGACCAGTTCGGCATCCTCGCCGAAGCGTTCGACCAGGATATGGCGGGCGCCGTCCAGCGCCGCCTTGACGTCGGCGACACCCTTGTCGGCGCTGACGAAGGCGGCGGCCTCCGTGTCCGGCTGCTTCTTCGGATCGGCCAGCAGGGAGTCGGCCAGCGGCTCCAGCCCGGCCTCGCGGGCGATCTGGGCCTTGGTGCGGCGCTTCTGCTTGTATGGGAGGTAGAGGTCCTCAAGCCGGGTCTTGGTGTCGGCTTGGCGGATTTGGCGCTCCAGCTCCGGCGTCAGCTTGCCCTGTTCCTGGATGGTGGACAGGATGCTGGCGCGGCGGTCCTCCAGCTCGCGCAGGTAGCCCAGCCGCTCCTCCAGGGTGCGGAGCTGGGTGTCGTCCAGGCCGCCGGTCGCCTCCTTGCGGTAGCGCGCGATGAAGGGGACGGTCGATCCCTCGTCGAGCATGGCAATGGCGGAAGCGACCTGGGACTCGCGGACCGACAGTTCGTCGGCGATGCGCTGGCTGATGGACAGCATGAGGCAGGGATCCTGCGGACTGGTGACGAAACAATGGGCGTCTGTCATAGCGCGTCGGCACCGGGTGACGCCACCCCGGCCTTTCGGCAGAGGGATGTGACAGAGGGGCAGGGCGCATCAAACTTCAGCGAAACCATTCGCCGGGGGATTTCGCAAATAAGTGGTAGGGGCTGATTTCCTCCAGCCATTCATCGGCCGTTAACCATATTGGCCTATATCTTTGCGTGCAACTTGGTTGCGTTTCCTCCCGAACCAACTCCGGGCGGCCCGACGGCGATACCGTCTGGCCGCCTTTTCTTTTTTGGCCGTCCGGTTCGTTTCCGGACAAAGGAAAAAAGGGCCGGGACGAACATGCCGCCCCGGCCCGACCCCGGATGTGTCTGCCGCCGGTCGAAACCGAAAGGATCAGGGAAGGCGGCTTTCAGCCAAACGCAGGCGGCCTTCGGGGGAGAGACGGGAAAGGGTATCGACGACGCGCGCCTCGACCTCGCTTCGCACGGCGGCGTCTTTGGCGTGGACGCTGTCGAACATCGCCTTGACGCCGGCCGCATCGAAGGGCTGTGCCATCAGGGCGGTGCGCAGACGGGGGGTGAACTCCTCCCGGCTGACATGCATGCGGACGAACAGCGGGCGGGCGTCGTCCAGCGCCTTGCGCAGGATCGCGGCATCGGCCGGCGACAAGCCTTGCGACACCTCGTCGACGAAGCGTTCCAGCATCCGGTCCGGCCCGCCGGGCGGCGGGGGCGGGCGGAAGCTGTGGGCGACGACGAAGCCGCCGGCCAGCATGTTGAGCGCAAGGGACCCGACCAGGAGGAACCAGGGCCAGCGGCGCCGGATCGACGGCGTCATCGCGTGTCTCCCAGATAGCTGACGATCATCACGCCGGACAGGCCGGGCGTGCTCGCCTTTTCAAAGGAAATCAGGCCCTGGCTGTAGCTGAGGAAGCCGACCAGCGCCATGCCGGCCAGGAATCCGGCCAGCGGGGCAGGGCGGAAGGGCGGCCGTGACAGGAACCACGGCACGAATTCGGGAACGACCCGCTGCGCCAGACAGTCGGCGATGCGGTCGAAGACCTCGGCCTCGCGCCGGGACGAGACCAGCGGGGCCGAAGCGGCATCGAGCAGCGCGTCGGTGACGGCGGCATCGGCCAGCAGGTCGCGGGCTTCGGCGCTGTCGTCCAGAAGGGCCAGGGCATCGACCCGGGCGGAACGCGGCCAGCGGTCCAGATCGGCGCCGTAAGCCTCGGTGTGGCGTTTGAACTCTTTGAGCGTCATGACCGTGCACCGTCCTTCTGACGGATCAGGGGTTGAAGCCGGGCCCGCACGACGCGGCGCGCCCGGACCAGCAGACTTTCCATAGCCGAAACAGACACCTGCAGTATTTCCGATGCTTCAGCGCACGTCATCTCCTCATGGTAGCAGAGGCTGAGCGCCGCCCGCTGCCGCTCGGGAAGGGCGGCGATCGCGGCATCCACCGCAGCACCGATGCGGATGCCGTCGATCACCGTCTCGGCGCTCCAGGCCGGGTCGATGATCTCGTCGGCGGCATCGAGGGGGGCGAAGCTGCGCCGCCGCTTGTAGTCGATGGCACGGTTCACCACGATCCTGTACAGCCAGGTCGTGAAGCGGGTTCCGTCGCCGCGCCAGCGGTCGGCGTTGGCCCAGATCTGCAGGAAGGCGTCCTGCGCGACCTCCTCGGCGTCGGCGGCGTTCCCGACAACCCGTTGGGCCAAGGCGATGCTGCGGCGCAGATGCCGGCGCGTGAGCGTTCCAAACGCTTTGCGGTCACCGGCCGCGGCGTCCGCCATCAACGCCTCGTCCGTCACCGTTTCCTCGGTAGGCTTCACGCCGTCGTCCGCCCGCTCCCGGTTGCTGTCAGGCTTTTATACGCCGCCGGGGCCGGAAGTCCTGCGCGGCGGCAGGCAATTTTCCCATAGGGGATTTCCCTGAGAACCGGCACTGCTCCGGCATATTATTTCCATAAGAATCCTTATGTGTCTTTTGTATGTGTTCGCGGGACCGCCCTCTCCCGGCGCGGTGCGCGGCTGGCATCGCTGCCCGCCCGACGGGAACTCCGATGCGGCCTGCCGGTTGTTCCAAGCATGAGCGTGGCGTCACCGGACATCGGCGGCGCCACCAAAGACGCCATTGAAGGACGACATCATGCTCAAGATTCTCGGCTGGACCATCCTGATCATCTTCATCATCGGCCTGCTGGTCGTCACCGGCATCCTGAAGTTGATCTTCTGATCCTGCACGGCCCGCACGGACAACCCGCTGCGGGCCGATGCGGGCTGTGTTGCGCATGCTGCACAGGTCAGGTTGGCGTCCCCGTCCCCGCATCCGATCCTTTGTCGCAGGCAATCATGGAACCGCTGCGGCATGCTTGCTTGCAAGCGATCACAAGCGTACGTTTGGAATATGCTCTTCGGCGTATGATGAAAGAGCGAAAATCTGAAAAATCCAAGAACGATCATACAACGTATCCTATGATAATGAAGCTTAGGGTCTGACAGATTATCCTGTCGCTTCGTTCACCTCCGACGCGGTGCGGGCGGCGAAAGCAGGGTTATAAAGCCGCTGATTATGCTGAATACCGGCGAAGGCCGGCGGGCTACATCAGCGGGCCTGAGTTGAAGACGGGGCCGGCCCAGGAAGGGACCGTCGAACTTGTGACCGAGACGAGCAAAGGACGATTGTGACGCCTGCAACCGGACCGGAACCGTGGCCCCAGACCATGGCGGGCACGCTCGACCTCGACGCCTGTGCGCGCGAACCGATTCACCTCCCCGGCAGCATCCAGCCGCATGGCCATCTGCTGGCGGTGGAGGCGGACAGCCTGCGTCTCGTCTGCGCGAGCGCCGAGGCCGGAGCTGTGCTGAACCGTGCGCCCGCCGACGCCTTCGGTCTGCCGGTCGACCGGCTGATCGACTGCACGTCGACGGCGTCGCTGGTCCGTGGACTGCGCAACGCCCCGGCGGAGCCGGTGCAGCTCGAAATCCTCAAGCTGCGCGGCGGCGCCGACCATCAGGCCATCGCCCACCGCTCGGGTGCCGTGGTGATCCTGGAACTGGAGGAACTGCCCGCCACCGGCGCCGGCACGCTTGAGGCGCTGTACCCGCAGATGCGCGAAGGCATCCGGCGCATGCAGGCCGCCCATGATTTCGACGCCCTGCTGGCCAGCACGGCCGAGGAGGTGCGGACGCTGACCGGATTCGACCGCGTGCTGGTCTACCGCTTCGACGAGCAGTGGAACGGCACCGTCATTGCGGAGGACGGCAACGACCGCCTGCCCTCCTACCGCGGCCTGCGCTTCCCGGCCTCCGACATTCCGCAGCAGGCCCGGCGGCTCTATGCGCTGAACCGCCTGCGGCTGATCGCCGATGCCCGCTACCAGCCGGTTCCGATCCTGTCGGCCAGGCGGGATGCGGAGCCGCTGGACCTCAGTTTTTCGGTGCTGCGCAGCGTCTCGCCGGTGCATCTCGAATATATGCGCAACATGGGCACGCCGGCCTCCATGTCGATCTCCGTGATGGACGGCGACAGGTTGTGGGGCCTGATCTCCTGCCACCATGCGGAACCGCGGCAGGTCTCCTTCGCGGTGCGCACCGCCTGCGACCTGCTCGGGCAGGTGCTGTCCAGCCAGATGATCGCGCTGGAGCGGGCGCTGGACGCCGACCACCGCATCCGCTCCAAAAGCACGCAGGCCCGCCTGCTCGCGCACATGGCGGCGGCGGAGAGCTTCATCGACGGGCTGAGCGAGGACCGCGAGGATTTGCTGGGGCTGGTCAACGCCGACGGCGCCGCGATCCTGTTTGACGGAGATTGCCGGCTGATCGGCCGCACCCCGCCGCGGGAAGTGGTCGAGGCCGTCGCCGCCGAGCTGGCCGGACAGGGCATCAAGGATTCTGTTCGTCAGCCACCAGCTTCCGGCCGAGATGCCGGCCGCCGCCGGGATGGAGCGGACCGCAAGCGGCCTGTTGGCGATCTCCATCTCACAGCTCCACCCGAGCTATCTACTATGGTTCCGGCCGGAGATCGTGCAGTCGATCGACTGGGCCGGCGATCCCAAGAAGGCGCGGGACTCCAGCGGCGTGTTGTCGCCGCGCAGTTCCTTTGAAGCGTGGAAGGAGACGGTGCGCGGCCAGTCCCTGCCCTGGCGCCATGGCGAGATCGAGGCGGCCGGCGATTTCCGCAACGCCATCGTCAGCATCGTCTTGCGCAAGGCCGAGGAAATGGCCGCGCTGAACGAGGAGCTGCGCCGCAGCAACGGAGAGCTTGCCGCCTTCTCCTATTCGGTCTCGCATGACCTGCGGGCTCCGTTCCGGCACGTCACCAGCTATGCCGAACTGCTGCGCTCGCGCGCGGGCGACAAGCTGAGCGAGCGGGAGCGCCATTATCTGGACAGCATCATCGAGGCGGCGAGTTCGGCCGGGCGGCTGGTCGACGGGCTGCTGCATTTCTCACAATTGGGCCGGGCCACGCTGGCGCGGGTGGAGGTCGATGTCGGCCAGCTGGTGGACGAGGTGCGGCATTTGCTGGAGCCGGATTTGCAAGGCCGCAACCTGCGCTGGACTGTGCATCCCCTGCCCGGCGTGACCGGCGACCCGACCATGCTGCGGCTGGTGGTGCAGAATCTGCTGTCCAACGCCATCAAATACACCCGCGACCGGACCGAGCCGGAGATCGAGGTCGGCTGCCGCTCCAACGCCGACGCGCACGAGTTCTACGTCCGCGACAATGGCCGTGGATTCGACATGGCCTATGCCGGTAAGCTCTTCGGCGTATTCCAGCGCCTGCACCGCGAGGAAGAGTTTGAAGGCATCGGCATCGGGCTTGCCAATGTCCGCCGCATCGTGGAGCGCCATGGCGGGCGGGTCTGGGCGGAAGGCAGGCTGGATCACGGCGCCACCTTCCATTTCTCCCTGCCGCGGTCCGCCGCCGCCACCGAATCGAGGTAGCCCGATGGCCACGCTGAAACCGATCCTGCTGGTCGAGGACAACCCCAAGGACCTGGAGCTGACGCTGGAGGCGTTCGCCGAGGCGCAGCTCGCCAACGACATCGTCGTCGCCCGCGATGGGGCGGAGGCGCTGTCCTATCTTTTCCATGACGACGGGCAGGCGGTGTCGAAACCGACCGACCCGAAATATCCGGCCGTCATCATCCTCGACATCAAGCTGCCGAAGGTGGACGGGATCGAAGTGTTGCAGCGGATCAAGGCGAACGAAAACACCCGCGCCATCCCCGTGGTCATGCTGACCTCTTCCAAGGAAGAGCAGGATCTCGTCCGCAGCTACCGCCTGGGGGTGAATGCCTTCGTGGTCAAGCCGGTCGGCTTTAAGGAGTTCTTCGACGCGATCCGCGACATCGGCAGCTTCTGGGCGATCCTGAACGAGCCGCCTCCCGGCTGTCTTCCCCGCCGGCCGCGCGGTACCTGATGGGTCAGGTGATCGACGCCGCCGGCAATACCGCGGGTCAGGACCCGCCGGCTCCCTGCCGCGTCCTCCTGCTGGAGGACAGCGGCATGGACGCCGATCTGGTGCGCGAACATCTTCGGATGATCGACGACCATGCGTTCGACGTCCATCGCGTCGAGACGCGGCAGGCCTTCATCGATGCCGTCACCGACGGCGGGCCCTTTGACCTGATCCTGTCCGACTTCGACCTGCCCGATTTCGACGGCATGTCGGCGCTGGCCATCGCGCGCGACCGCCTGCCGCGTGTGCCCTTCATCTTCGTGTCCGGCATGCTGGGCGAGGAGAACGCCATCGAGGCGCTGAAGAAGGGCGCCACCGATTATGTCGTCAAACTGCGGATGGAGCGGCTGCAGGTGGTGGTCCGCCGCGCCCTGATCGAGGCGCGCGACCGCAACGAGCTGGCCGACAAGCGCGCCGCGCTGGCCGAGAGCGAGGCGCGGCTGCGCTTCGCGCTGGAGGCCGGGCGACTTGGTTCGTGGGAACTGACGCTGGCGACCAACCGGCTGCGCGTCTCGTCGATCTGCGCCGCCAACCTCGGTCTGGCCGATCCGGCGGACATTCCGACCTACGAGCGGCTGTTGGAGCATGTCCATCCCGACGACCGCGAGCATCAGAAGACGATGGTCCGGCAGGCGGTGAGCAGCGGTTCGCCGCTCGACATGGAATACCGCACGGTCTGGCCCGACGGCAGCATCCATTGGGTGCAGGTGCGCGGCCGGGCCGTTTATGACAAGGACGGTGCGCCGACCGGGATGGCCGGCGTTTCGCTGAACATCACCGACCGCAAGAAGGCTGAGGAGCGGCAGCTGTTGCTGCTGGAGGAGCTGAACCACCGGGTCAAGAACACGCTGGCGATGGTGCAGTCCATCGCCAAGCAGACCCTGCGTGCCGCCCCGTCGGTGGAAGCCTTCCCTGATGCCTTCCAGTCCCGACTGCGCGCCCTGGCCCAGGCCCACGATCTGCTGACCCGCCGCCATTGGCAGGGCGCCTCGCTGAGCGAGATCGCCGCGCTGACGCTGGAGCCCCATGTCCATGCCGGCCGCGTCAAGGTTGGCGGTCCGCCGGTCAACCTGACCACCGGGGTGGCGGTGTCGCTGCACCTCGCCTTTCACGAGCTTGCCACCAACGCCGCGAAATACGGCGCGCTGACGGCGGAAAACGGCCGTGTCGATCTGGATTGGGAGATCGTCAAGCCGGAGCAAACGCCGGTGCGCGATGGCGTGAGCCAATCCTCCGGTCAGGCCGGTTCCGGCCAAGGTGGCGGCCGATCCGTCCGTGACGGTGGCGGCGCGCTGGTGCTGCGCTGGCGCGAGAGCGGCGGGCCGCCGGTGGTGCCGCCGACGCGCCGCGGCTTCGGGTCCCGCCTGATCGAGCGCGGTCTGGCGCATGAGTTGGAGGGCGATGTCGCCCTTGCTTTCGAAACCGCCGGCGTGCGATGCCGGCTTGTCATTCCTCTGTCGTCGCGAGTGAGCCCGCAGTGACCGACACTGATCTGTCGAACCTGACCGTCCTGATCGTCGAAGACGAACCGCTGATCGCCATGAGCCTGGAGGACGCCCTGATCGACCAGGGCGTCGCCTGTCTCGGCCCAGCGGGTTCGGTGTCGGCGGCCTTGGACATGATCGAAGCGGGCGGATTCGACATCGCTCTTCTCGATGTCAATCTGCGTGGTGAACGGGTGGACGCGGTGGCCGACCGGCTGGCCGGTGCCGGCATCCCCTTCATCTTCACCACCGGCCATGGTGCCGAGGGCCTGCCCGATGCCCATCGCACCCGGCCGGTGATCGGCAAGCCGTTCCGCGACATCGACATCACCGACGCCCTCGCCCGCCACCGGCCGCGCTGATCCTCTGTCCCGCCGGTTCCGCCACCGGGCGGGACCGGCCCGCACACAAGGCATCGCCATTGGACCGATCGCGGTCCGGCACGCAGTCCTGCGTGCCGCTTCCGGCATGCTGGCTCCTGCTCTCACCCCCCCGCCTCCTGCCCGGCGCGACAACCTGTCGCGGCTGACAATCAGCCGCTTTGACAATGACAAGCTAACTTGTATACTAGTATGCACAAAGCGGCGCTTCGGCTGCCGCTTCAACGAGATTGACGGCCGCTGAAACATGCCCAATGGCGAAGGGGCGCGGCGGCGACGGGATGAAATTCGCAGGAGTGTCTTCCATGAACATCAAATCCCGGATCGACCGCATCCCCGGCGGGATGATGATCGTCCCCCTGTTTCTTGGCGCCTGCCTGAACACGCTGGCTCCCAATACGGGGAAATTCTTCGGCTCCTTCACCAACGGCCTGATCACCGGCACGCTGCCGATCCTGTCGGTGTGGTTCTTCTGCATCGGTGCCAGCATCAGCCTGAAGGCCACCCCGCTGGTCCTGCGCAAGAGCGGCGTGCTGGTTTCGGTCAAGATTCTCACCGCTGCGATGGCGGGCGTCATCGCCTCCTGGTTCATCCCGGCGGAGGGCATCAGCTCCGGCTTCTTCTCCGGCCTGTCGGTGCTGGCGATCATCGCAGTGATGAACGACACCAACGGCGGCATGTACATGGCGCTGATGCAGCAGTACGGCACCAAGGAGGAGGCCGGCGCCTTCTGCCTGATGTGCCTGGAATCCGGCCCATTCATGACCATGGTCACGCTGGGCATCGCCGGTCTGGCCGCCTTCCCCTGGCAGACGATGGTCGGCGCGCTGCTGCCCTTCCTGATCGGCTTCGCGTTGGGCAACCTCGACAAGGATTTGCGGGCCTTCTTCACCCAGGGCGTCTCGGTGATGGTTCCCTTCTTCGCCTTCGCGCTGGGCAACAACCTGAACTTCTCGACCATCCTCAACACCGGCCTGCTGGGCATCGTGCTGGGGCTGGGCGTCATCGCCGTCACCGGCTTCATGCTGGTGCTGGCCGACATCCTGCTGGCAAAGGGCAACGGCACGGCCGGCATCGGTGCCGCGTCCACCGCGGGGGCCGCGGTGACAGTGCCGCCGATCATCGCTTCCATCGAACCGACCTTCGCGCCGGTCGCTCCGTCCGCCACGGCGCTGATCGCCACCAGCGTTGTCGTCACCGCCCTGCTGACGCCGCCGCTGACCGCTTGGTGGGCGCGCCGCTTCGGCGTGCTGTCGCCCCGCTATCAGGCGGCCGAAGCGGCGAGACTGGCCCAGCCGGTGGGGATCGCCCCGGCCGAATAAGGGCGTGGATTGTAAAAGGCCGCCGGCGGGTTTCCCTGCAGGCGGCCTTTTCCATTACTGCTTCTGGGCCGGTGCGGCGTTGTGGGTGTGGCCGGCGCCGGCAGCCCCCATGCTGTGGCCTTCGGCCGGCGCCGCGGCCTGCCCGGCCGCCTCGACGGCGATCTCGACCTCGACGGTGCCGGCCTTCTCGAAACGCAGGGTCATCGGGATATGGGCGCCCTTCACCAGCGGTTGCTTGAGGCCGAGCAGCATGATGTGCAGCCCGCCCGGCGCCAGCTTCACCGCCTCGCCCGCCGGGACCGGGATGCCGCCGGCGACTTCGCGCATCTTCATCACGCCGTTCTCGTTCAGATGGGTGTGCAGTTCGGCCTTCTCCGCCGCGGGGGTGGAGGCGCCGACCAGACGGTCTTCCGTCGTTCCGGTGTTGGTCAGCGACAGATAGGCACCGCCATTCGGTGCGGACGGCGCGGTGGCGCGGGCCCAGGGGTGGCCGATCTCGATCGCACCGGCCTTGAAGCCGTGGGCCAGGGCGGTGCCGGCACCGAACAGGGCGATGGCTGCGGCGATGCCGAGAATGCGCTTCATGAACTTGTCTCCTGGAATGCGGATGTGAAGAACAGGGGGATTGCCGCCACGGCGAAAGACACCGTAGGGCTCGGCAAACGGGGCCTGCACCGGGCAGGCCGTGTTTGGGATCGCTAGCGCGACCGGAACGCCGGAATCCGCACAGGGATCGGGCGTGGCAGCCGGCAGCGGCGATGAAGTCGAAGCGGAAGGGAAATCTGGCGAGCGACGTCAAGCCAGCGGTGGGGGAGCCCGTGCCTGGAGGGTCGACAGGAACCAGCCGGCGGCGACATGTTCGGCCCGCAGCAGGCGGGTGTCGCGGGCCATGGCAAGGGCGGGGCCGACCGTCAGCGGCGGCGGCGGCAAGGCCAGCCCGGTCACCAGCGGGCAGAGCGGACAATGGCCGGTTCCGGAGGGAGCTCCGTCCGGCGCCTTCCCATGATCGCCGTCACGGGCTATCCCGAACTCACCGATCCCGAAATCGGCCGCAGCGGCCTGGATGGTGGTCAGCCCGCCGGAGGAGCAGATCGCGAGGGACACGGTCCCGCCGGCCTGGGCGATCCCGCTGCTCATCAAGGGCATCCACCCCCAGGCGATGACCTGCAGCAAAAGGGCAGCCATCCCGGCCACAAGGCCGAGCCGCCGCACCCGCCGCACTGTCATCCGACCGAAAGCCATCCGGCTTCGACGCCCTCTGCAATTGCCGGGCGTTCCCGGCAAGGATGCCGCCACGATAGCGCAGCGTTCGTGAACGGACGAGCGGCAAATGGACCCACGGGCGGCGCAGGGTCGGGCCGGCGTCTCAGGCCAGCAGGCGGAAGGCCGGTTCCGGCCGGGACAGCAGGTCGCGGCGCAGCGCCTCGATGGTGGCATCGTCGCGGGCGGCGCGGGGCACGGTCACCGGCACCTCCGCCACCACCCGGCCGGGCGAGGGGGCCAGCAGGAGAAGCCGGTCGGCCAGGGCCAGGGCCTCGCGCAGATTGTGGGTGACCAGCAGGACGGTGGTCGGCCGCCGGTCCAGCCAGTCCGACAGCAGCCCGCGCAGCCGCAGCGCCGTCGGCTCGTCCAGCGAGACGAAGGGCTCGTCCATCAGCAGCAGGTCCGGCTCCACCACGAAGGCGCGGGCGAGCGCCACCCGCCGCGCCATGCCCAGCGACAGCTGGGTCGGGAAGCGGTCTGCGAAGGGCGACAGCTCCAGCGCCTCCAGCAGGGCGTCGACCGCCGGTCCGCGCCGCTGCGCCCGCGGCAGGACCAGCGCCAGATTCTGCCGCACCGTGCGCCAGGGCAGCAGGCGCGGCTCCTGGAAGACATAGCCGATGCGGGCCGGCTCGCCATCCGGCCGCGGTCCGATCTCCACCCTGCCGTCGAACGCACGGTCCAGCCCGGCGACGATGCCGAGCGCCGTCGTCTTGCCGCAGCCGCTGGGACCGACCAGGGCCACGACTTCTCCCGCCAAAGCGGACAGGGTCAGGCCGCGCACGGCTTCCACTGCGCCGAAGCGCTTGGAGCGGATCTCAAGCGTCAGCGGGCATCCGGCGCCAACGCTGGCAATGCCGCTCGGCCGGCTGGAGGACGCCGTATTCCAGAAGCTGGACCACGGCCACGAACGCGATGGTGTAAGCCAGGATTCCTGCGACATCGAAGGTCTGGAAAAGGAGGTTGATCTGGAATCCGACACCGTCGCTGCGGCCCAGCAGTTCGACCACCAGCACGATCTTCCAGATCAGTGCTAGGCCGGACCGCGCAGCCGCGGCGATGGTGGGGGTGAGTTGCGGCAGCAGCACATGGCGAAGCCGGTCCGCGGGCGACAGGCGGTAGACGCGGGCCATGTCGACCAGCCCCTCGTCGATGGCGCGGGCGCCGGCCCGCACCAGCACCACCGTGTTGGGGATCTTGTTGATGGCGACGGCGCCGATTGCCGCCGCCTCGGTCAGGCCGAACCAGACATAGGCCAGCACGATGACCACCAGCGCCGGCAGGTTCAGGAAGAAGACCAGCCAGGGGCCGAACAGCCGGTCGATGAAGGGCGTGCGCCCCATCGGTAGGCCGATGCCGACCCCGATGGACATGGCGAGCGCGAAGGCCGCCAGCACGCGCAGCAGCGTGACACCCATATGGTGGAGCAGTGCGCCGCTCTCCGCCTCGCGCAGCAGGGCCTCGGCCACCACCGGCGGTCCCGGCAGCAGGCGCCCGCCGACGATCATGGCCGTGGCCTGCCACAGCGCCAGCAGCAGCAGGATCGAGACCACCGCCATCAGGGCCGGCATCAGGGCGCGGCGCACCGGCTTACGCCCCGCCGGTCCAGAAGGTGCCGGGCGAGATGGCCGGCGCGTCGCCGACCAGATCCCGCCCGCCAAGCTTTGCCATCAAGGCGTAGAGTTTCGCGGCCCCTGCCCGCTCCTCCTCCGTCCAGCGGCGCGGGATGCCGTCGCGGTAGCGGTCGCGCAGCGTGCGGAAGGTGGCGTCATCCTCCGCCTGCATCAGCGGGGCGAGCCGCTCCCAGGCGGCGTCGGACTGCGCTAGCAGGGTCTTCGCCTGACCGGTGGCGGCCTGGAAGCCGGCGATGGCAGCCGGGTTGGCGCGCGCCCACTCTTCGCGGAAGACATAGCCGATGGACGGGACCGTCGCCGGTTGGCCCAGCGCCTCCAGCATGTCGGCCACGGTCATCGACACGCGCATGCCCTTCGCCTCCAGCCGGGCGGCGAAGGGCCAATAGGTCAGCACGGCATCGAGGTCGCCATCGGCGATCTTGCCGTTCAGCAGGGGCGGGGCGGCGAAGAAGGGCTGCGCATCGCGGTCGAGCGTCAGCCCGTGCCGGTCGGCCGCCACCGCCTTCAACAGCAGCCAGCTTTTGTCGAGCGGACTGCCGGCGACGCCGATGCGCTTGCCCCGCAGATCGCCGACCCCGGCGATCTTCGACCCGGCTGGAACCACCAGCGCGCCGACGGCGGTCGAATAAGGGATGAAGCACAGCGCTTCTCCCTTGCTGCGCATCCGCGACACCCACAGCCAGTCGGAAACGATGATCTCCACGGCACCGGCCTGGAGCGCCACCTGGGTGGCGGGGTTGCCGGCCAGCTCGACCAGCTGCAGGTCGATCCCGGCCTGCCTGTCGAAGCCGTTGGCGCGGACGGTGTCGAGTTCCCAGCTGACCGTGCCGAATTTCAGCACCCCGGCGCGGACGGCCGGACGGCTGGCGGCGGAATCGGACGCCGCGGCGGTTCGGACCAGTGCCGATGCCAGAAGCGCGCCGGCCGCCAGCAAGCTCGTCCGTCTGCTACAGCCTGCCGCCATGGTCCCCGTCCGCTCATTCTTTGGACTGCCAGCTTACGAGGACTGTAGATGGTTCGTATATTCAACGATAGGAGGATAAGGGGGGTATCGCCGGCTGGATGGCGGGTGGCGTCACAGCCCCAGATAGGCCTGCTTCACCGCCGGGTCGGCCAGCAGCGCCTCGCCCGTTCCCGACAAGACGACGCGGCCATTCTCCAGCACGTAAGCCGTCTGGGCGATGCGCAGGGAGGCGGCGACATTCTGTTCGACCAGAATGATCGTCATGCCCTCGGCGGCCAGCGAGCGGATGATGCGGAACAACTCCTGCACCAGGGCGGGCGACAGGCCGAGCGAGGGCTCGTCGAACATGATCAGCTCCGGCTTGCCCATCAGGCAGCGGCCGATGGCCAGCATCTGCTGCTCGCCGCCGGACAGGGTGCCGGCCGCCTGGTCCAGCCTTTCGCGCAGGCGCGGGAACAGGTCGAGCACGCGGTCGTAGGTCTGGCGCGCGCCGGCGCGGGCGCGTGGGATGACGGCGCCCATCTCCAGATTCTCGCGCACGCTCAGCGTCGGGAAGATCTGCCGTCCCTCCGCCACCTGCCCGACGCCGAGGTCGCAGACGACATGGCTGGGCAGTCCGGCGATCTCGCGGTCCTTGAAGCGGATGCTGCCGCGCGCCGGCTTCAGGATTCCGGCGATGGCGCGGATCAGCGAGGTCTTGCCCGCCCCGTTGGCGCCGACGATGGCGGTGGTCTGCCCCGCCGCCACCCGCAGCGTGACGCCGTCGAGCGCCTGGGCGTCACCATAGTACAGGTCGAGATCGGATACGGTCAGCATGGCGGCGAGAGTCCGGACAGGCGCGAAGTGCGCCCTCTATAGCGCGATCATTTCAGGAAGAACACCGCGCTCATCACCAGCCCGACGGCGATGATGCCGGCACGCAGCACGGGCTTTGGAATCCGGCGGCCCAGACGGGCGCCGACATAGCCGCCGGCAACCGCCGCGACCGTCATCAGCAGCGCCTTCGGCCATTCGACCGCTCCGCCGGCGGCGTACGCCACCACGGCAATGGCGGTCAGCACCGCCGAGAACAGGTTCTTCAGCCCGTTCATGGCGTTCAGGTCGGTCATGCCGAACAGGCTTAGCTGCGCCAGCAGGAGGATGCCGAGCCCGCCGTTGAAGTAGCCGCCATAGACCGAGACGATGAACAGCGTGCCCAGCATCGCCCCGTTGCCGTGCAGTCCCAGGCTGCGCAACCGCTGCGCCAGCATGGTGCCGAAGGCGAACAGGCCGGTCGCCAGCAGCAGCAGCCACGGCACGATTCCGCGGAACACCGAATCCGGCGTCACCAGCAAAAGCCCGGCCCCGGCCAGACCGCCGACCAGACTGACCGCCGACAGCAGCGGCAGGCTGAGCGTGCCGACCGGAGTCAAATCCTGGCGATAGCCGTAGACCCCGCTGGCATAGCCGGGCAGCAGGGCGACCGTGCCGGTGGCGTTGGCGGCGACCGGCGGCACCCCGGCATAGATCAGGGCCGGCAGGGTCAGGAAACTGCCCCCGCCGGCAACGGCGTTCATCGCCCCGGCGAAAAATGCCGCAGCCAATAAAATCAATTCGATCATGATATTACGAGCGGGTCCTCAACTCCCGGCGAATGATCTTGCCGGTGGTGGTCATGGGAAGGCTGTCCATGAATTCGATGGCGCGCGGATATTCGTGGGCGGCCAGCCGGGTCTTCACATGCTCCTGGATCGAGGCGACCAGCGCATCGTCCGGCGTCACACCCTCGTGCAGGACGACGAAGGCCTTGACGATCTCCGTGCGCAGCGGGTCGGGCACGCCGACCACCGCCGCCATGCGGACGGCGGGGTGGCCGATCAGGCAATCCTCGATCTCGCCGGGGCCGATGCGGTAGCCGGCCGAGGTGATGACGTCGTCGTCGCGTCCGACGAAGCGGATGTAGCCGTCCCCGTCCAACTCGCCCTGGTCGCCGGTGACCAGCCAGTTACCGATGAATTTGGCCGCGGTGGCGTCGGGGTTGTTCCAATAGCCGAGGAACATCACCGGATCCGGGCGGTGCACCGCGATCAGGCCGAGCTGTCCCGGTGCCAGCCGGTTGCCCTCGCCGTCGATTACCGCCACGTCATGGCCGGGGACCGGACGGCCCATGATGCCGGGCTTCGGCGCCATCAGCGTGGCGGCCGAGGAGACGATCATGTTGCACTCGGTCTGGCCATAGAACTCGTTGATCGTCACGCCGAAGGTCTCGCGCCCCCAGTCGAGCAGCCCGGCGCCCAGCGTCTCGCCGCCGCTGGCGACCGACCTCATGTCGATGGCGTGGCGCGCCCGCGGGTTCTTCACCGCCCGCATCATCTTCAGCGCGGTCGGCGGCAGGAAGGCGTTGCGCACCTTGAATTCGGCCAGCAGGGCGAAGGCGGCCTCGGCATCGAACTTCTCGAAGCGGTGGGACACCACCGTCACGCCATGGTGCCAGGCCGGCAGCAGGACATCGAGCAGCCCGCCGATCCACGCCCAGTCGGCCGGCGTCCAGATGCGGTCGCCCGGCTGCGGGAACAGGTCGTGCGACATCTCCACGCCCGGCAGATGGCCCAGCAGCACCCGGTGCGCATGCAACGCCCCCTTCGGCTGGCCGGTGGTGCCGGAGGTGTAGATGATCAGCGCCGGATCGTCCGGGCCGGTGTCGGCCGGGGTGAAGCTGTCGGACGCCGCGTCGCACAGCCCGTGCCAGTCGAGGCAGCCCGGCCCCGACCCGTCGATGCGGAAGACGGCGCGCAACTCCGGCAGGCGGTCGCGGATCTGGGCGATCTTGGCTGCGCCCACGGCATCGGTGACGACGGCACGGGCGCCGCAATTGGCCAGCCGGTATTCCAGCGCCTCCACCCCGAACAGCGAGAACAGCGGCACGGCGATGCCGCCCAGCTTGTAGACCGCGACATGGCTGATGGCGGTCTCCGGCGCCTGGGGCAGCAGGATGCCGACCCGGTCGCCGCGCGCCACGCCTTGCGCCGCCAAAGCGTTGGCGAAGCGGTTGGACAGGGCGCGGATGTCGGAGAAGCGGTATTCCTCGACCCCGCCGTCGCGCCGCCTGTTGATCAGGGCGATGCGGTCGGGCTCCGCCTCCGCCCAGCGGTCGCAGACGTCGACGCCGATGTTGTAGCGGTCGGGTACGCGCCAGGCGAAGGCGCGGGACACCCCGTCCCAGCTGTCCGCGTTGGGCAGCATGTTCGTTCCCTCCCAAGGGCTTGTCGTCGATTCCTTTGTGGAACCGTTGGGTCGATCATAGGAGCAACCGAGGCACCGCGTCACGCATCGGGAATAAGATGCGGGTCAGCCATGTTGATGGCGTCAGGAACGGACGGCTTCGTGCCGATCCCAACAGGACCCAACAGGACGAGAGCCACCATGAAAGCCAGCCCCTTCCTCGCCGCCGCGCTGTCCGCCAGCTTGCTCGCGGCCCCGCTTGCCGGCTGCGCCCAGCCCGGCTACGGCGACTCCTATGGCGGTGTCAGCGCCAACAAGCAGACGGCCGGCACCGTGCTGGGCGGCGTGGTCGGCGGTCTGGCAGGCTCGCGCTTCGGCGGCGGCAGCGGCAAGCTGGTGGCGGTGGGCGTCGGCACGCTGCTGGGTGCGGCGCTGGGCAATGCGGCCGGCGCCTCGCTCGACCGTGCCGACCAGAATTATGCCCAGCAGGCGGCGGTCAACGCCTACAGCGCGCCGACCGGCAGCACTGTGCGCTGGAACAACCCGGAAACCGGCAATTACGGCGCCTACACCCCGGTGCGTGATGGAACCGGGCCGCAGGGCCAGCTCTGCCGTGAATACCAGACGACCATCGTCGTCCAGGGCCGTACCCAGCAGGGCTTCGGCACTGCCTGCCAGCAGGCGGACGGCACCTGGCGCGTGGTCAGCTGACGTATCGTCCGCAAACTCAGGCGAGCGCCGCCCGACGCTGGGCGGCGCTGCCCGATTTGGGGGCGGGGCCGGTGAGGGCGCAGGCGATGCGCACCGCTCCCTCGCCATCCAGCGGCAGTGACGCTGCTGCGTCCTGCATCCGCTGTCGCAACCCCGCATCGGCCCATAGAGCGAGCGCTCGCTCGGCGATGATCCCGGCTGCCTCGGCCGGTTGGTGTCCACGGGCGTCCAAGGCGCTGCTCCAGCCCAGTTCCGCAGCGTCATTGCTCGCCATCGCCTGATTGTCGGCGGTGACCACCAGCAGGGTCGGCACCGCCAGTGCGGCCAACTCGCCCATGGTGCCGCCGCCCGCCGACACCGCCAGCCCGCTTTCCGCCATCAGCGCGCCCATGCGCGGGCAGTCGATCTCCACGGCAAGCCCATCGCCGGCAAGCCCGGCCAGTTCCGCCGCGCGCGGGTTGCTGCCGCCGACGACGGCGACGATCCGGCAGCCGTCCGGCCGCCGCTTCGCCAACGCTTCCAGGACCGGGCCGGTCAATCCCAGCGGGTCGGAGCCGCCGAAGGTCACCAGCAGCACCGGCCGGTCGGTGATGCCTGGCCGTGGCGCCTGCGCCGCCAGCCGCACCTCCCGCCGCAGCGGGGCATAGCCGGGGCCGAGCAGCAGGACGGCGCCGGGCGCCATCGCGTCATAGGGAAGGGCGGCGGCCTGCGGTGCCGCATTGACGACGAGGTCGGCGTGCAGCGGCGTGCCGTCGCCCAGATCGTCCCAGGCCAGCACCCGTGCACCCGCCGCCTGAAGCCCGGCACGGTAGGCCTCGCCGAAGCGGTAGCCGTCGAGCATCACCGCGCTGCCATGTTCCCGCCGCAGCAGCGAGCGGGTGGCGGCCAAATCCGCCGCCTCCCCCACCGGGCCGGCGATGGAGACATGGCGGAACCCGTCGGAAGTCAGGCGGCGGTCGATGGCGGGCGTGGATTCCACGGCGGCGAACAGCGCCTCGTGCCCCTGGTCGCGCAGAGCCTCCGCCACGGCGAGACAGCGCATGACATGGCCGGTGCCGATGGTCGGCGAGGCGTCGGCACGGATGAGGATGACGGCCATGGCGCGGGTCCGTAAGAAACGGCGTGGCTGTCCTACCACGGCACGCGGGATCGGGGTGGCCAGCATCTTGGCGCGGCACTTTGCGCCTGTCCAGCGACAGACCGGGGGCGTGCGGGGGTAAATTGCGGCCCCCGGCACGGCGCGCCGGCAGTCTCCCCTCAGGACTCCCGGCCGGCAATGACGCTGGCGGCGGTGGCGAGGCTTTCCGGCGTGCCGATGTCGAGGAAGCGGGCCTTGGCGACATGGGCGTTCAGCGTGCCGGCCGGCAGCTTTTCCAGCACGTCGCGTTCCAGCGACACCGCACCCGCCGCGACGAAGCGGTCGAGGAAAGCGGCGGAGAACAGATAGACCCCCGCATTGATGGTGCCCGCCCCGGGCGCCTTGTCCAGGAAGCGGCGGACGCGGCTGTCGGGACCGATCTCCACCCGCACGAAGCGGGACGCGTCCTCAACCGTCACGCAGAGCATCGACGCCTCGGCGCCCGACAGCCGGTGCGAGGCGATGAAGGCCCGCAGGTCGGCGTCGAGGAAGGTGTCGCCGTTCACCACCAGGATGGTGCTGCTGCGCAACTCCTTGCGGACATAGCCGAGCGCGCCTGCGGTGCCGAGCGGGCGCGGTTCGATCTGGCAGACCACGTCGATGGTGCCGGCCGAATCCCCGCGGGCGAGCCAGGCCGTCACCCGGTCGGCCAGATGGCCCAGGCACAGCACCACGCGGCGCGACCCGTAGGTGGACAGATAATCGAGGAGGTGACCGAGGAAGGCGCGGCCCGCAATCGGGGCCAGGACCTTCGGCGTATCACCCAAAACGCCCCGGATGCGCGTGCCGAGCCCGCCGGCGAGCACCGCGACGTCTATGTTGGCAAGAGCGTCCTCAGACCGCACCGACCGTCCTTTCGCTGAAGTCCCGCTGTCGTCACTCGGCTTGCCGGAGCAGCTTACGACGGAGCGGGCGCCGGGTCATCCACCCTGCGCGGGACCCGGCGGCCATAGTCGATAAAGGGGGCGCTCGGGAATCGCAATGCGGAATTGCGCCGAATCATCCACTCTCCGATGGACACCCCGACCGGGAGCGGTCTTCAGCCAGTCGGCGCAGGCGCCGCGCCGCTGCCGCAAGAGCGGCGTCATGGTCGCCGGACCGGCCGATCAGCGACATCGTCGGGAACCAGGGCCGCACCGCCGTTCCCAGGGCCGACCAGTCCCCGGCCCCGGCGATCCGCCAGACCGGCACGCCGAGTGCCGCGGCCAGTTCCCCCACCGCGGTCGGCGCGGATATGACCAGATCCAGACCTGACATGAGTGCCGCCACCCCGTCCAGATCGTTGTGCTGGTCCAAATCGGGCCAGTGATGCAGCACGGTGCCGAAGCGGTGCAGGGCCTCCTCCCGCTCAGCCTCGTGACCGTCATATTGCAGGCTGACGAAGGCGATGCCGGGGATGCCGAAGATCGGTGACCATTGTGCGATCCGGCTGTAGGCGCCGGCCCGGTCCGCCGTCATCCGGCTGCTGCGCCAGCAGATGCCGACCCGCAAGCCCGGGCCGAGTGCTGCCAGCCTTTCGCGCCAATCCACCGCCAGCCCGGGGTCGGCGGTGAGGAGCGGACCGGTCGCACCGGAATCGACTCACGTCCGGCCGCAGCCGTGCCGCGACGCTGCCCAGCGGCGCGTGGCAATCGGCATCCCGCGGATCCGCGCTGGGCGCCCGGACCTCCGCCGCCGGCAGGGCGCGGGCGAAAAGCCCGACGAGGCGCGGGTCGCATTCGACGATGACCCTCCCCGCCTGACCGAGCAGATCGGGCAGCGCCGTGCCGAACAGGATCTCGTCGCCCAGACCCTGCTCTCCCCACACCAGGATGCGGCGGCCGGCCAGCGGTTCGCCCTGCCATTCGGGGATGCCGACGCGGCGGGACACGGCGTCGCCGGTGGCGAAGCGGTGGGCATAGTCCGCCCAGCCGCCGTCCAGATCGCCATCGGCCAGCCGCAGCAGGGCCCGGTTCATCCGCGCCTCGGCCCGGCCGGGGGCCAGCCTCAGCGTGCGGTCGGCCAACAGGGCGGCGAGCCGGCGCTCTCCCCGCATCAGCAGCGTGTGGCCGTGGTTGACCAGCACATCCGGCAGGTCGGGGGCGAGCGCCATCGCGTGGCGGTGGGCAGATAGCGCCTCGTCCCAGCGCCCGAGCCCGGCCAACGCCATGCCCAGGTTCGACCAGCCCTTGGGCGATGCCGGGACGAGGCGAAGCGACCGGTGGGACTGGCGGGCGGCCTCGGCGAAGCGGCCCAGTCCCTTCGCAGCCGCGCCGGCCGTGGTCAGCACCCCGGCAAGGGAGGGCGCCAGGGCCGCCGCACGGGTGCAGGCGTTTGCCGCCTCGGCGAAGCGGCGGGCGGCGAGCAGTGCGGCGGCGAGGTTGCCCCAGCTTTCCGCCTGCATCGGCCGCAGCCGGACGGTGCGGCGGTGCAGCGTGGCGGCCTCGGGCGCGGCGGCATCGGCCTGGAGCGCCACGCCGAGATTGCCCAGCGCCTCGGCAAAGGCCGGGTTCAACGCCACCGCAAGCCGGTGCCAGCGGATGGCTGCCTTGACCCGCCCGAGCCGGAGCAGGGTCAGGCCGCCGTTGGTCCAGGCGGCCGGCTGGGTCGGAAGCAAGGCGACGGCCTGCCGGTGCAGCATTTCGGCCTTCGCAAACCGGCCTTGCCGGTGCAGAGCGACAGCCTGTTTTGCGAGAACTCTCGCCTTCCAGGGTAATCCCCCTCTCCCCCGGGGAGAGGGTCGGGGTGAAGGGGACGCGGCGCGTTGTTTTCCCGAGAATCCGTGCTGTGCGGCCCCCTCACCCAGCCCTCTCCCCGGGGGGGAGAGGGTATCCGTTTGGGGGAGAGTGACTTCAACACACGCGCCATGTCGGCCATCGTCGCCGACAGCGGCTCGCCGGGGCGGGGCTGGAACAGCCGCATCGACGGATACCATGGGCGCACGCCGGCTCCCAACTGCGTCCAGTCGCGGGTGCCGAAGCGCCAGACCGGGGTGCCCAGCGCTCCAGCCAGTTCGCCGATCGACATGGCGGGCGAGATGACGAGGTCCAGCCCGGCGATCAGGGCGGCGACGCCGTCGAAATCGTCCTTGCGGTCGAGGTCGTCCCAGCGGTGCAGGCGGATGCCGAAGCGTTTCTCGGCCCGAAGGACCTCCTCCTCCACCTCGCCATATTGCAGCAGCACCCAGTGGATTCCGGGCAGCGCGAACAGCGGCGCCCAAGCGTCCAGCGCCAGATAGGCGGCGCTGCGTTCGGAGGTCATCATCTGGCTGCGCCAACCGATGCCGATGCGCAGCCCCGGACCGAGGGCCGCCAGCCGCTCGCGCCACCGCTCCACCAGCCCGGCATCGGGCACCAGCCAGGACGGTCGCGCTGGAAAATCGGCCAGCCGGCGGCGGAGAACACGGGGCAAGGACCCCATCGGCACGTGGCGGTCATAGTCCGGGATCGCCATCGCTTCCCGCCCCTGCCCGTCCAGCGCCTCCGCCCGCACCCTCAGGGTGGGAAAGGAGCGGGCGAACAGCGGGACCAGACGGCGGTCGATTTCCAGAATGGTGGAGACGGCCCGTCCGGCAAGCTCCGGGCAAAGGGCGGAGAACAGGATGGTGTCGCCCACCCCCTGCTCCCCCCAGATCATCAGGCGACGGCCGGTCAGATCCTCGCCACGCCAGGCCGGGGCATGGGGCTGGCGCCCCTGTCCGACCTGACCCGATCCGAATCGCCAGCCATAGCCGGGCCAGCCCCGGTCGAGATCGCCGGCTTCCAGCCGCAACAGGCCCTTGTTGAAGTGGGACAGCGACAGGTCCGGCCGCAGGGTCAGCGCGCGGTCGTAGCAGCGCTCCGCCTCACCGCTGTCGCCCAGCCGCTGGCGGGCCAGCCCCAGATTGCTCCATGCCTCGCCATAGGCAGGGTCGAGCGCCAGGGCGCTGCGGTAGCAGCCGGCGGCACCGGCATAGTCGTGCCGGCCCTGGCGCAGATGGCCCAGATTGTTACGGGACGGCGCCTCCAGCGGAGCGAGGCGGATGGCGCGGCGCTGGGACCGTTCTGCCTCGGCGAAGCGCTCGGCGCTGCGCAGGGCGTTGCCGAGGTTCGTGTGGGTTTCCGCCAGCACCGGGTCCAGCGCCAAGGCCGCATGCCACGCCCTCCAGGCATCGGCGGTGCGGCCGGCGGCGTGGCGGGCATTGCCCAGATTGTTCCAGGCGCCGGCGAAGTCCGGCCGGTGATGGACTGCCTGCCGGTGCAAGGTCTCCGCCTCGGCTGGGCGGCCCTGAGCGGCGCGGACGCTGCCGAGATTGTCCAGCGCATCGGCATGGTCGGGCTGGATGGCGGTTACTGCGTCGAAGCAGGTCGCGGCGTCCTCCAGCTGACCAAGAGCCTTAAGGCAAAGTCCTAAGCCATTGAGACAGAAAGGATCTCTGGGGTCGAGCCGCAGGGCATCGGCGTAGCGTTCCGCCGCGTCCTCCATCCGCCCCGCGGCGTGGAGTGCGGCCGCCAAGGCGGACAAGGCGGAGGCGTCGGCGGCCCCTCCGCCGAAGGCCGAGGCCATCCGCAAGGCCTCGACAGCCTCGTCCAACCGGCCGAGCTGGCGCAGGCTGACGGCGCGGTTGGTCCAGGGGCGGGGATCTCCCGGCAGCAGATCCGCGGCGCGGATGTGGGACGCCAACGCTTCGTCCGCTTTTCCGAGACTTTGCAGGGCGGCGCCGAGATTGAGATGGGCGTCGGCCAGGTCGGGCGACAGCCGTGCCGCCTCCGCATAGCGGTCCGCCGCCTCCGCCATCCGGCCTTGTGCCGCCAGCACAAGCCCGAGATTGAAATGGGCGCCGACATGGCCGGGATCGCGCTCCAATGCCCGGCGCTGTGCTGCCTCGGCCTCGGCAAGCCTGTCCAGACGCTGCAAGACGATTCCGAGATTGGCGTGATAATCCGCCACTCCGGGGACTAGATCGACGGCTTTGGAAATCAGATCAACGGCTTGAAGGTTGTCTTTGCGCTGATGGTTGAGAACGCCGAGCAGATGCAGGGCGTCGGCATGGAGCGGTTCGGCTTGCAAAACCCGCCGATACAGGGGCTCCGCAGCGTCCAGCGCTCCTTGCTGATGATGGCGCAGTGCCTCGGCAAACCAGTCGGCAGGATTCACAGTTCACCTGAGGAAAGTCTGGTAAGCAGCTGAACTGCCTTTTGTATGGCGTCTTTGACGCCATCGCCGGCATTGGGCTGGATGCAGCGCATGCAGGGAAACCAGGGGCGAACCGCGGTGCCGAGCTGGGTCCAGTCGCGGCGGCCCAAACGCCAAACCGGAGTGCCGAGCGCTGCCGCCATCTCCCCGGCGGACGACGCCACGGTGACCACAAGGTCGAGGTTCGCCATCAGGGCGGCGGTGCCCTCCAGATCGGCGATCAGGTCAAGGTCGGGCCAACGGTGGAGGCACACGCCCAGGCGCTCCTCGATGGCGGCGATCTCCGCTTCCCGCCCGTCATATTGCAGGCTGACGGCATGCAAGCCGCGCAGGCGCAGCAGGGGCGCCCAATCCTCCAGCTCCGTGTAGGAGTGGCGGCGTTCGGTGGTGAGGCGCTGGCTGGTCCAGGCGATGCCGATTTTCAGGCCGGGTCCGAGAGCGTCCAGACGCGACCGCCATGCCGCGGTCCGCATCGGGTCAGGCTTCAGCCAGCCGGCGGGCGGCGGTGGGACGGGAGCGGTCCGCCAAAGCAGGCGTGGCAAGGAGCCGAAGCCCAGATGGCAGTCGGCGTCGGCCGGCCGTCGCGTCGGTTCCCGCACGGTGGTGCCGGGGAAAGAGCGCTGGAACAGCGGGACCAGCCGCGGTTCGCATTCGACGATGGTGCCGGGAAAGCGTGCCAGTGCCTCCGGCAGCAGGGCGCCGAACATCAACTCGTCGCCCAGCCCCTGTTCGGCCCACAACAGCAGACGGCGTCCGGCGAGGTCGCCACCGTCCCATTCCGGGACGTTAAAAGGGCGCTTCGGCTTCAGTCGGCCGGACTCGAAGCGGACGGCGTAGTCTTTCCACCCCTCGGCCAGCCGACCCTGGCGCAGGCGCAGGATGGCCCGGTTGAAGCGGGCAAGCGCCTGCGCCGGATCGGCCTCCAGGGCGTGGGTGAACGCCTGCTCGGCAGCTGTTTCGTCACCGAGATCCTGAAGGGCGAGCGCAAGATTGGTGTGGGCGGCGGCATAACCCGGCCGCAGATCCAGCGCCCGGCGTTGCAGATCGGCGGACTCCAGAATCCGTCCTTGCAGGCGGCGGATGGTGCCGAGATTGGTCATCGCCTCCGCCATTGTCGGGTCGAGCCGCAGGGCGCGGGCGAAGGCCTCGCCGGCCGGGGCGTTCCGGTCGGCAGATTGGAAGGCAAGGCCATGGGCGTTCCAGCCCTCGGCATCCGCCGGCTCCAGCATCAGATGGCGGCGGTGGGCCGACAGAGAATCGACACCGCGGCGTTGCAGCGATCCCGCCAGGGCGAGGGCGGCCGGCGCATGATCCGGCCGGTGGGCCAGCACAGCACGCAAGGCCGCCTCCCCTTCCTCGCTCCGTCCCAGATCGAGCAGGACAAGGCCGAGTGCGGCGCGCGCTTCATGCAGGGAGGGGTTGGCAGCCACTGCATGGCGCAGCAGCGGCTCCGCCTCCGCCGAGCGGCCGAGACTGCGCAGCACGGTGCCGAGGTTGCCCTCTGCTTCCGCATAATCGGGACGGGCGTGCAGGGCGGCACGATAGGCGTCGGCAGCGTCTGCCGCCTTGCCCTGGGCATTCAGCGCGTTGCCCAGCGTGTTCGCCGCCTCCGGAAACGGGCGGCGCAGGCGCAGGGCGTTGCGGGCGGCGCGTTCCGCCTCGGCGGGGCGGCCGAGCGCCTGGAGGGCGTAGGCGAGGTTGGCGTGGTAATCGGGAACGTCGCGTCTGGCTGATACCGCCTGCCCGATCAGGTCGGCGGCATCGGTGAAGCGGCCGGTCTGGCAGGCGATCATGCCCAGCAGGTGCAGGGCGTCCGGTTGGCGTGGCTGGGCGGCGAGCGCTTGGCGGTAAAGCGCATCGGCTTCTGCCAAACGGCCGGACTGGTGCAGCGGCACGGCCTGCGCGACCAGCGCTGCGGCGCTTGCCGCAGCGGTGTTGCCGGATTTGCGCTGCCCGGAAATGCGCTGGTTACTCATGCCCCGTGCCGTTCCTGTTGGCTACGGGTAAGGGATAGCACGATTCCAGTGCGGTGGAATGGGGGCGCGGCAGTCACCGCGCCCCCAGCCCTCCCTTGAGTTACGCCCCCACGCCGACAGGCGGGGTGGGAGCGGCGTTGACCGGGTCGGCAAGCTGGGCATCGACCACGGCGACGGCGGTCATGTTGACCAGGCCGCGGGTGGTGACCGACGGGGTGACGATGTGGACCGGCCGCTGGACGCCCAGCAGGATCGGACCGACATTCTGCGCCTCGCCCAGGATCTTCATCATGTTGAAGGCGATGTTGGCGGCGTCCAGGGTCGGCATGACCAGCAGGTTCGCCTCTCCCTTCAGCCGGCTGTCGGGCAGCACTTCCTTGCGGATGGCCGGGGCCAGGGCGGCGTCGGCATGCATCTCGCCGTCGATCTCGACATCCGGCATCTGCTCGGACGCCAGCTCCACCGCCGCGCGCATCTTGCGGGCGGACGGGGTGTCGGCGCTGCCGAAGTTGGAGTGGGAGAGCAGGGCCACCTTCGGCTCGATGCCGAAGCGCTTCACCTCGTCCGCCGCCAGCCGGGCGATCTCGGCCACCTGCTCGGCGGTCGGGTCGGGGTTGACGTAGGTGTCGGTGATGAAGTGGACGCCCTTCTGCGAGATCAGCGCGTTCATCGTCGCGGCGACCTTCACGCCGTCGCGCAAGCCGATCAGGCCGCAGATGTGCGCCCAATGCTCGTTGAAGCGGCCGGTGGTGCCGCAGACCAGCGCGTCGGCTTCGCCGCGGCGGACCATCAGGGCGCCGAAGACGGTGGGCTGGGTACGGACCACGTTGGCGGCATGGCTGGGCGAGACGCCGCGGCGGCCCATCAGCTTGCGGTAATGTTCGGTGAAGTTGTGATAGCGCGGGTCGCGGATGATCTCGATGACCTCCACGTCCTGGCCGATCTTCAGGCGCAGGCCCATCTCGGCAATGACGCGCTCGATCACCTCGCGGCGGCCGATCAGCACCGGATGCGCGATGCCGTCGTCAACCACCACCTGGGCGCAGCGGATCACGCGCGGATCCTCGCCCTCGGCATAGACGACGCGCTTGGGCGCGGTCTTGGCCTTGGTGATGACCGGCTTCATGAACAGGCCGGACCGGATGACGTACTGGTTCAGCTGGTCCTGATAGGCGCGGAAATCGGCGATCGGCCGGGTGGCGACGCCCGAATCCATCGCGGCCTTGGCGACGGCCGAGGAGACTTCGACGATCAGGCGCGGGTCGAAGGGCTTGGGCAGGATGTAGTCGGGGCCGAAGCGCAGCAATTCACCGACATAGGCCGCAGCCACCACGTCCGACGGTTCGGCGCGGGCGAGGTTGGCCATCGCGTGTGTCGCCGCGATCTTCATCGCCTCGTTCACCGTGGTGGCGCCGACGTCCAGCGCACCGCGGAAGATGAAGGGGAAGCACAGGACGTTGTTGACCTGATTGGGGAAGTCGGAGCGGCCGGTGGCGATGATGGCGTCCGGACGGGCCTCGCGGGCCAGATCCGGCATGATCTCCGGCTCCGGATTGGCGAGCGCCAGGATCAGCGGCTTGTCGGCCATGCGGGCCAGCAGCTCCGGCTTCAGCACCTTCGCACCCGACAGGCCGAGGAAGATGTCGGCGCCGTCGATGACGTCGGACAGCGTGCGCGCCTCGGTATTGTGCGCGTAGGCGTCCTTGTACTCGTTCATCTCCTCGTTGCGGCCCTTGTGGACCACGCCGATGCGGTCGACCAGCCAGACATTCTCGCGGCGAACCCCCAGCGACAGCATCAGGTCCAGACACGCGATGCCGGCGGCCCCGCCGCCGGTGGAGACGACCTTGACTTTCGAGATGTCCTTGCCGACCAGGGCCAGCCCGTTCAGCACGGCCGCACCCACCACGATGGCGGTGCCGTGCTGGTCGTCGTGGAACACCGGGATCTTCATGCGCTCGCGGCAGCGGCGCTCGATCTCGAAGCAGGCCGGGGCGGCGATGTCTTCCAGGTTGATGGCGCCGAAGGTCGGCTCCAGCCGGACGATGGTATCGACCAGACCATCGACGTCCAGCTCGTTCAGCTCGATGTCGAAGCAGTCGATGCCGGCGAACTTCTTGAAGAGGACGGCCTTGCCTTCCATCACCGGCTTGGCGGCCAGCGGTCCGATGTTGCCCAGCCCCAGCACCGCGGTGCCGTTGGTGACGACGGCAACCAGATTGGCGCGCGCCGTCAGCTCCGCCGCCTTCGACGGATCCTCGGCAATGGCGGTGCAGGCATGGGCCACGCCCGGCGAATAGGCCAGTGCAAGATCGCGCTGGTTGGCCATGGGCTTGGTCGCGACGACTGCCAGCTTGCCGGGCCGCGGGTTGCGGTGATACTCGAGCGCCATCGCCTCAAAATCGCCGGACATCGGGTCTCTTCCTCCGGTTAACGAGATTTCAGTTAATTCTTTGGGTTCACTTCACCTGGATGGCGGTTATAGCCCATTCGGACTGATGCGCCAACCACTGGGAATACAGAAAGGGACGATTCGAACCAAATCGAAGCGTCCCCCTGATCTTACAGGAACCTTTGCCGGGCCGGATGGATCATCTTTGGAATTTCCAAAACCGGCCCGCGCATGCTTGCCGCGCGTCTTGTGCAGCTGCTCACAGACGGGCCAGGGCCGGCTCCTTGAAGTGCTGCTGGTATTCGGCGACCGCCTTGCTCTCGTCGAACTCGCCTTCCATCTTGGCGACGACCACGGTGGCCACGCCGTTGCCGATCAGGTTGGTCAGCGCACGGGCTTCCGACATGAAGCGGTCGACACCCAGCAGCAGCGCCAGACCTTCGATCGGCAGGACGCCGGTGGCCGACAGGGTGGCGGCCAGCGTCACGAAGCCGCCGCCGGTGACCGCCGCCGCACCCTTGGAGGTCAGCATCAGGATGACCAGGATGTAGAGCTGCTGCCAGATCGTCAGGTCGACGTTGAAGGCCTGGGCGATGAAGATCGCGGCCATCGACAGGTAGATCGAGGTGCCGTCCAGGTTGAAGGAGTAGCCGGTCGGGATGACGAGGCCGACGACATGCTTGGAGCAGCCGAACTTCTGCATCTTCTCCATCATCCGCGGCAGCACGGATTCGGAGGACGAGGTGCCGAGGACGATCAGCAGCTCCTGGCGGATGTAGCGGATGAAGTTCCAGATGCTGAAGCCGTAGGCCTTGGCGATGCTGCCCAGCACGACGAAGATGAAGATCGCCATGGTGAGGTAGACCGAGGCCATCAACTGGCCGAGAGCGGTCAGCGACGAGATGCCGTACTTGCCGATGGTGAAGGACATGGCGCCGAAGGCACCGACCGGGGCGACGCGCATCAGGATGCCGATCACGCCGAACAGCGCATGGCTGATCTTGTCGAAGATGTCCTCGACGACCTTGCCCTTCTGGCCCATGGCGGACAGTGCGACGCCGAACACCACCGCGAAGAACAGGATCTGCAGCATGTCGCCCTGGACGAAGGCGCCGACCACGTTGTCGGGAACGATGCCGACGACGAAGTCCATGAAGCCGTGTTCCTTGGCGGAGGTGGCGTATTTCTGCACCGCGTCGGCCTTCAGCTGGCCGGGGACGATGTTCATGCCGGCGCCGGGGCGGACGAGGTTGACGACGATCAGGCCGATGCCGAGCGCGAAGGTGGTCACCACCTCGAAATACAGCAGGGCCTTGCCGCCGACCTTGCCGACCTTCTTCAGGTTGCCGATGGAGGAGATGCCGGTCACCACCGTCAGGAAGACGATCGGGCCGATGACCATCTTGACCATCTTGATGAACAGATCGCCCAGCGGCTTCATCTCCACCGCGATGGACGGGTAGAAGTGCCCCAGCAGGATGCCGATGCTGATGGCGGTCAGAACTTGGAAGGTCAGGTTGGTGTAGAAGGGCTTTTTCACCGTGCCCTGGTTCATTGCACCCCGGTGGCCGGCGGTCGCGTCTGCGCTCATGCTGCTCTCTCCTCGTGGCGTTCCTCAGAACGGCGTTCCTGGCGGGGTGCCCGTTCTTTCGTCCGGCATTCGGCGCCGGCTGGGCGGGCGGCCCCCAACTGATTGCCTATGAAAGCAAGCGATGGGCCAATTGCTGAATCCAGCAACATCAAGCATTTGGCGAAATGGCGAGGGCGAGAATCCGCACGACACGGGGTCCGGCGATGTGCGAAAATCCACACACTTCACAGCGCTGCGGCATCATTGTTGCGGCGCAGCATGATCAGGGGCCGCGTTGCTTATCCATCCGGGCGAACAGGCGACAGAATTCAACCACCATCCCCACCCCGGCCGTGACGCTCTCGCCGGCGGCGCAGCTGGTGGCGCGGGCGCTGGAACGGCCGCGCCGGCTGCTGCTGGCCGCCCTGCTGCTGGGCGTGCCGGTGGCGGCCGGGCTTGCGGCGGGCTGGGCCTCGTCGCTGGCGCAGGAGGATCTGCGGGAGAGCGCCCGGGCGCAGCTGGCGCTCTACAACGCCAATCTGCGGGCGGAGCTGGAGCGGCATGCCGCCGTACCGCTCGCCCTGGCGCAGGATGCGGAGGTGCGCGCTCTGCTGGCCAACCCGACGCCGGATGCCGTCGACCGGCTGAACCGCAAGCTCCAGGACATCGCCCGCGCGCTGGATGCGCTGGCGCTCTATGTGATGGACGCCAAGGGAACGACGGTGGCCGCCAGCAACTGGAACAGTCCGGCCAGCTTCGTAGGCGAGAATTTCTCCTACCGGCCCTATTTCCGTATGGCGATGGACCAGGGCGAGGGCCACCATTTCGCGCTGGGCACGACGTCGCTGGTGCCGGGCTTCTACACCGCGAACCGGGTGGTGGCGGAAAACCGCACAGTGGGGGCGGTGGTGCTGAAGCTGGGCTTCGACCGGCTGGAAGCGGCCTGGACGCCGGGGCAGGAGAGGCTGCTGGTGACCGACCGCGACGGGGTGGTCTTCATCACCAACGTGCCGTCCTGGCGCTATCACGCCCTGCCCCGCCGCCTGCCGATCAGCCTGCCGATCATCCCGGAAGGCACCAGCGAGGGGCTGGACGTGCTGCCCTGGGCCTTCGGCGGTGCTGCCGACCGCATCGCCCTGGAGGAGAAGGACGGGCAGAGACGCTATCTGCTGACCTCGGTCGCCATGCCCGGCGGCGACTGGACCCTGCACAGCCTGACCAGCCTGGACCCGGTGACTGCCCATGCCTGGGTCGCCGGTCTGCTGGCCGCGGCGTCGGTGGCGATGGCGGCGCTCGCCGCCTATGCCGTGGCGCTGCGCCGGGTCGCCCTGGTGGAGCGGATCGCCCTGCAGGAGGAATCGCGGGCGGAGCTGGAGCGCCGGGTCGCCGCCGCCACCGCCGACCTGCGCGCGGCGGAGAACGAGTTGACCCAGGCGGCCAAGCTGGCGGCGCTCGGCCAGATGTCGGCCGGCATCGCCCATGAGATCAACCAGCCACTGGCCGCCATGCGCAGCTTCGCCGACAACGCGGTGGTGCTGCTGGAACGCGGGCGGCTGGACTCGGTGCGCGACAATCTGGCGGAGATCGCCGAGCTTACCGACCGCATGGCCGCCATCACCCGCCAGTTGAAGGGGTTCGCCCGCCGCGCCTCCGGCACGCTGGGGTCTGTGTCGGTGCAGGGCGCGGTGACCCAGGCGCTGGCCCTGCTGGAGGCCAAGCTGCGGCGCGACGACATCGTCGTCGAGGCCGATCTGCCCGACCAGCCGGTCCGGGTGGTGGCTGAGGATGTGCGGCTCCAGCAGGTTCTGGTCAATCTGATCGGCAATGCCGCCGACGCCATGCGCGGCTGTCCGGTGCGCCGCCTGCGCATCGGGCTGGTCGCGGCCGAGGGGGAGGCCCTGCTGAGTGTCGCCGACACCGGCAGCGGCATCGCCGAGGCCGACCTGCCCCGCCTGTTCGTCCCTTTCTTCACCACCAAGGAAGCCGGCGAGGGGCTGGGGCTCGGGCTGTCGATCAGCCATGGCATCGTCGAGGATTTCGGCGGCAGCCTGACCGCCGCCAACCGCACCGGGAAGCCCGGCCATGGCGCCGTCTTCACCCTGCGGCTGACCGCCGCGGAGCAGCCTCCCAAGGAGCAGAGTCAATGAGCCGGTCCATTCCCGAGGTCGCCGGCACGGTGGCCGTCGGCAGCGTGATCTTCGTCGATGACGAGCGCGCGGTGCGGCTGGCCGGGCAGCAGGCGCTGGAGCTGGCGGGGTTCGAGGTGACGGCCTGCGACGGGGCGGAGCGTGCCCTGCGCCATGTCGGCCGCGACTGGCCGGGATGCCTCGTCACCGATGTGCGCATGCCGCAGATGGACGGGCTGGCCCTGCTGGCGCGGGTGCAGGAGATCGATCCCGACCTGCCGGTCATCCTGATCACCGGCCACGGCGACGTGCCGATGGCGGTGGAGGCGATGCGCAACGGCGCCTATGATTTCCTGGAGAAGCCCTTCCCGTCCGACCGGCTGACCGAGGTGGCGCGGCGCGCGGTGGAGAAGCGCCGGCTGGTGATGGAGAACCGCCGGCTGCGGGCGCAGATCGCCGGGGGCGTCGACCCGGCGGAGAGCATCGTCGGCCGCACGCCGGGCATCGAGCGGCTGCGCACCACCATCGCCGCGGTCGCCGACACCGACGCCGACGTTCTGGTGTTCGGCGAGACCGGCACCGGCAAGGAGATGGTCGCCCGCGCGCTGCACGCCGCCAGCGGCCGGCGCAAGAACCCCTTCGTCGCGCTGAACTGCGGCGCCATGCCGGAATCGATCTTTGAAAGCGAGCTGTTCGGGCATGAGGCCGGCGCCTTCACCGGCGCCGCCAAGCGCCGGGTCGGCCGGATCGAGCATGCCGGCGGCGGCACCCTGTTCCTGGACGAGATCGAGAGCATGCCGCTGGCCTTGCAGGTCAAGCTGCTGCGGGTGATCCAGGAACGGGTGGTCGAACCGTTGGGATCGAACGAGCAGGTGCCGGTCGACCTGCGGGTGGTCGCCGCCACCAAATCCGACCTGCGGCAGGCGGCGGATGCCGGGAAATTCCGGGCCGACCTCTATTACCGGCTGAATGTGGTGGTGCTGACCATTCCGCCGCTGCGTGAGCGGCGCGACGATATTCCCCTGCTGTTCCAGCATTTCGTCGCCCAGGCCGCCACCCGCTACAACCGCGAGCCGCGGGTGCCGAGCCGTGAGCAGATGCAGCGCCTGATGGGGCAGGACTGGCCGGGCAATGTCCGCGAGCTGCGCAATGCGGCCGACCGCTTCGTTCTTGGGCTGGAGGATGTGGCGCCGGTGGCGGTCTCGGCACCCTCCCCCCTGTCGCTGGCCGAACAGGTCGATCTGTACGAGAAAGGACTGATCCAGGCCGAACTCGCCCGCCACCGCGGCAGCGTGAAGGCCGCCATCGAGGCACTCAACATCCCGCGCAAGACCTTCTATGACAAGCTCAAGCGCTACGGGCTGAGCCGCGACGACTTCCTCGACTGAGGGCCTGCGACATTTTATGGCCCATTCGGCGAACGGAATGGTCATTGTCGCCGAAGGGTTATTGCGGCACCCTACCGGGGGTTGATCGGCGGCAATCTCGGGTGCGGCGATGGACGGGGTGAATTCAAAAGCCTTCCGTTTCTTCAATCGCAGGACGGGAGAGCATTTCTATACGGCGAGCACGGCCGAGCGGGACGGCATCATCGCCGGGATGGCCGACATGAGCTATGAGGGCGTCGCCTTCCTGCAAGGGGGCGGCGCCAGCGATCCGGTGTCGGTCGCCCGCTTCGTCAGGCTGGACACGGGAGAGCATTTCTACACCGCCAGCGTCACCGAGCGGGACTACATCCTCCAGAACATGGCGGACCGTTACCGTCTGGAGGACCCGCAGGCCTTCCTCGTCTCCGCAACTCCGGACCATCAATTCTCCCAGCCCGTCTACCGCTTCCTCGACACGGCGACCGGCAGTCATTTCTTCACCGCCTCCGAAAGCGAGCGGGACGGGGTGATGGCGAGCCTGTCGAGCTATCGCTACGAGGGGGTGGCCTTCTATGCGAAGCCCACTCCACCGCTTCCCCCTGCCCCGTCGGGCGCTTTCGACGAGACGTGGTATCTCCAGGCCTATCCGGACGTCCGCGATGCGGTGAATGCCGGCTGGATGACCGCCCGCACCCATTACGACGCCTTCGGCAGGCGCGAAGGCCGCATGCCGAACGACATGGCGGCGCTGGACGGCAACGACCATTGGATCGCCTTCGACGGAGCGCCCGGCCATGTCCGGATCCTGAATGGCGGAATCCGGCGACGACATCCTCGATGGGATCGACGGATACACCATTTCCACCAGCACCATGGTCGGTGCCTACAGCGGCTACAGCGACTCCAGTGACAGGCTGTTCGGCGAGACCGGCGACGACACGCTGTATGGTGCGCAGAACGACACGCTGAATGGCGGAAGCGGCAACGACACTTACTACGTCCATTCCTCCGGCGTGCTGGTGACCGAGGGGGCCGATGCCGGGACCGATGAGCTTGTCCTGATCGAGGACAGCATCAGCGGCTATTTCAACTATTCTATGCCGGTCAACGTCGAGCGGATGCGGGTTTTCATCAATCCGATCAACAACCCGTCGGTTCCCACCATCGCGGGAAGCGGCGTAAACGACTGGATCGGTGCCGGGAGCACCACGACCCAGATCCGCCTTTTGGGCGGTGCGGGCAACGACACGCTGAATGGCGGTTACGGCATGGGTGGCGGTGCGGTCGTGGAGGGGGGCGACGGCGACGATTATCTGCTGGCGGTCGGATACAACGACGCGCGCTTCTACACCTGGGTGGGATCGGCCAACGACACGCTCAGCGGCGGTGACGGCGACGACACTCTGGTGGCCTGGACCGGCAACGACCGCCTGACCGGCGGCAGCGGTGCCGACACCGTCCTCATCGATCTCGGCTCTCCGCCGAGCCGGCTCTGGCAGGATCCGAAGGCCTGGTCCTCCTATCCGGGGCTCGGCGGCAATTCCTATGTCCTGTGGTCGGGAACGACGGTGACGACGGTCACTGATTTCCAGCCGGGCGTCGATGTGCTGAGCTTCCGCCACACCTCGCTCAGTTTGTCCGACATCATGGCGCGCTTCACCGATCGTGCGGACGGAATGGGCGTGGCGGCCAGCTTCACCAACGGCGAACTCGGACTTCCGCCATCGGGGGTTACCGGCAACGGCTTCACGCTTTCGCTCGACAATGTGAAGCAGTGGCAGGTCTCGGCCAACTGGTTCTCGGTTTCCCCGACCTGACGGGATGGCCGCCCGAGGGCCCGGCAGGCCTGCCCTGCACCCCCCCCATCGGGGCAGTTGACGAACGCCCAAGCTTGCCAGCGGTCCTGCCGGTTCCCATGTGCCGTCTCCACCCGTCCGGCCGGCGCCGCGGGTGGTGCTGTGGGACGGACCTTTCCTTCGTTCCCGCTGTTGTACCGATAGACCGTGCAGCACCGACGTCGAAGGGGACGGCCTGAGAATGTCACCGAGGATTAGCACCATGACCCCCCGTCTCCTTGCGGAGCTTCTGGAACCGATCCTGACCGCCGCGGATGACGACGAAGAGGGCCTGTCGGAGGCCGTGAACCTGACCGCGGAGGCCATGGCGGCGCTGGGCGCCACCGTGCTCGACCCGAACGGGCAGCCGGCCCGCGGGGTGTCCGATGAACGGGCCGTCGTCGCCGCCTTGAACACCTACGCGCACAACCTGATGCGCGACGGCCGTCTGGACGATGTGGTCGAGGCCCTTCAAGTGGCCGAGCGGATCGGCCGCATCGCCCATCTGCCGCACCACCCGCGTACCGTCTGACAACTCTTTTGGGAGAAGGGCGCGGTCGTTCGTGGAAGCGGCTTTGCGGGTGCGGGAACTCCTTCGCTCCGTGCTGCCCCTCCGTGCTGCTTGAGCGACGTGCCACCCAGCGCTCAACAGGGGAGGAGCACTCGTGCCCACTGCGCCGCAGCCACATGCCCAGCCGTCCGTGCTGGCGAACCCGCTGGAAAGCGAGATCCTGTCCCGCCTCCAGGACGACCTGCTGCCGGACCATCTGCTGACCCGCCGCTGGTATGCGGCGAAGGACGCCGGACGGCCGGTCGTGCGCATCGTCGATGCCCTGCCGCTGCCGCTGGCCGGCGGGGCACAGGCCCAGCTCTGCCTGCTGCGGGTCGAACCGCCGGGGCGTGATCCTCAGCTCTATCAGCTTCCCCTGATCCTCGACCGCGGCACCGGCGAGGATGCATCGGCCATCGCCGGTTCCAACGATTTGCAAAGTCACGGCCGGCTGCGTGACGGCTATGCCGATGACGGCGTGGTCCGCGCGCTGCTGGGCGCCATCCTGAAGCGCGACACGGTGCCCGGCGAAACGGCGCTGTCCGCCGGCCTGACCGCCGGCCACACCCGTGCCTGCGAGGCGATGGCCGACCGGCTGCGCGCCGACGCCCCGCTGCACCGGATGACGGCGGAGCAGTCCAACACCTCCATCCGTATCGGCGACAGCGCCATCCTGAAGGGCCTGCGCAAGCTGGAGCCCGGCATCCATCCCGAACTGGAGGTCAGCCGATTCCTGACCGAGGTGGCGCAGTTCCCCAACACGCCGGCCCTGCTGGGCTGGGTGGAGCGGGCCAACAGCTCCGGCTCCACCACGCTGTGCGTCATGCAGGAACTGGTGCCGGAGGCGAAGGACGCCTGGGGGCATGTCACCGGCTACCTCAACGACCGCGTCGCCCGCTTCGCGGACAGTGACGCGGCCAAGGCCGCCGATGCCGACAGCGTCGCCTTCCTCCGCCTGCTGGGGCAGCGGACGGCCGAGCTGCACCGGGCGCTCGCCACCCCCGGCGGCGGCGACGCCTTCACGCCGGAGCCGGCGACGGCGGAGCGGCTGACGGAGTGGGCGGGCGGCGTGCGCAGCCTGGCCAAGCGCGTGCTGGAACGGCTGCGTTCCGCGGGGCCGGCGCTGGACCCGGCGATTTCGGCACAGGCCAACGCGCTTGCCGCCAGCGAGGCGGCGGTGATGGCGCAGATCGACGCGCTGATCCCGGCGACCGCCGATCTCAGCGCCATGCGGCTGCACGGCGACTATCACCTGGGTCAGGTGCTGGTGTCGCGCGGCGACGTGCAGATCGTCGATTTCGAAGGCGAGCCGATGCGCCCGCTGGCCGAGCGGCGGGCCAAGCATTGCATCCTGCGCGATGTCGCTGGGATGCTGCGGTCCATCGCCTATGCCGCCGCCATGGCGCGCGACGGGTTGCCGGCCGGTCTCGACGCGTCTGCGCGCGACGCCCGTACGGCGTGGCTGTCCTGGTGGGAGGGGGCGGCATCGGCCGCCTTCCTCGATGGCTACCGCACCGCCATCGGCGATTGCCCCGGCTTCCCGCGCGATCCGCAGGCGGCCCCGGCCCTGCTGAAGCTGTTCCTGCTGGAAAAGGCGCTGTATGAGGTCGGCTACGAGCTTGCCAACCGGCCGGGCTGGGTGGCGATCCCGCTGGCCGGCGTCACCGCCATCATCCGCGCCGATGCCGGCCCCGAGATCGCCAGCCGCGACCGTGACCGCATCGCCCCGGTGGACGAGCGGCGGCGCAGCCATTCCATGCCCTTCGGGGCGGAGGTGCAGGCCGACGGCTCCGTCCGTTTCTCGATCTGGGCGCCGTCGGTGGCGTCCGTGCTGCTGTCGCTCGACGACGGCGGGCAGCCGGTGGCGATGGAGGATCAGGGCGGCGGCTGGTTCAGCCTGACCACCGCGCGGGCGCAGGCGGGCAGCCGCTACCGCTTCGTCCTGCCGGACGGGCTGGCGGTGCCGGATCCGGCCTCGCGTTTCCAGCCGGACGACGTGCATGGCTCGTCCGAGGTGATCGACCCCGGCGTCCATGCCTGGACCGACGCCGCCTGGACCGGCCGGCCCTGGCACGAGACGGTGCTGTACGAGCTGCATGTCGGCACCTTCACGCCCGGCGGCACCTTCCTGTCGGCCATCGAGCGGCTGGACGATCTGGTCGAGCTGGGCGTCACCGCCATCGAGCTGATGCCGGTCGCCGACTTCCCCGGAACGCGCAACTGGGGCTATGACGGCGTGCTGCCCTTCGCGCCCGACAGCGCCTATGGCCGGCCGGAGGATTCTGAAGGTTCTGGTGCAGGAGGCCCATGCCCGCGGGCTGATGGTCTTCCTCGACGTCGTCTACAACCATTTCGGGCCGGAGGGGAACTACCTCCACGCCTTCGCCAACAGCTTCTTCACCGAGCGGCACAAGACCCCCTGGGGGGCGGCGATCAACGTCGACGGCGAGCGCAGCGGGCCGGTGCGCGACTTCTTCGTCCACAACGCGCTCTATTGGCTGGAAGAGTTCCACCTCGACGGCCTGCGGCTCGACGCCGTCCATGCCATCATCGACGACAGCGACCGCCATGTCCTGGAAGAGCTGGCGGAGCGGGTTCACAGCCATTTCCAGAACCAGCGCCATGTCCATCTGGTGCTGGAGAACGATGCCAACCAGGCGCGCTTCCTGGCCCGCCACCGCGAGGGCGACCCGCGCTGGCATTCCGCCCAGTGGAACGACGACCTGCACCATTGCCTGCACAGCGCGGCGACCGGCGAGGATGGCGGCTACTACGCCGACTATGCCCACGATCCGGCAAAATGGGGCCGCACCTTGGCGGAAGGCTTCTCCTTCCAGGGCGAGCCGTCGGCCTACCGCGACGGCGAGCTGCGCGGTGAGCCGTCGGCCCATCTGCCGCCGACCGCCTTCGTCACCTTCATCCAGAACCACGACCAGATCGGCAACCGCGCCTTCGGCGAGCGCATCTCCCACATCGCCAAGCCCGAGGCCGTTCGCGCCGCCACCATCCTCTATCTGCTGGGGCCCGGCATCCCCATGCTGTTCATGGGCGAGGAATGGGCATCGGCCAAGCCCTTCCCCTTCTTCTGCGACTTCGGCGACGAGCTGGCCGAAGCGGTGCGCAAGGGCCGGGCGGAAGAGTTCGCCAAGTTCCCCGAATTCCAGGACCCCGAGGCCCGTGCCCGCATCCCCGACCCCACCGCGCCGGAGACTGCGGAGTCGGCCAAACTGGACTGGGAGGCCCGCGGGGCACCGGGACATGCCGGCTGGCTCGACTGGTATCGTCGGGCGCTTGCCCTGCGGCGGGCGGAGATCGTGCCGCGGCTGGACGGCGTTCCCGGCGGTGCGTCGAGCCACGGCGTGGCGGGCAAGACCGGCCTGACCGTCTGCTGGAAGCTGGGCGACGGCAGCCGCCTGCATGCCTTCGCCAATCTGGCAGACAGCCCGGCGTCCGGCTTCCCCGAGGCCAATGGCCGCGTGCTGTGGACGGAGGGTGCCGGGCTGACCGGCGACACGCTCGGCCCCTGGTCGGTGGTGCTGTGGCTGGAGGAAGCCTCCGCACTCGACCGGCTGGCCGACCGCATGGGGGTGGAGCGCTCCTTCGACAATGCCGCCGGGGAAACCGTGACGGCCAGCGAGGACACCGTCCGCGCCCTGTTATCGGCCATGGGGGTGGAGGCGGGGGATGAGGCCGCCGCACTCGCCCATCTCGACCGGCTCGACGAGGAGGAGTATGGCCGCGCCCTGCCGTCGGCGGTGGTCCGCCGGGCGGGCGAGGCGGTCACCGTGCCGGTCACCCTGCCCCACGGCACCCGCACCCTGCGCTACACCCTGACGCTGGAAGGCGGGGAGACGCAGAGCGGCGTCGTCGGCTTCGGCAGCCTGCCGCGCTGCCGCTGCATCACCGCCGGGGACGTGACCTATGCCGAGCGGCGCCTGCCGCTGGGCAAGGTGGCCCAGGCCGGCTACCACACGCTGCGGGTGGAGACGGAGCATGGGATTGCGGAGACCCGCCTGATCCTGGCGCCCCCCCGCTGCCATCTGCCGACGCCGATGCTGGTGGGGGAAAAGCTGTGGGGTCTGTCGGCGCAGCTCTACACCCTGCGCAGCGGGCATGACTGGGGCATCGGCGATTTCGGCGACCTGCGGACGCTGGCCGACATCGCGGCGGCGCGCGGGGCGGCGGTGATCGGGCTGAACCCGCTGCACGCCATGTTCCTCGACAATCCCGAGCATGCCAGCCCCTATTCCCCGGCCAGCCGGCTGTTCCTGAACCCGCTCTACATCGACGTCACCGCGGTGGCGGAGTTCCTCGACGATGCGGATCTGCGGAAGGAGGTCGCCTCGCCGGAGTTCCGGCAGGCGCTGGACGCGGCCCGCGCCACGGCCAACGTCGATTACACGGCGGTGTCCGGGCTGAAGCTGCCGATGCTGGAAAAGCTGTTCGCCAGCTTCCAGGCCTCGGCCAAGCCGGAGCGCCGCGCCGCCTTCGACGCTTTCCGGACAGAGGGCGGCATCGGATTGGAGCGTTTCGCCACCTTCCAGGCGCTGCGCGAACGCTTCGCCGCCGAGGGCAAGGCGGATTGGCACCGGTGGCCGGCGGAATTCCACGATGCGACGGCCCCGGCGGTGGAGCAGTTTGCCAAGGAGCATTCCGACCGTGTCGCTTATTTCGCCTGGCTGCAATGGCTGGCGGACGACCAGCTGCGTCTGGCGGCGGAACGGGCCGCCGAACTCGGCATGGCCATCGGCTTCTACCGCGACCTCGCGGTCGGTGCCGATGCCAGCGGGGCGGAGACCTGGATGACGCCGCAGGCGGTGGTGGACGCCGCCCATGTCGGCGCCCCGCCCGACCTGTTCAACCCGGCCGGCCAGGATTGGGGGCTGCCGCCCTTCCATCCCCAGGCGCTGCGTGCGGCGGGATACCAGCCCTTCATCGATCTGGTCCGCGCCAACATGCGCCATGCTGGGGCGCTGCGCATCGACCATGCGATGGCGTTGCAGCATGTCTATTGGATCCCGGACGGCCGTCCGCCGGGCGAGGGCGCCTATGTCGCCTATCCGATGGAGGATCTGCTGGGCATCCTGGCGCTGGAAAGCCAGCGTCACCGCTGCCTCGTCGTCGGCGAGGATCTCGGCACCGTGCCGGAAGGCTTCCGCGAGCGGATGACCGAGGCCGGGGTGCTGAGCTATCGCGTCGTCTTCTTTGAATGGACCGAGGACGGCGCCTTCAAGGGGCCGGACGAGTATCCGGAACTGGCGCTCGCCACCGTCGGCAGCCATGACCTCGCCACGCTGCGGGGCTGGTGGGAAGGCGACGACATCACGCTGAAGGCCGAGACTGGCCTTTATCCGGCCGATGACGAGGAGGAGAAGCAGCAGGTCCGCCGGTCGGCCGACCGCGGCGCCCTGGTCGATGCCCTGCGTACCGCCGGGATCGCCCTGCCCGCCGGCTTCGACGCCGACAGCCCCTATGACGAGGCGCTGGACCATGCGGTCCACGCCTTCCTCGCCCGCACCAACGCCGCCCTGGCGGTGGCGCAGCTGGACGACCTGACGCGAGAGCGCGATCAGGTCAATTTGCCCGGCACCACCGACCAGTACCCCAACTGGCGCCGCAAGCTGTCGATGACGCTGGAGGAACTGGCCGACGCGCCGGAACCGGCGGCGGTCGCCGACATCCTGGCGGCGGCGCGTCCGTCCTCCGCCCCCGTCCGCACCTGACACCCTGGTCCTTTCCCACTCCGCCCTTCCCATTCCGAGGAGCACACACCCATGGCCCCCGCCGCCGGCAAGCCCATCCCTCGTGCGACGTACCGGGTCCAACTGAATGGCGAGTTCGGTTTCGACCGCACCGCCGCCATCGCCGACTACATCGCCCGTCTGGGCGTCAGCCATCTCTACGCCTCCCCCTATATGAAGGCGCGGCCGGGCAGCACCCACGGCTACGACATCGTCAACCACAATGAGCTGAATCCGGAGGTCGGCGACCAGAACGACTTCCGCGATCTGGTGGAGGCGCTGAAGCGCAACGGGCTGGGCCAGATCCTGGACTTCGTTCCCAACCACATGGGGGTCGGCGGCGCCGACAACGAATGGTGGTTGAACGTGTTGGAGTGGGGGCTGGAAAGCCCGTATGCCGGGTATTTCGACATCGAATGGGAATCCGACTACCGCTATCTCCAGGGCAAGCTTCTGGTGCCCTTCCTGGGCGACCAGTATGGCGCTGTTCTGGTGTCGGGCGGGTTGGATTCTGCGTTTCGACAGTGAGACCGGAAGCTTCGCCGTCTGGGCCTATGACAGCCACAAGCTGCCGGTGCGACCGCAGGATTACGGCACCATCCTGGGCACCGATCACCCGGATCTGGAGCGCATCGGCGACGCATTCGCCCATCTTGCCTATGCCCGGCCCCATCAGATCGCGCGGGCCGGCGTTCAGAAGGCGGAATTGGCGACGCTGGTTGCGACCCGGCCGGATGTGGCAGACGCGATCAACCAGCGGCTGTCCGTCTTCCGCGGCTATCAGGGAGAGATTGACAGCTGGGGCCACCTGCACGAGCTGATCGGCCGCCAGAACTGGCGCGTCGCCTATTTCAAGGTGGCCGCCGACGACATCAACTACCGCCGCTTCTTCAACATCAACGAACTGGCCGGCCTGCGCATGGACGAGCCGGAGCTGTTCGACGTTGCCCACCGCATGGTGCTGAAGATGGTGGAGGACGGCACGCTCGACGGCATCCGCATCGACCACATCGACGGGCTGATCGACCCCAAGGGCTATTGCGAGCGGCTGGTCGCCGCGTCCTCCAAGCCCTTCTATCTGGTGGTCGAGAAGATCCTGGCCCGGCATGAGCGGCTGCGCGAGGATTGGCAGATAGACGGCACCACCGGCTACGAATACGCCAACCTGATGGGTGGCCTGTTCGTCGATCCCAAGGCGGAAGAGGCCTTCACCCGTCTCTATGCCGACTTCATCGGCCGGCGCGACAATTTCGAGGAGGTGGTGCGGCAGTGCAAGATCCGCATCATGGAAAGCGAGATGGCGAGCGAGTTGAACGTGCTGTCGCGCAAGGCGGCGCGCATCGCTCGCTCCAACCCCGCCACCGCCGACTTCACCGCCAACATCCTGCATCAGGCGCTGAAGGAGACCATCGCCCGCTTCCCCGTCTATCGCACCTATGTCGACGGCGGCGTGCCGAGCGATCTGGACCGCCGCGACATCGACTGGGCGATCTCGCAGGCGCGGCGGGTCGAGCAGGGGCCGGACAGTTCGGTCTATGATTTCCTGCAACGCCTGCTGACCACCGATCTGGTGGCCGCGCCCAAGAGCGGCTACAGCCATCGGCAGGTCACCCGCTTCGCCATGCGCTTCCAGCAGTACAGCGGGCCGGTGATGGCCAAGGGGCTGGAGGACACCGCCTTCTACCGCTACAACCGGCTGGTGGCGCTGAATGAGGTCGGCGGCCATCCCGACCATTTCGGCGTCAGCGTCTCGGCCTTCCACCGCGCCAACCAGGACCGGGCCCGCAACTGGCCCGGCAACATGCTGGCCAGCACGACCCACGACACCAAGCGCGGCGAGGACACCCGCGCCCGGCTCTACGCCCTGTCGGAGATGCCGGAGGAGTGGGAGCGGCAGGTCCAGACCTGGAGCCGGCTTCTGCGCGCCCGCCGCGGCGATGTGGAAGGCACCGCCCCGCCCGACCGCAACGACGAGTATCTGTTCTATCAGCTGCTGCTCGGTGCCTGGCCGGCGGAGCTGACCGGTGCCTCGGTCGACCGGATCGAGCAGTCGGCGATGACCGCCTTCGCCGAGCGCATCGTCGGCGCCATGACCAAATCGATGCGCGAGGCCAAGGTGCATTCGACCTGGGCCGCACCCAACGAGGCCTATGAGGGGGCGGTCGTCAGCTTCATCCACGATGCGCTGGACGTGACCCGCCGGAATGCCTTCCTGGAATCCTTCCTGCCCTTCCAGGCGTCCCTGGCCCGCATCGGCATGGTCAACGGCCTCGCCCAGACCCTGCTGAAGCTGACCAGCCCGGGCGTGCCGGACATCTATCAGGGCTGCGAGCTGTGGAACCTCAGCCTCGTCGATCCGGACAACCGGCTGCCGGTGGATTATGACGCCCGCCGCACGATGCTGGAGGAGGTCGAGGGCCTCGTGGAGCATGGCGCGGTTGCCGGCCTGCTGGAACGCTGGACCGACGGTGCCGTGAAGCTGGCGGTGACCCGTCAGGCCCTGGCGGTCCGTGGCGAGATGCCGGAGGTCTTCGGCGCCGGCGAATATCTGCCGCTGGAGGCGACCGGCGAGCGTGCCGACCATGTGGTGGCCTATGCCCGCCGCATCGGGGACGAAACCGTGGTGGTGGCCGTGCCGCGGTTGGTCGGGCAGTTGGGCGAGAAGCCCGATTGGGGCAACACCGCCATCCCGCTGCCGCGCGGCGCCGGCTGGCGCAACCGCCTGACCGGCGTGGAGGTGGAGGGCGGCGACGCGGTGATGGCGGCGACGCTGTTCGCGGATCTGCCGGTGGCCCTGCTGTCCGCCGAGGGCTGACGGCCGGCCTGGAACGGAGCCGGCCTGGAACGGGAAAGGGCGCGCGGGTGACCGCGCGCCCTTCTTCTTTACCGTACTGCCCGGATCAGCGGGCGGTGCTGCCGGTGCCGGTGGACGAACCGCCCATGGAACCACCCATCGAGCCCGACGGCTGCTGCGTGCCGACCGGGCCGTCGGAGCCGGTGCCCATCGAGCCGCTGTTGCCCAGGCTGTTGCCGCCGGTGCCATTGGTCGAGCTGGAAGAGCCCGAGCCGGTCATCGACCCGTTGCCCATCGAAGACCCATTGGACGACGAGCCGCTGGTGGCGCCGCTCTTGCTGTCCACGCCGCCCATGCTGCCGCAGCCGAGCTGGTTGTTCGACGTACAGGGCGGGTTGGTCTGGTTGGAGTTGGTGCTTGAGCCGGCGCTGTTGGCCGCCGGGCTGCCGGAGATTGAACCGCTGTCGGCGGCGAAGGCCGGGGCGGCCATCAGGGCCAGGGCGGTGGCGGCGCCGATCATCAGGCTCTTCATGAGGATTCCTTTCGCTGTGCGGCCCATCAACGCCGGTGCGGCGGCGGGCCGGAAACTTGTCGGTGGGGGGCCGGTTCGTCCCCGCTTGCCATCACACCAACAGGCCCGGTCCGGAATGATCGCGCGGCAGGCGAAAACGAAAACGCCCGCCGAAGGGCGGGCGCTTCCTGACAACTCAAGGACGGTGAGCGGTCAGGCCGTGCGCGCCTTCGGCAGGCCGGCGGCCATGGCGGCGGAGCCGTGGAAGATCTCCAGCGCGGCCGGCGTAGAGGACGGGCGCAGGCCACCCAGGATTTCCCCGGCGGCGCCGACGGCCTGGACCAGCGCATCCGGCATCACCGGCTTTCGCAGCAGGCCCATGGCGAAGGCGCGGGCTTCGGCGGCATGGTGATCGAACCCGGTCATCAGCAGCGACGGAATGCCATTCTCTTCCCACAGGCGGCGGGCCAGGACCAAGCCATTCTCCCCACCGGCGAGATTGACGTCGACCAGCGCCAGTTCGGGACATTCGCGGGCACCGACCCGCGTAGCCTTGGCGGCGTCGCGCAGCGGTCCAACCACGGTATAGCCCGCATTCTCCAGAACGGCTTTCACGGCCGGACCGATCAGCGGATCGTCCTCGACGACAAGCACCTTCAAGACGGCATGCTCCCTTGAATGACGGTGCGGGCTTATAGCCCGTTCCATCCGGTTTCCGAAGCCTGTTCGGCTTCGATCAACTGAACCGCCCATGTTTGTCGCGGTTCCGCTCCGTTCAAGAGGTCGAAGGGGTACTCCCTTCCGGTCATGGCGCCCTACTGAACGTCCGGGTTGGAAACATACACCATCGCAGAGCGTTTTACCCGGACGCGAGAGAGGATACACGCAATGGCATTCGTTGAGATGACCGACACGTCCGGGGAAACCGTTTTGGTGAACCCCATCGCCGTCGCTTATCTGCGCAGCGCAGGCGACGGCGGCACCGATCTGTATTTTGCCGGCCGGGCGGAGCCGCTGCGGCTGACCGGGGCGCCGTCGGACATCGTCCGCGCCCTGGAAAACGCCGCACCCACCCCGCCCGATCCCACCCTGTCGCTGCTGGCCTGACGACAAGCTCAGGCGCGGGGGTAATTGGGGGGACGCTTCTCGAAGAAGGCGGTGATGCCCTCCGCCGCCTCCGCCCCGTGCAAGGCCTCGACGAAGAAGGCGGCCTCGCGGTCGAGCTGGTCGTCGGGCGCGCCGAAGCCGCTCTCGATCAGCCGCTTGGCCCGGCCGATGGCGAGCGTCGGCCCGTCCGCCAGCCGCTCCGCCCAGGCGAGCGCCTCGGCCAGCGTGGCGCCGGGCGCCACCACCCGGTTGACGATGGCGAGCTGGGCCAGCCGTGCCGCGCCGATCCTGCCGCCTTCAAACATGATCTCGGCGGCCAGCTGCGGCGTCGCGGCACGGGCGAGGAAGGCCGACGCTCCGCCGTCCGGGTTCAGTCCGACCTTCACATAGGCGAGCGTGAACACGGCATCCTCCGCCGCGACGATCAGGTCGCAGCCCAGTGCCACCGAGAATCCCGCTCCGGCGGCGGCCCCCTCGACGGCGGCGATCACCGGCTTGGGGCAGGCACGCATGGCGCGGGTCCAGCCATGGAAGTGCTCCAGGCTGGTGCGCGTCATCTCCGGGTCGGCCTTGGCGTTGCCGAGCAGCCGGCCCAGATTGCCGCCGGAACAGAAAGTGCCGTTGGCCCCGGTCAGGACGATGGCGCCCACCCCCGGATCCCCGGCCGCCTGCACCAGCGCGTCGCGGGCGGCGGCCATCATCTCCGGCTCCAGCGCGTTCTTGGTGGCCGCATCGTCCATCGTCAGCACCATCACGCGGCCCTGGCGCGCGACGGTCAGTTGTCCGCTTATAGCTCGGTTCCCTCCCGATTTTCGCCGCCCGGCCGGTATTTGAACATGCCTTCCGACGTGGCGATCAGGGCGCCGGTGTCGCCATGGCGGATCTCCGCCGCGATCCCGACGATCTTGCGCCCGCCGCCGCGCAGCCGGCCGGTGGCGATCAGCGTACCGGTGCGCGCCTGACCCAGGAAGCTCGTCGACAGGGACAGCGTCACCACCCGCCTTACCCGGCCGGGGAACGGACAGTATGTTGCCGAGAATCCGGAAACCGTGTCCAGAAGCGTCACCAGAACCCCGCCATGCACCACGCCGGCCCGGTTCAGGTGGCGGTCGTCGATGGCCATCGTCAGCTCCGCCTCGCCCTCCTCCCAGCGACTCAAGGCGTAGCCCAGCAAGCGCTGGAAGCCCGATTCCGGCTCCCCGTTCAGCAGATCGTCCATACCTTGTTCGTCCATCCCCTGCCCCATCACGCGGCCGTTTCGTGCGCGAAGTAAAGCGCGTGAAGGCGCTCCAGGTCCACCCGGTCGCCGCGCGGGAAGGCGCCCATCATCGGATGGTCCACCGCCGTCATGTCGGGGAGATCGAGGGGTGCTGCCTCGTCTGATCGTTGGTCACGCTGACGGATGTGAAAATGCCTGTCAGAAAATGAAACTGAATTTTGAAAAACGAAATATGTGTGGGGGATTGGAGGTCTGCCGCGCGTCTGCGCGGGCTTGCCAGCCGGACCGAAGCGGTTAACCTTTTTCCCGAAATCATGGCCCGGACCGTCGGGCCGATAAATCGCAGGAGGGTTTGGGATGATCGACCTCTATTTCTGGCCGACGCCGAACGGCCACAAGATCACGATCTTTCTGGAGGAAGCCGGGCTGGACTACAGCTTCAAGCCGGTGAACATCTCCACCGGCGACCAGTTCAAACCGGACTTCCTGGCCTTCTCGCCCAACAACCGCATGCCGGCAATCATCGACAACGCCCCGGCCGACGGCGGCGAGCCGATCAGCGTGTTCGAATCCGGCGCCATCCTTGTCTACCTTGCCGAGAAGACCGGCAAGTTCCTGCCCAGCGACGTGCGTGGGCGCAAGACGGTTCTCGAATGGCTGTTCTGGCAGGTCGGCGGCCTCGGCCCGATGGCCGGCCAGAACCACCATTTCGTCCAATACGCGCCGGAGCGCATCCCCTACGCCATGGAGCGCTACGTCAAGGAGACCAGCCGTCTCTATGGCGTGATGGACAAGCGCCTTGCCGACAACGAGTTCCTGGGTGGAGCCGAACTGTCCATCGCCGATATGGCGAGCTACCCGTGGATCGTCCCGCACGAACGCCAGCAGCAGGATCTGGACAACTTCCCCAACCTGAAGCGCTGGTTCACCGCGATCAAGGAGCGGCCGGCGGTGGTGCGCGCCTATGAAAAGGGGCAGGAGATCAATCCCAACCGCACGCCCACGGTGAACGAGGACAGCAAGAAGATCCTGTTCGGCCAGTCCGCCGACACGGTGAAGCGCTGAGATCGGGGTCCCAATTTCCCTCTCCCCCAAGGGAGAGGGAAATTGGGACAACTTCGGATAGGTACCTACCACTTCGCGGCACCCGTTTGCGCCGCGCAGACATTCGAGGGGCCCCGGCGTAGACGGGACCGTTCGTCTGACCAGCGTGTTGTTTTCGGTAGAGAATATCTACCGGAGATGCCGCGCCGATGAGCATCTGGCCACGCACCGACTCCGACGGCACCCTTCCGCAAAGGGCGACCGGTTCCACAACCCCAACCGGGATGCAGCCGGCCGAGTTGCGGCCGGCCGAGATACAGGTCGCCCTGCGCCCCCTGCCGTCGATGCCGGAGCTGGCACGGGCATGGACGGAGCTGGAAAGCCGGTCCGACCCCTCCTTCTTCCTGTCCTGGACCTGGATCGGGCCCTGGCTGGCGCAGTTGCCGGACGGGATCGAGCCGCAGCTGCTGGTCGCCCGCCAGGGGGGTGAGACGGTCGGGATGGCCCTGCTCTGCCCGCGCCTGCGCCGCCGGTTCGGGCTGCTGCCCAGCCGCTGCTGGATGCTGCACGAGACCGGCGACCGCAGCTATGATCGGCTGTTCATGGAGTATAACGGCATCCTCGCCGACCGCCGTGTCGCCGACGAGGTGACGGATGCGATGCTGCACTGGCTGGGCGAGCGGTTGAGCGCCAATGACGAGCTGGTGCTGGGCGGCCTGACCCTGGCGGCGGAGCGGGCGGCCCGGCGGGTTGCGGCGCGGACCGGCCACACGCTGCAACTGCGCATTGCCAATTCCGCCCAATGGGTGGACTTCGGCACGGTGCGCGCGGCGGGCGGCGATTTTCGCGGCGGGCTGGGCCGCAACACACGGGCGGCGGTGAACCGCAGCGAACGGCTCTACCGGGCCCGCGGTGACCTCGAACACCGCGTCGCCACGACGGTGGACGAGGCGCTGGAGTATTTCGCCGGGCTGGAGGTGCTGCATCAGGCCGGATGGCAGGCGCGTGGGCAGGCCGGCGCCTTCGCCAATGCCGCCTTCCGCCCCTTCCACGAAAGACTGATCGCCGAGGGGATGCCGCGGGGTGCCGTGCGGCTGAGCCGGGTGAGCGCCGGCGGGCAGGCGGTCGGCTATCTCTACAACTTCGTCCACCGCAACCGCGTTCTGAACTATCAGGGCGGCTTCGCCTTCGAGGCCGACAACCGGCTGAAGCCGGGGCTGCTGAGCCATGTGCTGGCCATCGAGGACGCACTGGCCCGTGGCGAGGATTGCTACGATTTCATGTCGACCCCGGCCGGACACAAGCCGCTGCTCTCCAACGCCGAACAGCCGATGAACTGGCTGACGCTCGGCCCCGACCGGTTCAGCCGGCGGATGGAGGCGCATGTCCGCCGGGCGCGCGGGGTGATGGCCGATGCGGTCAAGCGGTCGCTGCGCGGATGGATCGCGCCGGCCAAAGGGATTTGAGTGCGGGATCTGAATGGGGAGTTGGCGATGAAGACCGGGACGAAAGCCGGGCCGCTGGCCTGCGTGTTGGGCGACATGGATCTGGTGCGCCCGCTGGGGCTGGCCGGCATCCGCTGTGCCGTGGTCGGGCCGCCGGGCGGGGCGACCGCCCAGTCCCGCTTCACCGCGCAGGTGATCCCCTGGCAAGGCGGCAATGACAGGACGCTGGTCGACCGCCTGCTGCGCTTCGGCGCCGCCCAGTCGCAAAAGCCGGTGCTCTATATGGAGGAGGACGCCCAGCTGCTGATGGTGTCGCGAAACCGCGAGCGTCTGGCCTCCGTCTTCCGCCTTCCGCTGGCCGACGCCGAACTGGTGGAGACGCTGGTGGACAAGGGCCGGTTCCAGGCGATGGCGGAACGGCTGGGCCTGCCGGTGCCGCGCACCCGACGCCTGCACCCCCTGCCCGGCAGCGAGGCGCCGGATCTGGACCTGCGCTATCCCCTCATCGTCAAGCCGCTGACCCGCCGTCCGCCCTGGGACGAGATCGAGGGGCTGGGCAAGGCGATCCGGCTGGACGGGCATGATGAGCTCCGCGCCCTGTGGCCGCGCCTGATCCCGGTCGGCATCGAGTTGCTGGCGCAGGAGTTGATCCCCGGGCCGGAGACGCGGATCGAGAGCCACCATGTCTATATCGACGCCAGCGGTGCGGTGGCCGGGGAATTCACCGGGCGCAAGATCCGCACCTACCCCGTCGATTACGGCCACAGCACGGCGCTGACCATCACCGACATCGACGGCGAGGGCGCCGATGTGGCGGCGCTTGGGCGGGAGATCGCGGCAAAGATCGGCCTGCGCGGCGTCGCCAAGTTCGACTTCAAGCGCGACCCGGACGGCCGGCTGCACCTGCTGGAGATCAACCCGCGCTTCAACCTCTGGCACCATCTGGGGGCTGTCGCGGGGGTGAACCTGCCGGCACTGGTGCAGGCGGACCTGACCGGCCGGCCCCGCCCTGCTCCAGCCAAGGTACGCCCCGGCGCCTGCTGGTGCCACATCAGCAAGGACCGGCTGGCGGCGCGGGAAAGCGGCGTGACAACGGCGCGCTGGCTGGCCTGGGTGGCGCGCTGCGAGGCGAAGGCGATCACGCCGGACGACCCGATGCCCTTCCTGCGGCCGAAGCTGGACCGGCTGCTCGCCCGCATGCCCGGCGGCATCCGGTCCGCCCGCCTCGTGAAGCCATGACCCCCGACAACCCATGAAGATCGCCCTGATCTCCGACATCCACGCCAATCTGGAAGCGTTGCAGGCGACGCTCGACGCCATCCGGGCGGAGGGGGCGGAGCGCATCGTCTGCCTCGGCGACATCGTCGGCTACAACACCGACTTCGCCGCCTCCATCGCCCTGCTGCGGCAGGCCGGGGCGGTCTGCATCGCCGGCAACCACGACCGGGCGGTGGCGGGCCTGATCGGCACCGATGGGTTCAGCGGCCCGGCGGCGCGCGCCGTCGCCTGGACCGGGGCAAGGCTGGACGAGGACAGCCGCGCCTTCCTGGCCGGCCTGCCCCTGACCGCCGATGTGGACGGCACGCTGGTCGCCGTCCACGGCGCGCTGCATCCGGAGGTCGGCAAGGAGCTGGTCCGGCTGGACGATGACGGGAAGCGGGCCCTGAGCCTGCGGGCGCTCGCGGCGCATCCATCGGGCGCGCGGATCTGCGCCTTCGGCCACACCCACCGGGCCGGGTTGTGGGAATGGCGCGACGGCGCGGTGCATGCTTTGCCGCTGGATGGGGGAGCGGAGTTGCGGGCGGACGGGCTCTACCTGATCAACCCCGGCACGGTGGGGGAGCCGCGCGGCGCCGACGCCCGGGCCTGCTTCGCCTGTTACGACACCGCCGCACGCCGCGTCACCCTGCATCGCGTCGCCTATGCCCGCCGCGCCGCCCTGGCGAAGACCCGGAGGGCGGGGCTGGCGCCACGTTTTGCCGCAGTTCCCGCACCCATTCGGATGAAGTTGATCGAAATACTGAGACTTCTTGGGGTCTACGGGTGGTTGAAACGTGCTCTTCCCCGCCATGTGCCATCAATATGACAATCCCGTAACGCGGCTTTGCTTCAACAAAGACTGGAAAATGAGCATAATCCGGCACGGGGGCAAAGGTGACGCCGGGCTATGGACATTATCGGTATTTCAATCGGCGCTGCCGGCAGGGTGCGGACCCGGCCCGGCAGGACATCGTCGTCCCTGACCGCATCGCTGGCGCTGGGCCTTGTCATCGGCCTCGCCACGATTCTGCCGGCCGCGACCCTGCCGGCCCAGGCGCAGGAGACTGACGCCTCCCCCAAGGCGAGCGTGGCGGACAGCGGGCCGGTGCGGCTGACGATCCTCTACACCCAGGGCACCACCGACCTGGACGAGACCGCCGGGCGCGGCGGCATGGCCCGGCTGGCCGGCACGATCCGGCAGGAGCGGGCCGCCCATCCCAACCTGCTGGTCCTGCATGGCGGACAGACGTTGGCGCCGTCGGTGCTCGCCTTCTACGACCAGGGCGCCCACATCATCGACCTGCTGAACGGCATGACCATCGACGCGATGGCCGCGCTGAACCGCGAATACCACCATGGCGACGACCGGCTGAGCGCCCGCGCCTTCGAGGCCGGCTTTCCCATCGTCACCACCAACGCGGTCGACCGCTCCACCGGCCGCACGCCGGACGGTCTGGAGGCGGCGGTGGTGCTGACCGCCGGCCCCTTGCGCATCGGCGTGATGGCGGCGACGCCGGTGCTGACGCGGGAGACCACCCGAACCCAGCGCACGGAATTCCGCGACCCGGTGCGGGCGCTGACCGCCAAGGCCGCGGCCCTGCGGGCCGAGGGCGTCGATCTGGTGGTGGCGATGACCGGCTATGCCGGCGACACCCACCGCAGCGTGCTGGCCGCCCGCCCGGCCGACATCGTGCTGTACCAGGACCGCAGCCGCCCCTTCGCCGTCGATTACGACGGACGGTTCCTGTCCGCCACGGTCGGGCCGCAGGCCGCCTGGGTGCTGGCGATCGACCTGACGATACAGCGGACCGCCGGACCGGACGGCCAGACGGTGTTGACTTGGACCCCGGCGCCGCGCCTGATCGATACGGCGACGGTGGCGCCCGACCCGGCGGTGCTGATCCAGGCCAAGGCCTATGCGGCGCGGCTCGACACCATGCTGCGGATGGAGGTGGGACGTCTCACCGCTCCCCTCGACACCCGCAAGGAGTCGCTGCGGACGGGGGAGAATGCCTTCGCCAATGCGGTGGTCGACACGCTGCGCGAGGCGCTGGACGGCGACGTGGCCCTGTTCAACGGCGGCGGCATCCGTGGCGACCGCCAGTATCCGGCCGGCACTCTGCTGACCCGGCGCGACATCTACACCGAACTGCCCTTCCACGATGTCGGGGTGGTGCTGGACGTCTCCGGACAGCAGCTCTGGGATGCGGTGGAGAGCGGCGTGTCGGCGGTGGAGCAGTTGCAGGGCCGCTTTCCCCATCTGTCCAATGCCCGGGCCGAGATCGACCTCGCCCGCCCGCCCGGCCAGCGGCTGCGCAGCCTGTCGGTCGGCGGCAAGCCGGTCGCCTTGTCCGGCCGCTACCGTCTGGCGACCAGCAGCTTCCTGGCGGCGGGGGGCGACGGTTACGGCATCCTGGCCGGCGCACCGCGGCTGGTGGAGGACCGCAACACGGAATTCGTTTCCACCCAGATGATCGACCAGATCGCCCGCAGCGGCGAGTTCGTTCCCCGGCTGGACGGCCGCATGACGGTGAGGCGGTGATGGACGGGTTCTCTTCCACCGCCTTGTCGTCACCCCCCTTGCCGGCAAGCGATGCGGCGGTCATGGATGGCACGGCACGGCGCAAGCCGCAGGCGCCGCCGGGCCGCCCGCGGCGGTTCGGCATCGCCGTCCGCATCACGCTGGGCCTGTCGGTGATGGCGCTGCTGGTGCTGCTGATCGGCGGCGTGTCGATGTCCTCCTTCCGCCTGTTCCGGGCGGAGGTGGCGGCGCTGTCCACCAACACCCTGCCGGAAGTGATCACCAGCGCCGAACTGCACGGATCGTTGCAGAAGCTGGTAGCGCAGCTGCCGCAGCTCGCCGCCGCGGCCTCGACGCCGCAGCGCCGGTCCATCTATGACGGGCTGGTGACGGAGCTGGATTCGATGCAGCTTCTGGTCGCCCGCATGCGCGGTCTGATGAAGGAGGGCGATCCCGGCGCGGGCGAGCGCGACGGCAATGTCCGCCTGCTGGAGCAGACCCGCTCCACCCTGCTGATCCTGGCCGCCACGGTCGCCGACCTGAACGCCGAGGTCACGCGCCAGATCGAATATGGCGACCGCCAGGCCGAAGCCGCACGCGCGCTGAGCCGGCTGGCGGCGGCGATCGAGAGCATGCCCGACACCGGCGCCTGGGCGGCCCGCATCGGGGCGCTGATGGCGCGGGCGGCGGGGGCCACGCAGCTGGATCATCTCAGCCGCCTGAAGGGCGAGGCGCGGTCCGCCGAACGCACGCTGGCCGAACTGGCCCGCCTGTCGGGCGGCGCCCCGGACCCCACCGGGCAGATGATGTCCACCGTGCAGGAGGAGCTGTTCTCCCTGCTGGTGGCGCCGGGCGGGCTGTTCGAGAGCGCCATTGACAGGCTGCAGGCGCGCAACCGCGCCCAGGCGCTGACCGGTCAGGCCCAGGTCCTGGTCGAGACGGTCGAACGCTCCACCCGCACGCTGTACAATTCCATCCGCGACCAGTCGGCCGAGCGCACCGATGCGCTGGCGGCGCTGATCGCCGAACGCACCCGCACGGTGATGGTGCTGGCCGGAACATCGCTTCTGCTGGCGGTGTGCGTCTATTTCTTCTTCCGCCGGTTCCTGTCGACGCGGCTGGTGGCGATGAACCGGGCGGTGCTGGCCCGGCTGTCGGGAAGCCGCCAGTCCCCCCATCGCGGCATTGCGGCGCCGGCTGGCCGGCCGGGTCGGGCCGACCAGCCGGTTCCGGTCGATCAGCCGGTTCCGGTCCCGGTGGACGGCGACGACGAGATCACCGACATCGGTGCCTCGATCCGCTATTTCATCGAGGAGATCGACCGGCGCCAGCAGGCCCTGGCCGACAACGAGCGGCGCTTCCGCGATCTGGTCGAAGGCTCGATCCAGGGCATCGTCATCCATCGCGATTTCCATGTGCTCTATGCCAACGACAGCTTCGCCGCCATGCTCGGCATGACGGTGGCGGAGGTGGTTGCCCTGCCCTCCCTGCTGTCGGTGGTGGCGGTGACGGAACGCCAGGCGCTGATCGAGGGGTACGACCGGTTGCTGGAGAACGGGCAGTCGACGCCGCGCCGCCGCATCCGAGCCTGCCGGTCCGACGGCGCCGGGCTGTGGGTGGAGCTGACCGGCCGGCGCGTCGACTGGATGGACGGCCCGGCGATCCAGGCGGTGGTGGTCGACGTGACGCGCGAGGTGGAGGCGGAGCATGCCCTGCGCCAGTCGCGCGATGCCGCCGAACGCGCGCTTGACGAACTGAAGGCGACCCAGGCCAGCCTGATCCAGGCGGAGAAGATGGCCTCGCTCGGCCAGCTGGTCGCCGGCGTGGCGCATGAGGTGAACACCCCCATCGGCATCACCATCACCGGCGCCTCGCAATTGCAGGCGCTGATCGGCGAGCTGTCGGACCGCCACACGGCGAACGCGCTGAAGAAGTCGGACTTCCAGCGCTTCCTCAGCGACGGGATGGAGATGGCCAGCCTGATCCTGTCCAACAGCACCCGTGCCGCCAACCTGGTGCAGAGCTTCAAGCTGGTCGCTGTCGACCAGTCCAGCGACGAGCGCCGCCCCTTCCTGCTGCGCGATTACATCGACGAGCTGCTGCGCAGCCTTCACCCGACCTACAAGGCGCGGACGGCCCTGACCATCGACGTCGCCTGCCCGGCCGACCTGGAGCTGGACGGCTATCCCGGCGCGCTGTCGCAGATCCTGACCAACCTGATCATGAATGCGCTGGTCCATGCGCTGGATCCGGAACAGCCCGGCCGGATCGCCATCGCCGCCCGGCTGCTCGGTCCCGACATGGTGGAGCTGTCGGTCGGCGACGACGGCAACGGCATTGCACCGGACGTGCTGCCCAAGAATCTTCGATCCCTTCTTCACCACCCGGCGCGGGGCGGGCGGCAGCGGGCTGGGGTTGCACATCGTCTACAATCTGGTGACCGGCCGCCTGCACGGCACCATCGGGGTCGAGAGCCGCCCCGGCGAAGGCACCCGTTTCACCCTGCGCTTTCCCCGAGTCACCGCGGGCGCCTAGAACCGGCGGCGGCTTTCCCATCCGTCCGATCCCGCCTGCGTTTGTCCGCAGACGATCGGACATGCGCAGGTATGGCACCGTCCGCCCAATCCAGGCCTGCCCGCCGGTGCCGGTTGAATTCACGTGCAAACAGTCGGTTTCCTATACAAGCTTCCAGTGTTTTTACCGTTATGCGGGAGCTTGATCGCAATGAATTTTAATCGGCGAGATTTTTTGGCAACGGCAACTGCTGTTGCGGGTGCATCCCTGCTGCCGTTCGGCCCGGCGCGGGCGGCAACGGCGAAATACGTTCGCTACAGCGCGACCAGCGACGAAGGCAGGGCGATGCTGCGCAGCTACGCCACGGCGGTGCAGAAGATGGTGGCCCTGCCCCCGGACCATCCGCACAACTGGTTCCGCAACGCCTTCGTCCATTTCATGGACTGCCCGCACGGCAACTGGTGGTTCTATGTCTGGCACCGCGGCTATATCGGTTATTTCGAGGAGACGGTGCGCAAGTACAGCGACAATCCGAATTTCGCCTTTCCCTATTGGGACTGGACGCTCCTGCCGCAGATCCCCAGCGAGATGTTCGACGGCGCCCTGACCCCGGTCAGCGAAGCCTTCCTTCCCTACACCAAGGATCTGACCACCTTCACCGCCTACATCAAGCCGGCGATGAAGGCCTATTGGGACACGCTGAACGAGGCCCAGCGCAAGCAGCTGGACCTTCGCGGCTACAGCAGCTTCGACAAGCTGTGGGACGACGTCACCGGCTGCAGCCACGGCAAGTGCGATCCCGGCAACCAGGCCTTCGCCGCGACCGACCGTGCGCGCTACCTGACCCGCGAGAACCCGAAGCTGGACGACAAGACGGCAAAGGCCTGTTCGCCCCACACGGTGCTGACCGGCCTGCTGCCGGTGGACTACTACAACGCCGACGTGACGCACAGCTTCACCAGTTCCAAGACGGCGTCGCACAACGTCATGCCGGGCAAGGACACCCAGTTCTCGGTGCTGGAAGGCCAGCCGCACAACCTCGTCCACAACTACATCGGCGGCGTCGGCCCGTGGGATCCGGGTCCCTACGGCAACATGACCAACTTCCTGTCGCCGGTGGATCCCGTCTTCTTCCTGCACCATTCGAACATGGACCGCCTGTGGGACGTGTGGACGCGCAAGCAGCAGCGGCTGGGCCTGCCGATCCTGCCGACCGACAAGGAGGAGCTGTCGCAGCTGTCCCGCGAACCCTTCCTGTTCTTCGTCCGCGCCGACGGCAGCTATGTCCTCGACGGCCGCGCCGGTGACTATCTCAGCACCGAACGGTTCCAGTACGAGTACCGGCATGGCTTCGGCGACGCGGAATCGGCACAGGTGGCGGCGGCCAAGCCGTCTGCTCCGGTCAAGGGCACGGTGGCCAAGGGCGTGGGATCGGTCCAGCTGTCGGCGGCGCCGTCCAGCCCGGTGGTGATGGCAGTCAAGGTGACCCGCCCGGCCGGCAGCAACGCCCCGCGGAACTTCGACCTGCTGATCAACGCACCGGCCGGCGTGACGACGGTGGCGGCGGACAGCCCCTATTACGGCGGCACCATCGGCTTCTTCGGTCCGGCCATGCACGGCATGGCGGACGATGCCACCTTCACCCTGCCGCTGCCCGAGCCCGCGCGCACCGCGGCACTGGCCCAGAGCCCGGCCGCGCAGGCGCCTGCGCCGGCAACCGCAACGCTGGAGGTCCGCATTGTCCCGTCCAACGGCTCCGCCACCGCCGCGCCGGCGGTCAAGGGGGTCTCGCTCCACACCCTGTAAGGCGGCTTGGCAGGCCGGCAGGTTGTCGGCCGCCCTGCTCGCGCTGCTGGTCCTCCTGACGGGCCAGCCCGCGGGCGCGGCACCGGCCGGTCAGTCCGGGAGACCGGACGGGAATGGGGAAACGACGCTCGCCCTGCCGCATCCGCCGCGGCAGGGCGAGGCCGCCATCCTGGCGGTCACGCTGGGCGTGCTCACCCGTGGGCAGACGGTGGAGGTCACGACGATGGACGGCCAGCTCATCGGAACCGCCGCCCCTTTCGGCCCCCAGCGCGGTCAGGGCGCCGGAACGGTCACCATTCCAGTGCCGGCCGGGGCCATACGCGACGGTCGCCTGACGCTCCGCCTGCGCATCACCGCCTCCGGCTCCCCTCCCCGTCCGCCGACGGCCGAGGAGGTCGGAGAGCTGCGGCTGTCCGTCATCGGCCCACCGCCCTGATGGCGGCGGTCAGCGCACCGGCCCGTCGAACCAATGCCGGCCCTGGCGGTCTTCCACCTCGATCACCCAGACGTCGGGGTCGTAGCGGAGCTGGCGGGCGATGTAGGCGTCGGCATCGGCCTCCGGCACCGGGTCGGCGCCGGTGCCGCGCGCCCAGAACAGCCGCTCGCCATCGGCCTCGCGTGTCTGGACCAGCACGGAGAAGGTCCGGTCGAGCCGGTTGATCTTCAGGATCACGGTGCCGCGGCTGGGATCGCCCTTGCGGACCACAGTCATCGCCACGCCCTGGGAATCGGCCGTGCGGATATGGGCCGAGACCCAAAGATGCGTCGGAAGGCGGTCGTCCATTGCCGTGACGGGCTCCTGATCGTCAGCTCTCGCTGACCTGGGATTTTCGCTGGTCTTCGACCCTCGCTCTGCCCGGCCGGCCGGTGTAGAGAAGAGGGCATGGCTACACTCCTGGACGCTCTCAACGCCGCCGTCAACCACCACATGGCCGGCCATGCCGATGCGGCGGCCGACGCCTACCGGAGGATTCTGGCGGCGGACCCGGCCCAACCCGACACGCTGCACCTGTCCGGCGTCCTGCGGGCGCAGACGGGCGAGCCGGCGGCCGCCGTGCGATGGATCGCCCGTGCGGTGCGCGTCCGTCCGCCCGCCCCGGCACCCTGGGGCCATCTGGGGGCGGCCCTGCGGGCGGCGGAGATGCCGGAGCGGGCGGAACCGGTTCTGCGACGCGCCCTGGCGCTCGATCCGGCCGACGGCGACGCTCTCGAGGCTCAAGGCGCCTCCCTGCATGCGCTGGCGCGCTACCCCGACGCGCGGCGCTGGCTGGAGCGTGCGGCCCGACTTCGGCCCGGCCATGCGGCGACCTTGCTCAATCTCGGGACCGTCCTGCGCGACCAGCGCCGTTTCGACGAGGCGGAGGCCTGCTTCGACGCCGTGCTGGCGCGCCAGCCCTCAAGTGCCGACGCCCATCTCGCCCGCGCGGTCGGACGGCTGGTGCGCGGCGACCTGCGCGCGGGATGGCAGGGGTTCGAGCATCGCTGGCAGCGCTTCGCCACCCCGCCCTGGGCCGGACAGCCACCGGGTGGCGCCACCATCCTGCTGCACATGGACCAGGGCTTCGGCGACGCCATCCAGTTCGTCCGTTATGCCCCGCTGGTGGCGCAGATCGCCGCGGCGGGCGGCGGGCGGGTGATCCTGGAAACCCATATGCTGCTCTACCGCCTGTTCAACCGCTGCCTTGGATCGTCGATCCAGGTGCTGTCGCGCGGCGAGGATCCGCCGCCGCATGACATCCATTGCCCGCTGATGAGCCTGCCGCGGGCCTTCGGCACCGGCCTGTCGGACATTCCGGCCGCCGTGCCCTATCTTGCCCCGGACCTCGGCGACGTTGCCCGCTGGCGCGACCGGCTGGACGGGCTGGATGGGGCGGCGACGGGCGATGCGGCTCTCCGGGTCGGGCTGGTGTGGGCCGGCAATCCCCAGCACCGCAACGACCGCAACCGCTCGATCCCGGCGGCGGCCCTGCTGCCGCTGCTGATGGTGCCGGGCGTGCGCTTCGTCAGCCTGCAGACCGGCGAGGCCGCCGCCGGGCTGGACCGCCTGCCCGGCGTGAGGGTGCCGAACGCGATGGAGCGGGTGCGCGACTTCGCCGACACCGCCGCCATTCTCGCCAACCTCGACCTGCTGGTGACGGTGGACACCGCCATCGCCCATCTTGCCGGGGCGATGGGCGTGCCGTGCTGTCTGATGCTTCCCCATGTGCCGGACTGGCGCTGGCTGCTCGACCGGGCCGACAGCCCTTGGTACCCGTCGCTGCGCCTGTTCCGACAGCCGCGGCCCGGCGACTGGGCCACGACGCTCGGCACCGCCGCCGCCGTGCTGAAGGCGCAGGCAGCCCGCGCCGTCCGGACCGCCCGGTAGAGGCGGCAACTTCGGCGGGAGCTTTCTGCCCCTCCGGCCCGGCGGCACTAGGCGAAACTTTCCTACCGGGCGGCAATTTCCGGCCCCGCCATACAGCTTGTTCAAAGAATACAGTGTTTTCAATGGCTTGAATCCGGAGCGGGAGTTGGCACTCCGCTTGCTAGATAGGGCGCAGAAGACCTTTGCCCTTTCTTTCGGAGACCCCCGGCCATGAGCATCTTCGGTTCGATGACAACCGCCGTTCTCGGCCTGAATGCCCAGTCGAAGGCGCTCGGACATATTTCGGACAACATCGCGAACAGCTCGACCATCGGCTACAAGCGTGTCGATTCGGCCTTCGAGACGATGGTCCTTCAGTCCAGCCAGCGTCTGCACGAGCCGGGCGGGGTCACGGCGCAACCGGTCTTCATGAACAACATCCAGGGCAGCCTGACCCAGGTGCAGAGCCCGACCAACATCGCCATCCAGGGCCAGGGCTTCTTCAGCGTCACCAAGGTGGCGACCCAGGGCTCCAGCACGCTGGTGCAGACGCAGACGGGCACGGTCAATTCGTCGGCCGCCTTCTACACCCGCGCCGGCGACTTCGAGCTGGACAAGAGCCGCTATCTGGTCAACAGCGCCGGCTACGCCCTGAACGGCTGGCTGGTCGATCCTGTGACGGGCGTCCTGCACAAGGACCAAGTGGCGCCGATCCAGGTCAACTCGCTGATCGACAAGCCGGTGGCGACCAACACCATCGATCTGGCGGCCAACCTTCCGGCAACGCCTAAGGAAGGCGAGAAAGTCCCCGACAGCAGCATCCAGATCTTCGACAGCCAGGGCAATCCGCGCACCGTCAACTTCAAGTGGCGGCAGCAGGCGGACAGCAGCTGGCGCATGGTCCTGGACGCGCCGGGCTCCAACACCAAGCCGGTCGACGGCACCTTCACCGGCAACCCCGCCACCGTGACCTTCGGCCAGAACATCGCCGGCCAGACGGCGGTGGCGCAGGTCAACGTCATCACCATCGCCGGCAACAACACCAACGGCCAGGACAACCTGCGCATCGGCGACACCTATTCGGTGAAGGTCGACGGCACCAACTACAGCCTGAAGATCACCGCCGACAACATCGGCTCGATCCGGACCTACTCCGGTCTGGCCGGTGCGCTGGCCAACCAGATCAACTCCGCCTCGCCGGCGGCGTCCGTGCTCGCCACCTCGTCGGGCCAGACGATCCGCGTCACCGCCCGCGAACCCGGCACGCCCTTCAAGCTGAACACGGACGTGGTGTCCGGCACCAACACCACCAACACCATCGTCAACCAGACCTCGACGGCGGCGACCGCCAGTGCGGGTGAGATCGACAAGTTCCAGTTCCCGCAGACCCAGGTCGAGGTCGGCGACTCCTTCACCATCAACGTGAACGGCACGCCGATCAGCTACACGGTGACCGCCGCGACCTATCAGAGCTATTCGTCGGTGAGCGACGTCGTCTCCCAGTTGGCCGGCAAGATCAACCAGGCGCTGGGATCAAGCGTTACCGCCTCGTCGGCCGGCAACATCCTGTCGATCCAGGCCAATGCGGTGAACACCAACGTCACCTCCAGCGCCACCGTGACCAACTCCTCCACCGCGGTGAACACGATGAGCTCGCTGCCGTCGGTCTCCAGCGTGGCCGGCGTCCGCCAGAGCCGCACCGTCACCCTGACCGGCACGCCGGGCGACATCGGCACCCAGTACACACTCAGCATCAACGGCACGGCGGTGACCTACAGCACCACCGGCGAAGAGATGACGATGGAGGACATCACCGCGGCGCTGGCGAACAAGATCAACTCCAACACCTCGCTGCCGGTGACGGCTACCGCGCAGGGCGGTGTCATCACCGTCACCTCCAAGACCGCGGCCAGCCCGACCAACACCAACACGATGACCGGCACCGGCACGGTGACGCTGAGCGGATCCACGGTCGACATCGGCGACACCTACAACATCACGGTCGGCGCCACGACCTATCCGCTGACGATCACCAACGCCAATTACGGCCTGTACGACACGCCGGCCAAGGTCATGCAGTATTTCGCCTCGGTCGTCCCAGGTGCTACAGCCAGCGGCAACACGCTGACGGCGGCCGGTGCGACCGGCACGGTCGTCGACGCCCCCGCCGCCCAGTTCACCCTGGACCAGAGCGCCGTCGCCGGCCAGACGCCGGCCCATATCGGCCTGACCTTCGGCAAGACGCCGGAGACGGTCGGCACGCTGACCAACATCTCCACGGCCCTGGTCGGCACCGGCTCGGCCGTCAGCGCCGCCAACCAGTCCGCCGGGTCCGACGCCAACGTCACCTTCACCGTCGATTACGGCTTCGGCCCGCAGCAGATCACGCTGAACCTCGGCAAGTACCAGAAGCCGGGCGGCCTGACCCAATATGCCGGCGAGGAGATCAACGTCACCCAGCTGGTCCAGAACGGCGCGCCACGCGGGCAGTTCAAGGACGTGGTGTTCGGCGACAACGGCACCGTCATGGTCAACTACGACAACGGACGGTCGAAGATGGTGGCGAAGGTGCCGATCATCACCTTCAACAACCCCAACGCCCTGCAGCGCGAATCCGGCGGCGTCTTCATCGAGAGCGAAGAGGCCGGCAAGCCGAACTTCAACGATCCGGAGACGAACGGCGCCGGTGCCGTGGTGGCGAACAGCGTCGAAAGCTCCAACGTCGACATCGCCGACGAGTTCACCAAGATGATCGTCACCCAGCGGAGCTATTCCGCCAACGCGAAGATCGTCACCACCTCGGACGAAATGCTTCAGGAAGTGCTGGGGCTGAAGCGCTAAGCGCGGCCCTGACCTTTTGATGTCCTGATCGCTTCCCTACCGATCGCCAGCTTTCCGATCGCCGGTTCCCTGATCGTTTGAATGGGGGCGGCAGCCGTCCCGGCACCGCCCCGACCATCCCGATCCGTGAAAGGTCTCCCGCCATGTCCCTCTTCGCAGCCTTGAACAGTGCCACGGCCGGGCTGCGCACGGTCCAGTCCAGCGTCAAGCTGGTTTCGGACAACATCGCGCAGGCCAACGACCCGAACCGCACGCGCCATACCGCCCAGCAGTCGGTGGACGCCAGCGGCCAGGTCGTCAGCACGACCTATCGCCGGGAGGTCGACAAGGCGCTGATGGCCCAGGTCATGGACCTGACCTCGCGCGATGGCGGATCGCAGGTGACGACCACCTATATGCAGCAATTGGGCGACCTGATGCGGACCACCAACGGGACGCCGCTGCTGAACGACTATTCGGACAAGTTCCAGGCCGCGATCAAGACGCTGTCCACCTCGCCGGAGGACGAGACCGCCCAGTACCAGCTGGTCCAGGCGGCCGAAAACTTTTCGCGCGAAATCCGCCGCGTGTCGGAGGGGGTGGAGCAGATCGACCGCGACATGAAGACCGACATCACCAAGTCGGTCGATACGGTCAACGACCTGCTGAAGCAGATCAATTCGATCAACAACGACATGGTGTCGCTACAGGGCCAGGGGCCGCCGCCAACACCGTCGCCGACAAGCGCGACGGGCTGGTCCGCGAACTGAGCACCTATATGGGCATCCGCACGGTGGAGCGGCCGGACGGCCGGCTGGCGATCTTCACCCCGTCGGGTCTGGCGCTGGTCGATGCGCAGCCGGCAAATCTTTCCTATGACGGCGGCAACATCAACCTACAGGTCGGCAATCAAGTCACCTCGATCAACAACCACCTGACCACCGGCAAGCTGGGCTCGCTGATCCAGATGCGCAAGGACGGCTCGACCACCGAGCCGCCAACCCCGGCCAGCGGCGACCCGACGACGGAGATCATCCGCAAGCTGCGCTCGCAGCTGGACGAGTTCGCCAAGGCCTTCACCGGTCCGACCAAGCCGGGCGAGCCCACCAGCTTCGCCGACGCCTACGACAATGCCAGCCCGGCCGCCGCCGGCGAACAGGCCAACCAGTTCTTCACTGGAACCGACCGTTTCACCATCACCATCAACGCCAAGCTCCTGGACAACACCAGCAAAATCAAGCAGTCCGCCATCGACGACATCGTCAAGGCGGTCAATGCCGCCGGCCGCAGCTTCAATGCAGACGGCCTGCAGATGAAGGACACCACCTACAGCGCCATGGGCAGCGCCATCACCGGCACCTGGATGGCCGCGGCCAAGACCGCCAGCACCGCGGCCACCTCCAACAAGGAGTCCATGCAGCTCCTCAGCGAGCGCTACCAGTCGCAGACCGGCGTGAACATCGACGAGGAAATCGCCCAGCTCCAGCAGCTCCAGACCTCCTACCAGGCTTCGGCACGGGTCATGCAAGTGGCCAATGCAATGTTTGATGCGCTGGAGGCGGTGGTCCGATGAGCTCGATAACGGGAGTCAGCAGCTACTCGAAATATCTGAGCCTTGTCCGGAACCTGTCCGGGGGCCAGAACGACATCAACAAGCTGTCCGAACAGCTGACCACGGGGAAGAAGTCGGTCGATCTGAACGCCTATGGTCCGGAGGTGCAGAAGCTTCTGGACCTCAGGGCGGAGATGGCGAAGAAGACCAACTACATCCAGAGCATCAACACCGCCGCACCGCGCGTCGCCGCGACGGACAAGGTGCTGACCTCGATGGAATCCATCGTGTCGAGCTGGACCTCCAGCACGACCTTCCCCTTCCAGCCCGGCCCGGCCAGCGTCACCACCCCGACCAACACCAATCCCGACGGGATGAAGCTGTCGATCGACGCGTCCAAGTCGACGCTGACGGTCGGCGCCAAATACACGGTCACCGCGGTCCCGTCGCAGCAGGGCACCAACGGCACCTTCGACGTCACCGTGACCGACGGTCTGGGCGGCAAGACCACCCGCGCCATCAACCTGGGGACCACCCCGCCCAACGACGGCAAGGGCTACAACTTCAACATCTCCGGCGGCCCCGGCGAGGGCGCGATCCTGAACCTGACCTTCGACAGCCTGAAGGCGGCGTCGAGCAGCAGCTTCTCGGTCAGCTTCCCGCAGGCCGACCAGGTCAAGGACCGCGCCGAAGGCGCCATGCGCGACATCCAGGCCCTGCTGAACCAGCGCTTCGGCGACCGCTACCTGTTCGCCGGCTCGCGCTTCGGGACGGAGCCGGTCACCGACCTGACGGCGACGACGCAGACCAGCAAGATCACCCTGAACGGCGCGGTGGTGAACACCGACGATTATTTCGAGGTGACCGTCTCCGGCAAGACCTTCGGCTATCAGATCCAGGCGTCCGACCCGAAGACACTGACCTTCGTCGCCCAGACGCTGACCACCCAGATCAACGCGGCCACCCCGCCGCTGCCGATGACGGTGTCGACCTCCAACGGCATCATCTCCCTGGTCGGCCAGCAGCCTGGGCAGAAGTTCGACCTGTCCGCCCGCGTCGTCAACTCCGCCACGGTGGAGAACACCGCGACTGCGCCGTCGACCACCCAGGCGCCGACGGCCACCCTGCCGCAGATCGACCGCTTCACCCTGAACGGCGCGGCGGTGGACATCGGCGATACCTTCGAGTTCACGGTCGCGGTCGGCGATCCCGACGATCCCTATAACCAGAACTATTATCTGAAGAATCCGACCGAGCCGCACGACCTGCCGCCCTATCAGTCCTACAAGGTCAGCTACACGGTCAGCGACACCGACTATGCCGCCGGCGTCACCAATGTCGGGCAGGTGGCCGACAAGCTGCGCCAGCAGTTCGGCAATCTGAACCCTGCCCCGCCGGTCACCATCGACGCGCTCGGCAACGGTCCGGGCATCGCGCTGACCAGCACAGCCAATGCCGATCCCAACCACCCCGGCCGCTCGTCGCTGTTCTCGACCAGCGCCAAGGTGACGAACGGGTCGCTGCAGAACACCATCTCGGTCGGAACGCTGCCGCCGGAGCAGGACAGCCAGACCGCCGTGCCCAATGCCGAGCCGCCGGACCTGCCCTTCTACGATTCAGAATATCTGACAAAGGGCAAGAATGCCGACGCGTACCGCAAGTCGCAGGTGACGATCGACGACAATTTGAACCTGACCTATGGGGTCAGCGCCGACGATCAGGCGTTCCAGACGCTGGTGAAGGCGATGCAGCTGGTGCGGACGGCGGCGGCCAACCCCGGCAAATGGACCGAATACAGCACCCAGGCGCGCGAGATGCTGACCCAGGCATCGGACCAGATCCGCTCGGTCCACGCCAAGGTCGCGTCCGACGCCGCCACGCTGGAGACCAACAAGGACGCCCACACGGACTCGGTCGCCACCCTGACCGACCGTCTCGCCAACATCGAGGGCATCGACCAGACCGAGGTCGCGGCCCGGCTGAGCAGTGCGATGAATGTCCAGCAGGCGACCTACACCGTTGCCGGCCAGACCCAGAAGCTGTCGCTGCTGAATTATCTGGCCTGAAAAAGACTAGCCTGAAAAAGAAAGGGGCGGCCGGACCGGCCACCCCCCTTGCTTTCCGTCAGAGTCCGCAGCCAATCACTTGGAGCGGCCGGCCGACTGGGTGAAGTTGTCGTAGGGCAGCTCGGCCACGCGGAACCACAGCTGCACCTCCTCCAGGAAGGGCTTCCAGCTGTCGTAGACGGCCTTGAAGTCCGGGTTGGTCTTCGCGATGTCGTCGTACAGCTCGAAGGCGATCTTGTGGGCGGCCTCCATCAGGTCGCGCGGATAGGGGCGCAGCAAGGCGCCCTTGGCGACCAGACGCTTCAGCGCCTTGGCATTCTCGGCGTCGTAGCGGGCGGTCATCGCGCCGTTCGCCTCGGCGCAGGCCGCGGTCATGATCGCCTGATAGGACTTGGGCAGGGCTTCCCATTCCTTCTGGTTGATGTAGAGCGAGACCTGCGGCCCGCCTTCCCACCAGCCCGGATAATAGTAGTATTTGGCAACCTGGACGAAGCCCAGCTTCTCGTCGTCATAGGGGCCGACGAACTCGACCGCGTCGATGGTGCCCTTTTCCAGCGCAGGGTAGATGTCGCTGCCGGCGATCTGGGTCGGGGCGGCGCCCAGCTTGGCCATGATCTGGCCGGTGATGCCGGCGATGCGGATCTTCAGGCCGTTGAAGTCGGCCAGCGACTTGATTTCCTTGCGGTACCAGCCGCCCATCTGGGCGCCGGTGTTGCCGGCCGGGAACTGCACGATGCCGTGCTTGGCGAAGAAGGTGCGCATCACCTCCTGGCCGCCGCCATACTGGAACCAGGCATTCTGCTGGCGGGCGTTCGGGCCGAAGGGGATCGCGGTGTCGAAGGCGAAGGTCGGATCCTTGCCGACATAATAGTAGCCGCAGGTGTGGCCGCACTGGACGGTGCCGTTCTGCACGGCGTCCAGCACCTGAAGACCGGGGACGATCTCACCGGCGGCATGCACGCGGATCTGGAACTTGCCGTCGGTCGCCTCCGACACGCGCTTGGCGATCAGCTCGGACGTGCCGACGAGGATGTCGGTGCTCTTCGGGAAGCTCGACGCCAGACGCCACTGGATGGTCGGCTGGCTCTGCGCGATGGCCGGGGCCGCGAGGGTCGAGGCGGCAACGGTCGAAACGGCACCGACACCGGCCTTGGTGAGAAACGCTCTTCTTTCCACTCCCGCTACTCCGCAAGATTATTGCTATTGCCGACAATTTCCACGACCCGCGATGAATCAGGGAATTTCAGCGACTTAGGCGAGAGCGTAACAAAGCATCCGATGCGGCGCCCTGCATCGCATAAATGTGCATGCCTGCCTTTCGAGGGTGTAGCCGGCACCCTCGAAGAGCTTATGCGGGGGAGGCTCAGGCCGGGTTGCGCAAGCGTCCCAGGAAGACCGACAGCGGCGGCATCACCAGCGTCCGTCCGTCGGCGGTCAGCTCGGGCACCGGGGCGCCGGGCGCGCGGGGAACCAGCAGGGCTTCCGGCTCGCCACGGCCGCGCAAGGCGAATTCGGCCGGCCGGTCGGCCATGTTGAAGACGGCGAGCAGGCGGTCGTCGCCAGTGCTGCGCTCGCCCATGCAGCGTTCGAAGGACAGCAGGTCGCCATGCTCCTCGACCGCGGAAACGCCGCCACTGCGCAGCGCCTCCAGGTCGCGGCGCAGCGAGAGAGCGGCCCGCCACACCGCCAGCGGGCTGCCCGCCGTCCGTTCCTGCCGGTCGACGGCGAGGCCGCGATGGATGTCGGGCACCGGCAGCCAGGGGTCGGCGACGGTGAAGCCGGCATGGGGCTCGCCGGCCCGCCAGGGCATCGGCGTGCGGCTGCCGTCGCGTCCCTGGAAATCGGGCCAGTAGGTGATGCCGAACGGGTCGCGCAGCTGGTGCTGCTCCAGCACCGCGTTGGGCAGGGCCAGTTCCTCCCCCTGATAGAGGCAGACGGTGCCGGGCAGCGAGGCGGCCAGCATCGCCAGCAGGGCGTTGAAGGCCTGTGGATCGGCACCGGCCGGCAGCCAGCGGCTGGCGGCCCGCTCCACATCGTGGTTGGACAGGCTCCAGCAGATCGAGTCCGGCCGTCCGGCGGCGCTCAGGGCCTGGGCGAACCCCTTGGCGCTGAAAGGCTGCTTGGCCAGCGACAGGGTGTAGGCGGCGTGCAGTCCCTGCGGCGTGCAGTAGGCGGCGATGCGCTGGCCGGCGCCGGGCTGGCTGGACAGCTCGCCCAGAAGGACGCGGCCGGGATAGCGCTCAACGGTCTCGCGCAGGCGGGACAGGATGCTGCCGATGGCCGGGTGCATCATGTCGTAGATGTGCTGCTGCAAGGCGAAGGGCTTCAGCGGCGGTTCGGACCCGCGCCAGACGGCGGCGGGGTTGGAGCGCAGCTGCGGGTCATGGGCGAAGAAGTCGACGGCGTCGATGCGGAAGCCGTCGACCCCGCGCTCCATCCAGAATTCGGCCGTCTCGCACAGTGCATCCATCGCCGCGGGGTGGTGCAGGTTCAGCGCCGGCTGGCTGGACAGGAAATGGTGCAGGTAATATTGCCGCCGCCGCGGCTCCCAACTCCAGGCGGCGCCGCCGAACACCGACAGCCAGTTGTTCGGCGCGGTGCCGTCGGGCTTGGCGTCGGCCCAGACATACCAGTCGGACTTGTCGTTGTCGCGCGACCGGCGGCTTTCGACGAACCAGGGATGGGCGTTGGAGGTGTGGCCGCAGACCAGATCGACCAGCACCTTCAGGCCCAGCCCGTGGGCGCGCTCGATCAACCGGTCGAAGACGGCGAGATTGCCCATGCGCGGATCCACCGCCCGGTGGTCGGCGACGTCATAGCCGAAGTCGGTGCGTGGCGACGGGTAGAAGGGGCTGATCCACACCCCGTCGACACCCAGCGAGGCCACATGGTCCAACCCCTCGATCACGCCGTCGAGGTCGCCCCAGCCGTCGCCGCCGTGGTCGCGGAAGCTGAGCGGATAGATTCGGTAGAGCGCCGCCCCGTTCAGCCAGGACAGGTTCGGGCCGGACGATTGGGAAAGGGAGGGAGTGTGGGGCAAGGCAGCAGGCTCCGCGCCGGGTGGTGCACATGCGGGTCGCAGAGGTGCGGCTCGCGGTATCAGCTTCCTGCCTCATGGCTAACGAAAGGTTACCGACCGTTCGTCGTCACAGGACTAGGACGTTCGACAGGACCGGCCATCGGGGCAGAAACTTGCGGGTGGGTGCCCTGGGACTTGGCCGCATTGAGGCGCTGCGGCTATACCAGCGGCGCGGTCATGGCGGGTCTGGCCGAGAGGCGGAAATGCGGCGGGACGGGACGGCGGTTGAAATGGCCATGGCGAAAGGCGAAAAGCGGCTGGGCCGTTATCGGCTGCTCGACCTGATCCGTCAGGACGGCGACCTGCAGCTGCACCGCGCCCTGGACGCCAAGGGGCAGGCGGTGGCGCTGTGGACCGTGCCGCTGGCCCGCCTGTGCGCCGATGCCGCCGGGCTGGAGCGGTTCCGGCGGATGGCGGGCGCCGCGGCGCGGCTGTCCCACCCGGCCATTCCGGCAATCCTGGCCTCCGGCGAGCTTGCCGGCACCGCCTTCGTCGCCACCGCACCGGCCGATGGGCCGACGCTCGCCACGAGGCTGGCCGACGGACCGCTGGAGTGGGAGGACACCGTCGCCACTCTGGACCGCGTGCTGGATGCGCTTGCCGCAGCCCATCGGGCCGGCGTGATCCATGGCGCGCTCGGTGTCGACACCGTGCTGCACGCCGGACCGGCGTCGGTGGTCGCCGGGTTCGGCCGTGCGGCCTTGGCCGCGGCGGCGGTGGACCGGCGCAGCGATCTGGCGGCCGCCGTGGGGCTGACCGAACGGCTTTTGGCCGGGCACGACCAGCGGCCGGGGGTGTCGGCCCTGCTGGCGACATTGCGCGACGATGGGGCTGGAGCGTTTCCGGATGCAGGTGCGCTGCTCCGGTCCGTCACCGCGTTGACGGGAGCGTCCGTTTCGTCGGCCGGCGCGGCACCGGCGCGTGCCCGCCGCTGGCCCCGGTTGCTCGGCGGCGTTGCCGTACTGGGCGGTTTGGCTGCGGCAGCGGTCCTGAACCGGCCTGCCCCGTCCGTGCCGCCACCTATGGCTATGGCCGGAGACGCAGCACCCGAACCCGAACCGGCATCCCAGCCGCCTGCACCGCCCTCGGCACCGCCCTCTGCGCTCCCCCCTTCATTGCCCCCGGCCCCTCCTCCGGCAGCCCCCCGGCAGCCGCCGGTCGCGGCGGTGGCGGAGGCGCTGCGCTCCATTCCCTGTGTGCTGGTCGGCGTGGAAACGACCGGGGGAAGCTGCTGGTTTCGGGAACGGTCGCCGGGGAGCGGGCGGAGACGGCGGTGCGCGAAACGGTCGAGAGGCTTGCCGCCGGCTGGGACCATGGCTTCGACCTCGCCACTGCGGATGCGCAGTTCTGTGCCCCTCTGGGCAGCGTCGCCACGGCGCTGGATACCAACCGGGCCTTGGCCGAGCCGTTGACGGTGAGCCTGCTGGAGGGGCCGGCGCTGAATGCCGACGATCCGTTGATGCTGGAGATTCCGGGCGCCGGCCCGTCCGGTCCGGTTGCAGGTCGATTACTTCACCATCGACGGCGTCGTCGTGCATCTGCTCCCCAACCCGTCGGACAGTGCCATCGCCCTTGCCGCAGGCGCATCGCGCCGGCTGGGCGAGAGGGGGGAGGACGGGAAGCCGGCGAACGGGCGTTCCTGGACCATCGGCCCGCCCTATGGAACCGAACTGCTGCTGACCATCGCTACGGCGGAGCCTCTCTTCGCCGCCCCGCGGCCGGAGCAGGAGCCGGCAGCCGACTATCTGGCCGCATTGGCCGACGCGCTGGCCGCGCTGCCGGAGGATGCCCCGGCGGCGCTAGCGGATGCGCGTTTCATCGCCACCGGGCCTTGACCGGCAGGGTGACCGGGAAGGCTCGATAGATCGATCCTGCCGGGACGGTCAGGCGGTCGCGGCGAAGCGTCCGACCACCACCGTCACATTGTCCATTCCTCCAGCCGCGTTGGCGGCATCCACCAGCGCGGCGGCGGCCAGGGCGGGATCGGATTCCTGGCGCAGGATGCGGGCGATGACGCCGTCCGGCAGCATGCCGTTCAGCCCGTCCGAACAGAGCATGACGACATCGTCCGGCATCAGCGACTGCACGCTGACCTCCGGCTCCACATCCTCCGCCGTGCCGAGAGCGCGGACGATGATGTTCCGTTGCGGTGCGGTTCCGCGCGCGCCATTGTCCAGCCATATCTGATAGAGGCTGTGGTCGCGGGTCAGGGTGCGCAGCTCCCCGTCGCGCAGGCGGTAGACCCGGCTGTCGCCGGCATGGAACACCGCCATGCAGGCGGTTCCGGGAATCCGCCAGACCCCGGCAACGGTGGTGCCCATGCCGCGCCCCGACGAGAATCCGCGGGCTTGATTCAGCTCGTGGATCGCCCGGTTGGCCTGCAGCACCGCGGACCGTGCAACCGACAGCGCATGGCGTACCGCCGGTTCGGTCGCCGCCGGGTCGGTCTGGGTGCGGTCGGCATCGTCACGCTTCGCCAAGGCGATCGGATCGGACGGGGCTTGGTCCCGCAGGATGCCGGATATCACCTCGACCGCCTTGCGGCTGGCGATGTCGCCGCCGGCGTGACCGCCCATGCCATCGCAGACGACCGCAAATTCCCCGGCAATGCCTACCTGGAAATCGTCCTCGTTGCGGGACCGGGCGCGGCCTACGTCGGTCAGGCCGGCGACGGTCAGGGCAAAGGCGGCGTTCGGCATTCAGGCGGCGGCTCCCGTCTCGCATCTGGGCCGGCTCGATCGGAACCGGTCCCATCAGGGCCGAAACCACCGGCGGGATACCGGCGGCAATGGAAAGGAGCGGCGGCCGTTTGCCCGATAATGGCGCATGCCCCGTGAAAGATACAGCGGCGATTGCACTGGGGGGTACAGGCCGGAGATTGAAAGTGCCGGGAGGTTGCAGCGGTCGCTGCCCCGGCGATGCTCCGCTGGTGTCGGGCATCCGATGTGCTAAGGTTTCCCGATAGGCCGTCGGACGAGGAATGGACCGCCATGGTCGGCAGTATCGGCATCGCTCTCAGCGGCTTGACCGCCCAGACCCGGCGGCTCGACGCCTCGGCCGCCAACGTCGCGAATGTCCGCTCCACCGGGGCCGTTCCGACCACGGACGGTAGCGCCGACGGTAAGCGTGCGGCCTATCAGCCCGTCGCGGTCGCGCAGAGCGATGCCAACCCCGGCACGCGCGCCACCTTCACGCCGATCACGCCGGCCTATCTGCAGGAGTATGCGCCCGACGACAGCGCGGCGAACGGTGACGGCATGGTCGCGGCGCCGAATGTCGATCTGGCGACCGAGCGCATCAATCAGATGGCGGCCAGCCGGGCCTATGGCGCCAATGCCGCGGTCGTGCGTACCCAGGACGAGATGCAGACGTCCCTGCTCGATTTCAAAAGTCTGATTGTCGAGGTCAGCCGGCTACAGGTCAGACCGTGATGTTCAGGTTCTGCCCACGGGTCGGCGTAACATTGCCGCCACCGGAGCCGCCACCGGAGCCATTGCCCGACTGAATCAGGGTTTCGACCGTCGCTTGCTGCTGTTCGGAATTCTGGTTCAGCGCCTTGACGCCGAAAGCCATCTGCCCCTGTGCCTGCATCAGCGACATTGCCGCGCCGGCGGTCGATGACGTGACATCCATGGCCATCCTGCCCCCTGCAAACCGTGCCCTTGAAACAGGGCGTCCTCAGATCACGACGTTAACCCGACCGGCGGATGTGCCGGCGGAAGACGCTGTGACCGAAGCGGAGTGTGCCACAAATGCCGCGGCGGCGGAAGCGGTCGACGTGACCGGGGCTGCGGTCCGGGGGGCGGTGCCGGCCGTCGCCGACCTATCGGTCGCACCGCGCCCATAAGCCGCAGACTGCCCGCCAGCTTGCCCTTCCGTTTGGCCGCCCTGACCGCTGTCGCCGACGGTCAGCTTCAGCAGCGAGGCACGCTCCGCGTCCTTTTCCTTCTGCTGGGCTTCCTTGTACTGCTTCAGGGCGGCTTCGGTCGGAATCTGCGAAACGGTCTTTCCGTTGGCGGGGTCGCGGTACAGCATCACCAGCCGCGAAGCGTCAGTGTCATAGCTGAAGGCGATGGTCGGGAAGCGGTTGACCAGCGGATCGGTTCCACCGGTCGTGTCGGCGTCCGCCTGAGGGAGGGGGCTGGAGGCCGGAGTCCGGGTGCCAGCCCCTGGTTCGACGGCATCGCTGCCGCGGGGCGTCATGAAGGCGAACGGCCGCGAGACCGTCGATGTGGCCACCGCCACGTTCATGACCAGATTGTCCGGATCGGTGAATATCGAACATTAAATTACCTTAACCTGGACTGTGCGTAAAGAGTTTCTTTACACTTATTTGGAGTGGGGATTCTAACCCATATGGGGGAAAGGGATTTCCAGCAGGGAAAATATTTATGTCGAAAACTAAGATCTTCCCCTCCACAGGCTTGCGGTGGCGGCATCGGTCGTCCTAAAGCGTTGAGCCATGGCCACCATCCTCGAAGCCTTGACGCTGGCGCTCGACCTGCATCTCGTCGGCCGTTTCGGCGAGGCGCAGGAACTCTACACCCGCATCCTCGATGTCGAGCCGGAGCAGCCGGACGCCCTGCATTATCTGGGCGTCCTCGCCGGACAGATCGACCGGGGAGAGTTCGGCCTGACGCTGATAGGCAAGGCGCTGCTCCTGCGGCCCGAGGCAGCGGACATTCACGCCAACCGTGCCAATCTGCTGCGCGGGCTCGACCGGCCGGACGAGGCGGAAGCATCCTACCGTCGCGCGCTGGCGCTGCGCCCCGATTTTGCGGAGGCCTGGACCGACCGCGCCTTCGCCCGCCATGGCCGCGGCGATCCGGCCGCCATCGACGCCACCGCCACGATGCTGGAGCGCGCCCTGCGGATCGAGCCGGCGCTGGATCCGGCGAGGGAAAGGCTTGTCGGTCTGCTGCATGCGCGCGGCCGGCTGCGGCTGGAGTCCGGTCAGGCGACGCCGGCGCTGTCCGACCTGATCCGGGCCGCGGTACTCGACCAGCAAGATGCCGACATCGCCTTCCTTCTGGGCAATGCCCTGTTCGCCGCCGGGCTGCGCGCGGATTCGGTGATCGCCTTCCGCAACGCCCTGGCCCTGGTGCCGGACTTCCTGTCGGCGGCGCTGAATCTCGGCATCGCGCTGGCCGCGACCAACCATGCCGCCACGGCGCTGGCCCCGCTCCGCCATGCCGTCCGCATCGACCCGGCCCATCCGGCGCCCCGCGACACGCTGGCCCTCGCACTGCGTTCGCTGGGCCATGCCGAGGAGGCTGACGCGCTGGTCCGCCCGCCGCCAGCCCCGCCGCCGGCCAAACCGGATCCCAAGCCCGCTCCGTTCCGCCGGCCGCGCCGGCGTTCCTAAATCTTTGGCCTAAAACGCCGGCCGCTCGGCCAGCACCACCAGCCCGGTCACCGGTTCGCCGCTCTCGAAGCGCAGCCGGTCGTGGTCGCATCGCCGCAGCACAAGTCCGGCATTCGCCACCGCGGTGCGGATGTAGGAGTCGGCATGGGCATAGCGGCCGTGGGTGGCGACGCGGTGGGGCCGTCCGTCGGCCGTGTCCAACGCCTCCACCGTGAAGGCCAGCCGGCCGCCGGGGCGCAGCGCGGCGCAGGCGGCAGCCAGAGCGTCATCGAGGATGCCGAAATAGCAGAACACGTCTGCCGCCATGATCAGATCGAAAGCCAGCCGATGCGCCGTCAGGAAGCCGACCAGTTCCGCCTCATGCAGCCCGTCATACAGGCCGCGGGCACGGGCGCGGCTCAGCATGCCCTCCGACAAATCGACACCGACCAGCCGGCGGGCATAGGGCCGGAGCGCTGGCGCGCACAGCCCGGTGCCGCAGCCGGCATCCAGCACGTCGAGGTCGCCGGCAGGCTCTTCGTCGGACAGCAGACCGGAGAGAAGGGCCGGCGCCCGGTAATCCAGCTCGGCCAGCTTGCGGTCGAACTCATCGGCGAACAGGTCGAAGGTCTGGCGCACATAGTCGTCGGGCGCGCGCGGGTCGGCCTCCTCACCGGCGATGGCGGCGCCGATGTGGCGGGCCAGCGGGTTGTCAGGATGGTCGCGCCGCCACAGCCGGGCCAACGCCGCGGCATCCTCCTCCCCGCCCTGTTCGTGCAGCAGATAGAGCACGGCGCCGAGATTGTCATGGGCATCGGCCCAGTCCGGCCGAAGGCCCAGCGCCCGGCGGTAATCCACCGCCGCCCCGCCGAAGCGGCCGAGGTCGCGCAACAGGTTGCCGCAGTTGTTCCACGCCTCCGCATGGTCGGGGCGAAGGGCCAGCGACTGACGGAAGGCGGCTTCCGCCTCAACCGGCCGCTCCGCCTGACGCAGGACGGAGCCGAGATTGTAGTGCGCCATCCCCTCATGCAGGCCGTGGAAGACGGCGGCCCGGTAGGCGGCGGCGGCCTCGTCCAGACGGCCAAGCGCGCGCAGGGCGTTGCCGTGGTTGTTGTGGGTGCCCGCGAGTGTCGGGTCGGCGGCCAGAGCCCGGGCATAGAGCGGCTCCGCCCCCGCCGCGTTACCGGCCGCGGCCAGAGCGTCCGCCTGCCGGCTGAGCTTCACCGCGGGTGGCACGGCCATTCCCGCCAGTCCCCTGCGCACCCCGCCCCGCAAGGACGAGCGTGACCCTGCCATCGCGTGTTCCCCCCTTCTCCCGCAGGTCGATTCCCCGCCGATATCAATGGCATCTTTACCGTGATCCACCGATGATGGCACTCCCTTTGAGGGTGCGGGCAGTCAGGGACGGGGCCGGAACGTGGCGAAGCACACCAACATGCTGGCGCAGGCAGTGGCACACCATCAGGCCGGGCGTGTCGCCGAGGCGGAGCGCGGCTATCGCGACGTGCTGGCCGCCGACCCGCGCAACGCCGACGCGCTGCATCTGCTGGGGGTGCTGGCCCTGCAATCGGGCCATGCGGACGAGGCGGTGACCCTGATCGGCAAGGCCCTGGCGCAGGCCAGGGGAGTCGCCGATTACTGGGACAATCTGGGCAGCGCGCTGTTCGCCGCCGGACGGCCGGACGAGGCGGCGCAGGCCCACCGCAACGCCACCATCCTGGACCCGCAGGGGGCGCAGCGGCGGCACAATCTGGGCAATGCGCTGGCAGCCCTTGGCCGTCACGACGAGGCGCAGCGGGCCTTCGCCACGGCGCTGGCGCTGAAGCCGGATTATGCCAAGGCTTGGTACAATCTCGGCAACGGCCATGCCGCACTGCACCGCTATGACGGGGCGGTGACGGCGCTGGACCGCGCGGTGCGGCTGGCGCCGAGCATGGTGGAGGCGCACAACAATCTCGGCGACGCTCTGGCGATGGCCGGCCGGCTGGACGAGGCCATCGCACAGCACCGGCTGGTGACCCGGCACCGGCCCGACGATGCCACCGCCTTCTACAATCTGGGCGCCGTCCTGCAACAGAAGGGCGCCTTCGAGAGTGCCGAGATCGCCTATCGTCAGGCGCTGAAACGCAACCCGCGCCACAGCGCCGCGCTGAACAATCTGGGCAGCGTCCTGAAGCGGCTGGGCCGTCCCGATCAGGCGGAGCTGTGCCACCGGCAGGCGCTGGACCTGCACCCGGAGTTTGTGGAGGCGCGCTACAATCTCGGCAACGCCTTGCAGGCGCAGGGGCGCTACGAGGAGGCGGCGGCCTGCTTCGAGGAGGCACTGGCTCAGCAGCCCGACCTCGCCACCGCCACCTACAACCTGTCTCTGCTGGCGCTTCTTCACGGCGACATCGCGCGCGGCTGGGCCGGGTACGAGCGGCGTTTCGCCGCCGGCGAGGCGGTGCCGAACCGGCGCTTCCCGATTCCGCGCTGGGATGGAGCGGTGCTGCGCGGCAAGAGGCTGCTGATCTGGCGCGAACAGGGCGTTGGCGACGAGATGATGTTCGCCTCCTGCTATCCGGACGTCGTCGCCTGGGCAGGCGGACCGGTCACCATCGAATGCGATCCGCGTCTGGTGCCGCTGTTCCGCCGCTCCTTTCCGAAAGCCACGGTGCGGGCTGAAAGCTGCACCGGTGACGCTTTCGGCGAGCCCTTGCGCGAAACCATCGATCCGCCCGACTGCGACCTCCAGGTTGCGGCGGGCGACCTGCCGGAACTGCTGCGCGGCAGCCTGTCCGCTTTCGAGCCGCAGGGCCCCTGGCTGGTGGCGGACCCAGCGCTGGTGGAGCGGTGGCGGCAGCGGCTGGCGGCGCTGGGTCCGGGCCTGCGGGTCGGCATCGGCTGGCGCAGCCAATTGATGACCGCCGACCGCAAGGCTTCCTACGTGATGCTGGAGCATTGGGGACCGCTGTTCGCCGTGCCCGGCCTGACCTTCGTCAATTTGCAGTATGGCGACTGCGAGGCCGAGATCCGGGCGGCAGAGGAGCGCTTCGGCGTGACCATCCACCACTGGACCGATCTGAACCTGAAGGACGATTTCGATGGCGCGGCGGCGCTGACCGCCAACCTGGATCTGGTGATCTCGCCGGCGATGTCGGCGGGGGAACTGGCCGGTGCGCTGGGGGTTCCGGTCTGGCGCTTCGGCGGCCGCGACTGGACGCAACTTGCCACCGGCGCCCGCCCCTGGTTCCCGACCATGCGTCTGTTCCAGCCGAGGCCGGGCGAAGCGCTGGACTCGATCATCGGAGCCATCGCCGAGGCACTGCGCGCCATGATGCCGGAGCCCGAGCCCGCTTCCGAGGAGAAGGCGGCCCACGAACCGGAAAAGCCCGCCGATTTCGATGCGCTGCTGAACCATGCCGCCGACCTTCACCGCAGCGGCCGGACGGATGAGGCGGAAGCGGCCTACCGTGCCGCCATCGCCGCCGATCCCCGCCGCGAAGCTCCTGGCCATCCCGACGCCCTGCATCTGCTTGGGCTGTTGATGCACCAGACCGGGCGGAACGACGATGCCCTCGCCCTGATCGGCGAGGCGTTGCGCATCGACCCGGCCTTTCCCCAGGCCTGGAACCATCTGGGTCTGGTGCATGAAATGGAAAAGCGCCACGCCGACTCTACCTTCGCCTTCGCCCGCGCGCTGGCCCTGCACCCCGCCTATCCGGAGGCGCTGACCCATCTGGGCCTCGTCCATCAGATCGGCGGCCGGCCGGCCGAGGGCATGCGGCTGCACCGCCGCGCCATCGCCATCCAGCCCGACCATATTCCGGCCCATGCCAATCTCGGCCATGCCTGCGAACTGACCGGACAGACGGTGGAGGCGACCGGCCATTACCGCCGTGCGCTTGCCCTGCAACCGGAGTCGGCCGAGGCCAACAACAACCTTGCCACCATGGCGACGCTGGCCAACCGGCTGGACGAGGCGAAGAGCCATCTGCGCCGCGCGCTGCGGGTCGATCCCGGCTTTGCGCTGGCGGCCTGGAATCTCGGCTTGATGGATTTCGCCGACGGGCGCATTGCCGAGGGCTGGGCCGGCTATTCGCGTCGCTTCTCCGCCCGGCAGTTGCAGCGGGCGCGCCGCATCGACCGGCCGGTCTGGATGGGCGAGGCGTTGCAGGGCCGGCGACTGCTGGTCTGGTCGGAACAGGGTGTCGGCGACGAGATTTTCTTCGCCTCCTGCTTCGACGCCCTGAACGGGTTGGACGGGCCGGTCACCGTCGAGTGCGACCGGCGGCTGGTCAGCCTGTTCGCCCGCTCCTTTCCCTGGGTGGCGGTACGGGCGGAGACGGCGGACCCCGCCGGGCGGGAGACGATCGATCCGCCGGATTGCGACTTGCAAATGCCGGCGGGAAACCTGCCCGCCCTGGTCCGCGACAGGGTGGCACGTTATCCGGACCGTCCGGCCTATCTGCGCCCCGACCCCGGCCTCGTCACCCGGTGGCGCGAGCGCCTCGCCGCCCTGCCCGGCCTGAAGGTGGGGCTGGCATGGCGCAGCCAGATCGTCACCGCCCAGCGTGCCGCCGCCTACACCGGCCTTGCCGACTGGGCGGCATTGCTCGACATGCCCAGCGTCAGCGTGGTGATGCTGCAATATGGCGACTGCACCGCCGAACTGGCCCGGGTGGAGACGGCAACGCGCCGGCTGCACCGGTGGGACGACCTGAATCTGAAGGATGATTTCGAAGGCGTTTCCGCCCTGATCGCCAACCTGGATTCTGGTGATATCGCCGGCCACGGCGGTCGGCGAACTGGCGGGCGCGCTGGGCACGCCGGTGTGGCGGCTCGGCACCCGCGACTGGACGCAGATCGGCACCGGCGCCCGGCCCTGGTTCCCGGCCATGCGCCTGATCCAGCCGCAGGACGGCCAGGGGTTGGCCGACGCGGCCCGGCGGGCGGTGCATGCGCTGGCGGCGCTGGCTCCGACCGGATGAGCGCCGGCCATCACCTGCTTGCCGAGGCGTTCGACCGTCACCAGTCCGGCGGCTTCGACGAGGCGGAGCGTCTTTACCGCCGCATCCTCGCCCGTGAACCGGCGGAGGCCGAAGCCCTGCACCGCTATGGCCTGCTGGTCGCGCAGGTGGGCCGGCTGGAGGAGGCCGACGGGCTGCTCTCCCGTGCCTCGTCCCTGGACTCGAGAGCGACCGAGGTGGCGGTCAACCACGCAAAAATCCTGCGCGCCCTGCACCGGCCGGAGGATGCCGCCCGCCGGTTCCACCATGCCCTGGCCTTGTTGCCCACCCTGCTGACGGCGCTGGAGGGGCTTGGCCATGCCGAACGCGAAGCCGGCCATACCGCTGCGGCGGCGGAAGCCTGATGGCCGGGCGGCACGGCTCGACACCGGTGCGGCAGTGCTGCATCAATGGGGCATCGCGCTGGAGAGCCTCGGTCGGCCCGAGGCCGCGGCGGAGGCGCTGCGACGCTCCGCTCGCCTCGATCCCACGGTTCCCTCCGTCGCCGTCAGGCTCGCCGCGATCCTCGAGCGGGTGGGATGCAGGAGCGAGGCTGCCGGCTGGTATCGCCGTGCGCTGGTGCTTCAGCCTGGCCGTGACGAGGTGCGCAGGGCGCTTTCCGGCATCGCCGGACCGGCCGTTGCCCTGCCACCGGTGGCATAACCCTTTGGTCCAAAGGGTCTGTTGGCCTCCGGATGGTGGTGCGCGAAGTGATTTCAAGACCCCACCCCTGCGACCCACTGTCATACGTCTGAACGGTTGAGGCATCTTTTCGCATGGTTTGACCGCATAAAACGCAAGATTTAGGTTGTTCGGCGGTTCGGATGGGTGAACACTGCTGTTACCGGACCGTCACATTGAGGCGGGACGCGGACTGATCACATGGAGAGCGACTCATGCACACTGAAGCTCGCCTTTCGTCTCTGCAGGAAAAGCACATGCGTCTGGACCGGGCGATCCTCGACGAGGAGAAGCGCTCATGGCCGGATGAGAGCGCAGTGAAGCGCCTCAAACTCGAAAAGCTGCACGTCAAGGAAGAGATCGATCGCCTGACGCGCCCCGGCCCGATGAATTGATCCCCCCAATCACAGCAGCGACCTTTGATCTTCACCCTTGAATAGGGGTTAAAGGCCGGGTTGAGGTGGACCGCCTCACCCCGGCCTTTTGACGTCCGGATCCCGGAAACCGCCGCCGGTCCGACGGAAGCGTTCAAGCTCCACCGCCACCTTGGGAAGGAGGTCGGCCACCCGTTCGCCCGGACCGGTCCAGAACAGCCGCATCGACGGAAACCAAGGCCGCACACCGGTGCCGAGCGCCGTCCAATCGCCCGTGCGTCCCAGCCGCCAGACCGGCACGCCGAGCGCTCCGGCCAGTTCGCCGGTGGAGGTCGCCGGAGCGATCACCAGATCCAGGGCCGACATCAGCGCCGCCGTACCGTCGAGATCGTCGCGCAGGTCGATGTCGGCAAAGTCATGCGGCGCGCAGCCGAAAGTGCTGCGCGCCGCCGCCAGTTCCGTTTCGCAGTCGCCATATTGCAGGTTGACCGGGATCAGGCCGGGCAAGGTCAGCACCGGCCGCCAATCCTCGATGCGCGTGTAATCGGGCATGCGGTCGGGATCGAGCTGGCTGCTACGCCAAGTGATGCCGACCCGCAGGCCGTCACCCAATCCGGACAGGCGACGCCGCCATGTCTCGATTGCTGCCGGGTCGGCGCGCAAGGCCGGTCCCAGAGCGGCGAAGTCGGGCAAGGTGCCGCCCAATCGGCGCGACAGCGATCCGATGGGGGCATGGGCGTCGATGTCGGACGACGGCTCGCCGGGCGTGGCGGGGGCCGGACGCACCGTTGCCTCTGGGAAAGAGCGGGCGAACAACGGCACGAAGCGGGGATCGCACTCGACCACGACATGGCCGCCGTCATGGTCGGCCAGGGCAACCAGCTCCGGCAAACGCTGTGCGAACATCAGCTCGTCGCCGATGCCCTGCTCACGCCAGACCAGAATGCGTTTCCCCGACAGAGGCCCGCCGTCCCAGAGAGGGGCACCGGGGCGCCGGAATGCCGCCGCCATGTCGCGCGTGTCGAAGCGGCGGTCATAGCCATCCCAGCCCCCCGCCAACCGGCCGGCCGTCAGCTCCAGCAATCCGCCGTTGAAGGCCGCCGCCGCGTGGCCGGGCTCAACCGCCAGCGCGCGGGCGCACCATGGACCTGCCGCGGCGGCATCCCCCAGTTCGCGCAGCAGTCGGCCACGGTTCGCCATTGCGTCGGCGAGGGCGGGGGCGAGCGCCAAGGCACGGCGCCCTGCCCGTTCCGCCGGATCCAGCCGGCCGAGGCGGCGAAGCGCCACCGACAGGTTCATCCACCCCGCTTCCAGACCCGGTGTCCGACGGAGCGCCTGTGCATGCGCCCGCTCCGCCTCGGCCCAGCGGCCCAGCCGGGCGAGGGCGACGCCGAGATTGTCGTGTGCCTCCGCCAGAGCCGGGTCGGCCGCGACCGCCTTGCGATGAAGGTCAGCCGCGGCGGCGCTCCGCTCCAGCGCGTCGAGTGCATTGCCGAGGTTGGTCAAGGCCGCCGCGCTGTCGGGCTGGACCGCCAGAGCGGTCCGGAAACTCGCCGCCGCCTGCTCCACCCGCCCGAGCGCCAGACGGACATTCCCCAGGCTGATATGCGCCGTCGCATACTCGGGGGCCTCGGCGACCGCAGCGGCGATGCGCCCCTCCCCTCGCGCCGACGCGCCCGACTGGTGGGCGAGCAGGCCCGAGAGGTGCAAGGCCACCGGGTCGCGTGGGCGGCTTGCCAGCACTCGTTCATAGAGGGGAGCTGCCTGCTCCCAGGCACCGCTACGGTGGGCGCCGACCGCAAGTTCCAGGAGCCTGTCCGGGTCGGGGTCCGGATCTGTGGCGTCGGCGGTCCCGGAGTCACCCTCCCCAGCCCCGATTACTGCCGGACTGGGCGCCCTGCCCCGTGGTGTCGCGTTGGCACGCAACGCACTCGCCATCCGGGCAATCGCGGCCTCAAGCCCTTCGCCGGGATTGGGCTGGAACAGCCGCATGGCCGGGAACCAGGGGCGGGCGCCGGTGGCAAGTTGCGTCCAGTCGCGGCCGCCGAAGCGCCAGACCGGAACCCCCAGCGCACCGGCCAGTTCCCCCGCCGACATCGCCGGCGAGATCACCAGATCCAGGTTGGCGGTCAGCGCCGCAGCGCCATCGAAATCGTCCTTCAGGTTCAGATCGGTCCAGCGGTGGATGGTCACGCCGAAGCGCTCCTCCGCCGCCCGGATCTCGGCCTCGCAGTCGCCATACTGCAGATTGACGAAGGTCAGGCCGGGCACGGCGAACAGCGGTCCCCAATGCTCCAGCATCACGTAGGAAGCCTTGCGGTCGGCGGTCATCAATTGGCTGCGCCAGCCGATACCGACCCGCAGGCCCGGACCCAGCGCCGCCAGCCGCTGCCGCCACCGCTCCACCAGCGCCGCGTCCGCCACCAGCCAGGATGTTCGGGCGGGAAAGCGCTTCAGGTCGGCACGCAGCAGGCGCGGCAGGCTTCCGGCGGCGATCTGGAGATCGGCGTCGCGCGGGTCGGCACTCTCCGGCCTGACATCGGCGCCGGGGAAGGACCGCGCAAAAAGCGGCACCAGCCGGCGGTCGCATTCGATCACTAGGCGACCGGCGCGCCGCATCGCCTCCTCATAGCAGGAGGCGAACAGGATCTCGTCGCCCACCCCCTGCTCCCGCCACACCAGCAGCCGTCGCCCGGCGATGTTCTCGCCGCGCCACGCCCGCATGGTCAGCCGGCGCCGCTGGTCCTGGAACTGCGGCGTGGCGAAGCGCCAGTCATGATCGGCCCAGCCGGCACGCAAGGCGCCCGTTTCCAGCAACAGAAGGGAGCGGTTGTATCGCGCCTGCGCGTGCTTGGGGTCGGCCTCCAGTGCCGCATCGAAGGCGGCAAGTGCCTCCTCCCGCCGGCCATGCCGTTTCAACAGATAGGCAAGGTTGCCGTGCGCATCGGCCAATGACGGCGCAAGCTCGATGGCGGTCCGGTGGCAGTTCTCCGCTTCCGCAATCCGGCCCATCGCTTCCAGGGCATTGCCGCGGTTGGTCCAGGCAACGGCAAGGCCGGGGTCGCAGCGGGTCGCACGCTCCAGCATTCGCGCCGCCTCGTCGAAGCGGAGAAGCTTGTGGAGGGCGCCGCCGAGATTGCTGAGGGCATCGGCCGTTCCCGGCGTCAGGCTGACCGCAATGCGATGGACCCTCACCGCATCCCCAGGGGTGTCGGCCAGTTCGGCCAGATGCCCCAGAGCGGGCGCCAGATCGGCGCGCAGGCGCAATGCGCGGACGATGGCGGACCGGGCGGCCGCCACCTGCCCGGTGCGGCGGAGCAGCGCCGTCCGGTTTACCCAATGGCCGGCACCGTCCGGCTGTGCGGCGACACAGGCACGGGACGCACGGTCGGCCGCTTCCAACTGGCCCATCCCCTGTTGGACTTCGCACAGGGCGGCATGGGCCGAGGCGTTGTGCGGGTCGGCGGCGGAAGCCCGGACCAGCAAATCCTGCGCCTTCTCCAGCGAACCGTGCCGCTTGGCCAGCACACCGCCCAGATGCAGGGCGACCGAATGGCCAGGTACCCTGTCGAGAAGTTGCTGCACCAGGGCCTCCGCCAGTGCAAAGTCGCCGGCACGGTATTGGGCGATGGCTTCCGCCATCTTCCGGTCGCCGTCGGGATCCGGCTTGGCGGGCGCCAGCATGGCCGTTTGCGGGGCCGTTTGCCGGGCTGCCTGCTGGACCGGCGGCCTGCCGGATGCCATGCGCTGCAACTCCTTCGCCATCCGGGCGAGCGTCCCGTCCAGAGCTTCGCCGGGAGTAGGCTGGAACAGGCGCATGGTCGGGAACCAGGGCCGAACCCCGCTGCCCAACTGGGTCCAGTCGCGGGCACCGAAGCGCCAGATCGGAACCCCCAGCGCACCGGCCAGCTCCCCCGCCGACATCGCCGGCGAGATCACCAGATCGAGGTTGACGGTCAGCGCCGCCGCGCCATCGAAATCGTCCTTCAGGTTCAGATCGGCCCAGCGGTGGATGGTCACGCCGAAGCGCTCCTCCGCCGCCCGGATCTTCCTCTTCGCACTCGCCATACTGCAGATTGACGAAGACCAGGCCGGGCACGGCGAACAGCGGCCCCCAGTGCTCCAGCATCACGTAGGCGGCCGTGCGCTCCGACGTCATCATCTGGCTGCGCCAGCCGATGCCGACCCTCAAGCCAGTCCCCAGCGCCGCCAGCCGCTCCCGCCACTGTTCCACCAGCGTCGGGTCCGGCAACAGCCAGGGCGTTTGCCCGTCGAAACCGGACAGGCTGGCGCGCAGATGACACGGCAGGTCGCCCGCCGGGATATGGGCATCGACGTCCGGCGGTTGGATGGTTTCACCGCCGGCGGCATCGACCGATTCCGCCCTGACTGTCGCCTGGGGAAGGAGCGCGCGAACAAAGGCACCAGCCGGCGGTCGCATTCGATCACCACATGCCCGGCCCGTCCGATCAGCGACGGGTAGCAGGAAGCGAACATGATCTCATCGCCGACCCCCTGTTCCCGCCAGACGAGCAGGCGGCGCCCGGCGGGATTTTCCCCCTGCCACAGCGGGGCGGCGATCCGCCGGTTCACATAGCCCTTCGCCCAGAACCGCCGACGGTAGCCGTCCCAGCCACCGGGCAGATCGCCGCGGGAAAGCCGCAGCATGCCGCGGTTGAGATGCGCGGTGTTGAGCGACGGATTGACCGACAGGGCAAGGTCCATCCAGGGTTCGGCCGCGGTATCGTCCTGATGGCATTGCCAGAGCATCATGCCGAGGTTGCCGGCCGCCTCCGCATGCCTCCCGTCGATCTCCAGTGCACGCCGGTGCGCGGCCTCCGCCTCGCCGATGCGCCCGAGCCTTTGCAGGACCAGACCGTAACCGGTCAGCGCGGCAGGGTTGCCGGCGTTGATCGCCAGGGCTCGCCGGTACATCCGACCCGCCTGGGAAAGGTCGTCGCGGTCGAGCAGCAGGCCGCCGAGATTGACAAAGGTTTCCACGCTGCGCGGGTCGGCCACTGCCGCGCTGTGATAAAGACGTTCGGCATGGTGGAGTTCGCGCCGCAAAATATGGATGCCGGCAAGATTGACCAGAGCCTTTCCATAATCGGGACGGAGCCGCAGGGCTCGCCGATACCAGCGCGCCGGCCTTTCGGAATCGGCTTCCAGGTCGTAGCGGCTTTCCAGCGACGTACCGTGGTTGTTCACCACCATGGCATCGCCGGGACTGAGCGCCACCGCCCGGCGGAGCACCAGGGTCGCCGGGCCCATCTCTCCCAGTTCGAGCAAGGCCACGCCCAGATTGTTGCAGGCCCCCTGCATCGCCGGTTCGCGGTCCAGCGCCAGACGGAACTGCACCACCGCATCCCTCAGGCACCGCGTGCCCTGAAGGGCGGTGCCGTAGCTGAAGTGCAGCTGCGCATTGCCGGGATGTGCCGCAACCGCCGCAGCCAGGATGCCGCGGGCCGCCTCGTGGTCGCCACGGCTGTTCAGCAGGGCGCCCAGTTCCAGCGAAAGTTCCTTATCGCCCGGCGCATCCTGCAGCGCGCGGCGCAGACAGGCCTCCGCATCGGGATGGCCCAAGTTCCGCAAACAGACCGCCAGGTGCCGCCATGCGGCGGAATGGGAGGGGTCGGCCTGCACCACCGCATAGAAGGCGTTGGCTGCCGGAGAAATCTGGCCCAATTCCCGTTGCAGCACGCCGTAATTGAAGCGTGCCGTCAGGTTGTCCGGCCCCATGGTCAGCGCACGGGCATAGGCCTCCGCCGCCTCATCCCGCCGGCCGAGGCGCTGAAGCACGGTGGCGCGGTTGTTGTAGGCCTCGACATAGCGGTCGTTCTGCCGGATTGCGACGACATAGGCGGCCAGCGCCTCCTCCAGCATGCCGAGATCGGCCAGGACATTGCCGAGGCTGTTGTAGGCCGTGGCGAAGCCGGGCTGCACCGCCAGCGCGGCCCCCAGATTGGCCAGAGCCTCCGCGGTACGGCCGGTCTGGTGGGCGATGATCGCCGACAGGTGCAGTGCGTCGGCATGCGCCGGATCATCGGTCAGGATGCGGCGGTAATGCGCCAGCGCCTCGGCAAGGCGGCCGGCGCGATGCAGCGGCAATGCGGCGTCGAGCAGCTCGGCGACGGTCACGGCGTCCGATCGGTGGTCGGTGGGTCTTCATCGTCGCCGGCGGCACTGTCGGCCAGACCGCCATCCAGCGATCCGCCATCCGCCGTTTTGAACAACTTGCGGCAGAGCTTGAGCGCCCGATAATAATTGCGGCTTTCGACAAGACGCGTGATCTCGTCCAACGTCTTGGAAGCGTCCGGCCGCGCCTCGCGGGTTTCGTCCAAGATCGAAGCGAAGCGTTGAAGATTCAGCGTCGAATCTTCCGGGAAGATGTAGACGAGCTGAATGACGAAATAGAGCTTCTTCTCGATGCAATCGATCTGCTCTTCCTTCAGAACCTCACGCCCGCGCAGGAAATTGGCGGTGTTGTAGAGGAAGAACGAACCCGGACGGTCGCCGGCACCGATGACGGCACCGTTGATGATGACCTTCTCGTTGGGACGAAGCACGAACTTGAGTGGCATGAGTGGGGAACCCGGGGCTTGTAGGCCGTTGCCGTCCGGCCTTTGCCGGACCGGTCCGGCCCAAAAGAAACGGGCGGCGGCCTGATGCCGCCGCCCGCCGGGCGTGATCCTACCCGAACTTGCCGTCGGAACTCTACGCCTTAGAACAGACGCAGGATCGACTGCTGCGACTGGTTGGCGAGCGAGAGGGCGATGGTGCCCAGCTGCTGGCGGGTCTGCAGCATCAGCAGGCTGGCGCCTTCCTCGTTCTGGTCGGCCAGCGTCAGCTTGCTGGCGCCTTCCGTCAGCACGTCGCTGAACTCCTTGGTGAAGTTCTCGCGGGTCGTGATGATGTTCAGGTTGGTCGACAGGTTCTGCGAGGCCGAACGGATCGTCGCCTTCGCGTTGTCGAGGCCGGCCACCGCCTTGTCGATGTCCGCGCGGTCCGTCCAGCCGTTCTGCGCTTCGTCGAGTTTCAGACCCTGACCGCTGGTGGTCAGGTTGACCGCGTTCACCGTGATCGCGTTCGTGTTCGTCTCGTTCAGCTGGACGGTGATGTCGTTCTTGGAGTTGGCGTCGGAAATCTGCTTGGTGACGATGTTGGCCGAGCAGTTGGCCGAAGCCGCCTTCTTGATCGTCTTCGCATCGATGTCCATGTGCACCGTGCCGCTGTCGAAGGCGAATGCCTGATCGCCCCCTGTCAGCTTGCCGTCGCCCTTGTCGTTCATGGCGTCACGGGTGACCTGGGCACCGTTGGAGTTGGTGACCTGGATTTGCAGGTCGACCTTCTTCTCGATGGTCGAGATGCCGTTGCCCTGGTTGTTGGCCGCTTCCAGCAGGCGGCGGTCGACCGTGAAGGACACGATGGTGCCCGACGCGAAGCTTTCCGAAATCTTCTTGGTCAGCGCGTTGGTGGCGCTGGAGGTCAGCGTGAAGTCGGTCACCGCGCCGGCCGTGGCGTTGCCGGTGAGGGTGATCGTGCCGGTTGCGGTGACGGTTGCGGAGGCGACGTCCTTGCCGACCAGGCGGCCGGAACCGGTCAGGGCCGTGCTGATCGAGGCCCGCAGCTGGGTGGCCACCTGGGCCGAAGCGTTCTGGCCGACGGCGACGTCGCCCTTGGTGGCGGTGTAGCTGAAGGACTGGCCTTCCACCGTGATGGTGAAGATGTCGCCTTCTTCGATGGTCCCACCGATATTCACCGTCGACACCTGGGCCGAACCGGTCTTGGCGGCCGTCGTCAGGGCGGTCGAGGTGGTCTGGGTGTTGTCGAAGTAGGAGATCGTGCGGCTCTCGGTGCCGTCCGAAACGATGAAGTCGCGGGAACGGCCGTTGGCGCCGCGCACCTCGATCTGGACGTCGGAGAAGCTGCCCGACGAGCCGGACATCGTGCCCGACAGCTTCAGGCCGGTGAAGCCGTGCGCATTTTCCGCGCTGGAGATGTCGGCGGTCTTGCCTTCGATCGAGCCGTCGCCCTTGACGCGGATCGAGTAGGTGTCGGCCGATTGCACGTTGGTGACGCGGGCGTTGTCGACGCCGGTCATGCTGTTCACGGCGGCACGGGACGCACTGGTGCTTTCCATGCTCATGCCGTTGCCGGCGATCAGGTTCTTACCGCCGTAACCGCTGTCGGCGGCGAGCTTGTCGATCTGGCCGCGCAGGGTGTTGAACTGGGCGGCCAGCGACTTGCGGGTGGCGACGGAGGCGGCATCGTTGCCGAGCGCCGCATAGGCGGCGGTGGTCAGGCCCTTGGCCTGGTCGACCATGGAATCGATCGAGGTCAGGCCCTTGTCGGCGGCCTGGATGGTGCTGATCGACTGGCCCATCGCGTCCTTCAGCGACGTCAGGTCGCCGGCGCGCTGGTTCAGACCCTTGGCCGAGAAGAAGGCGGTCGGGCCGTCGAGGGCGGTGTTGACCTTGTTGCCCGTCGACAGGATGTTCTGTTTCTTGTTGATCTGCTCCTGCGTGCTTTGCAGCTGCAGGAGGTTGGTCCGCATGGAAGAAGACAGGGTAACGTTGCCGGCCATGGTAGCCACTCCTTTGGAGGATCAATGTCCGGAAGCGCACTGCTTTCGAGGCGCTTGAACCGGAAGGGGACTAATTCCCCCGCCAAAGGGGTAGGCAAAAAGCGGGCCAGTTCAAATTTGCCGGGTTTCCTTGGCAATCCGTGCCGGTGGGCAGGAAGCGACCCGGCAAATTTTGCCTAGCTTCCGGCAAATTCTGCCGGTCAGGCGGCAGGGCTTGCCGGGGCGGCAGATTCTGCCGGGCATTTCCTGCCGGGCAGGACAACCGTTTCGCACACAGCCAGCGGCCCGGCGACGAGCGCAGCACTGCCCCAGGACCAGCCGACGCCGAAGCCGGACAGCAGGAGACGGCGAGGGCCGGCGGTCAGGCTGTCGGCCAGCGAAGCGGCAAGGGCCAGGGGAATGGAGGCGGAACTGGTGTTGCCAACCTCGCGCAGGGCGACGACGGTGCGGTCGGCGGCAACGCCAAGTTTCTGGCCCAGATGGCGGATCATCTGGGCGTTGGCCTGATGCAGGACAAGGTGGTCGACCATGTCCGTGGTCCAGCCGGCATCGTCGAGCGCGGCACGCACGCTTCCCGGCACTTCGCGCAGGGTGAAGGCGAAGACCTGGGTCCCGTCCATGAACAGGCGTGCCGGCCGGTCCGGATGGCGCATCGCCCCGCCGTCGGCCGCCAGATAGGGTGCGCCGGCCCCATCGCTGCCCAGGTCGAAGGAGATCGGGTCCGCCCTGTCGTCAAGCTCCAGCGCCACCGCAGCTGCCCCATCGCCGAACAGCGGAGCGACCGCCCGGTCCTCCGGGTCGATCAGCCGCGAGGTGGTGTCGCCGACCAGCAGCAGCGCCCGCCGTCCGGCCGGCTTCAGCATCCCGCCGGCGACCCACAGCCCATAGACGAAGCCGGAGCATCCATGGGTGATGTCGAGCACCGCCGCGCCCTTGCGCAGCCCGAGCCGCCGGTGCAGCAGCGACGCTGTGCCGGGCAGCGTCTGGTCGTGGGTCTGGGTCACCAGAACCAGCAGGTCGATGCTGCCGGGCTCCCACCCCACCCCGTCGAACAAGCGGCGGGCGGCGGCCTCGGCAAGGTCGCTGGTGCATTGGCCGGGGGCAACGATCCGCCGCTCCTCGATCCCGGTGGCGGCGGCGACCTTGCGGGCCCCCTCCTCGCCGAACCGGCGGGCGAGAATCCGCAACCGTCTCACGCCCCTCCGGCACGCAGCCGACGATGCCGCGTACGCACACGCCGTCGATCCGGCTGGCGACCATCTCCGCCTCCCCCGTTTTCCTGCAGCGTCACATGCGGCCTCAGCAGGTGATGCCGCCGTCCACTGTAAGGGTTTGACCCGTGATGAAGCCACCGCCGTCGCCCAGCAGGAAACGGACCAGCGGCACCACGTCCGCCGCAGTGCCCAGTCGGCCCAGCGGCGTGCGGCGCACGATCTGGTCGCGCTGCCCGTCGGACAGGCTGCCCGACATCTCGGTGTCGAGATAGCCCGGCGCCACCGAATTGACGGTGATCGCCCGCCGCCCGACCTCCCGTGCCAGCGCCCGGGTCAGCCCGTCCAGCCCGGCCTTCGACGCCGAATAGGCGGCCAGACCGACATAGCCGCGCTGTCCGATGATGGAGGAGATGTTGACGATGCGACCACCCTGTGCGCCCGCCCCGCGGGCCGCCAGCTTAGCGCGCAGAAAGGCGCGGGCCGCCTGGAGCGCCCCGGTGAGGTTGGTCTGGATCACCGCCTCGGCATCGACCTCCGGAAAGGTCGCCAGCACGCCTTCGCGGGCGATGCCGGCATTGTTGACCAGCCCCCACAGCGGCGAATTGCCGCCCCAGGCGACAGCGGCGTCGAAGAAGGCGCGGACCTCCGCCCCATCGCCGATCCGGCAGGGGTGCCAGAACAGGTCGGGGCCGGCCAGCCGCTCCAGCGCCTCCGACGGGGCGCGGCTGCAGGTGGAGACCCGGCAGCCGTCGGCCAGCAACGCCTCAACCAACGCAAGGCCGAGGCCGCGGCTGCCACCAGTGACGATGATGTGCCGCTTGGTCCGGGAGCCATCCTCCACGGTCGGATGGGCAGCGGTCATTGTGGTCCCTTTCGGCTCTTCTTGCCCGCCGCGCTCAGCGGGATATGGTCGGCGAAGGTCAGGGCGCGCGGGCGGGCAGCAGGGGGCAGATCGGCGGCGGCGGCGCGCAGGCCGGTGCGCAACGTCGCCTCGTCCACGCCCGGTGCCGCCACGATGGTGGCGGTCAGCAGATGGCCGGTGATCGGACTCGGCACGGCAACGACCATGGCATCGGCCACCCCGTCGACCGCGAGCAGGCGGCGTTCCACCGCTTCGGCGGAGACCTTCACACCACCGACATTGACCAGCCCGTCGAGACGGCCGGCGAACAGCACACGGTCGCCTTGGCGTTCCACCAGATCGCCGGTGGACAGCCAGCCCTCGCAGTCGGCCGCTCCGGAGGCGGCGCGCGGGCTGCGCACCTCCAGCACGCCGTCGACGATGCGGAGCGCCAACCTGTCGGGCGCATCGTCCAGCCATGCGGCGGGAAAGCCGGCACGGCCGTCGGCGACGGCGAACAACGCACCGGCCTCGGTCGACGCGTAGATATGGCGCAGCCGGGCATCGGGGAACCGCGCCGCCAGCCGGTCGAGCAGCGGCTGGTCGGCGGCCTCGCCCCCCAGCGTCAGCGCCGCCAGCGGCAGTTCCGCATCGCCGAGCGCCATCAGGAAGGCCCGCCAGAAGCTGGGCGTGCCGCTGACATGGGTCACGGCATGGCGGCGCGCGGCTTGCGCCAGGGCGGCGACCGTGCCGCCACTGCCACCGGGCACTGCGACCAGCAGAGCCCCGGCCGCCGCTGCGGTCAGCATCACCTGAAGACCGGCGAAGGCGCCGGGATCGTAGGTCAGCAGCCAGCGCGCGCCCCCTCCGTCGCGCCGCGCAGCCGGCCGCGCAAACCGGCGAAGTAATGGCGCAGGCGCTTGGGCGTGCCGGTGGTGCCGGAACTCTCCAGCGTGACGGTGAAGCCCGGCCCCGGCTGCCAACCCTCCGGATCCGCTGCGCCACGGGCCAGCAGAACGCCCTGCCCCGCCGCTTCGGCCGCCGCCAGAGCGGCCAGCACGCGCGACGGCCGGTCGGCCTGCACGACGCCGCCCGCCGGAACCGGGAGTTCGGCGAGATCCGCCCAGACGAAGCTGTCCTCCCCTTCGATCAGGCGGAAGGCGGGGTGGAGCCAGTCGGGGCGGCGGCCGGTCATGCCGGGACGGTGTAGAGCGCCGCCAGTTCGCCGACGGTGGTGAATTGGCGGAAGCCCTCGCGGAAGGGATCCTGGCCGGTCCGCTGTTCCAGCACCACCAGCAGCGTCGCGAGGTCGAGGGAATCGATGGGCAGATCGCCGTCGAGGAAACGGCTGTCCGCCGTCAGGGGCGGCAGCGCCTCCCCCTTGTCGGCGGCGATGCGGCCGAGTTCCTCGGCGATCAGGGCGAAGATGCTGTCGGTCATGGTCGGTTCAACTCAACGGATCGGACGGCCCGGATCGACCGTCGTCGCAGCCGTCCAGAAAGCTGCGGATGGCGGCGGTCACCGGGCTGGCGGCCTCGATATGCGGCAGGTGGCCGGCCTTGTCGAACACCCGGTAGGGTGCGTCCGGCGGCAGCCAGTCGGCCGGCGGCATCGGGATGATGCGGTCCTCGCGGCCCCACAGCACCTGGATCGGCATCGGATAGGCGCTCCAGTCCACCGGCGCTCCACCGCCGGCATGGGCGGCGAAGGACGTCGCGACGATGCGCTCGAATCCGGCGCGGCGGACCGGGTCGGCGCCCTGCGCATGCAGCACCTCGCCGAAGCGGGGAATCAGCGGCGAGGGGCCGGCGAACAGCCGTTCGGCACAGGCACGTCCTTCCGCCACGTCGGCGGGAGCCATGGCCCGACGCAGGAAGTCCAGATCGAAAGCCGTGCCCAGGCCGGCGCTGGACAGCAGGGTCAGGCTCGCTACGCGGTCGGGCGCCAGCCTCGCCAGCTCGCGCGCGACATAGCCGCCCATCGAATGGCCGACCACATGCACGCGCGGCAGTTCCAGCCCGTCGAGGAATTCGACCAGCCACGGCGCGAAGTCGGAAACCAGGCCGCTGCCGACATCGGGCGTCGATCCGCCATGGCCCGGCAGGTCGACGGCGATGGCACGCCGCCGCGACGACAGGGCCGACAGGTTGAACTGCCAGGTCAGGCGGTCGCCGGCGAAGCCATGCAGAAGCAGCACGGGCACGCCGCCGCTGCCCACCGAAAGATAAGCGGCTGGGCCGCCTGCGACGGTGGCGACACCGGCGCGCAGGCGGCTTCCTTCCGATACAGGACCGGCCGAAACGGGGCGGGCTGAGACAGGCCGGGGAATGGGCACCGCTCAGGCCGTGACCGGCGCACCCGCCAGGGCCAGCAGATCGCCCACCGTCTTGGCCTTGGCCAGCTTCTCGCCTTCGACCACGACGCCGGTCTTCTCGTCCACCAGCGCGATGAAGCTGATGACCGCCAGCGAATCCCAGGCCTCCAGCGATTCCAGGGCCTCCTCGCCGCTCAGCGTACCGGGATCCAGTTCGAGCATCTCGTCAAGAGCGAGCAGGAATTCGTTGCGATCCATCAGTTTTTCTCCTTGGTCGAACCGAGACCGGGTCAGTGCAGCGACTTTTGCCGGACCGAGCGGTTGATGTCCACCCAATCGGGGTGGTCACGAAGAGTTTTGCAACAATCCTGCCAGCCGAAGACGGGGTTGGCCGGCAGGAGCGCCTCCAGCAGGCGGCGCACCAGCTCGTAGTCGGCGGGTTCGTCCACGCACCAGCGCTGGCCTTCCAGATCGCTGTCCAGCGGCAGGTCGGGCACCAGCGCCGTCCCCAGCCGGAACCGGTCGGGGCGGCGGTAGAGGTAGGGGGTGACATGCTCCCGCTCCACCGGGTCGGTGGCGTTCGCCGCTGCCTCGTCCAGCAGACGGCGCGGAAAGATCTCGGCGTCCAGACCGCGCGGATAGCGCGTGCTGTCGATCGACAGATAGTCCAGCGGCTGGCCGTCCTGGAAGGCGGCGATCAGGCGGCCGACCAGCGCCGGGTCGATCAGCGGACAGTCGGCGGTGACGCGCACGACCAGATCGGCTTCGGCCGATGCGGCGGCACCGGCGAAGCGGCCCAGCACATCCTGCTCGTCGCCGCGGAAGACGGTGACGCCAAGTCCCTGCGCACACTCCACCACCGGGTCGTCGGCGGCATTCACCGTCGTCGCCAGCACCACCGCATCCAGGCCGGGAGCGCGGGACAGCCGCTCCAGATGATGGGCCAGCAGCGGGCGGCCGGCGGCCGGCATCAGCACCTTGCCCGGCAGCCGGGTCGAGGTCATGCGCGCCTGCGAGATGGCGACGGTCCTCTGCTTGCTCGGGGTCTTAGCCATGCGGCCCCTCCCCTGGAGGTGCCAGCATGTCCCAGCCCAGCGGCTCTCCCCGGTGCAGGCGGCGGACGGCGCGGCGGCCCAGCACGTCGGGCAGATGCCTGGGCGCCATCCCGAAGCCGGGGCGGATGGAGCGGACATTGGCGGCGGTCAGCGGCTCCCCCGCCTCGACGTCGGCAACGACATAGAGGGAACGGCGATAGTCGCGACCGCCGGCCTCGCTGGGCTTCACCCCGTAATCGACGCGGCCCATGGCGGCGGTCGCCGTGCGCACGGCGTCGGCCATCGCCCTGAATTCCGCCGGCTCCAGCGAAAAGGCGCTGTCGACACCGCCGTCGGCGCGCGACAGGGTGAAGTGCTTCTCGATCACCGTCGCACCCATGACCGCGGCGGCGACCGGCACGGCGATGCCCTGGCTGTGGTCGGACAGGCCGGCGGTGACGCCGCCGAAAGCCTCGGCCAGGTGAGCGATGGTCCGGAGGTTGCAATCCTCCGGAGGGGTGGGATAGCCGCTGACGCAGTGCAGCAGGGCGAGCGGGACATCGCCCGCTGCGGCCACCGCCTCCTCGATCTCGCCCAGCGTTGCAAGGCCGGTGGAGATGATCAGCGGCTTGCCGGACCGTGCGGCGCGGCGGATCAGGGGAAGGTCGATCACCTCGAAGGAGGCGATCTTGAAGGCCGGGGCGTCGAGATCCTCCAGCAGTTCGATGGCGGTCTCGTCGAAGGGAGAGCTGAAGATGGTCAGCCCGAGCGACCGCGCCCGCTCGAACAGGGGCGCATGCCAATCCCACGGGGTGTGCGCCTCGCGGTAGAGGTCGTGCAGGGTGCGTCCGTCCCAGAGCCCGCCCTCCAGCCGGAAGCCGGGACCGTCATGGGCGATGGTGATGGTGTCGGCGGTGTAGGTCTGCAGCTTGACCGCGTCGGCCCCCGCCTCCTTCGCCGCGTCCACCAGCGCCAGGGCACGGCCGAGGTCGCCATTGTGGTTCCCCGACATCTCCGCGATCAGGTAGGGCGGATGACCCTGCCCAATCGGGCGCCCCGCGATGGACATCGGCGGTCGGCTGGGGAGACGGCCGTTGGCATGGCCTGGAGCGGCATTCGACACGGGCAGGTATTCCAATCGGATCGGTCTGACGGACCCAGTCTTTCACGAAATCATGAAGGAAGGTTAATTTCCGGTGGCCGGTCCGCCGCGCAGCAGGGCCCGCGCCTCCTCGCCATAGGCGAGCAGCCGTTCGACACAGCGGGTGCGGTCGCCGATCTCGACGAAGCGCGCCTTGGCCGCAAGCTTGGCCTCGGCGAGGGCCTCGGCATCGGTGGCGAGCGCCACGGCACGCGCCAGATAGGCGTCGCGGTCGGGCACGCAGAACGCCGGGCCGGCATTGCTGGCGACGTCGCCCGAGCCATAGCTGATCACCGGCACCCCCTCCGCCAGGGCATAGGAGGCGCCGCCGCCGCCGCCCTGGCGCGGCGGATTGAGGAAGACATGGCAGCGGGCATAGAAGGCGCGGATGTCGGGGACATGGCCGAGGCAGCGCATGCGGTCCCGATTGCGCAAGGCGGCAAGGCGGCCCGGCAGTTCCTTCACTTCGCCGGCGAAGACCAGAGCGCCGTCCGGGCAGCGCTCCAGGATCTCGTCGAACAGCTCCAGAGTGTCCTCCCCCACCTCCAGGTCCAGACGGGTGCCGACCACCGCGAAGAGGACGGTGTCGTCGGGGAAGCCGGTTTCGACGCGCTTGCCGTCGGACGGCGGCGGCGTGAAACCGAAGGTGAAGGGGCGGAAGCGGCGGGCGAACGGCGCGCGGTAGAGGGCCGGGATGGAGCGGGTATGGTCGTTCTCCTCGTACCCCAGCACGATGTGGGCGAGCGAGACGGTGATGCTGGAGGTCGTGGGGATGGCGACGACCGGCCGGGCATCGGCCTCCGCGTACAGGTCGGCGACGATGTTGGATTCCGCCGAAGGCGACGATGAGATCCGGATCGTAGCCGTCGATGGCGTCCACGATGACGCGCAGCTTGTCCTGGCTGAAGGCCGGTTCGGTGAAGGAGGCGACCTTCACCTGCCGGCCGAACATCTTCAATGCGTAGACGCCGTCCAGATCGGCCGCGACCTCTGCCACCATCGGCGGGATGAAGACATTCTCGACCCTGGCGGGCATGCCGTTGACGTTGATGATGGCGACGTCCAGCCCGAAATCGTCCTGCATGCGGGCGGCGAAATCGAAACAATCGCGGGTCGGCTGGTGTCCCTGGTTGGTGAACTGGTTGGTGACCACCGCGACGCGGCGGATCGGCCCGTCGCGAAAGGCCGCCCGCGCCGGTGTCAACCCCCAGCGCCGCGCGATCTGCCTGACCATCGCCGTGTAATAGCGGAACAGGTCGCAGGCGACGAAGGTCGCCATCTTCTCGCCGCTGGCGGTTCCCAGGAACAGCTGCCGCGAGATGCACCAGTGGGTGTAGTGCAGCGCCGCCGGATCGGCGCTGTCGCCGCCAAGGATCAGGTAATGAAGGATGCGCTCCAGATGATAGAGATCGCCGGTCAAATGGAACAGCACGGAACGCAGCCGGATCGTGTCGTTCACCGGCGTGTCGCGCTCAAGCCGTTCGGCAAGCTCCATCCGGCCGTCGAACTCCATGGCCCGGCGGATCTCGTCGCAAAGCGCGGTGAAGCGGTTGAGCTTGCCGGCGTCGATTTGCCGGTCGGTGAGAAAGACCGTCAGTGCTGCGGCGGCCGCGGTCACGCGGTCGGATGGAACCGTTCCCGGCATCGTCTTGACCCTTCCACTCCAGGCAGCCTTCCCGTGTGTACCGCCGCCACAGCAGGCCGTGCAAGCGGGCACTTCCCCCGGCAATCCATCGGCGATGGGTGCAGCGCGGCAGAAGCCGTTGCGCAAGGAGGCGGATTGCGACACACTCCGAATACCCATATTTTTAAAAGGGAAACTGAGATGGCTGGCTTCGACTCCACCGCCGGTGCCGCCGGCGTCGTGACCGGGCTGATCGAAAAGGCCGCTGCCGAACTGGACGCGATGTCCGATGCAGCGGCCGAGATCGCGCCGGAGGTCGGCGACCTCACCGGCGTGCTGGTGGAGGCGCAGCGGATCGCCGACCGGGCCGCCCTGGAACTGCGCCGGCTGACCCAGAAGCTGGCGCGGGCGGCCGCCTAAGTCTTGAGCCCGGCGACGCCGTCCAGGATCACCCCCTCGTCCAGGGCACGGCGTTCCAGCTTGGCGCCGAACAGCTTGGCGCCGGTCAGATCGGTCCTGGCGAGGTCGCAGCCGCGCAGGTTGGCGAAGGACAGATCGGCATTGCCGAGATTGACCGACCGCAGGCAAGCGCCGCTGAGATCGGCATAACGCAGCTTGGCTCCCGACAGGTCGGCCGGGCGGGACCGCTGCTCGTCGAACACCAGGGGGCGCAGGTTGACGTTGCGCAGATCGGCATTGTTCAGCTTGGCGTTCCGCAGGCTGATGCCGCGCAGGTCGCCGTCCGTCAGCTTGGCGCCGCGCAGGTCGGCGCGGTCCAGCACCGCGGCCTGCATCTGCACGCCGGAGAGGTCCAGGCCGTAGAGCGTCGCCCCGGCCGCGCGCAGCATGGTCAGGCACATGTGGGCCAGCGACGGCGCATGGCGCAGGTCGAAACCGGACAGGTCGAGCATCGCGCCCTGCGCCCCGCTCGACCCCACCCAGGTCATATGGTCGGCCAGCAGGTCTTCCAGGGATCGCCCCAGTTCGGCCACCACCCGGCCGACCGGCTTGTCGGTCAGCGCCTCTTCCACGTCGGCGTCGGTGAGGTCGGCCATCACCATGGTGGCGCCGGTCAGCACCGCGCCGCGCAGACAGGCGCCGCGCAGATCGGCACCGGACAGGTCGGCCCCTTCCAGGTTGGAGCCGGTGAAATTGGCGCCGCGCATGGTTGCCCGCACCAGCTTGCACCCGCGCATCACCGCGTCCGAGAAGTCGGTATGGACCGCCATGATGCCCGACATCCGGGCGTTGGTCAGGTTGGCCCCGGACAGATCGGCACCGTCGGCGTCCGCCGGACTGGACTCGATCTGCACCATGTGCAGATGGCCGGAGCGGTCCTTCTCGGCCAGGGAGCCGTCGCGCAGATCCGCCTCGAACAGGTTGGCGCCGACCAGGATGGCGCCACGCAGGCAGGCGCCGCGCAGGTCGGCCTTGATCAGGCTGGCGCCGTCGAAATTGGCCTGCCGCAGGTCGGCGACGAAGAAGGAGGCGCAGTCGAGCCGCGCACCGGACAGGTCGGCGCCGCGCAGGCTGGCGCCGACGAAATCGGCATGGGCCAGATCGCGCCCCGATAAATCCAGGCCGGACAGATCGCAGAAGGAGAGATTGGCGCGCGCCCCGCCGACACGGGCGTTGCGGAACATCTCGTGCTTGCGCACCGCCTGATCGAGCTGCGCCTGGTCGAAGCGCCTGAGCGCGCGATTCTGCACCATGGTCCCGTGAACTCCCTTTCCCGGCGCCAGTGTGCGGCAGGCCGGCTTCAGAAAGGGTTAACTCATGCTGCGGACTCGTTCTCCATGGCCGCTTCCCCGCCGTCGGCCGGGCGGCCCCGTTCCGAAAGGATGGAAGCGATGACCCCGCGCAGATCCTCCGGCGACACCGGCTTGTGCAGAAGCCGGCAGCCGGTGGCGACCGCCTCGCGGATGCGTTCGGGCGCGGTGTCGCCGGTCAGGATCAGGCCGGGCACCGGACGGCCCAGCCGCTCCCCCACCTTCGCCACCATCTGCACGCCGGTCAGCCGGCCCGGCAGGCGGAAATCGCTGACGATGAGGTCGGGAACGGGCATGTCGGGCATGTCGGGCATGGAACTGGATTTGGGGGTACCGGCCTTGGGGGAGCCGGCCTGGAGCCTGGTCCCGCCGATCAGTGCCAGCGCAGTCTCGCCCTCGTCCGCGACGACAACGCGATAGTCCCAGCTTTCCAGCAGCAGCCGCACGGCATCGCGCTGGATCGGGTCATCCTCCACCACCAGGATCAACCGGTCGCCCGCCACCACCGGATCGGCGTCCTTCACCGGCGCCGCGGTCGGCGCCCGTTCGGTTCCGACCACCGGCACGCTGACCGCGAAGACCGAACCGCGGCCCTGGAGCGACCGGACCTCCACCGCATGGGCCAGGAGAGCCGCCTTGCGGCGCACCTTGGCGAGGCCGAGGCCGAGGCCCTGGCGGCGGTCGCGCTCCGGATTGCCGAGCTGGACGAAGTCCTCGAAGATGTTGTCGAGCTGTTCGGGCGGGATGCCGGTTCCGGTGTCCCACACCTCGATGCGCAGCCACCGGCCCTGACGATTGCCCTGATGGCGGCAGCCGATGGTGACGCGCCCCTCGTCGGTGAAGCGGATGGCGTTGCGCACCAGATCGCCCAGCATGCGGGTCAGCAGCGTGCGGTCGGTGCGGATCACCATCCGGGTGGGCATCGCGCGCAGGACCAGCCCCTTTTCCGCCGCCATGCCGCGGAATTCGGCCAGCGAGATCCTCGAACACCGCCGACACCGGCACGTCGGCCAGCTGCGGCCGCACCACGCCGGCATCAAGCGTCGCCACCTCCAGCAGGGCATGCAGAAGCTTCTCGCCGGCGTCCAGCGCCTCGCCCATCTTCTCGGCGATCGCATGGTCGCGGGTGTTGGCGAGGCGTTCCATCAGAATATGATGAAAAAGCCGCAAGGCCTGGAAAGGCTGACGCAAATCATGATTGGCCGCCGACAGGAAACGGCCCTTGGCCTGATTTGCCCGTTCCTTTTCCTCCAGCGCACGGCTCAGCTTCACGTTGAGGGCGCTGAGGGCCGCTGTGCGCTCCTCCACCCGCTGCTCCAGCTGGACATTGGCCTGTTCGAGCTGGGCGTTCGCCTCCGTCAGGGCCTGACGGGCCAGCGCCTCCCTCTGCAGGCTGGCGGCGCCGAGCAGGGAAAGGCCGGCCAGTGCGGCGACGCCGGCAACAACCACGATAAGGCCGCGTTCCATCCGGACATACCAGGGCTCCAGCACGCTGGTGCGCGGGATCGTCACCGCCGACAGGATCGACAGGCCGGCCATCCGCTTCAATCCGAGGATCGACGGCTTGCCGTTCACCATCCATTGCGCATCGACCCGGATGGTTCCGGCGTCAAGCCGTGGCAGCGGGCCGAGCGACGGGGCGCCCGACCCGGCGAGGCGGACGCCGTCGGGTCGGTACAGACCGACCGAGCGGGCGCTCGCGTCGAAGGGCTTCAGCACCGGATCCAGGGCCGCCAGCGGTACGGCGACCAGGATCGCACCGTCGAAAACGCCCGCCGCAGTGTGGATGCGGCGGGCGAGAAGAATGGCCGGCTGCCCTGCCACATGCCCGAAGGCCGGCAGAATCCGACGTTCCTCCTCCGGCGATAAGGGGCGGACCAGAAGCGACAGGCCGTCGCTGGTTTCCGGCTCGGCGAAAGCGATGGTGGGACCGTACAGCGCCGTTCCGTCGGCACTGAGCAGCGTGACCCGGCCGTTGCGCTCCACAGCCATCGCCTCGGGCAATGTGCGCTGTCCCCAGGAGGCCAGGCCACGTCCGTCCATCCGGCCGGCGACCTGCTCCAGCAGGCCGACACTGGCCTCCAGCACGCCGCGCGCATGGCTGTCGAACAGGGCGGCCGCTTCCCGTGCGTCCTTCTCGGCTCGATCGAGCGTGTCACGATAGTCGAGCGCGGTGACGGTGGCCCAGGAGGCCGTCCCCAGCAGCGCCAACAGCGCGCACAGGAAGGCGACCAGCATCCGTGGAGAGGGGGCGAGACGGCCGGGGCCGGCCAACGACAGGGAAGGCGGAGGCATCTGCGGCGATGACATCGGCCCGGTCACACGGGCATTGGCTGGAGCAGCGGCAGACAATGCCGAAGCTCCTTCCAAAGCGTCGGCGACTGGTGGGGGACGGTCATCGGCGGGCAATCCTGGGCGGTGGCGGAACTGGGCGGGTGACGGAAGAGCGACCGGGTCGCCAGCGACTGCGATACAATCGAGTTGGGCGAAACAGCCAAGAGTAAGTTTCAACTTTTCCGAATGTTTGAATGACGAATCAACCCGCAGTTCCCCGTTCGGTTGACGGTGTGGAACTAAAGCTTAGCCCCATTAGCCAGAGGAACAATATCACAGGAAGAAATGTCCCGCGATCAGTCTTGGCGACTATGACAAACATCGTAATCACCTGCCCATTAGGTCAGGTCGAATTGAACGGAACGATGAAGCCTTCCGACCGCAATTGTGGGTTTGTTCGCTACTTTAGATTAAGTGCGCCACCATTCTTGCCGGATGCATTTCCGGCGCCGGAAACGCAAATGGGCCGCCCGCGCGGGAGGCGCGGCGGCGTCACAGGAACGGGGCGGTCAGATCAGGGAGGAGGGGCGGACGTCTGCGTCTCGCCACGTACGATGAGAATCAGCCCATCATCCGCCGCCTCGATCTCCTTGCCGGCATCGCGGGGGATCGGGACTTTCTGGCGGCGGCAGAACAGCAGAAGCAGCGCCAGCGTCTTGCTGGGGGTGAAGACGACCTCCCGCGACCTGGAGGCGCCGCTTTGCTGGATTTGGACCGACAGGCCGCCATCGGACGTCGGCGTCACCATGGTGACGACGCCCAGCGGCAGATCCGTCTGGTTCGGAGCCTTCTGGTACCAGGCGAGGGCTTTCTTCAGGGCGGAATTGGTGAAGAACAGTTCACGTGTCTCGACGATCATTCCATCCCTGACCAAACACTCACGCCCGGCCGCCCTCCAGTCCCGGATTGAGCCGGAACGTGATCGCGCGCCCCAGTTTGGATTCCCGCAGAAGGATCTGCTTGGTTTCCAGCAGCTTGATGGCCCGGTTCACATTGGGCCGCTGCATGCCCAGCGCATCAGCCAGTTCGGACTGGAGCACCGGAACGGAGCGATCGAAATGGAGCCTCCGGCTCAGATAGGTGAACACACGAAGCGCCTCCAGAGTGATCTCGCGGTCGGTCGAAACGGCTCTGGAGATGACGTCATGATGATGCAGCATCGTGGCCTCGGTACGCAAGGTTGTCAGGTTGCTGGGGCGATAATCGGAATGGTTCAGCGTTGCGCCCCGCAGGCCCGCGGTGCCGGCTGAAGTCTGCGATTCCGTGTTCGGTTGCGTCATCGGCCCTTCCCTTCCGCTGTGGCCGGCGAGGCCGGCGTGTTCGAATGAGATGACCGTACCGCGGGATTATTGTTCGCGTATGTCGCCACGATTTCGCCGCTGACATAATTGGTGTCTGTGGAAGCAATCATGAAATCGGATTGAAACCGCAAGCTGCCCGTCGCCGATCCGGAATCGCCCGATGCTGTGCCGTTTTGTCGCGGGAACCGAGCCGGTTACAGCCCTGTTTCACCTTTCATATGCCCGGCGATCGAGCGCCGAAGTTGGAAGGGAGAGCCGCCATGCACCGCCTGATTCTGTTGCGCCATGGCCAGAGCGTGTGGAATGCCGAAGACCGCTTCACCGGCTGGACCGACGTCGGGCTGACCGAGCGCGGCATCGCAGAGACCCGCAAGGCTGCCGAATTGCTGAAAGCGGCCGGCATCGACGTGGACATCGCCTTTACCTCGGTGCTGAGCCGGGCAATCGAGACGCTGCACCTCGTCCTGCGCGACATGGACCGCTTGTGGCTGCCGGTGCACAAGCACTGGCGCCTGAACGAGCGGCATTACGGCGCGCTGCAAGGGCTGAACAAGGCGGAGACGGCGGAGCGCCACGGGGCCGAGCAGGTGTTCCAGTGGCGGCGAAGTTGGGACGTGCCGCCGCCGGCCATCGAGCCGGACGACCCGCGGTCAGCCGTTACCGACCGCCGCTACGCCGGCCTCGCCAAGGCGAACCTGCCGCGCGGCGAGAGCCTGAAGGACACCACCGAGCGCGTCATCCCCTTCTGGCGCGACGAGATCGCTCCGGCGCTGCGGCTGGGTGCCCGGGTGCTGGTCTCGGCCCATGGCAACAGCCTGCGCGGACTGGTCAAGCATCTGGACAATGTCAACGACCAGGACATCCCGCTGTTCGAGATCCCGACCAGCCGCCCGCTGGTCTATGAACTGGGCGCCGACCTGACGCCGCTTCGCCGCTATTTCCTGGGCGAGAACGGCACGGTCGAGGAGATCGGCTGGCCGAAGCGCGAGGGAACGAAGCGGGATAGCGCGGCGGCGTGACTGTCTCTTTCCCGAGGCTGGAGAGAGACAGGAGTGCTTTTATGGCGTCACGCCACGCCGCTTCGGGCCTCGACCAGCAGGGGGGCCGCTGCGGGGGCCACTCCGGCCTGGAGCGCGACCGGCCGGGGCACCCTCCTTCGCCACCGGATGGTGGAAATGGTGCTGGTGCGCCGGCTTCTCGCCATTGCCCCGCTCCGGCGGACCGCGCCGGCCGCCGCGGCGCTCGTCGACACGGCTGCTGTAGCAGTTGTCGCAGACACGGAAGCGGTGGTTGGCCTTCAGCCGCGTGCCGCAGACCGGGCAGGCGCGGGCGAGCGAGCGCTCGGCGAGCGTCCGCTCGATGAAGGCGTTCAGGTGCGCGCGGCGCTCCTGGCACAAATCCATCTCGGGATAGGCGTCGGGGAAGCGGTAGGCGAGCCAGGCGTAGGCGGTCAGTTCCTTAACCGCGCGCTCGGCCTTCTCCAGCTCCACATCGGTGCCGACGCTGTGCCGGAACCGCTCGGCGGCGTCGGGGGCGGCGTTGGGGATGCCCCTGCCCTGGTTGACCGCCCAGCCGCCCAGAAGGCGCAGGTTGTTCTGGTCGCGGGTGTCGATGGGACAGCGGGCCAGCATGTCGCGCTGGGCCAGCGGCAGCTTGGCGCGGTCCACCGCTGTTGCAGCCTGGATGCGCTGCTCCAGGTCGGTCATGCGGAAGGTCTGGTTGGCGCGCAGCAGCTCCTGACCGGCGGTGCGCAGCACCTTGGCGAGGCTGTCGGTGTCCAGTTCGCGCGCGATGGCCTCGACATGGCTGAGGTTGGGCGAAATCCACGAGCGCGGATCTTCCGGCGGCACCGGCGGCGAGGTCAGGGCCCGGCGCACCGGGTTGATGCTCTCGCCGTCCAGCACGGCGACGCGGCCTTCCTCGCGCAGGCCGAAGCGGCCGGCCCGGCCGCCGATCTGGCGGATCTCCGACGCGGTCAGCTCGCGTTCCTCGCGCCCGTCATATTTGCGGGTGGTGGACAGCACGACGCGGGCGACCGGCAGGTTCAGCCCCATGCCGATGGCATCGGTCGCCACCAGCACGTCGGCGGTGCCCTCGCGGAAGCGGCGCGCCTCGGCCCGGCGGACTTCCGGCGACAGGGCGCCGTAGATCACCGCGACATTGTGGTTGCGCCCCAGCAGGTCGTGGCGCAGAGCCATCACGTCCTTGCGCGAGAAGGCGATCAGCGCGTCGCCGGACTTCACCTCCTCCAGCTTCACCCGCTCCTCCTGGACGCGCAGCGGCGACTTGCGGGTGAACTCGACGACCTCCAACTCCTCGCCCATCGCGTCGGCCAGACGCTTGACGTAGGGAATGGCATCGGCCGAGCCGGTCATCAGGATTTCCGGCGCCGCCACGCCGGCCACCGCCTGGGTCCAGGCCCAGCCGCGGTCGGGATCGCCGATCATCTGGATCTCGTCGATGACGCAGGCACCCCAGACCTTGCTGGTGTTCACCATCTCGATGGTGGAAGAGGTGAAGGCGGCGCCCGGCCGCACGTCGCGCTCCTCGCCGGTGACGAGGCTGCACGGCCGGCCGCGCGTCTCCAACGCCTCCTGCCCTTCCAGCGCCAGCAGACGCAGCGGGGCGAGATAGCAGCCGCTTTCCGCCTCGGCCAGCCGGTCCATCGCCGCGTGGGTCTTGCCCGAGTTGGTCGGGCCGACGAACAGCCGCAGCTTGCGGATCATCGCACGGGCGGTGGCGAAGCTGTCGAGATAGACGCCCATGCCGGACGCGTTCTCCAGCCGCTCCCGCCGCACCTTCAAGCCGGCACGGGATGCTGCGGTGGAGAAGGCCTCCTCCATCGCATCGAGCAGGGTCTGCAAACGCGGGATCCGGCCGCCGAAGCCGACGACGCGGCCCAGTTCGTCGGCGAAGCCCTTGGGCCGCCAGGAGTCGCCGAAGCCGGCCGCCCGCTGCGCCATCGAGGCGACCCAGCCGTCGACGCGGTCCTTCGCCTTGGCAATGGCGGGCGAGGACAGGCACGCGCCCTTCACCCGCTTGCCCAGCGCCTTGGCCTGCGGCCGGCCGAACCCCTCCTCGATGGTCAGCAGCCCCCACAGGTCGGCCTCGATGTCCGGAAGGGGCCCGAGCGCCACCTTAAATCGCAACTTGAGCTTGCGGTCGGTGCCGGGGATCTGGACGACATGGTTGACCGCGACCGTCCAGCGCGCCGGGGTGCTGTCGGCATCCACCTCGATCCCGTCGCCGCGCACCACGGCGGCCACCGCGCGCAGGGCGTCGCGGCGGTCGAATTCGTCGGCGGTGCCGGGGGTACGGCCGGAACGGGCGTTGTCGGAAGTGTCGTCGGTCATGATCGTCTTTTCTTGAGATTGCCCCGGTGATGCAAGCGCTTCGGCCGGTCATATCGGCCGGGCGGCCGGTCCGGCAAGGCCGTTAGGCCCTGCCATCAGACAACAGCCATAGAGCGCCAGGGTCTCTCTTTATGGCCGGGGCCTCACTTTATGGGTCTGACCGGCCGATTCGGCAAGCCGAATCCCCCGATGGGAGCAAGCCCGGGCTAATTCGATTCCGTCGCCGTTTCTCCGATCTCGCCCGTGCGAAAAGGGGGGAGGCACGGCCACATAGAGCCACGCAGGTTTGGTGGTCCGATCCCAACGGGTTAGCCGCCGCCGCCCGGCGGACAGGCCCGGCACCGGGTCAAGCCGGACCGGCCGCCAGATCGGTCGTGTAACGCTCAACGCTTTGTTCCGATCAATTTTTTTGGGAGATGCGCATGCCGAACCCTCGTGAGGTCCTGGAACTGATCGAGCGCATGCGGTGCATTTCGAGCGACGGCGAGCGCCGGGCCCTGATCGAACGGCTGGGCGCGGTCGACCGTCCGACGGTGCTGTCCTTCCTGAACGCGCACGGGCTGAACGTCTGCATGACGTCGGACGCGGCACTGGCCGCCTTCGGCGCGTCGGACGTGCTGCTGCGCGACGGGATCGGGTTGCAGGCGGTTCTGCCGGTGCTGGGCATGCCGTCCGGCCTGAACATGAACGGCACCGACTTCATCCCGCTGCTGCTGAAGACCCTCGGCCCCCGCAAGGTCGCGATCTACGGCACGGCCACCCCGTGGCTGGACCGCGCCCGCGCAGCACTGGAGACGGAGACGCCGCACCGCTATGCCGACCTTCAGCACGGCTTCCACCCGGTGGAGCATTACATCGCCCAGGCGCGGGCCAACCGCCCCGACGTGATCCTTCTCGCCATGGGCATGCCCAAGCAGGAGCAGGTCGCCGCGGAGCTGAAGCGCGCGCTGGATCATCCGGTGCTGATCGTCAACGGCGGCGCCATCGTCGATTTCCTGGCGGGCCGTTTCAAGCGCGCTCCCGAGGCCGTCCAGCGCTCCGGCCTGGAATGGGCCTTCCGTCTGGCGCAGGAGCCCCGCCGCCTGTTCCGCCGCTATTGCATCGGTGCCTTCGGCTTCGCCTGGAGCACTTATCGCCTTCGCCGTGCCGCATCCCTCCGAACCCGCGGGACGGGCGCCGCAGCGCCCGCTTCCACCCGGATCTCTCCGTCACCGATCCGGCGGTCGCCTATCCAGAAGGAGCTTTGAGACGTGGAAAACCTTCCCCAGATCAACAACGGAGGCCACGGCCCTGGAAGCCATGGCGGCCTGCCGGCTCAGGCGTGGCCCACCCAGGTCGGCCACCATGCGCCGCGTGAGTTCGACGGCCCCGCTCCGGCGATGGGCCCCGACTTCCGCTTCATCCTGCGGGTGCTGGCGGCGCACAAGACGCTGATCATCCTGATCGTGCTGGCGCTGACCGCCCTGTCGGCCTTCGCCGTCTCGCTGATGAAGGACAAGTACACCTCCGAAGCCCTTCTGCTGGTCGACAATCGGCAGGTCCGCGTCGTCCGTGCGGAAGACCAGGCGCTGAACTCGATCACGCCGGAAGACGGCGCGATCCTCAGCGAGATCGAAATCCTGAAGTCGACCGCCGTGCTGTCCCAGGCCGTCACCGACCTGAAGCTGGCGACGAACCAGGAATACAACCCGCCGGTCCAGGCCGACGAGACGAAGCCCTTCGTCGAGCGCGCCACCGCCTGGACGCGCGAGCAGGCCCATGCCGTCTTCGGTCCGGAACTGCCGGGCGTCGTCCAGGCCGTCCTGGCCCATGGCGACAACATGACCAAGGACACCCACCTGCGCGAGACCCGTGCCGCCGACAGCATCGACGGCGTGCTCGACCGCGTGCGCCGCAACCTCGAGGTCGGCGTCGTCGGCCGGTCGCGCGTCATCCAGGTCCGCTACACCGCCGGCGACCCGGAGATCGCCCAGAAGGTGGTCGACACCGTCGTCCGCCGCTACATGGAAACCCGCCAGCAGATGGACCGCGACCTGTCCACCAGCGCCGTCGCCTGGCTGGAAGACCGCATCGGCACCCTGCGCAAGGAAGTCGCCGCCGCCGACACCAAGGTCGACGCCGTCCGCTTCAAGGCCGGTCTGGTCAAGAACGGCACCAACGGCTTGATGGCCACCACCGAGCTTGAGCAGGCCCGACTGCGTCTGGCCGAGGCCGCCGCCACCCGCGCCCGCGCCGTCGCCCAGGCCCAGACGCTGGAACGCAGCGCCGGCAACGGCGGCAGCCTCGCCTCGCCCGTCGTCGCCCAGCTGCGCGCCACCGTTGCCTCGATCTCCACCGAGCTTGCCCAGCTGTCGCGCCAGTACGGTCCGAAGCACCCGCGCATCCAGGAACTCCAGGCCCGCCTGAACGAGGCGAACTCCTCGCTGCAGCAGGAGGTCCGCCACGAGATCGGCGGCGTCCGCGAGGCGGCCAACGTCGCCATCGAGCAGGAAAACGCCCTGAAGGCGATGATCGCCAAGCTGGAAACCGGTTATCAGACGATGACCGAGGAAGCGGTTCCGCTGCGCACGCTGGAGGCCGAGGCCCAGGCCAAGCGCCAGCTGCTGGACAGCCTGCTCGGCCGTCTGGAAGAGGTGCAGGCCCAGCAGGACAACCGTGCCTTCCCGACCGCCGTCAAGCTGGTCTCGGCGCCGCAGGTTCCGCATGAGCCGTCGGGTCCGTTCCGCATCCTGATGCTGATGGCCGGTTTCGTCGCCTCGCTCGCCGTCGCCATCTTCATCGTCTTCGGCATCGAGCTGTTCCAGCGCCGCATCCGCACCCCGGAAGCCGTCCGCCGCATCCTGGGCGTGGGCACGGTCCACATCGTCCCGCACCACTCCACCCGCGGCACCCGCGGCCGTCTCGACCAGATCTTCCAGAACCATCCGTTCTCGCTGTTCTCGGAATCGATGCGCGCCCTGTTCCGCAACCACCTGTCGGATTCTGGGTCCGGTCGGCTCCATCGCCGTCACCTCGGCCCGCCCGCAGGACGGCAAGACCTCGATGAGCCTCGCCGTCGCCCAGGTCGCGGCCCAGGCCGGCCGCCGCGTGGTGGTGGTCGACACCGACTTCCGCCGGTCGCGCATCGACGGACTGTTCAACCTGTCGGCCAAGAAGGGCCTGTCGGACTGGGTTTCCGGCACCGCCACCCTGGACGAGATCGTCCACACCAGCGAGGACGCGCCCTATGCGATGATCCCCGCCGGCCGCCTGATGCCGGAGACGCTGGACCGCTTCAACGTCGACGGCCTGATCCACCTGATGGCCGGCCTGTCGCCGCACTTCGATCTGGTGGTGTTCGACACCGCCCCGGCACTGGCCGTGTCGGATGCCCGCATCGTCTGCGGCGCCGCCTCCAAGGTCCTGTTCGTCAGCCGCTGGGGCCACACCACGGCCAGCGACCTGCAGGCGGTCGCCGACCTGGGTCCGATCGACCACAGCAAGTTCGTCGCGGTGATGACCGACGTGAACCTGAAGAAGGCGGCCTCGCGCGGTTACCAGGGTCCCTACAACAGCTACATGGCGACCCGGAAATACTACGGCGACACCACCCTGCGGACCGCCCCGTAAACGGGAAGCCGGGGTGACCTGAAGCTCCTTCGACCCAGAGGCCCTTTCCTTCCGGACGCTGCGGCGCCCGGAGGGAGGGGCCTCTCCATGACCGGCTACCGCGACCAGAGGAGAAGCCCCTCCCCATGATCACGCCTCCGAAGCCCGGCCTTTCCCAATGGCGCCCCAGCCGGCGCGACCTGCTGTGGACCGCCGCCGCCGGTGCGGTGCTGGCGAGCTGCCGCGGCGCCAGCGGTCCGACGACGGCGGAAGCCGCCGCCACCCAGCCGCGGGCGGCGGAGCCGGCGGTGACCCTGCGCGAGGCCTGCCGGGCGCTGGGCATCCGCCATGGTGCCGCCCGCGACCATTTCATCGATCCGGAAGACCCGATGCTCGACCGGCTGATGGCGCGCGAATGCGACGTCGTCACCCCGGAGAATGGCGGCAAATGGGGCGTTTTCCAGCACACCGAGGGCAATTACGACTGGCGCCGCTTCGACGCCGCGGTGGAGCTGGCGCGCGGCATCGGCGCCACGCCCAACTGGCACACGATCATCTGGCAGCATATGGGCATGCCGCCCTACATGAAGCTTCCCGCCGGACGGCAGGCGGAGCTGGGCATCTCGGAAAGCGCCTATTTCTCGCCGGACGGCACGCTGAGCGCGGACAATGTCTGGCCGCGCTTCACCGGCGTGGTGGAGGCGGTGCGGCAACGTTACGGCGATGTCTTCTACCGCATCGACGTCGCCAACGAGGTCTTCTTCTGGGAAACGGTGGAAAGCCATCCCAAGGAGCAGGACCGTTACGGCTTCCGCCGCGGCATGTGGTGGGTGGCGGCCGGCGGGGCGGAGAAGGGGCCGGAGTGGCTCGATCCTTTCTTCCACCATGTGCACAAGGCGTTCCCCAAGGCGAAGCTGGTGCTGAACGAGTTCGGCATCGAGATCGACGAGGGCTGGCAGCAGCGCAAGCGTGCCTATCTGCTCGACTGGCTGACCGGGGCGGTCAAGCGCGGCGTGCCGATCCATGGCATCGGGCTGCAAAGCCACCTGATCGGCGGCAAGCCCTATGACAGCACCGGCATGCGCAAATTCCTCCGCGCGGTCGACAAGTTGGGCCTGTCCGTCCATCTGACGGAGATGGACGTGGACGAGACCCGCCTGCCCCGCTCCTGGTCGCGGGCGGAGAAGGACCGGGCGATGGCCCAGCTGGCCCGGCAGTATCTGGCCGACATGCTGGACAACGCGCGGGTGGAGGAGCTGTGCTGGTGGCACCTGCGCTCCGACCTGAATTTCATCGCGCGGGAGCATCCGGATCTGGGTGCTCACCCCTCCCCCTACGACGAGGAGTCCCGGCCCCTGCCGCTCTACACGGCGGTGGTGGAGACGCTGCGGGAGAAGGCGCGCACCGGAAAGGCGCGGTCGGGCTGACAGCGCTCCGGATGACGTACCGCGGGGGTAAGCCGTTGGCGCCATCCACCCCCTGCGATAGGCCCGCGCACTTTCTCGTTCGCGCGCGCGCGTCCGGTGCCGCTCCCGTTTAAAGTCCCTCAATGCGTCCTGTACCCATCTGATGGAGAGGTCGATCGTGCAGAACACAGCCGACACATTGCCGATGGATCGCCTGCCCGCCGATCGTGCGACGGACGAGGCGCTCGTCGAGCGCTACCGGCGGAAGTTCCACCTCTCGCCGACCTACCCGCTGACGGCCGAGATGGTGCAGCGCCACTGGGATCTGGAGCGTCGCCTTGCCCGCGAGCTGCTGGACAGCAAGCCGGACGAGCGCTGGGACGTGTTCGAGCAGGCCTATACGACGCTCTACACCAGCTGTCCGTGGCTGAACGAGGCGGAGGACGATGCGCACACCCGCAACGACGACCTCGACTTCCGCCATTTCCTGACCCTGCTGGGCGGGCCGCAGGACGTCTATGAGGTGGGATCGGGCAAGGCCCGGCTTCTGCGCTACCTCGCCCGCCACGGCTACCGCTGCGTCGCCACCGAGGTGACGCGCGAGCGCGGTGCGACCTGGATAGAACAGGATTCCAACGTCACCTGGAAGAACAGCGACGGCATCCACCTCTCCCGTTTCGAGGCGGCCGACCGCTATGACAGCGTGATCTCCACCCATGTCGTGGAGCACATGCATCCGGAAGACGTCCTGACCCACATGGAGAATGTCCGCACCATCCTGAAGCCGGGTGGCAAGTACATCCTCAGCATGCCGCACAAATACGCCGGTCCGGCCGATCTGTCGGAGGTGTTCGGCCTGAACGAGCCGATCTGCATGCATCTGCGCGAATATGGCTGGGGCGAGACGGAAGCGATGCTGCGTCAGGCGGGCTTCGGCCGCGTCGAGGCCGTCTACATCCTGCCGATGGCGGTGCGCCGCCGGATGAACCTGCATTTCGCCAGCCGCGCCTACCTGGGCTATGCCAAGCTGGTTGAGGCATTTTTGGGACGGATGCCATTAACCCTTAATCGCAAGCTCGGAAGGGTTGGCCAGCTCTATCTGTTCCGGCCCGAGGTGTTCGTGGTGGCCCACAAGCCCAGGTGATACCCGTTTGAGCGCTGCAAAAAGGCGCTAAATCAAAGACTTACAGACAGACCGAACCCCTTTGTTGCTGCAATGCATCGACAAAGGGGTTTTTCGTGTCTCTTTCTTTTCACAAGTGATAGTGGCATTAGAGCCGCATTTCGCTAAAATTTGAAATACCTCGTTAACCTTTTCCGGCCAGATTGGGTTTCAGCGAAATTCACGGAAAAGAGGATACTTCCAATGGCAACGAGCCCCGTCGATACGACCTTCGTCGTCAATGCCTCGGGTGTGACTGCCGGAGGAGTCTGGCCGCATTTCAAATTCCTCGTCGATGGCGTTGCCGTCGGCCAGGCGACGGTCAATTCCACCAGCGCCGGCCGGTACAGCTTCACCACCAAGGTGGCTCCCGACGTCGCCCACAAGGTCCAGGTCGTTTATGACAACGACTGGCTGTCGACCGACAAGGCCGGCATGTACCGTGACCTGATCGTCAAGTCGATCGAAGTCAACGGCAAGACCATCGCTTCCAACAGCTCGACGGTCTCCTACGCCGCTGAAGGTCAGGGCACGATGTCCGGCCGCGAAATGCTGTCCTGGAGCGGCTCGCTCGATTTCAACATGTCCAAGGACATGTTCGCCAGCTCCACCGGGACCCCGACCACTCCGACCACCCCCACGACGCCGACCACGCCGACGACCCCGACCACCGGCGGCACGCCGATCGTCGTGAATGCCTACGGCAATGCGGCCGGTGGCGTGAACGCCCACTTCAAGGTTCTGGTCGACGGCAAGATGATCGGTGAAGGCACGGCCGGCACCGCCGCCAAGGACTTCACCTTCAACGCGAATGTCAGCGCCGACGTCGCCCACAAGGTCCAGATCCAGTACGACAACGACGCTGTGGTCAACGGTGTCGACCGCAACCTGTACGTCAACAAGATCACCATCGGCGGCCACGCCGTGAACCCGACCGACAGCATCGTGTCGATCGACAAGGGCGCCCTAGACGGCAAGGACGTCGTCGCCGGCCAGCAGGCCATGTGGTGGAACGGCACCATGGAGGTGAAGGCCGACAAGTCCTGGTTCGCCGGCAGCACCACCAACCCGACCAACCCGTCCAACCCCACCACGCCGACCCAGCCGAGCCTGTCGGTCAGCGATGTGACGGTGACGGAGCCGACCGGCACCAAGACCGCCGGCGGCATCCAGGGCTTCCTGCACACCCAGGGCAATCAGATCGTCGACGAGGCCGGCAACACCGTCCGCCTGACCGGCGTGAACTGGTTCGGTGGCGAGGGCTACAACTACGTACCCGCCGGCCTGTGGGCCGACAGCTACCAGGGCCACTTGGAGAAGATGAAGTCGGTCGGCTTCAACACCATCCGCCTGACCATGTCGGACGAGATGTTCGACAACACCGCGGTGACGAACGGCATCGACTATTCGAAGAACCCGGATCTGGCCGGCCTGACCCGCCTGCAGGTCTATGACAAGGTCATCGACTACGCCGGCAAGCTCGGCATGAAGGTGATCCTCGACCACCACCGCAACGACGGCGGCGCCGGCACCAACGAACACGGGCTGTGGTACACCGACAAGCACCCGGAATCGACGGTGATCAACAACTGGAAGATGCTGGCAAAGCATTATGCCGGTAACGAGACCGTCATCGGCGCCGACCTTCACAATGAGCCAAGCGTCAGCGCCACCTGGGGCGGCAGCGCCGCCACCGACTGGGCCTCGGCCGCCGAGCGCATCGGCAACGCCATCCAGACGGTGAACAAGGACTGGCTGCTGTTCGTCGAAGGCACCGAATGGAGCAGCACGCTGGCCGGTGCGCAGGCGCGCCCGATCCACTTCGACACCCCCAACAAGCTGGTCTATTCGCCGCACGCCTACGGCCAGAGCGTCGGGCAGTTCAGCTGGCTGAACGATCCGAACTACCCCAACAACCTGCCGGCCCAGTACGACAAGATGTGGGGATACCTGTACAAGAACGATACCGCGCCGATCCTGCTGGGCGAATGGGGCGGCCAGTTCACCAGCTCCGCCGAGCAGACCTGGGCCAAGACCATGGCCAAGTACCTGAACGGCGACTGGAACCTGGACGGCAAGAGCGACATCGCGGCCGGCGACAAGGGGATGAGCTGGACCTTCTGGGCCTGGACCCCGGAATCGGGCGACGTCGGCGGCATGCTGATGGACGACTACAAGACCATCAACCCGACCAAGGCCGCCATCGTGAAGGGCGCCATGGAAGGTGCGGTGTTCGATACCCCGACCACCACCGCCAACACCGCCAACGCCACCTTCACGGTGAAGCTGTCGTCCGCCTCCGGCACCCCGGTCACGGTGGATTACTCCACGGTGGACGGCACCGCCAAGGCCGGCTCCGACTACACCGCCACCAGCGGCAAGCTGACCTTCGCCGCCGGCGAAACCAGCAAGACCGTGACGGTCAAGGTGCTGAGCGACAGCGTGACGGAAGGCAACGAGACCTTCGGCCTGAAGATCTCCAACGCCACCGCCGCGACCATCGCCGACGCCACCGGCACCGGCACGATCATCGACGCCTCTGCTGCCAAGGCCGCCGCCGCTTCGCTCAGCTCGGCCGACCTGCTGGCCCACACCATGAGCACCGCCAACGACACGGCCGACACCACCGCCGCCGTGGCTACGGCCACCGACCTGGCGACGATGCAGCGTCTTGCCAGCCATGAAGTGATCGGCGTCACCTTCGACACCTATCACGACCTGCACACGACCGACAGCAGCCTGGCGCACGCCGCCTGACCTGACCTGACCTGTCCGGTTCGTCCGGCCGGGTGAATGCCTGAAGGAGAAGGGGTCCGTCAGCATTGCTGCCGGACCCCTTCTCCGTCTCCAGGGATGGAAAAGGGCGGGTCAGCCCGGCATCGGCGAGGTGGCGGTGCCGGGCATCATGGCCGACGCGCGCCCGACCTGGGCCGGATGCGGGATGTCGGGAATGGTGACCTCGGCCACCGCCTTGCCGGGGTTGCCGGCGACCACGCTGCGCCGCGGCATCGGCTTGGTGACGACGGAGGAGGCGGCGACGATGCTCTCGTCGCCGATGCTGACGCCGATCACCACCGCATGCGGCCCGACCCAGACGCCGTCACCCAGCTCAGGGTAATGGGTGACGCGGCCGGTGGGCAGCAGGTCGTCCTTCTGGCCCAGCGTGACGCCATGGAACAGGGTGACGTTGGCACCGATCCGGGCACTGGCGTTCACTACCAGTCCCCAGCCGTGCAGGATGCGCAGTCCCGGTCCGACCTGGGTTTCCCAGGGAGATCCATGGCGGCGGAATGCTGGGTCCAGCGGTGCAGCAGCCGGCAGGCGGCGAGCAGCGGCTTGCGCAGCGGCTTGCCAAGCGGCCCGCCCATCCGGTTCAGCGCCTGACAGCTGCGCAGGGTGAAGGTCACCCGGAACATGCGGTTGCCCGCCAGCAGCTTCAGCACCGCCCCGAGGCCGGAGCCCCCGCCGTAACGGGTGGCGTCCGCCGCAACCGTCTGCCGAAATGTGTAGTGCGGAGCGTCCTGCATCGCGGTGTCATCCTCTCCGTTCAAGCATTGTCACGCCGGCTGTCGGGCTGGCTCTCACGCTGGTTGTCCGAGCGGCTCTCAAGCCGTCTGGGGCCGGCGACGAAATCGGGCGGTCATGCGGAACAGCATGGCGCGGTCGGCCTTGCCGAAGCTGGGCCCGAACAGGGCGGCGACGGCGAACAGCATGGTCAGCCCGACCTTGGCGGCGGCGAAGGTCGGGTTCACCTCGAACCCGAATAAAGCGAGGCCGGCCAGATAGGCGATGGCGGCCGGCGCCAGGATGCCCGTCACCCGCAGCGCACTGAGCGGCGGCTCGTTCGGGCTGAGACGGCGGCACATCGCCTCCGTGGCGCCCAGCATCACCAGCTCGCGCACCAGCACGCCGATGGCACCGCCCATCAGGCCGAGCGGCCCCAGCGTCACCGCCATGACCAGCGTGCCGACGGCCAACCCGCCCAGTGAGATCGCCGGCAGCACGCCGACCTTCTTGGTCTTCACCAGCCCGACCTCGGCATGCATGCGCACGCCATGGACGACATAGGCCAGCACCAGCAGCGGCATGCAGGGCAGAACCGTCTCGTACTCGCTCGAGGCGATCAGCCACAGCACCTCCGGCGCGGTCAGCGCCATGCCGAGCGCCGCCGCCGAGAGCAGCACGACGAACAGGTAGAAGACGAATTCCGACTGGTCGCGCCCAGCGGTGCTGTCCTGCGCCTCGATCCGGCTGACCGACCAGATCTGCAGGAAGGAGGCGGTCAGGAACATGTAGAGCATGGTGGCGAGCCGCAGGCCGAAGGACAGCACGCCGACCGCCGCGACGCCCATCAGCAGATTGACCAGATAGCGCATGGCGAACTGGTTGCCCATGTCCAGCATGGTCTGCGGCATGAAGGGCAGGCCCAGCACCGTCACCCGCTTCAGGATGCCGAAGGAGAAGCCGACGCCGTTGGCCGCCAGGATCGCCACCGTCAGCGCGATGCCCAGCCCGACGAAGGTGATGGCGTTGGCCAGGAAGATGCCGGTCACCCCCAGATCCATCACCAGGAGGAAACTGAGGTTGAGGCCGATCAGCCCCACCGCCTTGCCGACCGAGATCAGCAGGCAGGTGCCAGACCGCTTGTGGACCCGGTAATAGGCGAGCGCCAGCTCGAACACAGCGCTGAAGGCGATGCCGGCGAAAGCGAAGGCGATGATCGGCCCCTGGTCGGTGCCGCCGAACAGCAGGTCGCTGGCGCCCCAGCCGGCCGGCAGGGCCACCGCCAGCAGCGCCAGCGAGGCGGCCCACAGACCGATCATCGTGGTGCTGACCACGCGGGACCGGCTGCGGTCGTCGGGATGTTCGAAATAGACGACGGTGAAGGCGTTGATCATGCCGATCATCAGCATGACCGCAACGATGTCGCCGACGACGCTGATCAGGGCATAGACGCCGAACTCCGCCGGTGACAGGACCTTCGCATAGAGCGGCAGCAGAAGCAGTCCCGCAGCGCGGTTGACCACGTTCGCCACCATGAACATCCAGCCATGTTTGATGATCGTACCAGCTTCGACAGCCATCCGGTTTCCTTCGCCCCCTGTAATCCGCTTCTTCTTCCGGTCTCGCCTGCTGGGGAGAGCATCGCGTCCGCCCTGTCGCATGGGTCCATGTCGCATGGACCCGCTTCTCATGGGCGTGCCGCACGGGCGCAGATAAGGAAGAAGAACGCGCCAAATCTTGGCGGAGGTCGGGACAGCGTCAATTCGGCCTTGAAGCGACGGGAACACTCTTCGGTGCTAGTCAGCACGGCTTCGGTCAGACATCCTGGACGTTCCGAGTATGCTTTCCGGCAAGTTCGCACGCTGCCTCTTGCGCCCTGCAACAGGCAAGGGTGCGTTCGCGCCACCTCCCCGCTCGGAATTGCTCCGGCGCTCCCTTCGGTCGATCCGGCTGGCGGGCCCACCCCGCAAGTTCGGCGATCACCCCCGTTCGCGCTGCCGCTTTACGCCCGGTCGGGGGAGATTTCCGTGGCATATACCTAAAAATTGCGGCGATCGCGGGTGCCGTCGGGGGTGCGGCACCACCTTGCCGTTAACCCGAAACGCTATCCCCGCTGGGGACGGCATCCGAAAGTATCCCCATTAATATTCGGCCCCCCGTACCCTTCGAAACACCGGTGGTATCGCGGACGCGAAATCAACGTCCGTATGCACTGTTGCTGGCCGAGCTTCCTCATCCTAATTCGTCCTCAACGAACAGCGGATCGGCCGACCAAAATCATGAAAGAGTGTTCTTTACATAAATGCGCACCTGCCGATGCGGGGGCGCAGCAAAGTAAAGACCGGCCGAATCCCAAGAGACGCTGATGACGAGCGACCATCCGCACGAATGGCCGTGCGGTGGCTGGCATTCCCTTCAACCACGGGACCTGCGATGAGCAAACTGGACCCAGAAGTGGTCATCGATCTGACCTCGGCGAAAAAGGCGACGATCCCCACGATCGCCCCCGGGCTGCTGCTTGCACTCTCGGATGGATTGGTCCTCGCCCTGGTGGGGTGGACGCTCAACCATTTCCTCGGCGCCGATGCGCTGACCGAGCCGATGGAAGCCGCCGCCTGGCAGCGGTCGCTGGTGACCGGCCTGATGCTGGTGCCTCTGGTGAAGTCGGTGTTCGGCATCTACACGCTCGGACGCTTCGACTACATGGAACGCACGAGACGGACTTTTCAGGCGGCCTTTCTGTGCTGCGCCGTGCTGGCGGTGCCGTTCATCGTGATGGAGGGCTTCCGCTCCTTCTTCGTGGAAGCGCTGTCGATCGCGCTGCTGGGCTTCGCGGTCACCTATGTCGCCGATCTGCTGCTGATCCAGGGCCTGCTGTCCAGCGCGCTGGACTGGCGCACCCCGGTGATGATCGTCGGCGCCGGCCCGCAGGGTGCCGCCATCGCCGAGAAGCTGCAGCGCCTGCCCTGGCTCGGCATGCGGCCTGTCGGCTTCGTCGATGACGACGACAGCCTGTGGCAGACCCGCGTCGCCGGCCTGCCGGTGATGGGTCCGGTGGAACTGCTGGCGAAGTCGCCCGCCGTCGCCGGCCAGGCCAGCGCCGCCATCGTCGCCGACATGGGCCGCCACGGCAGCGACCTGACCGGCCTGGTCCGCACCCTGCCCTTCCGACAGGTCTACTGCGTGCTGGGCGAAGGCAACGTCAGCGCCGTCGACGCGACGTACCACAACCTGCACGGTTCGCTGGCCCTGCGCGTCAGCGTCCGTCCGCCGACCGGTTACCTGCGGATCCGCCGCGCCATGGACATCGTCCTGTCGGCGATCCTGCTGGTCCTGGTGGCGCCGCTGATGCTGGGCCTTGCCGTCGCCATTAGGCTTGACAGCCCCGGCCCGGTGATGTTCCGCCAGAAGCGCTGGGCCGGCGGCAAGCAGACCTTCGACCTGCTGAAGTTCCGCTCCATGCATGTCGATGCGGAAGAGCAGCTGCAGCATCTGCTGGCGAACGACCCGGTCGCCCGTGAAGAGTACATGACCTACCACAAGCTGACGGTCGACCCGCGCATCACCCCGCTCGGCCGCTTCCTGCGCAAGACCTCGCTCGACGAGTTGCCGCAGCTGTGGAACATCCTGATGGGCGACATGAGCCTGATCGGCCCGCGCGCCTACATGCCGAAGGAACTGCCGGAGGTGGGTGATCTTCGCCGCGGTGATCGGCACCGTCCGTCCGGGCCTGACGGGTTACTGGCAGGTGTCGGGACGCCACCGCACCACCTTCCAGGAGCGTGTGTCGATGGACGTCTTCTATGTCCGCAACTGCGGCCTGCTGTTCGACTTCTTCATCCTGTGCAAGACCGCGGTGATGGTCCTGAAGGGCGACGGGTCGTAACCCTACCCCACCCGAACCGGATGCCAGCCGGACCCCCGCGCCACTCGCGCGGGGGTCTTTTTATTGGAAACTCAGCATCCATTCCCTTTTTCGGGCGGCAAAGGGAGGGGGAAGCGCGAAAGCGGCTACCTCTTTCGGGCTTGGCCTCCTTCGGTCTAATGCCACCGCCCGGCTACGAGATGTGGGGTGTCGTCCGCATCTTCAGTGCTGCACAGCCGAACACGGTACGGCAGCCTAAGGGAAAGCCGATGAAAATCCTGGATTTTCTGGAAAAAAGCATCGCCGTCATCGGCATCATCGCCTTCGGAGGCTCGGTGCTTCCGCTGATGCTGACCGGCGGCGACCCACTGGCGGGCGATCTGGAATCGGCCGGCGTCACCATCCTGTATGGCGGTCTCTACGTTCTGGTGCTGGCCGCCATCGCATTGCGGCCGTCCATCGCCTTCCAGATACCCTTCGCCAGCCCGGCGTTGACGGCGATGATCGCCTTCGCCTTCCTGACCGCGCTGTGGTCGCTGTTCCCGGACATCACGCTGCGCCGGTCGATCGCCTTCATGTTCACGACGGTGTTCGGCATCTGGCTCGCCTTGCGCTTCCGCTTCCCGGAGATCATGCGGCTGCTGGTGGTCGGGCTGTCGTTCCTGATGTTCGTCTCCTTCTTCATGATCTTCGCGATGCCGGCCATTGGCCTGGACAGCGCGCAGCATGTCGGCGCCTGGAAGGGCGTGTTCTTCCAGAAGAACGTGACCGGCCGCATGATGGTCTGGCTGGTTCTGGCGCTGGTCTGGCTGGACTGGCAGAAGGAGATGGGCCGCTGGCTCACCCGGCCGCTGATCCTGCTGGCGATGCTGCTGATCGTGATGAGCCGGTCCGGCACCGGCCTCGTCACCTCGCTCCTGGTGTCGGTGGCCTTGCTGTCGACAACCATGCTGCGCGGCAGCATCCGCAACTTCGCCCCCACCATGGCGCTGCTGCTGGCCCTGCTGGTGATCATGGTCACTGCCGGCGCGACTTTCTGGTACGACGTGCTCTATGCGCTGGGCCGCGACCCGACCCTGACCGGCCGCACCGTGCTGTGGGAACACATCGTCCACTCGGTCGGCGAGCGGCCGCTGCAAGGCTACGGCTATGCCGCCTACTGGTCCGGCTTCAACGGACCGGGCTCCAGCTTCACCCGCGACTGGGGCATCACCTCGGCCCACAGCGGCTGGCTGGAGCTGACGCTCGACCTCGGCCTCGTCGGTGTGGCACTGGTGGTGGCGGTGCTTGGCCGCATGCTGTTCCAGGGCTTCTTCGCCGCCCGCTATGGCAACAGCCGGCCCGAGGCCGCCTGGGCCTTCGCCGTCGGCTGCGCCCTGCTGGCGGTTTCGGTGTCCGAGAGCGTGTTCGCCGAGCGCCATTCGATGAACTGGGTGATCGCCACCATCGCCGTCGTCCGGTTGATCCAGCAGAGCCGCTGGCAGCGCCTGCTGAACGACCGGGCGGCCGAAGAGCACCGCCTGCGCCGGAACGCCGCCGCCACCGCGCCCTCCCCCGCTTACGCCGGGCGGACCGCCTATGCCGGCCCCTATCCCGGCCCCCTGTCCCGGCACTAGCGGCGGGGCGCTCCGGAACCCCGTCCCCTGCGACCTTTCCCATTTCCCTTCGACCGAAGGCAGACCCATGAGCCCGAAGAATCAGCCGGCAAGCAGCAACCGCCCGGCAAACAGCGAACAGGCGATCGAAGATCAGGTGACCAACGAACAGGTTACCGTCGTCATCCCCACCCGCAACCGCCCGGACATGGTGATGCGGGCGGTGCGCAGCGCTCTCGACCAGACCTATCGCGACCTCGACGTCATCGTGGTGATCGACGGGCCGGATCCGGCCACCGCCTCGCATCTGGCGACGCTGGCCGATCCGCGGCTGACCGTGATGGAGCTTGAGACGAACCACGGCGCCGCGGAGGCCCGCAATATCGGCGTGCGCGCCGCACGTGGCGGCTGGATCGCCTTCCTGGACGACGACGACCATTGGATGCCGGAGAAAGTGGAGTTGCAGATGGCGGGCCGCCCGGCCGGCATCCGCTTCCCCATCGTCAGCTGCCGCTGCCAGGTGGTGACCGCCCGCGGCACCTTCGCCTGGCCCCGGCGTCTGGCCACCCCGGCCGACGCCATCGGCGATTACCTGTTCGTCCGCCGCGGCCTGTTCAAGGGCGAGACCTTCGCCCCGACCACGACGCTGCTGGCGCCCAAGGCGCTGCTGCTGCGCAACCCGGTCCCCAAATCCCGCTTCGACGATTGGGAATGGCTGATCACCTGCGGCCGGATCGATGGCGTGGCGCTGGTCCATATTCCCGATGTGATGGCCGTCCATTACACCGAGGAAAACAACCGCGTCACGCTGTCGACCTGCCACAACATCAACCAGGCGCTGGAATGGGCGGAGTCGATGCGCGACCACCTGTCGCCGCGCGCCTATGCCAGCCTGCTGTTGCAGGCGACCGGCGGCGAGCAGGCCGCCCGCACCGCCGGCACGCGCTGGCGGATCCTGAATTCGGCGCTGCGCGACGGCCAGCCGACGCCGATGGCGCTCGCCACCTTCACCATGCATTCGCTGATGCCGGTCGGCCTGCGCCGCCGCCTGCGGCAGGCCTTGTTCTCCGCGTCCGACGCTGCCTGAGCACGAAAAGGACCCCGACGCCTATGGACAGCACCAACGACATCCGCACCCCCACCGGCCAACCGGATGCGCCCACCCGGACCGTCGTCGTGTTCGCGACGCCGGGCGCACTCGACGGCGGCGGCGGCATCGGCCGCATGACGGGCTATGTGGTCGACCAGTTCGACAGGTCGGGCACGACCCGCTCCATCATCCTCGACACTCGCGGTACCGGTAGCGTTCTGCTGTCACCCTTATATCTCGGCGTAACACTGGCAAGGCTGGGCTGGATCCTCGCCCGCCGCCGGGCCTCTGTCGTGCACATCAACGTGTCGGAGCGTGCGAGCTTCCTGCGCAAGGCGGCGGTCCAGCTGGTGTCGGGGCTGATGTCCTGCCCGACTGTCGTCCACCTGCACGGCGCCTCCTTCGTCGAGTTTTTTGAAGGCGGCATGTTCGCCCGCGGCATCAGCCGCTGGCTGTTCAACCGCTGCGGCCGGGTGGTGGTGCTGGGCGACAACTGGCGCGACTTCCTGGTCCAGTCGGTCCGCACCGATCCCCGCAAGATCCGGGTGCTCTACAACGCCGTGCCGGATGTCGGTGCCGATCTCGGCACGCGGACAGCGCCGGAGCCGGGCACCGTCCTGTCCCTGCTGGTGCTCGCCAACCTGTCCGAGCGCAAGGGCATCGGCTCGCTGCTGCGCGCCTGTGCGCTGCTGAAGCAGCGCGGCCAGCCCTTCCGGGTGACCATCGGCGGCGGCGGCGACGTCGACGGCTACCGCGCCATGGCAGCAGAGCTGGGAGTGGCGGAGGAATGCCGCTTCCTGGGCTGGATCGGCCGGGAGGAGGCGCACGCGCACATCCGGTCGCACGACATGCTGCTGCTGCCCTCGACCCATGAAGGATTGCCGATGGTGATCCTGGAGGCGCTGTCGGCGCAGCTGCCGGTCATCACCACGCCGGTGGGATCGATCCCGGAGGTGCTGACCGACGGCGAAACCGCCCGGATCATCCCGGTGAACGACCCCGGCGCGCTCGCCGATGCCGTCGTCGAGGTCGGGCACGACCCGGACCTCTATCGCCGGCTCGCCGAGAACGGCCGCCGCCTGTTCCTGAAACAGTTCGTCATCGACGCCTACGCCAAGTCGCTTCTGGCGATCTACCAGGAGCTGGACCGCGGCGCCGTCGAGCTTTCCGGGGACTTGGACAAGCTGGCCGGATCGGCCGCCACCGCATCGAAACGGCGGTAGGCCATGGTCACCCACATGTCGATGATCGGGTTAGAAAACAATCAATGCGGGCATAGCCGAAAGGGAGACGCACATGCACAGGTTGGGTAACCATACCGGCAGGCCAACCCGTTCGGTCGCTCCACAGCGTACGGATGCTGCATCGCGTAAACTTGCACGCGAACGCCGCCCGGCCTCCGGCTGCGACGCGTTCCAAAGGGCGGCAGCTTATCGGCCGCACCGCGACGCACCTGTCACGGCCTGATCGTCGGGCCGGCAAGGACCAGAGGCCGAAAACATAACAAGCCCGCCGCAGCCGTCGAGAGACGGACGTCACACGGTAAAAGCCGGGGCGCAACGCAGGAAAGGCGGGCCGGGAAAGGATCAGGAGCGGACATGATCTATATCGTCTCCCCCGGCGGCACCCAGGAGAAAGGCGGAATGGGCCGTGTGGTCGACAACTTCACGACCGACTTCCGGCAAAATTGCCCGGACGTGAAGTTCGAGGTGATCGACAGCTACGGCCCCGGCAAATTCCACCTGATGCCCCTCTATTTCGCGCGGGCGACCGCGCGGCTTGCCGGTTGCTTCGCCGCCGGCAAGGCCGATCTCGTGCACATCCATATGGCGGAATACGGCAGTGTCCTGCGCAAGGGCATCCTGATCGCCATGGCGCGCACCTTCGGCGTGCCGGTGATCCTGCATCTGCATGGCGGGCGCTTCCCCAAGCAGTTCAAGGACGCCGGTCCGGTGATGCGCTGGGCGATCCGCCGCATGATGGCGATGACCAGCGAGATCGTCGTGCTGGGCGAGTTCTGGCGCGACTGGGTGGCCGAAGCCTTCGGGCCGGAGGCGCGGCAGCGCACCACCCTGCTCCACAACGCCGTGCCGGGTCCGGCATCGCCGCCGGTGCGCGACGATGCGGAGGAAGACTTCGCCGGTCCGGTCCGCCTGCTGTTCCTCGGCCGGCTGATCAAGCTGAAGGGCATCGACGTCCTGCTGAACGCGCTGGCGTCTCCCACCTGCCGCGACCGCAACTGGCAGGTCACCATCGCCGGGGACGGCGATCTGGAGACCTACCGCAGCCTCGCGACGGAACTGGGCATCGCCGACCGCGTGCGCTTCACCGGTTGGCTGGATCAGGCCGGCTGCCGGCGCGAACTGGCCGGCGCCCATGTGCTGGTCCAGCCCTCGATGTTCGAAGGCCTGCCGATGTCCGTGCTGGAAGCGATGGCGGAGGGGCTGAGCATCGTCGCCACCCCGGTCGGCAGCGTCCCCGACGCCATTGCCGACGGGGAGACCGGACTGCTCGTTCCGCCGGGCGATACGGCCGCGCTGGCCGATGCGCTGGCGCGGGTGATCGACGACCGCACCCTGCGTCGCAACCTCGGCGCCGGTGCCCGCGCGCGGTGGGAGCGCCAGTTCGACGTCGCCGTGTTCCGCGAACGGCTGCTGGAGATCTATCGCCGCAACGCGCGCGGCAGCCTGAGCGCATCGCCCGCCGTTCCCGCCGGCCCGGTTCCGGCCGCCGGACCGGCAGGCCATTCGAAGAGCACCACCGGCTGACCCGAAAAGCGGCAGACCTCTCCCGGTTCAGGCTGACCCAGCCAGGACCGGGAGCATCGACATGAAGGAAGGGGCACCATGAAAAACGCCATTGCCAATCTGGTGCGCTGGTCGGGATTCGGTGCGATGCAGCGGTTCCTGAAGGCGCGGAACGCGGTCACCATCGTCGTCTACCACGATCCGGCCCCGGAGGTGCTGCGCGAGCATCTGCGCTGGTACGCCAAGCATTACGGCTTCACCACGCTCGATGCCGTCGCCACCGCGATGGAGACCGGCCGCTGGGACAAGCTGCCGGACTATCCGCTGGTCATCACCTTCGACGACGGGCATCGGAACAACACGGCGCTGGCGCCCTTGTTCCGCGAATTCGACCTGCGCCCGACCATCTACCTGTGCAGCCAGATCGTCGGCACCGGCCGCCCCTACTGGTGGAAGACCGCCGCCGCCGACGGCATCGGGGTGGAGCGGCTGAAGCGCGTGCCCGACCCGGAACGCCGCCGCCTGCTGGCCGAGGCCGGCAACGATCCCGACAAGGATGGCGACGAGCGTCAGGCGATGACCTGGGACGAGATCGCGCGGATGACCGATGTCGCCGATTACGGCGCCCACACCCGCACCCATCCGATCCTTCTGCAATGCGACGACGACCGCTGCTCCGACGAGATCGCCCTGTGCCGTGCCGAGCTGGAGGAGGCGTTGGGCCGGTCCTGCCGGCACTTCGCCTTCCCCAACGGCGATTTCAGCGACCGCGAGGTGGAGGAGATCCGGCGTGCCGGCTACCGCACCGCCCGCACCATCGATCCCGGCTTCAACGACGCCTCCAGCGATCCCCTGCGGCTGAAGGCCTTCCCGGTATCCGACGACGCCACCGTGGAGTGGCTGAGCGTCCAGCTGACCGGCATCCCGGCCTGGCTGCGCAAGCGCAAGGCCGCGGGCACCGGCGATTCGGCCAATGGAGCAACGCCCGAATGGACAGGTTCGATGGTAAAGCCGAAGTCGGCAGGCGTATGACCCTGAGCGCCGACGCCAAGCCGAACGTCAAGCGTCCCGCGACAAGCTCTATTACGGGACAACAGAGTGGCTAACCACAGACTTCAATCCACTCCTATCCTTTGAGCCCTCGCAAACCACCGCGAGCATCACAATAAAATTGCATATCAGGCGGATGCGAGAACAAGGAGCCGGAAAACAGCGGGACACATGACAGGGGGTAGCCGGACCTACCCCCAACAGCGTCCCGGCCGAACACCCGGCTCCCCGTTCAAACCGACCGAACCCCCGTTACGACACCCCCCTTTACGACACCCCAAGTCGACCGAACCCAGCAGGAGTTTTCAGAGACATGCGGACCGCCACCCTGACCGACACGACCCTGACCGCTCCCGCCCTGCCGGAAATCCGCGCCTTCATCGTGGAGAATTTCCTGCTCGGCAAGGACTCCGGCTTCGACAACAGCGAATCCCTGTTGGAATCGGGGATTATCGACAGCACCGGCATCATGCACGTCGTCGCCTTCCTGGAAGAGCGCTTCGGCATCGCCGTGGATGACGACGACATGGTCGCCGACAACCTGGAATCGGTGGAGCGCATCGCCGCCTTCGTCGGCCGCAAGCAGGAACTGCGCAACGCCGCCTGATCCGGCAGGATCGCCAGGGCGAGCGGCCAAGAGACGGGCACCGAAGACGGGCGAAGAAGGACACCACCATGGCCCATCTTGTTCACCAGTTCCTCAGCGAAACGGCCAAGCGGGATCCCTCCCGCACCGCGCTGATCGCCGGGGATGCCCGCCGCAGCTTTGCCGAATTGGACCGTGAAAGCGACGCCGTCGCCTGCGCGCTCCAGTCGGCGGGGATCGCGCGCGGCGACCGCGTCGCGGTGATGCTGGAGAACTCCATCGAATATGTCGCCGGCCTGTTCGGCACGCTGAAAGCCGGCGGCGTGTTCGTGCCCGTCAATCCCTCCACCAAGGCTGACAAGCTGACCTACCTGCTGGCCGACGCCGGCATCCGGGTCCTGATCGCGCCGTCAGCTCTGGCCCGGCAGGTCCTGCCCGCGCTGGAGACGGTAGAGACGCAGCCGACGGTGCTGTGGGTGGGCGCCGGCCTGCCCGACGGTGCCACCGGCCTGCTCTATGCAGACGCGGTGGCGGCTCCGCACCGGCAACCGGCCGAACCGGGCCTGATAGACCAAGACCTGGCGGCCATCATGTACACGTCCGGCACCACCGGCCGGCCGAAGGGCGTGATGCTGACCCACGCCAACTACGTCAACACCAGCTGGGCGATCTCTACCTATCTGGGGAACACCCCCGACGACGTGGTGATGTGCATCCTGCCGCTGACCTTCGGCTATGGCCTGTCCCAGGTGCTGACCGGCGCCCGCATCGGCTTCACCCTGGTGCTGGAGCGTTCCTTCGCCTTCCCGATGGAAACGCTGAAGCGCATGGTGCAGCACCGCGTCACCGGCCTGCCCGGCGTGCCGACCGTCTTCTCCACCCTGCTGGGGCTGGAAGCGGCGAAGACCGCCGATCTCGGCAGCCTGCGCTATCTGACCAACGCCGCGGCCCCGCTGCCGGCCGCCCATCTCCGCCGGCTGCGCGAGCGCTTCCCCCAGGCCGTCTTCCATTCCATGTACGGCATGACCGAGTGCTGCACGCGGATCAGCACGCTCGACCCTGCAGAACTGGACCTGAAGCCGGCTTCGGTCGGACGCGCCATCCCCAACTGCGAAGCCTTCGTAGCCGACGAGGAGGGCAGCCGCCTTCCTCCCGGCCAGGTCGGCGAGCTGGTGGTGCGCGGCGCCAATGTGATGCGCGGCTACTGGAACCGGCCGGAGGAGACCGCCCGTCGCCTGCGCCGCGGCCCGCAGGGCGAGACCCTGCTGTTCACCGGCGACCTGTTCACACAGGACGCCGAGGGGCATCTCTACTTCGTCAGCCGCAAGGACGACGTCTTCAAATGCCGTGGCGAGAAGGTCAGCCCCAAGGAGGTCGAGAACGCCCTGTACGAGCTGGAGGGCGTGCTGGAGGCCTGCGTGATCGGCGTTCCCGACGATGCCGACGGGTTGGCGGTCAAGGCCTTCCTCGTCGCCCGTGACAATGCGGCCCTGTCGGACGCGGCGATCCGCCAGCACTGCCGCGGCCGTCTGGAAAGCCACCTCGTGCCGAAGTTCATCGAGTTCCGCGACAGCCTGCCGAAGACCGACTCCGGCAAAATCCGGCGAGCGGAACTGGTGGAGGAAACCGGCAAGCCGGCACGTCCGGCCGCGGCATCCATCCGCTCTCCCGCGTAGCGGGGACGGGGCAGGACGGGAGCGGAACGCTCCCGATACAGAACACCACCACGAACACTACCCACCCCAGGACAGAGAGCACGCTCATGTGTGGTGTCGCCGGAGTTCTCGCAGGATCGCGTGCCGAACCGGCCGGTCTGGACGAGCTGAAGCGCATGATCGCCATGCTGGGCCATCGCGGCCCGGACGGTTACGGTTTCTACCGTGACGACCGGATCGGGCTTGCCCATGCGCGGCTCAGCATCGTCGGTCTGGCCGGTGGCTTCCAGCCGATCCACAACGAGGACCGCACCCTCTGGATCAGCTTCAACGGCGAGATCTTCAACCATGTCGAACTGCGGCGGGAGCTGGAGGCGCGCGGCCACCGCTTCTACACCCAGACCGACACCGAGGTGATCGTCCACGCCTTCGAGGAATACGGCCCCGCCACCTGGGCCAAGCTGAACGGCCAGTTCGCCATCTGCCTGTGGGACACCACCAAGCGCGAGTTGTGGATGGTCCGCGACCGGCTCGGCATTTTGCCGCTGTTCTACGCCCGCCGCGGCGATCATCTGGTCTTCGCGTCCGAAGCCAAGTCGCTGTTCGGCGGCGGCCGGGTGGCTCCGGTCTTCGACCCGGCCCGCCTCGCCCAGGTCTTCACCCACTGGAGCACCGCGCCGCACGGCAGCGTGTTCGAGCGCGTGGAGAGCGTGCCGGCCGCCACCGCGATCCGCGTCGACTCCACGCTGGCCCTGCATGTCGACCGCTACTGGCAGCCCGATTTCGCGACCGATCCGTCGCTGGCCAAGCTTTCGCTGGACGAGGCCGCCGACCGGCTGGAGGAGAAGCTGCTCGACGCCATCCGCCTGCGGCTGCGCGCCGATGTGCCGGTCGGCGTCTATATCAGCGGCGGGCTCGACAGTTCGGTGATCGCGGCGCTGGCCCGCAAGCTTGACACCACCCACATGCACAGCTTCGGCGTCCGCTTCACCGACGCCGGCTTCGACGAGACGCCGCAGCAGCGGCTGGTCGCCGGCCATGTCGGCACCGAGCATCACGACATCCTCTGCAGCCCGCAGGACATCCAGGCCGCCCTGCCCGACGTCATCCGCCATGGCGAAACGCCGCTGGTTCGCACCGCCCCGGCCCCGCTGTTCCTGCTGGCGCGTCTGGTGCGCGAGAGCGGCATCCGCGTGGTGCTGTCCGGCGAAGGCGCCGACGAGTGGCTGGCCGGCTACGACATCTTCAAGGAGGACAAGGTCCGCCGCTTCTGGGCGCGTCAGCCCGACAGCAAGGCGCGGCCGAAGCTGCTGGGCCGCGTCCATCCCTTCGCCGCCGTCAACGGCCAGAAGGACAGCCCGCTGTGGCAGGCCTTCTTCAAGCGCGGGATGATGGAGACGGACGAGACCTTCTACGCCCACCGTACCCGCTGGCGGAACACCGGCTGGTCGCAGCGCCTGCTGTCCGCCGATGTCCAGGCGACCGCCGACGATGCCGCCTTCGAGGCGCATGTGGCGGCCCATCTGCCGGACGGCTGGTCGCGCTGGTCGCCGCTGGCGCGCAGCCAGTGGGCGGAGATCGCCACCTTCATGACCCCCTACCTGCTGTCGGCCCAGGGCGACCGCGTCGCCATGGCCAACAGCATCGAGGTCCGCTACCCCTTCCTCGACCCGGCGGTGGACGACCTCTGTGCCGCCCTGCCGGACCGGGTGAAGATGCTGGGCCTGCGCGACAAGCTGGCCCTGCGCCGGCTCGCCGCCCGCCATCTGCCGGCCGAGATCTTCCAAAGACCGAAGCGGCCCTACCGGGCGCCGATGACCACGGCCCTGTTCGGCGACGGCGCCCCGGACTATGTCCGCGACCTGCTGTCGCCGGAAGCGCTCGCCCGCTACGGCCTGACCGACGCCGCGGCCGTCTCCGCCCTGGCCGACAAGGCCCACCGCCAGAACGGCCGCATGGCCGGCGAGCGGGAGGAGATGGCGCTGGTCGGCACGCTGACCCTGCAGATGCTGGCCCGGTACGTCCACGACGAACTGCCCCAGAGCATCCGCGAGCAGCGGGCCGCCCTGGACCGCACCGAAATTCACGTGCTGGAGGATCTGGCCGGCAACGCCCGGACCGCCACACCTCAGCCCACCGCGGCCTGATCGCCGCGCCCTTTCTTGACCGACGATGCATCAACCCCCATTGGGAACCGTGACCATGCTGAACGCCCTCACCTCGTTCGACTCCAAGGCCCTCGATCTGGATTGCGCGGCCGCGGCTCGCGAGATCGAAGACGCCATCCAACGCATCGTCGCCCATGATCTGCGCCGCCAGGGCATCGTGCTCGGCGTGTCCGGCGGCATCGACAGCTCGGTCTGCGCCACGCTCGCCGTCCGCGCCCTCGGGCCGGAGCGCGTGCTGTGCATCCTGATGCCGGAAAAGGAAAACTCGCCGAAGAGCACCCGCCTCGGCACCCTGCTCTGCGAGCATCTCGGCGTCACGCCCGTCATGGAGAACATCACCGGCCCGTTGGAGGCACTCGGCTGCTACGAGCGGCGCGACAATGCCATCCGCCGGCTGTTCCCGGAATTCGGTCCGGGCTGGAAGCAGAAGATCGGTCTGGCCGGCAACCTGCTGGACGCCGACCGCGTCAACTACTTCACCCTGACCGTCGAATCGCCGGACGGCGAGCGCCAGACCAGCCGCATGCCGGTTGACGTCTATCTCGACGTCGTCGCCGCCACCAACCTGAAGCAGCGCATGCGCAAGACGGTCGAATACACCCATGCCGACCGCCTGAACTATGCCGTGCTCGGCACGCCGAACCGGCTGGAATATGAGCTGGGCTTCTTCGTGCGCGGCGGCGACGGTCTGGCCGATCTCAAGCCGATCGCCCACCTCTACAAGTCGCAGGTCTACCAGATGGCCGCCTATCTCGGCCTGCCGGCGGAAATCCAGGCGCAGTCGCCCAGCACCGACACCTACACGCTGCCGCAGTCGCAGGAGGAGTTCTACTACGCCCTGCCTTACGACAAGCTCGATCTGGCGCTCTGCGCCTACGGTCGCGGCGCCAGCGAGGAGGAAGCCGCGGAGGCGCTGAACCTGACCGTCCAGCAGGTCCACCGCGTCTACAAGGACATCACCGCCAAACGCCGCACCTCCGCCCGCATCCTGCGCGATGCCCATCTGGTGCAGCCGGTGTCCGTCGGGGATGAGGCATGAGCGTCATCGACTGGAAGCAACGTGGCGTCGCCCGGTATGAACCGGGCGACCACGCCTCCCTGGAGGCATTCCAGCGCGCGCATTTCGGAGCCGAAGCAATCCAGCTGTGTCCAGACCACTTCCATTGGCTGTTCGAAGAACCGCCGGAGCGGGAGCATGAAGGCCCGCAGCTCTGGCTGTGCAAGCGGAACGGTGCGGTGGTCGGGCAACAGGGCGGCATCCCCTTCGCCCTGAAAGTGGGGGAGCGCAACCGCCGGGCCTCCTGGGCGATCGACCTGATGGTCGCTCCGGAATGGCGCCTGCGCGGCGTCGGCCCCGCCCTGTCGGAAACCCACACCGGAGCCAGCGATCTCGCCGTGTCGCTGTCGATGACGGAGGCCGCCTACAAGTCCTACAAGCGCGGCGGTTGGCTCGACCTCGGCAATGTACCGACTTATCTGCGGGTGATCGATCCGTTGCGCTGCCTGCGCGTCAGCCCCTATGGCGGCGGGCTGGCCAAGCTGGTCGCCAGGGTGGGCAAGCCGGCGCTGGCGTCTGCCTCGATGGGTTACGGACTCTCGGCCAAGCTGCTCGGCGCCCGGCTGGTCGAGATCGACCGTTTCGACTACCGCGTCGACGACCTCTGGGAGGCGGCGTCGCCACAGCATCCGGTGATCGCCCGGCGCGACTGGGCTTTCCTGAACTGGCGCTTCGACCTGTCCCCCCAGGCCGACCGCTTCCGCCGCTTCTACGTCATGCGCGGCGAGACCGTTCTGGCCTATGTCGTGCTCCGGGTTGACCACTGGAAGGGAGAGCCGGTCGGCGTGGTCTGCGATTATCTGGCCCGGCCGGGCTGGCTGATGGCGGCCTTCTCGCTGATGACCGAACTTGCGCGCCGGGAAGGGATGGTCGCGCTGATGTGCCGGACGCTGAACGCCCAAGCGGCCCGGCCGCTGTCGATGATGGGCTTCCTCTGCCTGAAGAACGGCCTGCGCACGCCGACCCGCATGATGGTGCGGCCGGCGCTCGATCAGCCCGAGCTGGCCGGCACGGTGGGCGATCCGAAGAATTGGTTCGTCACCATCGCCGACAGCGACATGGGTTTCAAGGGATTGGGCGAGTAGGCGGAGAGCCCAAACTCCAGACGCGAAAAGGCCGCCTTCCCACAAGGAAGGCGGCCTTTTCGATGGTCGCGATAAAATCGAGTTTCAAGTGACGGGATGCGTCTTCAGATCGTCCATGAAGCGGCTTACCGCTGTGCATGGCGCCCGGTGAGATCAAGCCGATCGAGCGATTAGTAAGGCTTAGCTTCAAGCATTGCTGCCCGTCCACATGCCTCCTATCGACGTGATGGTCTGTCACGGCTCTCAAGGGAGCTCTGGTTTAGAGGTGGGTTTCCCGCTTAGATGCTTTCAGCGGTTATCCCGTCCATACTTAGCTACCCGGCCATGCCACTGGCGTGACAACCGGTGCACCAGAGGTATGTCCATCCCGGTCCTCTCGTACTAGGGACAATATCCTCGCAAAACTCCGACACCCACGGCAGATAGGGACCGAACTGTCTCACGACGTTCTAAACCCAGCTCACGTACCACTTTAATCGGCGAACAGCCGAACCCTTGGGACCTGCTCCAGCCCCAGGATGTGATGAGCCGACATCGAGGTGCCAAACGACTCCGTCGATATGGACTCTTGGGAGTCATCAGCCTGTTATCCCCGGCGTACCTTTTATCCGTTGAGCGATGGCCCGTCCACGTGGAGCCACCGGATCACTATGGCCGACTTTCGTCTCTGCTCGACTTGTCAGTCTTGCAGTCAGGCGGGCTTATGCCATTGCACTCGACGAGCGATTTCCGACCGCTCTGAGCCCACCATCGCGCGCCTCCGTTACACTTTGGGAGGCGACCGCCCCAGTCAAACTACCCGCCATGCAGGGTCCCGGACCCGGATAACGGGCCACGGTTAGATGCCAGAGACTTCAAGGGTGGTATTTCAAGGTTGGCTCCACACGAGCTGGCGCCCATGTTTCCAAGCCTCCCACCTATCCTACACATGAAGTCCCTAGCACCACTGCAAAGCTGTAGTAAAGGTGCACGGGGTCTTTCCGTCTGACCGCGGGAACTCCGCATCTTCACGGAGAGTTCAATTTCGCTGAGTTGGTGTTGGAGACAGCGGGGAAGTCGTTACGCCATTCGTGCAGGTCGGAACTTACCCGACAAGGAATTTCGCTACCTTAGGACCGTTATAGTTACGGCCGCCGTTTACCGGGGCTTCAATTCAGAGCTTGCACTCCTCCTCTTAACCTTCCGGCACCGGGCAGGCGTCAGACCCTATACGTCGCCTTGTGTGGCTTCGCAGAGCCCTGTGTTTTTAGTAAACAGTCGCTACCCCCTGGTCTGTGCCCCCCGCCATGGCTTGCGCCACAACGGGGCCCTCTTCTTCCGAAGTTACGAGGGCAATTTGCCGAGTTCCTTCAACACCATTCTCTCAAGCGCCTGGGTATACTCTACCAGTCCACCTGTGTCGGTTTGGGGTACGGTCTATAAGGCGGGGCTATTTCCTGGAACCGGTCCACAGCACGATCAATCCGATAAGATCGTACACGCTTTCCAATCCGTCACCTCCGCCAGGCCCACGAATATTAACGTGGTTCCCATCGACTACGCCTTTCGGCCTCGCCTTAGGGGCCGGCTCACCCTGCGTGGATTAACCTTGCGCAGGAACCCTTGGACTTTCGGCGACAGTGTTTCTCACACTGTTTGTCGCTACTCATGTCAGCATTCTCACTTCCGATACCTCCAGGCGGCCTCACGGACACCCTTCGCAGGCTTACGGAACGCTCCGCTACCACGTGATCAAAGATCACATCCGCAGCTTCGGTACACGGCTTGAGCCCCGATACATTTTCGGCGCAGGCCGGCTTAACTAGACCAGTGAGCTATTACGCTTTCTTTAAAGGATGGCTGCTTCTAAGCCAACCTCCTGGTTGTCATGGCCTTCCCACATCC
>NZ_JBSNCH010000001.1:675000-1031329 GCF_058780625.1 Azospirillum sp. UENF 111221
CGGAAACCATGGAAGCCAGCCTGCAGTTGGCCGGCCTGGTGCTGCGGAGCGCCGGGGTCGAGTCCGCGGCGGTGGACCTCAGCCTGAAGGCCCACCGCGACGGCAATTACCGGACTCTCGCCGATCAGCAGTCGGCAAGCTGAGCAACGTTATCGGGCGAACACCCGCGCCCGGTCGATGTGGATCGCGCAGCGGTCGCCGGCGGCGATGCCGAGCGTGGCGAGGCGTTCGCGGTCCATCTCCGCCTCCAGCGACAGGCCGGCGAGGTCGATGTCGATCCGGGCATCCGGCCCGACGACATGGATGCCGGAAATGCGCGCCGGACCGGCCGAGGCCGGGGTGACCCCGAGATCGTGCGGGCGGACATAGGCGACCGCCGGCCCCTGCACGCCTCCCTGGGTCGGGATCGCCAGGGCGCCGTCGCCGACACGGGCGATGCCGCCCTCCACCGTGCAGTCGAACCGGTTCACCTGACCGAGAAACTCGTAGACGAAGGCGGAGGCCGGGTGGTCGTAGACCTCAGCCGGCGTGCCGATCTGCTCGATCCGGCCCTGGTTCATCACGACGACGCGGTCGGCCAGTTCCAGCGCCTCCTCCTGGTCGTGGGTGACGAAGACGGAGGTGATGTGGATGTCGTCATGCAGCTTGCGCAGCCAGCGCCGCAGCTCCTTGCGGACCTTGGCGTCGAGGGCGCCGAAGGGTTCGTCGAGCAGCAACACCTTCGGCTCGATGGCCAGGGCGCGGGCCAGCGCCACGCGCTGCCGCTGGCCACCTGACAGCTGCGCCGGATAACGCCCGGCGAAGGGCGACAGTTGCACCAGTTCCAGCAGCTCGGTCACCCGCCGCTTGATTTCGGCGGAGCCGGGGCGCTCGCCGCGCGGCCGCACCTTGAGGCCGAAGGCGACGTTGTCGAACACCGTCATGTGCCGGAACAGGGCGTAATGCTGGAAGACGAAGCCGACCTGCCGGTCGCGCGGCTTCAGCCCCAGCGCCTCCTCTCCGTTCAGCAGCAGGCCGCCACCGTCGGGGCTTTCCAGCCCGGCCATGATGCGCAGCAGCGTGGTCTTGCCCGAGCCGGAGGGGCCGAGCAGGGCCAGAAGTTCCCCGACTTCACCTCCAGATCGACGGAATCGAGGGCGGTGAAATCGTTGAAGCGCTTGGTGATGCCTGAAACCTGGATCGCCATTGGTCCCGTTTTCCTCTCCAGAGCCCGGCGATCAGTGCCGGGACGCCGCCAGCTCGTCCCCGAAGCGCCACTCCAGCGCGGTCTTCACGACCAGCGTGACCAGGGCCAGCATGGCCAGGAGCGAGGCGACCGCGAAGGCGGCGACGAAATTGTATTCGTTGTAGAGAATCTCGACATGCAGCGGCATCGTGTTGGTCTCGCCGCGGATATGGCCGGAGACGACCGACACGGCGCCGAACTCGCCCATCGCGCGGGCGTTGCACAGCAGCACGCCGTAGAGCAGGCCCCATTTGATGTTGGGGATCGTCACCCGCCAGAAGGTCTGCCAGCCGGACGCGCCCAACACCAGCGCCGCCTCCTCCTCGTCGGAGCCCTGTTCCTGCATCAGCGGGATCAGTTCGCGCGCCACGAAGGGGAAGGTGACGAAGATGGTGGCAAGCACCAGCCCAGGCACGGCGAAGATGATCTGAACGCCCATGTCGCGCAGGTAGGAGCCGAAAAACCCGTTCATGCCGAACAGCAGGACGTAGATCAGGCCGGAGATCACCGGCGACACCGAGAAAGGCAGATCGATCAGCGTGATCAGCAGATTCTTGCCGCGGAAGTCGAACTTGGCGACGCACCAGGAGGCGGCGACGCCGAACAGCAGGTTGGCCGGCACCGAAATGGCGGCGACGATCAGCGTCAGCTTGATCGCGGCGACCGCGTCCGGTTCGGTCAGTGCCAGCCAATAGGCGCCGAAACCGCGGCGCAGCGCCTCGGCGAACACCGCCACCAGGGGAAGCAGCAGGAACAGCGCCAGAAACAGCAGGGCTCCGCCGATCAGGAGCGCCCGGACCCAGCCGGGTTCGGTCAGCGCGGATCGCCCCGGCGGCACCGGGATGGAGGCCGGGGCGGCTATGCTGGTGTCAGCGGGCATGGCGCGACCTCATCCACTGCTGAAGGAGGTTGAGAATCAGGAGCATGACGAAGGATACCCCCAACATCGCCGTACCGACTGCGGCGGCACCGGCATAGTCGTACTGCTCCAGTTTGATGACGATCAGCAGCGGCAGGATCTCCGTCAGGCCCGGCATGTTGCCGGCGATGAAGATGACCGAGCCGTATTCACCGACCCCACGGGCGAAGGACAGGGCGAAGCCGGTGACCAGCGCCGGCAAGATGGCCGGCAGGATGACGCTGCGGAAGGTTTGGAATCGCGAGGCGCCCAGCGAGGCCGCGGCCTCCTCCTCCTCCGCCGGCAGATCCTGCAGTATCGGCTGCACCGTGCGGACGACGAAGGGAAGACCGATGAAGGTCAGCGCGATGGCGATGCCGAGCGGCGTGAAGGCGACCTTCATGCCGAACAGCTCGTTCAGCGGCTTCCCCAGCCAGCCGTTCGGGGCATAGAGCGCACTCAGCGCGATGCCGGCCACCGCCGTCGGCAGGGCGAAAGGCAGATCGACCAGCGCATCCACCAGCCGCTTGCCGGGGAAGTCGTAGCGGACCAGCACCCACGCGACGAGGAAGCCGAAGATCGCGTTGGTCAGCGCCGCGGCGAAGGACAGCCCGAAGCTGACCTCGAAGGCGGCGAGAACCCGGGGCGTCGTCACCGCCGACCAGAACCCGCTCCAGCCGAGCCCGCTGGACCTGAAGATCAGGGCGGCCAGCGGGACCAGCACGATGAAGCCGAGATAGCTGAGCGTGAAGCCCAGCGTCAGCCCGAAACCGGGGAGAACGCTGGGCTTCCGGAAGAGAGGAACGGGGGCGCGGACCGTCACCGCACCCCCCTTTCCTGCCAGAGCGCCGTCGCTGTCGGCAGCGGCGACCATAGGTCAACGCCCCTTCTGGAAGATCTGGTCGAAGACACCACCGTCCGAGAAATGCTTCTCCTGTGCGGCACGCCAGCCCCCGAATTGGTCGATGGTGACCAGCTTAACATCGGCGAAGCGTCCCGCATACTGGCTCGCCAGTTCCGGGAGACGGGGACGGTAGAAGTTCTTGGCGGCGATCTCCTGCCCTTCGCGGGTATAGAGGAACTGGAGATAAGCCTCCGCCACCTTGCGGGTTCCCTTGCGGTCGACGACCTTGTCGACGACGGCGACCGGCGGCTCGGCCAGGATCGACAGGCTGGGAACCACGATCTCGAACTTGTCGGCGCCGAATTCCTGCAGGGACAGGTAGGCCTCGTTCTCCCAGGCCAGCAACACGTCGCCGATCTCGCGCTGGGTGAAGGTCACGGTGGCGCCGCGGGCGCCGCTGTCCAGCACGGGAACGTTCTTCAGCAACTGCGCCACGAATTCCTTGGCCTTGCCCTCGTCACCGCCATTCGCCTGGAGGGCGTAGGCCCAGGCGGCCAGATAGTTCCAGCGCGCGCCGCCCGACGTCTTCGGGTTCGGGGTGATGACCTGGACGCCCGGCTTCACCAGATCGTTCCAGTCCTTGATCCCCTTCGGATTGCCCTTCTTCACCAGGAAGACGATGGTCGAGGTGTAGGGGGAGCTGTTGTTCGGCAGGCGGCTCTGCCAGTCCTTCGGCAGCAGCCCGGTATCGGCGATGGCGTCGATGTCGTAGCCCAGCGCCAGGGTCACGATGTCGGCATCCAGCCCGTCGATCACCGAGCGCGCCTGCTTGCCGGAGCCGCCGTGCGACTGGCGCACGGTCAGGGCACGGCCGGTTTCGGCTTCCCACTTCTTGGCAAACGCCTTGTTGAACTCAACATAGAATTCCCGGGTGGGATCGTAGGACACGTTCAGCAGCGTGTCCTTGGAATCGGCGGCGGCCACACCCAGCCAGGCCATGGTCAGACCGGCGGCGAGAAGAGTCAGGCGGCGAAGCGACATGACAGGGGGTCTCCTTCGGTGGCTCCTGAATTGCACGGGAATTTTTCGTGGTACCCGCGGCAACTTTTCTATTTCTTGTGTAGAGTTTGCCGATGGCTGACGCGCTTGGGAAGTGGTTTTTTCGCCAATTCCCGCGGGAAATCCGCGAGACGCAATCAACCCATTGGCGGTAAAGCAAAAAACGCTTTCGGAAAATCCGTACCGCCTCTTGGCGCCAAGCCCGCGCCGTATCGGGGCAGATGGGGGGGGCATGACCGGAAGCGGCAACTTTACCGGCCTTGCCTTGTTGATTACCGACAGATCGACACTGTCAGGAGCAAACGCAATGGCTGGCCCTTCCCGGAATGTGGGCACCGAACTCCCGAAGGCCGGCACCTCGCGGGGCATGGGACGCCCCGCCATGTGGACCATTCTTGGCATCCTCGCGGCTCTCTCCCTGCTGCTGCTGTTCTTCCCAACTTGGTAACGGCAGCCGGGTGCCACGTGCCGTTCCCGATCCGGGGCGGCATGTGGCGACCGGCCTGGCAACCGACATGGCGACCGTGCCGCGGAGCGAGTGCATTGACAGCTGTCGGCATCGCACCTATCGGTGGAAACGGATGCCGGCACAACCCCGCCCCGTCGAGGCGCCGCCGGTGGCCGCTGCGCCAGCCGGGACTTTTCCAACGATGCAAGCCTCCGATTTACATGGCACGGAACTGACCGACCTGATTGCCCGCCTGTGCGGTCCGGCCGGAACCGGCGAGGCGTTGAAGGCGATCTCCGACAGCTGCGAGTCCGCCAGGGCCGCAGGGTTGGGGCAGGATGCGACGGCAATGGAAAGGCTGGACAGTGCGACCGCCGGCCTGGATCCCATCCTGCGCGAATCGGCACTGGCCTCTGTCTCCGGCGATCTGCACCGTTACCTGCATATTCTACAGATGCTGGACACTGTGCTGGATCTGGCATCGCTGGACGGCATCAACCAGATCTTCTGGTCGATGCAGCGCCAGCTGTTCCTGATGCGGATGGATTTGGGCTCGGTGCCCGATTTCGTCGCCGGACACCTCTTTCCCTTCTACGAACGGCTCCTGCGGCAGGTTGCGGTGCGGCTGGAGCTGGTTCCGGTCGGACGGCCGGCGGGCATGCCCGATACCGGACGGGTGGTCATCGTGACCAGCCAGTTCCTGTCCGCCGAACACCAGCCATCGCGCGACCTGCTGCTGCTGGCGGTGCGGCTGCAACGTGACCTGGGCCGGACGGTGCTGGTGCTCAACACCAACATGATGCCGGACCGCTATTACAGTGCCTTCGTCCCGCCCTTCGCCGCAGCGGTCGAAGACAGGCTGTCGGGAGAGCAGACGATCCGCTGCGGCGGCGAGCGGATCCGCATGCTGTCTTCTACCGTTCCGGGCGTCACAGCCGACAAGCTGTCCGGCTTCCTGTCGGCGGTGGAAAGCTTCGACCCCGATCTGGTGATCGCCTTCGGCGGTTCGGTGATGGTCGCCGACCTGCTGGGAAGCGCGTATCCGGTCATGTGCGTCCCGACCACCAGCGGGCAGACCATGTCGCTCGCCGACATCGTGCTGGATTTCGGCGGCCATGCGCGACCGCCGGAAGGCGGAAGGCTGGCAAAATCCTGGCGCCCAGCCCGCTTCGGCCTGTCGCTGCGCCACACCGGGGAGACGGCGGCACGGGCGGAGTTCGCCTTGCAGGAGGGCGATTTCGTCTGCGTCGTCGTCGGCAACCGCCTGGATGCGGAGACGGACGGCGGGTTCCTCGATCTGCTGGGCCGGATCCTGGATGCGATCCCGCAAGCGCTGGTGCTGTTCGCCGGCGGGGTGGAAAGCCTGCCCGGACGGCTTGCAACCGACCGCCACGCCGGACGGCTGCGCAGCCTGGGCCATGTCGACCGCATGGAAGCGCTGATGTCGGTCTGCGACCTGTTCGTGAACCCGCGCCGTGCCGGTGGGGGGGCGGGAGCGGCCCAGGCGATGGCCGGCGGTGTGCCGGTGCTGTCCTTCGAGGTCGGTGACGTCGCCAGCGTGGCCGGACCGTCCTTCGTGGTCGCCGACGACAACGCTTTCGTCGCCCGCGCCGTCGCCCTGGCGGGCGATCCGGCGCTGCTGGCCGAGACGCGGCAGGAAGCCCGTACCCGCATTGAGGTGGTCGAGCGGGAGGGCGCCGACTTCGCGCAGCTTTCCGCCTATATGGCCGAGGCGGTCAGCCTGTTCGATAAGCGGAGATAGCGGCATGCGCTTCCTGCTGTGCGGACAGGGCACCTCGGAAATTCTGTGGTCGATCCAGGCGGCTCTGGTGGATCTGGGTCATGAGTCGGTGCTGGCGCTGCCCGACATCTCACAGGATGTGATCGACCGCCGCATCGATGCCCTGTTCGTGCTGAATTTGTTCGAGATCCCCAGGCCGACCGTGGAGATGCTGCGTGGCTACATCGCGCAGTTCGGCACTGCGCCGGCCATCGTGCATGTGTGCCTGAAACACCCGCTGGAGGAGATCGGCGCCGTCAATGCCGAACAGATCCGCGATACCGACCGTTGGATGGCCGAGAACGGCGTTTCCATGTGGTGCATGTGCCGGGGATCGGCCGAGCAGGCCGTCCGGCTTGGGCTGAGCCGGGTCTTCCATGAGCCCCTGGGCGTCCATCGCTGGATTTGCACCGCCCCGGCAGCGAACGGGTCGGTCGATCTGTACAAGCGTTGGATGGCGCCGGACACGCCTGGACTGCACCGTCACCCCTATGCGGCGATGAAGGGACAGTCCGATGCCGATGCGGAATCGTCGGTGCGGGACCGCGTCCTCTATCTGGGACAGGGCTGGCCGGAGCATCTGGAAGCCGGGCGTGAGCCAGTGGCAGCGTCGATCCAACGCGATGCGGAAGCGGTGGCGGCGGCGATGACGGAACAGCCGGCACTCCATCGGGTGCAGGCCATGGACGGTTGCGGGCTGGCCGACCGCTCGGCGGACCCGGCCTGGACACTGGACTTCAACCGCGCCTTCACCATCGCCTTTGCGGTGCAAAACCGCCGCCGCTTCGCCACCGCCCTGCGCCGCGGCCTGGGCGAGGGGTTCTCGCTGTGGGGCGATGGATGGGAGCGGTTCGGCCTCAAGGCAGGTCCAGTCTCGCCGGCACCGCGCAACGCCTACCCCGACGCGGCGGCCTGCCTGGATTTCGGCAGCCTCGCCTTCGACACGGCGATTTTTCCCAGAACGCTGGAGATCGTCAAACGCAACGGGCTGCTGGTCAGCTGGCGCCATGCCGACACAGACCGGCTTTTCGGGCCGAATGAGGACGGGTTGACCTTCGCGGGCGAGGACGACGCCGTCAGCCTTCTCTCGGCTCTGTCCGGGGACGCCGACCGCCGCGCAAGGTTGCGGTCGGCGCATCTGGAGCATTGCTTCGACGCCCTGGCGCTGACCGCCATCCTGCCGCGGGTCATCGGGCACGCCTGTCGCTGAAGGGGGTTATTCCCGCTTTCGCCGCTGTGCCTTGCGGACGATCGCCTCGATGCAGTCGAGCACGCGGGACGCGTTCGCCAGCCGGCTTTCGGCATCCGGCGCCTCCAGCGCTGCCGACAGGCGGTCGTCCTGCGCCCGCAGGACGCCCTTCGAGCGCTTCGCAAGCGTCGCCGCCCTGGCCGCGGCCCGCTCGCCCCGCAGGGTGACCGCCACGCCTGCCGGGCCGCAGCCGAGCGAGGCGATGCCCAGTGCCCGGCAGCGGCAGCGCAGCCCGGCGATGGCCAGCAGCCGCTCCACCGGGTCCGGCAGCGGGCCGAAGCGATCCTCCATCTCCTCGCGCAGGGCGTCCAGTTCGCCCGCCTCGCGGGTGCGGGCGATGCGGCGGTGCAGGCCGATGCGCAGCTCCTCCTCCGGGATGTAGGCCGACGGGATGCAGTGCGGCACAGCGACCGTCACCTCCGGATCCCAGCGCGCATCGGGCTGGCGGCGCAGTGCCCGCAGGGCGTCGGCCAGGATGCGCTGGTAGAGTTCGGTCCCCACCGCACGCAGATGGCCGCTCTGATCCTCGCCCAGCAGGTCACCGGCTCCGCGCTGGTCGAGGTCGAGCATGCTCAGCACGAAGCCGCCGCCCAGGCTTTCGATCACTTCCAACGAGCCGAGCCGGCGCGCCGCCCGCTCCTCCAGCGGGTGGTCGGGGTCGGTCAGCAGATAGGCATAGCCCTGCACCGCCCCGCGCCCGACCCGGCCGCGCAGCTGGTGCAATTGGCCCAGCCCGAACAGGTCGGGGCGGAACAGCAGCAGCGTGTTGGCACGCGGGATGTCGATGCCGGATTCGATGATCGGCGTTGCCAGCAGGATGTCGCTCTCGCCGTCGACGAAGCCCATCACCGTATCGTCCAGCGCCGCCGCCCCCAGCCGGCCATGCGCCACGGCGATGCGGGCCGATGGGACGAGCCCACGGATCCACTCCTCCAGATCGCCGAGGTCGGCGATGCGCGGGGTGACGCAGAAGACCTGTCCGCCGCGTCCCAGCTCACGCAGCAGGGCGGCACGGGCGGTGGCCGGGTCGCGGGGCGTAACGGCGGTGCGCACCGGCCGGCGGCGGGCCGGCGGTGTGTCGATGATGCTGAGGCCGCGCAGACCCGCCAGGGCACCCTGCAAGGTGCGCGGAATCGGTGTGGCGCTGAGCGCCAGACTGTGGACGCCCTTGATGCGCCGCTTCAACGCCTGCTTCTGAGCCGCGCCGAAGCGCTGCTCCTCATCCACCACCATCAGGCCGAGGCGCTGGAACCGGACTTCCTTGGACAAGAGGGCATGGGTGCCGATGACGATGTCGACCGACCCGTCGGCCAGCCCGGCGCGCACCCGGTCGCTGTCGGCCTTGGTCATGGCCCCGGTCAGCGGCTCCAGCCTTATGCCGAAGCCGGCGAAGCGGCGGCGGAACACCTCCAGATGCTGGCGGGCGAGGACGGAGGTCGGCGCCATCACCGCGACCTGATGGCCGGCGAAGGTCACCGCGGCGGCAGCGCGCAACGCCACTTCGGTCTTGCCATAGCCGACGTCGGCGCAGACCAGATGGTCCATCGGGTGACCCTGGCGCATGGCGTCGAGCACGGTCTGTATGGCGCGGCGCTGCCCCTCGGTCGGGTCGAAGCCGAACCGGGCGCCGAAGCGGCGCATGCGGTCGGCCGGCGGGTCGATGACCGGTGCCGTCTCCCGCGCGCGGCGACGGGCTTCGCGCAGGATGCCCTTGGCGGTCTCGCCGATCTCCGCCTCCAGCACGGCGCGCCGCTCCAGCCAATGGGCGTTCTTCAGGCTGTCGAGCTTCGCACCGGTGTCGGCCGAGCCGTGGCGCCACAGCCGGTCGAAATCGGCGGTCGGCACCAGCAGCCGGTCGTCATGGGCATAGTCCAGCACCAGGAAATCGGCGGTGGAACTCCTCGCCGTCGCCGGAAGCGATGGTTTCCAGCCCGATCAGCCGGCCGATGCCATAGTCGAGATGCACGACGAAGTCGCCGGTCGACAATTCGGACGGCGCCAGCGGGGGCCGGACCTGCGCCTCGCCCCCGCGCTCCTCGGCATGGCGGGGAGCGACCAGCACGGTCATGCCGTCGCAAGTGAAGCCATCGGCGGTCCGCAACGCCAGCACGGCGCAGTCCCCCGCCGCCAGCGGCGGCTCGGGCCAGCGGTCCAGCCGGGGCACCGGACGCCCCAATGCCAAAGACATCCGCCCGGCCAGCCGGTCGGCCTCGCCCGCACCGGATCGGGCGGCGAGCAGCACGGCCCGGCCCTCCCCGATCAGACCCGCCGCCCGGCGCAGCAGCGTGCGCTCGGTGCGTACCGCCTCCACGACAGGACAGGTCGTCACCTCCACCGGCAGCAAGGTTCGGGCGGCCAGTTTTTCGTCCAGCGCGTCGGCGTCGATCAGCCGGCGTTCCAGCGGCGGGACCGGCAGCAGACAGGGATCGTCGCGCCGGATCCGCCTGTCGATCCCGGTCTCGGCCAGGTCGTCGGCCCTCGCCTCGATACGGTCGCGCGCACCGGCGTCCAGCACCACCAGCGCGTCCGGCAGCAGGTCCAGCAGCAATGGGCAGTCGCCGAAGACGTTGGGAAGCTGGAGGTCGAAGGCATAGGGCCGGCGGCCTTCCTCCAACTCCCGCCGCAACCCCTCCGGCAGGGCGGATCCCAATCCGGCAAGGCCGGCGGCCAGCCGGTCGAGCATCTCCGGCCCGACGATCAGGTCGGTGACCGGCCCCAGCGCAAGCTCGTCGATCGATTCGACCGAGCGCTGGGACACCGGATCGTAAAGGCGCAGGTCGCGCACCACCCCGTCGGCGATGTCGCAGCGGATCGGGCGGTCGCAGTGGCCGGGGAAGACTTCCACCACCGCACCGCGGATCGCCACCTCGCCGGGCTCGTCGACCCGGTCGTCCATCACATAGCCGTTGCGGGCGAACCAGCCGCGCCAAGCGGCCTCGTCATAGGTCATGCCGCGGGTCAGGCGGAAATGCCCGCCCGCCCAGGCCTGCGGCGGCGGCAACCTCTGCAAGGCCAGATCGGCCGAGGCCACCACCAGCCGCCCACCGGCCGGCTCTTGCACCTCTGCAAGCCGCATCAGCCCGGCCGCACGGCGGCCCAGCACGCTCCGCGACGGCGCGGTACGGTCGCCCGCCGCGGTCTCGTCGATGGGCAGCAGAATGGTGTCGAGGTCGGGGAAAAGGTCGCCCACCAGCCGCGCCAGCCGGGTGGCGCGCGCGTCGCTGCGGGCAAGCAGCAGGACACCGCCGGGCCTCCGGGCGAGGGCCGCAAGCCGGACGGCCAGTTCGCCTTCGCTGCCGACGGATAAGCTGGCAGGAGACGATGCCGGGACCGGAAACGGCGCATCGGGGGCGGGTTCGGCGACGGGAAATCCGTCAAGCATGTGGGCAGGCTCCGCTCTATCGCACCGCACGGCCCCCGATGGGAGGGTCGTCGGGGCCGCGAAGGATAAACACCGCCGGGTCCCCCGCGGTTGCCTACCCTTCAGTCTAGCGGAACCTTCCCGATCAGTGCAGCACCAGCCAACCGACCAGAACCGCCAGGAAGGCGCCCGCCGTCGACCCCAGCACGGTCAGCAGCGGCGACCATCCTGCCCCGCCGGTCTTTTCCGCCGACGCGCTGTCCAGTCCGCGCAGGCTCTGGTCCATCCGCATCAGGAAAACCTCCAGCCCGCCGACACGTTCGGACAATTCGCGCAGGGACTCGGCCAGGGCTTCGGAACGCTCGCCATCGGATGTTTCCAAGCGGGCGGTGTCGGCCCGCAGCGCCGTCACCCCCTCGCCCGCATCGCGCAGCAGCCGGCCGATGGTCTGCTGGGCGGCGGCAAGCTGGCGCTGGTCGCGGCGCAGAGCGTCGATCCGCTCGCCGATGCGATTCAGATGCGGACCCAGCAGCCGGTCGAGCCGCTGGTCCTCCGGGTTCGGCTGGGCGAAGGTCGACGTCTCGCCGGTGGAGGGCGACCTAACCACTGCCACCACCCGCGACGGGTCCGCCCCCTCCGGCAGGATCACCTCCGCCTCGAAGGCATGGGCGCCGTCGCCGATGCCGCCGCCGGCCAGATCGGGCCGCGGACGGTCGGCCGCCACCCGTGCCAGCGTTTCGGGCGGACCGCCGTCCCGCTCCAGCCGCAACTCGATCTCCAGCCGGTCGGCCGGATGGTTGCCGTCCCAGGCCCAACCGAAGACACGGCCCCCCTGCAGGGCGTCGATATGACCGACGATGGCCGCCGCTTGGCGTGCGTCGAGGGGATCGGCCACAGGGGTGGAGTTCGCGAAGCTCGACGATCTTGGCAGTGGCGGACATGGGACCGGTTTCCGGTTGTTCTGGACGATTGTCGGGCTTGGAAAGGTGCGCTTGCGCTTACGCCGCCTTGCGTTCCGCGGTGCGACGCAGGGTGTGGCTGGGCATGCGGTGGGGGACGTAGTTCTCGTCCAGGAACTCCCGCATGTCGCGATAGCGCTGGTAGTAGGTGCGGTTGAACTTCTCGAACAGGCTCTGGTCCCAATATTCCTCAAGGACGAAGGGCTTGTCCGAATAGACATTGTAGCAGGGGATCGCGAAGGTCTCCGCGAACTCCGCCGTGCGGCTGTCATAGCTGAAGTAAACCGACGGGGTGGCGTTCGACAGGGCCATCAGGTTGCCGTGCAGGCGGTAGCCCAACACGAGATCCTTCGACCGCACGAGGGTCTCGTAATCGGCGACGACATCCGAATACCACAGGCGCTCGCGGTACAGCGAATCCATCTCGTCGTCGAAATACCACTGCTTCAGCCAAGCGCTGTCATGCAGGTGGGCCCAGGCTGCCGCCTTCTGCTCCTCGGTGCCCCACAGCAGCTTCTTCTCCTCGACCTCGCCCTGCATCATCAGCACGGTGTCGAAGCGGCGGGAGATGTCCTTCACGAAGTCGCGGTGGCGCTCCAGATACTTGCGCACGTCCGGCGAATAATGCTTGGAGACCTCACGGCGCATGGTGATGCCGACCTTGCGCACGCTGTCGAGAGCCGGAAGGTCGATGCGCAGCTCCGGATCGCGGTTGCGGAAAGCGGTCGGGCAGCCGACGATGCGGGTGTTCTTGATGCCGAGGTCCCACAGCACTTCCGCGGTGTAGGTGCCGCGCACGCCGAGCGTCGTCGATTTGTCGGCGATCATCCGCCAGATGCGTTTGCTTTCCTCGGTCAGCGTCAGCTTGCCGGTGGCCGGCGCCTGAGCGCCGACGCCGAAGCCGATGACGGGGATGCGCAGCTTGGCCAGCACCTGGATGGTCGCCGCCGGCCAGTCCATTGAATCGTGGATGTAGTTGCTGCCGCGCAGGAAGACATAGTCGTATTCGGCGTTGATCCGGTCGACCACCTCCTGGCGGAACTCGCGAATCTCCAGCACATCCAGCTTGTCGTAGGTCAGAAGCTTCAACGAGGAGTCGAAGACGAAGGCATCGCCGATGTTGTGGTAGTGGTCGATGCTGCGCTGAATGTCCTGATAGCTGTACCAACGCACGCAGTCGTGATCATAGACTTCGCCCGACGGAATCATGACGAGAATGTTAGCCACAGCGGATCTCCCCGGGTTTGGCGTCAATAGGGATGGATAGCACCCGGACTAATGCCGGGATAATTCAAATTGGCGCACAGACCTTTTCTGGAAGGCCTTGTGACTTTCATTCCAATACTAGCAATTTATTCAGAAGATATCGGAGAGAAATATTCCATACTTCCGAAAATATCACAGCACATCTCGTTTTTCTCAAGACCGCTGGGCCACTGCCCGTTCCGGCATGGAGGGTGCGGCACCGCCGGCGGCGAGCAGGGCGTCGAACACCTCCGAATGCTGGCGGGCGCACTCGGCGCGGTCGATGGGCCGGCGGATGCGCAGGCGCAGGCGGTCCCACAGGTCGGGCGTGGTCAGCGCCTCCGTCATGCGGTCCACCAGATCCTCGACACTGCCGTTGCGGAAATGCAGGCCGTCGACGCCGTGGGTCACCTTTTCCGCCATGCCGCCGATGTTGCTGGCGATGATCGGGCGGCCATGGAGGAAGGCCTCCTGAATGACGACGGGGGAATTCTCCCACCAGATCGACGGAATGATCATCCAGTCGACGTCCTTCATCAGGCCCGGCAGTTCGGCCGAGCGATAGCTGCCGTAGAAGCGCACCCGGTCGCCGGCCTTCTCCACCGCGTCGTTGAAGCGCTTCTGATAGGCCTCCGGCTGGCGCTCCAGATTGCCGCCGAAGATCATCAGCGCGCCGTCCTCGCCCCAGGCCTTGTCGGAGAGGCGCGACACCGCCTCCACCAGCAGGTGCGCACCCTTGAACTCGGTCAGCTGGCCGAAGAAGGCGAAGCGGTTGCGCTTGCCGCCGCGGTTGACCGGGCGCGGCGGGGCGATGCCCTCGATGGTCAGGCCGTTCTCGATCATGCGGAACTTCTCGCGCGGCAGCCCCCAGTCGACATAGCGGTCGATCAGGAAGTTCGACGGGCTGATGTAGAAGTCCGCCTGTTCCAGGAAGGTCTTCAAGAACAGCTCGCGCTTGAAGAACTCCGCCTCGCCGATGTGCGGGAAGCAGCCGGCGCAGTCGGCCGGGCTGGAGCGGTAGCACAGCGCGTTGCGGCTGGTTTTCACCATCTGTCCGTGGTGATGGCAGATCGACAGGTATTCATGCAGCGTCACCACGATGGGAACGCGCGGCAGGGCCTGGCGCACCGCCTGGATCGTCTCGATTCCCAGCCCCAGGAAATGGTGGAAGTTCACCACGTCCGGCTGCAGGTCGCGGACATAGCGGACGAAGTCCTTCTCCAGCCCCGGCAGGTTGCGGTTGGACAGGCGGAAATGGTCGTAGTCGTTGGCGTAGTACAGCACCTCCCGCTCCTTCTGGCGAAGCGCCATCAGGGCGGAGCCGCGGTGCTGGGCGATGGGCGGTGCCACGCGGGCCAGATAATGGCTTTCCCAGCCCGGCAGGTCGTGCAAGCCGTTGTGCAGGTTGTAGGAGGCTACCTCACCCCCGCCCAGCGAGAAGGAGGGGTGGCCATGGCTGATGATCAGCGCGCGCTTGGTCTTGCTCATCGGGTGACCGTCTGTCCTAAGCGGAGGGGGTGAAAACCGGGTGGAGGCGAAGCACTAGGCGGCAATCGACGCCTTCCAGCGCTCGGCGAAGCTCCAGTCGTCGACCAGGGCGCTCATGCGCTCCAGCCTGGGGTCGCGGGCATTGCGGGACTGCTCGTCGACCGCCACCAGCCGAACCTTCGGCAGCCACAGGCAGGAGCCGCCTGCAGCCCGCACCCGCAGGCACAGGTCCAGCCCCTTCGGCTCCAGCCCGAGATAGCGGCCGCCATCGGCCATCGCACGCATCAGAAGCTCGCGCGGCAGCAGCGCGCAGTCGGCGGAAGCGGCATCGACCGCGGACGCCTCCTGATCCTTCAGCCAGTCGCGGGGATAGCCGGCGAAGCGGCGCTCATAGGTGACGGCACCGCCCGGCCCTTCCACCGCGACGATGCCGGCGAAGCGGACGGAATGATCTTCATACAGCAGGGTCGGGCTGACCATCACCGGCGCCAGTGCGGCGGAGCCGACGGCGTTCGGCTTGCGGGTCGCGCGTTCAAGTGCCGAGAGCCAGCCGCGTTCGGTCGGCAGGACCGATGGCGACAGCAGCAGGACACGGTCGGCTCGCGCATGCGGCAGGGATGCGGCCATCGCCTCGAACGGGTCGGCGGCGGTGGGAGCGGCCACGAAGCCGACCGCCAGCCGGTAGAAGCCGGCGGCCTGACGGACCATGCCGGCCAGCCGCTCGTGGGTGGCGGCACCGGCGACGACCAGGATCTCCGCCTCGGCAAAGTCGGGATCGTTCGCCATCCGGGCGAGGTTCAGGTCGACATCCTCGCGCCCGTCGCAGACCGGCAGGATCACCGACACCCGCGGCGTCTTCAGCGTCCGGCCCATCGGGTGCAGGACGGAAGACGGCGCCGCCTTCGCTGAGGCCGCGGTGCGCAGCATCGGCCCTAGATGGGTGGAGACGACACGGTCGATGGCCGGGCTGTCGGGATTGACCGCGCCCAGCATGCGGCGCAGCGAATCGCCGGTCGGCGGCTGGCAGGGCAGCGGCAGAAAGGCGATGCCGTCGGCCAGCGTCAACTCCAGATGGAACTCGGCATCGGCGACGATGCCGGCGGACTCGCGGGCGAAGGCGGTGAAACCGTGGCCGTCGTTGCCCGGGAGCAGCCGGCCGGCGAACAGCGGATCATGGGCGAAGGCATCAGACACGTCCTTGCGGGCCAGCCGCGACCAGTCGGCGTCCAGCCGCGCCGTCATGCCGCCGCCCTTCACCGTCACCGCACGGACCGCTTGCGTGGGGTCGAGCAGCCAGCCGCAGACGAACAGCCCGGCGCCCGGCACGCGCACCGCCATGTCCAGCCCCATGCGCACGGGGGCCTGGATCTGCGACACCGTCTCCACCCCGTTGTAGCGGGCGGCGAGGGCGGCGGCGACGCCGCGGCGGGCGGCATCGCCCTGCAACTGGCCCAGCATGTCGCGGGCATGGGCGGAGGCGACGCCATCGGCCAGAAGCTGCCGGTGTTCGAAGATGGCGAGATGGCGCCAGCCGTCGGCAGCGCGGAAATGGATGCGGCGGATGGTGTCAGGGGCGGCGACCGGGCCTTCCAAAACCGTCAGCAGACCGGCGGCATCGTCGGGCAGGTCCGGACGGTGGAAGGGCGCGGCGGCGATGGCATGGGGCCGCAGCTCCTCCGCCTCGACCAGCACAGGGGGCAGAATATGGGAGGCACCGGCCGGGAAGCCGTGCGACCAGCCCTGCACCATCAGCGCGCCGTCACGGAAACGGCCCAGCACCTCGGCGAAGCCGTCGGGGCGGGATGCCTCATGCGCCAGACCGGACAGCAGGCGCGTGCGGCGGTGGCCCTCCCCGGCTTCGCCCTCGCCCATCGCCGGGCCGGACAGCAGGGTCACGGCGACGTCCAATGCGACGTCCAGCGACTGCGGCTGCACCTCGCGCAAGGCCGCGACCAGATGGGCGGGGTTTGTGCGGACGTTCGACAGGCGGGGCAGCAGCAGGTGCTTGCCCTGGGCATCCTCGATCTCGATGCGGGACGGGCGCATGTGGGCCAGCCCTGCAACGCGGATGGCGCCCAGGAACCAGCGCTCCCCTGCCCCATCGGTCCAGCAGCCACCGCGGAAGCGCCCATCGATCATGCCGTCCAGCATCACCACGCTGTCGGCCGGCAGGGGCTGGTCGATGGCGCCGAACAGCATCAGCGTGTCCTCGTCCAGCAGGACGGCGGCGGTGATGTCGGCCTTGGTGCTGCGGTCCTTCATCGGGTGCGATTCCCCTGGATAAGAGCGGCGGGAGCCGGTGAAAGAAGTTCGCCGTAAAGCGCGAGGTGGAGCGACGCGGCCTCCTCCGTCGGGCGGACGGCGGGGATGTTGGCCGACAGCCGATCCCACAAGCCGGGTTCGGTCATGGCGCGGGTCATGACGCGGGCGAGGTCGGCGGGGTCGTTGGGACGGACATGCAGGCCGTCGACGCCATCGCGCACCGCTTCCGCCATGCCGCCGATGCCACTGACGATGACCGGGCGGCAGTGCTGGAAAGCCTCCTGGATGACCAGAGGCGCGTTTTCCCACCAGATCGACGGCATCACCACCCAGTCGGCGGCGGCCATCAGCGCCGGCATCTCCTGCGACCGGTAGGGACCATGGGCGGTGGCGAGGCCGCGCGCCGCCTCGAAGCCGTCGGCCACCCGCTGGCGGAACTCCGGCGTCTGATACAGGCTGCCGCCATGCACGGCAAGCGACGGGGAAAGCCCCTGCCGCGCCATGCGGGCGACGGCGTCGAGCGCCACGGTGACGCCCTTGAACGGATTGAGGTTCCCGAAATAGGCGAAGACGTCGCGCGCAGCACCGGGGGCGAGGTCGCGTACCGGGGCCGGCTCGACGGCCGGGCGGCTGTTCGCCATCACCTCGATCCGGGCGGGGTCAAGGCCCCAGGCGACATAACGGTCGCGCAGGAAGCGGCTGGGCGCCAGGAAGCGGTCGACCAGCCCGAACATCGCCTTGATGTGCTTCTCGCGCAGCAGGAACTGGTCGGCCGGCCGGTCGGGGAAGCAGCGGTGGCAGGCGTCCGGCGACGCCTTGGTGCAGAGCGTTCGCGTCCCGCCTTCGCCGCGCGGCGGCGTCACCATCTGCCCGTCATTGGCACAGATCGGGTAGTAGTCGTGCAGGGTGTAGACGATCTTCGCATCCGGGCAGACACGGCGGATCAGGAACAGCATCTCCACGCCCAGCAACAGCGTGTGATGCACATGCACGATGTCCGGCCGGAAGGCGCGCAGCAGGTTGGACAGGTCGGGGACCAGCCCGTGCAGGTCGATCTGGCTCTGATGGAAGTGATCGAAATGGCCGGCCCACAGCAGCACCTCGTCGGCACTGCGGCCCAGAAGTCTGGAAACCGGTGCCGGGGCGCGGGGCGCGGTGAACGTCGTTGGTGCAGGCCAGGAACAGGCACTCGGCACCGGCCGCCTTCAGGCCGCCGAACAGTTCATGCGCGAAGATCTCGGTGCCGCCCGGATGCAGGCTCGGGTGGTTGTGCGCGATCAGCAGCACCCGCGGCGGCCGGGCGGCCACCAGCGGCCGCGCCGGCTGGCGCGGAGCGGGACGGGCGGCCTGATTGGCGGGGAGCAGCGGAAGGCGGCGCCGGCTCATGGCGCGGTCCCCTTCTCCAGAACCAGCAGATCCTGGAAATTCTCGGCCTCGCGCTGGCCGCTCCAGTGGCCGCGCATGACGACGCGGGCGGGACGCAGGCCATGGGCGGCGAAGCGGCCGAGCAGGAATTCCTCGTCATAGGCGACGGCGGCGTTGGGATGCTCGGGATCGGCCAGCAGTTCCACGCCGGGCGCATCGCGGAACGGCGGGCGGGCGGTCCCCTTGGCGATGCCGGCGCGCGCCGTGGCGTCGGCCAGGAACAGGCTGAGGAAGCAGCGCCCGCCCGGCTTCAGCACCCGCGCGATCTCCGCCGCATAGCGCTCGGTATCGGCGGTGCGCAGGTGGGTGATGACGGAGGTCAGGATAACGAAGTCGTAAGCGCCGGCCTTGAAGGGCAGCGTCGCCGTCTCCCCCTCGATCCGGCCATCGGGATTGTAGAGGCCGTTAGCGACGTCGAGATGGTGGAATCGGAACTCCGGGTAGGCCGGCGTGATGGTCGAGGCGCACCAGCGGATGCCGTCCATCACGATGTCGATGCCATCATAGGACCCGTCCAGATACTGGGTCAGCGGCAGGGCCATGCGGCCGACACCGCAGCCGATCTCCAGCACCTTGTGGTCGGGACGCAAGCCCCCAAGACGGACGAAATGGCGCAGGAACTCCGCCCCGATGGCACGAAAATCGCCGTCGCCGATGAAATGCAGCTCGGGCGGCGGCACCGGCAGGAAACGGTTGCGCGCGATCTGGGCGCACAGCCACTCCAGCCGCGGATCGGTCTGGCGGCGCAGCACGGCAAGCTGCGGGGTCGGCACGATCGCATTCATCGGATCACCTGTGCTGTCTTGCGGGTCCGGCTGCTCCGGGACGGCTGCGCCTCGTCATCGGCACACCAGTCGTGCGCCATCAGTCCGGCCATGCGGTCGGCCCAGCGGCGGCCATGGAGCCAGCGGTTGTATTCGGAGGCGACTCCGCGGGTGTAGCCCTGGTGCCGGCCGATGGAGCGGCGCTCCAGATGGTACAGCTCCACCGACGGGGCATAGCGGATGTCGAGCCCCTGGTCGCGGATGCGCAGGCAGAGGTCCGAGTCCTCGAAGTCGCCGATGATGTAGTCTTCGCAAAAGCCGCCAGCCGCGCTGTAGGCGGCGCGCGTGGTCAGCAGGCAGGCACCGGTGACGCCGGGCACCGACCGCGGCCGGCAGGCGGCAGCGAAGTCACGCGGCAGGCCCTTGAAGTAATGATGGTTGTACCAGGCGCCTTGCAGGTCGCGGTCGAAATAGAGCCCGGCATGCTGGAGGCTGTCGTCGTCGAACAGCAGCTTCGGCCCCACGGCGCCGATGCCGGGGCGCTCTTCCAGCGCCGCGACCAGCTGCGGCAGCCAGCCGGCGCGGTCGGGCACCACGTCGGAATTGAGGAGCAGCAGGCGGTTGGCTCGGGCAACGGCGACGCCGGCATTGTTGGCGGCGGAATAGCCGTAATTGGCGCTCTGCACCAGCAGCAGCATCGGCAGGCCGTAGAGCCCGTGGAAGCCACGCAGCAGATGCACCACCTCGTCCCGCTGCTCCGGGCTGTCGAGCACGAAGACCAGTTCGGCGTCGGCCATCGCCGGGTCGGTGGCGAAGCAGGCGATCTGGAAACGCAGGAACTCCAGCGTGCGGTAGAGCGGGATGATGACCGACACCGCGGGCTTGGCCTTGCGCTCGCCATAGACGACCAGTTCCGGCTCGCCGCGGGTGGCGAGATGGGCGGCATGCAGTGGGGCGACGGCCGGACCGATGACGGTCTCCAGCAGCTCCGGCGTGGCAAAGCGCGGCGGCAGGCTGCCCAGCACGGCGGCGCGGGCATCGGCATGGGCACGCGGACGCGGCGGCGGAACCAGACGCAGGGCCCCGCCCGAGGCCAGCCGAAGCTCCGCCGTCACCTGAAGCGCTTCCGCCGGTTCGGGATTGCCGGGAAGATGCAGGACGAAGCCGCTGCGGTCGATGCCGCCGGTGCCGTAGAGCTTCGCCACATCCTCGCGCGGGAAGCGGTGGGCGAACCGCTCGACCCGGCGTTCGCCGCCGAAGGGCGTGCGCACCACCAGCTCCGCCGCCAGCCCATGCGGGTCGTGCAGCCAGCCGGCGAGGAACAGGCCGCCATCGGCCGTGGGAACCGCGAGGTCGAGCGAGGCACCGATCGGCCGCTTGGCATCGGCGGCCTGCCGGCGCGGCAGCGGGGCCAACGCCTGCAACTCGCTGACCGCCGAGGCGGCGGACGCATCGCTGCGGCCGCGTTGGGCGAGGCAGGTCAGCAGATAATGGCGCAGTGCGGCCGGCGTGTCGGGACGGGCGTTCAGTCGGTCGGTCAGGGTCGGCAGGCCGGCGGATTCCACGGGAAAGCGGCGGCAGGCGACCCCGTTGGCGCCCAGCACAACCAGCAGATTGCCCGGCATGCACAGGCTGCGGTCGATCAGCAGGTCGAAGGCGATGCGCCCCTTGCCGGCCGGATCGGGTCCGATGCAGGCATCGAAGGGCGCCCGCGCCACCGCGTTCGGCGACAGCACCACTAGACCGCTGATGGCGCCGAAGCGACCGGACAGCGCCCCGGCACAGAGGAGAAGGTCGCCGCCCGCCGTGGCGCGGATCGCCAGCATCGCCGGCTCCGCCGCACGGTCCAGAACCAGCCGGCGGCACAGCCCGGCAAAGGCGGCATCGCGGCGAAGCGCCGGGGTGGAGCAGGCAAAATCGAACAGGAAGCGCTGCACCCGCAGGCGGGCGGCGCCGTCGAGGCTGCCCAGCAAGCCGGCGGGATCGAGATCGGCGGCACCGGACTCGGTGCGAAGCTCGGCGATCACCCGGTTTCTGGCAATGAAATGGATGGGCATGCGCGGATCGCGCGGCGCCGGCAGGATCGATAGGACGCGCCGTCCGCCCCAGCCGGTGTCGATGGTCAGCGTGGTGAAGGGCGGACGCACCGGCTTCCCGTCGACGCTCGGCGTGATCGGGCCGACGGCATCGGCCGCGCCGTCCGCCTTTCCATCCATCGTCCAGGAAACGAGGAGGAAGCGGGGACCCAGCGCCAGACGTTGGGCGGGGGCGATCGACACCGAATTCGGCAGAACGGCGATGACGGTCATGGATGGGATTCCGGCAGCGTCGGTGGGTTGGAAAGTCGAAATCGGCTGACTGCGGGCAAAGGGGGACCGGCGGCGGCTGTGACACCACCGGTCCGTCCTTCTTGTTCACTGCTCAAAGAAGCAGTGGACGATCAGTGCCCGGACAGTGCTCGGTCAGTGGATGACGAAGAAGTCGTTCGGGTGGTTGTGGATGTCCGCAGCCGAGACACCCTTCAGCGTGATGCTGTCGCCATGGCCGAGGTCGATCACGGCATCGCCATGCTGGTCGGTGACGCGGGCGGCCAGATCGGCGGCGTCGGTCACCTTCAGACCGTTGATGTTGCGGGAGATCTGCAGAACGTCCTCGCCGGCCTTGAAGTCCAGGACCACGTCCTGGCCGCCGCCGCCGGAGAAGATGAAGACGTCGTGGCCGGCCCCGCCGATCAGCAGGTCGTCGCCCTTGCCGCCTTCCAGGCGGTCGTTGCCGTCGTCGCCGAACAGGGTGTCGTCGCCGTCACCGCCATTCAGCACATCGTCACCGGTGCCGCCGCGCAGCAGGTCGTCACCCTTGCCGCCATTAAGGATATCGTTATGACCGCCACCGTACAGCGTGTCGTCGCCGGCGCCGCCGTTCAGCACGTCGTCACCGTCGCCCCCCGACAGCACGTCGTCGCCCTTGCCGCCATCCAGCAGATCGCGCCCGGCACCGCCGATCAGCACGTCGTCACCATTCCCCCCCAAGATGATGTCGTCGCCCGAACCGCCGTCGATGATGTCGTTGCCGTTACCCCCCAGCAGCACATCCGCCGACGAACCGCCATGGATCACGTCCGCTCCGTTGCCCCCCAACAGAAGGTCATGTCCATTGCCGCCGAGCAGAGTGTCGCTTCCGTTGCCCCCCAGCAACAGAGAGTCACCCTCGCCGCCGACCAGCAGATCGTCGTGATTCGTGCCGATATGCACGTCGTAGCTGCCCCCAGGAACCGTAGCCATCGTAGGTGTCTCCTTGCGATGTGATTGGGATTTTTGGGCCTTCTTTAGGCCTCGCTCGAAAGACTGAGCTCGCCTTTCGGTGTAACCAAATCTATCGGGCGGATAGTGTGATAAAACTCGGTCACATGGAAGAGAAAGTTGAGTCTAGACAGCGGATTCTTGCAGTAGAACGCATTGTCGATATTTTCAAAAAGACAGTTACTTTGAATTGCTTCGAATTTCTAAGCAGTTTCCGCTTTAAAAAATGATGGTCAGACCCGCATTTTCACCACTGAAACGCCATGGACTGGCTGGATTTGCAGGAAAAAGCCCGAATCGTTAAAAGAAAGTTTTAAAAATCGAATGGCCCGCCCAAAGCCACAGCGAATTTTCCGGCGACGGCGGGACCGCTCATGCCGCCCATGACGAAACCGTCATCGGCGATGAAAAAAGAAAATCATTTTATCAGTCAGCGACCAAAACAATGCCTGAATACTCTCTTATGCAAGCATAGGCGGATTCGACTGCAATAAAAATGCATCGCTTCTGTCGCGGGCGTGCAAAAGGGCCGGCGTGGGGGACGCCGGCCCTTCCACGGGGCCGCTTGCCAGGGGATGGAACCCGTGCAAGAGCCCCCACCCGCACCGGCCCGAACGGGGGAGGGCCGGGTGGGAAGGCGGTTCCGCTTATTTTTCGCGGAAGGCTCTTTGAAGACCGTCGGTCAACGGCGTCAGGAAATAGTCGATGGCACGGCGGGCATGGCCGTGGATCATCACCTCGGCCGGCATGCCGGGATGCAGTTCGACATTGGGCAGGGCCTTCAATTCCCCCGCATCCATGCTTATCCTTGCAGCGAAGTAGTAGGCGCCGGTGCGCTCGTCCTCCAGTTGGTCGGCCGACAACGACACCACCTGTCCTGCCACCGGCGGCACGGCGCGCTGGCGGTAGCCGGTCAGCTTCACCATCGCCTTGCTGCCGACCTCCACATTCTGGACGTCGTGGGGAGAGACGCGGGCCTCGACGATCATCGCGTCGTCCTGCGGCACGATGTCGAGGATGCCGGCACCGGCCGGGATCACACCGCCGGTGGTGAAGAATTTCAGCCCCGTCACCCGCCCGGCCTGCGGTGCGGTGACCGCCTGACGCAGCAGCACGTCATCGGCGCTGCGCAGCCGTTCCGACAGGTCGGCGACGCTGGCCTGGGCGGCCTGAAGGTCGGTCGATACCTCCGAGCGCCGGGTGTTGCCGATGTTGATCATGGTCAGTTCGGCGGCGGCGATGGCCTGTTCCGCCTTGGACTTGTTTGCCATCAGCTCGCCCAGCCGCCCTTCGGAATCGGCGACGTTGCGCTGAAGCTCCAGCAGGCGCGGCTTGCGCTCGTATCCCTTCGCCAGCAGGCCCTGCACCACGCGAGTTTCCTCCTGGGTGTAGCGCAGCCGGTCGGCGGTGGCGATCCGCTGGGATTCCAGTGCCGCGATCTCGTCGCGCAGCTGGGAGATCTGCCTGCGCTGGATCCCCAGCTGCGCCTCATAGCTGTCATGGCGGGACCGGAACAGCCGTTCCTCGACCGCCATCGCCTCCGCCGCCACCGGATTGTCACGCACCGCTTTCACCAACTCGTCAGTGAACAGCGGCTTGGGTGCTTCCGATTGTTCGGCCCGCAGCCGGCCCAACCGGGCCAGGGCCGTCCAATATTGCCCCTGCAACTGGGCCACCACCGCCTGGCTTTGCGTGGAGTCCATCCGCAGCAGCACCTGACCGGCATGCACGAGGTCGCCGTCCTTGACCAGCAGGTCGCGCAGGATGCCGCCTTCCAGATGGGAGACGGTCTTGCGATGGCTTTCAACCATCACCGTGCCGGCGGCGAGCGCCGCGCTGTCCAGGCTGGCGGTGAAGCCCCAGGTCAGGAAGCCGCCGAAGCCCACCAGCACCGCCAGCGCGCCGGCCAGCGCCGTGCCGCGCAGGGACGGCTCGACCGGAGCCACATCGATGGTCGCGGTCCAGACCGGCTGGGACGACAGGAGGGGCGTATCGCTGCTCATCGCTGTTCTCCGCTGCGGACGAGGCGGGCAATGGTGGTGTTGGGGCCGGCGGGAGCACCGCCGGGCTGCACCAGTTTCAGGACGTCGTTGCGGGCGCCGAAATGCTCGACCGCGCCGTCCTTCATCACCACCAGCTTGTCGGCGATGGCGACGATGGAGGGGCGGTGGGCGATCATCACCACGGTCGTGCCATCCGCCTTCACCTTCTGAACGGCACTCAGCAGGGCCTGCTCACCGTCATGGTCGAGGTTGGAGTTGGGCTCGTCCAGCACCAGCAGGCGGGGGCGGCCGAACAGGGCGCGGGCCAGCGCGATGCGCTGCCGCTGGCCGCCGGACAGGGAAAAGGCGCTGTCGCCGACCGGTGTGTCGTAGCCGAAGGGCAAGCGGCCGATCATCTCGTGCACGCCGGCCAGCCGGGCGGCGCGGACGATCTCCGCCGGGTCGGCGCTAGCCATGCGGGAGATGTTCTCACCGATGGTGCCGTCCAGCAGAGCCACCGACTGCGGGACGTAGCCGACATATTTGCCGAAGCTCTCGCGCTCCCACAGATAGGTGCTGGTGCCGTCGAGATAGATGCCGCCGGCTGTGGGCTGCCAGACGCCGACCAGCAGGCGGGCCAGCGTCGATTTTCCCGCTCCCGACGGGCCGATGACGCCCAGCACCTCTCCCGCCTGGACCGCAAAGGTGACGTTGCGCAGCACCGGTCGGTTCAGCCCGGAGGGCACATGGGTGACGCGGTCGACGGTCAGGGCGCCCTGCGGCTGGGGCAGCGGCATGGTGGAGCGGGCCGAGGCGCCGTTGTTCAGCAGGTCGCGGATGCGGCGGTGCGCCTCCAGCGCCTTGACCCACTGGCGCCAGCCATCCACCAGCTGTTCAAAGGGGTGCAGCAGGCGGCCGGTGATCAGGCCGGCGGCCATCATGCTGCCAGGCGTCACCAGATTGTCGATCACCAGCGTGGCGCCGGCGGCGATCACCCCGACCTGCAGGATCATCCGCAGTGAGCGCGACGCGGCAGCCAGACCGCGCGACAGGGTGGCGCCGCGGTCGATCATCCCGGCCGATCCGCTCTGCGCCGACTGCCAGCGTCGGGCCAGCGCCGGCAGCATGCCCATCGCCTCGATGGCTTCGGCATGGCGGACCGTGCCGGCGATGTCGGCGAAGACGCGGGCCGAGGCCTCGTTCGCCTGGGCCATCGGCCGGCGGGTCAGCATGTCGGTCAGTACGCCCATCACCAGCAGCACCAGGGCGGAAACGATGGCGAGCACGCCATAGACCGGATGCAGCAGGAACAGGATCGCCAGGAAGATCGGCGCCCAGGCCAGTTCCAGCGGGGCGGTCACGGCACTGCTGGTCATGAAGCTGCGCAGGTCGTTCAGGTCGCGCATGGTCTGCGCCGCATTGCGCGGGCCGCCCGACAGTGCGTCGACGATGGAGGCCTCCAGCGCCGGGACGTTGAAGCGGTGGGCGATCACCGCGCTGGTCACCAGGAAGGCGCGGGCGCGGATGAAGTCCAGCACGCCGTACAGCGCCAACGCCCCGACCGCGATGATCGCCAGCATCGTCAGCGTTTCCAGGCTGCGGCTGCTCATCACACGGTCGTAGACCTGCATGGTGAAAAGCGGCAGCACCAGCATCAGGACATTCACGAACAGGCTGAGGACACCGGCCAGCAGCAGGCCCTGTCCGATCTTCCGGTAGGCTTGGGTCAGCAGGGGCCGATCCACGGAACTCATCTTCGATCCTTCCTGAAGGAGGATTCGCCACCTGATGCGGCGCTGGAAATCGGGGAAAACAGGAAAAGCTGCCGGCGGCGACGGACGCGGGACAGGAAGCCGGCTGGGGGGATGCCGGATGCAGCCTGCCCGGTGACCGGGAGACCGCCTATGCTGGGACAGATCCGGACGCGGGGGGAAGCGTCGGCGGATTTGGCACGCTTAAGCTTTACACCGGAGACATTTTAGAGACGTGTGACAAGTTTTGGGCATCACCCCTTTCCAGCACTCGAAAAAGGGGTAGAAAACAACAGCTAAGTCACTGACAGAAAAAGAAGAAACCCGACTTCACCTAAGGTCTTAGGCCCTTCGGGGGAGGGTTTCCAGCAATCTGGTCAGACGCGGCCGACATCGTGCATGCTGCGCTGCATGAGATTTGCGCAAGGCGCCGTGATCCCCCCATCCGGCCCCCTGCACCGCCCCAAACCCGCCCCCCGTTTTCCTTCCACCACGCCGGCCGCCCGATTCCGGTTGCGGCCCGAAAACCGGTTCAAGGAAACCCACACTCCATGACGACGTCCCAAACCATTCTCGTCACCGGCGGCGCCGGCTATGTCGGCAGCCACTGCGTGACCGAGCTTCTCGACCGCGGCCACCGGGTCGTGGTGTTCGATAATCTGCGCCAGGGCCACGCCGCCGCCGTGCCGCCCGAGGCGACCTTCGTCCAGGCCGATCTGGCCGACGAGGCGGCGCTGGCCCGCGTGTTCGGGCAATGGCACTTCGATGCCGTGTTCCATTTCGCGGCCCTGTCGGTGGTCGGCGAGTCGATGCGCGACCCGCACGCCTACCTGCACGGCAACACCGTCACCTCGCTGAACCTGATCCGCGCCGCGGTGAAGGCCGGGGTGATGAAGCTGGTCTTCTCCTCCACCGCCAACCTGTTCGGCTCGCCCAAGCGCATCCCCATCGACGAGGACGAGGCGATCGACCCCGGCAGCCCGTACGGCGAATCGAAGTTCATGATCGAGCGCGCCCTGCATTGGGCCGACCGCTGCCATGGCCTGCGGTCCGCCTGCCTGCGCTACTTCAATGCGGCCGGCGCCCATCCCAACGGTCGGCTGGGCGAGGACCACAGCCCCGAAACCCACCTGATCCCGCTGGTGATGGACGCCGCCACCGGCAAGCGCCCGCACATCGAGATCTTCGGCACCGATTACGACACGCGCGACGGCACCTGCATCCGCGACTATATCCATGTCTGCGATCTGGCCGACGCCCATCTGCGGGTGCTGGACGCCTTGGACGGGCGGTCGGTCCGCTACAATCTGGGCAACGGCACCGGCTACAGCGTGCGCGAGGTGATCGCGTCGGTGGAGCGCATCACCGGCCGCAGCGTCCCGGTCAAGGTCGGTCCGCGCCGCCCCGGCGACCTGCCGGTGCTGATCGCCTCGTCGGAGCGCATCCGCCGCGATCTCGGCTGGCAGCCGCGCTTCCCGGAACTGGACAGCATCATCGGCAGCGCCTGGGCATGGCGCAGCGCGCACCCGCATGGCTTCCGCGGCCTTGCCGCCGCGGCGGAGTGAGCCGGGCAGGAAGGAAACAGGAATGGTTGAGCCGGCAGGATCATGGACGCGATGAGCAACCTGAACTGGGACGATGACGACGCGCCCGAACCGGGCGCGGACGACAAGGCAACCGACCGGGCGGGCGGCAAGCCCGGCGAGGATCTCGACCTCGCCGACTTCCACGGCATGGCGCGGCTGATCGAGAGGATGCACCGCCGGTATCTCGACGTCGTCCGCGTCGGCCTGTCCAAGCAGGGCATCGAGGACATCGGCCCGGTGCAGGCGCTGATGGTCATGCTGATCGGCGAGGACGAGCTGTCGGTCCGCGACCTGATGGAGCGCGGCTATTACCTGGGATCCAACGCGTCCTACAGCCTGAAGATCCTGGTCGATGCCGGCTACATCAACCGCGCCGCCAACCAGCGCGACCGCCGCACCGCGCGGCTCCAACTGACCGACAAGGGGCGGGAGCTGTGGGAGGGTCTGCGGCGGATGGAGCAGGCGCAGGCCGAGGCGCTGGTGCGCAACGAGACCGAGGTCCGCGACCTGAAGGCCAGCTACCGCACGCTCCGCCGGCTCGACCGGCTGTGGGGCGACATGGTCCGCTACTCCTGCCTCGATTTCGACTGAAGGGTCTCCTCCGATGCCGCAGCCGGGTGCCATGATGCCACACGCCGCCGCCCAACCAGACGCCCCCCACCCCAACGGCCTGTCGTCGAAGGATGTGGAGCGGCTGCTCGTCTCGCCGAATGCGGAAACGCGGATCGAGACGATGAACAAGCTGTTCCACGATCTGGAGGCGGGCGCGCTGAGCCCGGCCGAACGGTCGCTGGCCATCGAGGTGGTCCATTGCTTCGCCGGCGACGCCCAGGTGGCGGTGCGCGAGGCGGTGGCCTGGCAGCTGCGCAACAGCCCGCTGCTGACCGGTGATCTGGCGGAGCGGCTGGTCCGCGACGTCGGCCGGGTGGCCTTCCCCATCCTGCGCGATGCCGCCGGCCTGACCGACGACCTGCTGCTCGACGTGCTGTCCGATCCCGATTCCGGCAAGCATGTGGCGGTCGCCAGCCGCTCCACCGTCTCCGCCCGCGTGTCCGGCGCGATTGCCGAGCGCGGCAACGTCATCGCGGTGACGGCCTTGCTGCGCAACGACGGCGCCGAGGTGCCGGACAGCGCGATGAGCCGCGCGCTCGACCGCTTCGGCCGTGTCCGCATGGTCAGCGAGGCGGCGGCGACCCGCCCCGGCCTGTCGCTGGCGATGGTCGAGCGGGTGGTCGCCTTCGTGTCGGACAGCATGCGCACCACGCTGATGCAGGCGCATGGCCTGTCGCGCGAACTGGTCGAGCGGCTGGTCGAGCGCGGCCGGGAGGCGGCGACCATGCGCTTGCTGCGCCCGGTCCTGCGCGGGGCCGAGGACATCGACGCGGTGATCCAGTGGCTGCACGCCAACCGCCGCCTGACGCCGGTCCTGCTGTTCCGCGCGCTGTGCGCCGGCGACCTGTCGCTGTTCGTCGCCGGCATGGCCGTCCGCGCCGGCATCCCGGCGGAGAATGCCCGCCGGCTGGCCTGGGACGACGGCGAGCTGGGCATGGCGGCGCTGATGAAGAAAGCGGCCGTCACCCCCGGCCTGACCCAGCCCTTCCAGGTGGCGGTCGGCGTCGCCAAGCGGATGGAGTATGAGGGCGGCGATGACCGTCGCGAGGATTTCCAGGCGGAGGTCATCGGCGAGCTGTTCACCGCCTGCACGCCCACCAACGACTGGATGGTCGACGATTTGCTGCTGCAGCTGTTCGACCAGAAATCGGAGGAGGTGATCGACCGGGCGCTCGATCAGGCGGGGCTGCCCTTCTCGCCGGTGCGGACGGTGCAGTAGTCAGGTCATCCTCCCGCCGTCCCCCCTCCCCGTTCCCGCCGTGACGCCGCGGAGGATGTCCGACATGCTGAGGATGGCTTCGGCCACCTCGACGATCCGCTTGTTCTGGTTCATCGCCGTCTTGCGGATCAGCTTGTAGGCCTCCTCCTCCGACAGGTTGCGGGTGGACATCAGCAGGCCCTTGGCGCGGTCGATCACCTTGCGCTCGTTCAGCGCCGCCTTCGCCGTCTCCAGCTCCAGGCTGACGTCGCGCAGGCGCTGCGACTGCGCCTGCATGACGTCGAGGACCGAGCGCATCAGCTTCGGCGGCAGCCCGTCGGGGGCGTAGAGACCGGCGCCATCCTGGCCCGGCGCAGTCGATACCGGCCCGGTGAATCCCGACAGCGCGGCACCGGCATCGACCAGCATCATGGCGACCGGCAGCACCGCGTCGGGACCGCCGGCGTCCGCCTGCCCGAGATCGGCACGGGCCTGGGCCAGCTTGGCCTCGCACAGGCGGCGGAGATCGTCGGTCAGACGGTCCTCCACCGTTTTCAGCAATTCCATCCGGCGGGTCGACCGGTCGAACCAGACCTCCGGCGTGATGCCCGACAGCTCGCCGTGGCGGGCATCGTCGCTGAGCGCCACCGCCCGCATCCGCTCGACCTCCGCCACCGACGGGTCGGTCAGGGCGGTGCGGAAGGCGGCGGCATGGGCGGGGTCGGCGAACTCGGCGAAGATGCGGAAGGCGCGGTTCTGGGCGTCGATCAGATGGGCGAGCCGGCCATGCTCCACCCCGTCGAAGCGCCCGCGCGAGAAGCCGGCGCTGGCGGTCGCCCGCTCCTGCCCGGCGAATTCCTTGCCCTGCACGACGTTGAACAGGGCGACCAGCGCGCGGGAGATCGCCGGATCGGCGGCGATGTCGGCCGCCTCGAACAGCACGGACAGCAGATGGCCGACGATGTCGGTGAAGGCCTTCACCGAATCCTGCGGCACCAGCGCCAGCGACGACACCTGATCGCGCAGGGCGGGCAGCCCGTCCAGCGCATAGAGCGCAATGGCGGCCCGGCTGTAGAACTGCGCGCCGCAGCTGAGGCGGTCGAGCTGCTCGTCCACGAGGTCCAGCCGGTCGCGCAGCACCGACTCCAGCGTCCTGGCATCGGCCTGCCAGCGGGCGCGGTCCTCGGCGAAGCGGGTGCCGCCGGACCCGAGATAGATGGAGGAGGCGCCGCGTTCCTTCTGCAGGGCATGGATCAGGGCGCTGAGGTCGCGCACCAGGGCGCTGACCGCCAGAAGCTGTTCGACGTCGCGGATGCGGCACAGCTTGGCGGTGCGCAGGAAGCGCGCCGCGGCGGCGCTGGTTCCTTTCTTCATGGCGTCGCGTTCCATACCCATCCAGCCCGTTCCCCCGACATCGCCCAGCCCCTGGGGCTGCACAAGCAATGGATATGCCAGGGATATGCCGGCGAAAAAGCCCCTCTTCCCTTGCGGGGATAAGGGTGTCTTCCGGCGAACAGGGCCGCCCGGCCCTGGTGCATCTGCCCAAGAATCGGCAGGTCCGCCAAAAATTTGGGCGGGCAAGCGCCGCAAAATTGTGCGGCGCAACATCGGCGGCCCGGCGCTGTTGTCGTCGGTATCCCTCATTCCGGAGTCGCCTGCACCATGACCAAGAATCCCTTCATGAGCGCGTGGCTGTCCTGGGCCAACCGTGCCGGCGGCATGTGGACCGCCGCAGCGATGTCAGCGGCCCGACGCAACCAGTCGGCGGCCCAGACGGCGATGGTCAAGGCCATGATGACGCCGCCGAAGGCCAAGCCGTCGAAGCCGAAGCCCAACGCGAAGCCTAGGTCGAAGCCGGCGCGCTGAAAGCCGGACGCACGACCGGCTGAAAGCGGGGGTGCCGCAGCCATGGCTTGACGGTGCGCGGAGGGAGTGGCCAAATCGATGCCCTTCCGTTTCGCGCGCAACCGTTGAGACACGCCCCATGACCTCCGTTCGCATGCCCTCCTCGCGGCCGCCGTCGCGCTGGGCGAACCTGTTCACCGACCGGCCCGTCACCTGCATCGAGGATCTGCGGCAACTGGCGGAATGGCGCGTGCCGCGGATGTTCTACGATTACGCGGATTCCGGCTCCTACACGGAATCGACCTACCGCGCCAACGAGTCCGACTTCGGCCGGATCAAGCTGCGCCAGCGCGTGGCGGTGGACATGACCAACCGGACGCTGGCCAGCACGATGGTCGGCCAGCCGGTGGCGATGCCGGTGGCGCTGGCCCCGACCGGCCTGACCGGCATGCAGCATGCCGACGGCGAGATCCTGGCCGCCCGCGCCGCGGCCAAGGCCGGCGTGCCCTTCACCCTGTCGACGATGAGCATCTGTTCCATCGAGGATGTGGCGGAGAACACCGACAAGCCCTTCTGGTTTCAGCTCTACGTCATGCGCGACCGCGCCTTCATCGACAAGCTGATCGACCGCGCCAAGGCGGCGGGCTGCTCGGCGCTGGTGCTGACGCTCGACCTCCAGATCCTCGGCCAGCGCCACAAGGACATCAGGAATGGGCTGTCCACCCCGCCGAAGCTGACCGTCGGCAACATCCTGGACATGGCGACCAAGCCGCGCTGGTCGATCAACATGCTGCGGACCCACCGCCGCACCTTCCGCAACATCGTCGGCCATGCCACCGGGGTCAGCAACCTGTCGTCGCTGTCCTCCTGGACGGCGGAGCAGTTCGACCCGACGCTGAACTGGGACGACGTGCGCCGCATCAAGGACCGCTGGGGCGGCAAGCTGATCCTGAAGGGCATCCTCGATCCCGAGGACGCGGTGATGGCGGCCGACACCGGCGCCGACGCGCTGATCGTGTCGAACCATGGCGGCCGGCAGCTCGACGGCGCGATTTCCTCCATCTCGGCATTGCCGGCCATCGTCGAGGCGGTGGGCGACCGCATCGAAGTGCTGATGGACGGCGGAATCCGCTCCGGCCAGGACGTGGTCAAGGCATTGGCGCTGGGCGCCAAGGGCACCTTCATCGGCCGCGCCTTCCTCTATGGGCTGGGGGCCGGCGGCGAGGCCGGCGTGTCCCAGTGCCTGGAGATCATCCGTAAGGAAATGGACGTGACCATGGCGATGTGCGGCCTGCGCGATATCCGGCACGTGACTTCCAACATCCTGGCGGGGAAGCCGAATTTCGGGGGCTGACCGGGGGATGTTGTCTCCGTCCTGGCCGGCGGGGGGATGGAACGGCGTGGAACAGTTTTCGGGTGATGTTCCATCGCCCACCTACCGGCGCCGGACACCGACGTCAGGCGAAGGCGACCGCCTGTAAGCCCTCTCCCCCCTGGGGAGAGGGTTGGGTGAGGGGGGCAGCGCGGACGGAACGGCCGCGCCAGGGGATTGCCAAGGGGCAGAATGCCCCTTGGCGGCGCGCGGATCGCGCGCCGGCCCCCTCACCCTCCCCACGCCTGCGGCGCGGGTCCCCTCCCTCTCCCCGGGGGAGAGAGGGCAATCGGCAGCGTCCTCGCGCAGATAGCCGGGGATGTCGTCGTCGAGTTCGGGGACGGTGACGGCGGGCGGGTCGTCCGGGCGGGGCGCCCGCAGCGTTTCCTCCTCCGCCCCCATCTCCCGGCTGTCCCGCGCGGGGTTGCGGGCGGCCCCGAGACCGGGGATGAGGCCGAGCCGTTCGGCCAGCCAGCGGACGGTGGCGGGATCGCCCGAGGTGACCAGCCGCTCGATCTGCTCGGCCACCAGCACCCGCAGCGAGGACAGGCGCAGTTCGGCCTCGCGGTTCAGCGCCTGCCGCTCCCACCACACCCTGTGACGGAAATCCTTGGATCCGTAATAGGCCCGCCACAAAGTGGTGCGGCTGCACCCCATGGCGCGCGAAACCTGGAGGAAGCTGTTGCCGCGGGCCAGCATCCCGGCGGCCATGATCCATTGCTCCTCTTGGAACTGCGAACCGGGAACCAGGGAGCCTTCCGACGGGGTCGGCGGCTCCTCGGCCCAGCGGGGAAAATTTTCGGTGGTGAAGCTGCGGGGATCGAGGGGCATGGCGTGGCTCCGCGTTTGGCAAAAGGACGCGGCAAGCCTATAAGAAATTTTCCCGTTTTATAGGATTATTTTCATTTCGCGCATGCCCCTTCTCGTCGTTCCCCACCGCCGCCGGTCAGGCGAACAGCTCAAGATGCTCGACCAGGATCGACGTTCCGAGCGCGATCAGCGCCAACCCGCCGAGCACCTCCACGATCTTGCCCATGCGATGGCCGACGGCCCGGCCGATCAGCATGCCGATGGTGGTCATCGCGAAGGTGGCGAAGCCGATGGACAGGGCGATGGTGACGATGTCGGACCCGAGAAAAGCCAGGGAGACGCCGACCGCCGCCGCATCGATGCTGGTGCCGACCGCGGTGGCGACCAGCGTCCAGGGGCTCGCGCGGCGGGCCTGCCGCTCCGGATCGTCGGTCTCGGGCTGGAAGCCTTCCCAGACCATCTTGCCGCCGACCAGCGACAGCAGCACGAAGGCGATCCAGTGATCGACGGCGGCGACGTAACTGGCCGCCGCCAGACCCAGCGCCCAGCCGACCAGCGGCGTGATGGCCTCGACCACACCGAACACCAGACCGCCCTTGATGGCGACGGCGACGCTGGGGCGCTGCGATGCGCCACGGCCGATGGAGGCGGCGAAGGCGTCGGCAGACATGCTGAGCGACAGCACGACGATAGACAGAGGAGTCACGGGAGCGGTTCCTGCCGGACACATGAGACAGCATGTCCGAAATCCGGCCGGCGCGGAGTCTCGGGCACACTGGTCTCGCTAGGCAGACGAATGTCCGCTGAACGTGCCATGCGCCGCATCGGGCGCAAGAATGTTGACACGTTCCCGGCGAGGCCGCCGGAAGCTACTCCCCAACGGCGGCGACCATAGAGCGGCAGTCACCGCGCGTCAACCGCCAAGTCGAACAGTCATTTGCACTTCAAAGACGATCACGGCCCTGGCCAGAAGGCGGATGAACGCTCTCCGTTACTGTCGGATTACAAATATTTCATTCTATAGCCTTGGCTATGACCCTGTGGGGCAGTCCCGCCGGCGGTCACGGGCAAGGCCGGTGCAGCGACACGGCCTCGTCCAGGTAGCGCGACAGGGCAGCCGCGGCTTCCGCCGGATCGGCGCGCCCCGCCCCCTGGTCGCGGGCGTCGGCAGAGGCAGCGGCGAAGGCGGCGGGATCCTCGGCCAGCAGGGCTAGCCGCTCCACGGCGGCGGCATAATCGGGCACGACGAACCGGGCGCCGATGACGGCCGACACGTCGCCGACCGGCAGCGAAACCGGGACAACGCCGGCCGCCAGCGCCTCGGCGGCGCTCGCCCGGCCGCCGGTGCGCTGCGGGTTCACATAGGCGTCCGCCGCCTGCATCAAATCCGCCATGCCGGTGACATAGCCCAGGTGGACCAGGCGTTCCGCATGCCGCGACCCTTGCAGGCGCAAGGGCAGCGCCGCCGCCTCGCCGGCAAACGCCACCGCCACCCGCGGCGCACGGTCGATGAGGGACTCCAGCATCGCCAGGAAGGCGCCGTCGGCCTCCTCGTCCAGCCGGTTGCCGATCACCAGACACAGGAAGGCATCGTCCGGCAGGCCGTAGCCGGCCCTGGCCGCCGCTTTGGAGGGTGCCTTGGCGGGAACCGTCCTGTCCGGTTCCGGTGCGCCGATCAGTGAATGCAGAAAGCGGAAGGGCCGCCATGAGGCCGCAAGCGGACCGCTTTCCGGCCGGCTCCCCCCGCCGAAATCCAGCACGATGCCGGCCAGCGACGGCGTGGCCCCGCTGGTGGTGGGGATGCAGAGGGTGGGCCGCGCCGCCGCCAGCAGGTCGGCGACGATGACCGATCCGCCCAGCGACACCACCACGTCCGGGTCGTGCCAGTCGACCGCGCGCAGGAACCAGTCGATCTTGTCCCGGCTCAGCCCGCGGCCGGTCGAGGACAGCATCCGGAAGGAGCGGCCGTCCGCCTCGATCACCTGCTTGCCGTCGAAGGCCGGCTCCACCGAGGATGCGAAGGACGGCACGAACAGGCTGTGGATGTCGGCCGGCATGATGTTGGTGTTGAGAATCACCACCTCCCGGCCGCAGCGCTCCTCCAGAACCGCGGCATAGGACAGCAGGTCGCGCGACGGCTGGTGGCGCAGCGACAGAAACTGGTTCGTCACCAGCACGACCCGCCCGGTGGCCGGGCTGCCCGCCGGGCGGGGCCGCGGCGCGAGGCCGAGCCGGTCGCGGATCGCGCCGATCAGGCGGGTGTAGTGGGGAAACAGCCGATCCTCGAAGAAGCCGGGCCGGCTCGCCCCGTTCATGCGCATCAGGAAAAGCTGGCGGCCCATGCAGCAATAGATGTGAAGCAGGCGGTCGAGATCCGGGTGCTCGAACTCTGGGCGCTCGAACTCGGCTTCGATCAGGTCGAGCAACTCGTCGTAGCGGCGCAGGTCGCCGGTGATCGCGGCCAGCGCGGACAGGCGCAGGACCGGATCGGCAGCGCCGGTCAGGCGGCCGAGCTGCGTGGCGCAGGCGGCACGCTCGTCCGGCGGGGCATGGCGGAGACGCTCCAGCAAGGACTCGATCTCCCGCAAGGCGGACGCGCTTTCGACCGGCCGCAGCATGGCCCGGCTGAGCGCGGCGACGGCATCCGCGGAACTTCCCGCCGACAGCTCCATGGTTCAACCCCCGGTAAGGCCACCCTGCCGCACCAGATCAAATTTCCCGATCCGCGGCAAGCACAGCCGGAAACGCAGGGCACGGCAGACGCCTGTCCCGCAACACTCCCCGCCCTGCCCTGTTGTACCGGGTCAATGTGCAGCACCGCCGCGCAAGGCCGGTGCAATGGGGAGTGGTCCATGAGCGAACTCCGTGAGGGCAGCGCCACCGTCACCGCGGAGGCCGAGGCCTTCTATACCGAAAGCCTCAAGCTGCTGACCCAGTCCAACATCCCGTTCCTGTTGGGCGGGACCTACGCGATCAGCGCCTATACCGGCATCACGCGGCCGACCAAGGACATCGACATCTTCTGCCGCGGCGGCGATTTCCCGCGCATCCTGTCCCATTTCCAGGACCATGGCTTCGAGACGGAGATCGAGGACGAGCGCTGGATCGGCAAGGTCAAGCATGGCGAGCTGTTCTTCGACGTCATCTTCAACTCGGCGGTCGCCATCAACCCGGTCAACGACCGCTGGTTCAAGGAGGAGCATCGCGCGGTGATCTGCGGCAGCGACGTGCCGCTGGTGGCGCCGACCGAGATGATCTTCTCCAAATCCTTCGTCCAGATGCGCCACAAGTACGACGGGCCGGACGTCGTCCATATGATCCTGAAGCAGCATGACAGGATCGACTGGAAACGGCTGCTCGCCCACATGGAGCAGCATTGGGAGGTGCTGCTGATCCACCTGCTGAACTTCCGCTTCATCTATCCGACCGAGCGCGACCGCGTGCCCGACTGGCTGGTGGCGGAGCTGCTGGAGAGGATGCAGGAGCGCGCCAAGCTGCCGGTCGCCCAGACCCGTATCTGCCGGGGCCGGCTGTTCTCGCGCGAGGATTACCTGATCGACGTCACCGAGTGGGGCTTCGCCGACGTGGTCGGGGAGGAGGGCACCAGGCAGAACCCGAAGGAGAACGGGAATGGATGAGCGCAGGCTGACCGTCGCCGCCATCGGCGACATCCATGTCGGCGAGACCACGCAATATCCCTATCGCGAGCTGTTCCAGGAAATCGCCGGCAAGGCCGACGTGCTGGCGCTGTGCGGCGACCTGACCAACCACGGCAAGCCGCGCGAGGCGGAGATCCTGGCCGACGCCCTGCGCTCCATCGGCATTCCGGTGGTCGCGGTGTTCGGCAACCACGATTACGAATGCGGTCATGTGGAGGAGGTCCAGCACATCCTGGCCCAGGCCGGGGTGCGGTTCCTCGACGGGGCGCCGCAGGAGATCGGCGGCGTCGGCTTCGCCGGGGTGAAGGGCTTCGGCGGCGGCTTCGGCAACCGGATGCTCGACAGCTTCGGCGAGCCGGCGATCAAGCAGTTCGTCCATGAGGCGGTGAACGAGGCGATGCGGCTGGAGAGCGCGCTGCGGCAGCTCGACACCGAGCGGGTGTTCGTCGTGCTGCATTACGCCCCCATCGCCGCGACGGTGGAGGGGGAGCCGACGGAGATCTTCCCCTTCCTGGGCTCGTCGCGGCTGGCGGAGACCATCGACCGCTTCGACAATGTGCGGGCGGTGGCGCATGGGCATGCGCATCACGGGACATACAGCGGAAAGACGCTGCGGGGGACGCCGGTCTACAATGTGGCGCAGACCATCCCCAAGGAGACCGGGCGGCCCTATGCGCTGATCGAGGTGTGAGAGTGCCCTCTCCCGGGACGGGAGAGGGAAATCAGTGGCGGTAGAGGGCCGGCAGTCAGAACACCCAGAGCTGTTCCGGCGGCAGGTGCAGCCAGTGGGTGCCGGCGGCCAGCGGACGGCCGAAGGCGCGGAGCGTCTGGTCGCCGCAGCGGAAGACATGCTCCCAGTGGCTGCCGAGATAGACCGAGGTCTCCAGCTCGGCCGGGATGCGGTTCTCGCCATCCCCTCCCCCTGGGCCGTCCACCATCTCGACCTGTTCCAGGCGGATGACGCCGGTGGCCTCCTCGGACACGCCCTTGCCGGCGCGGTCCTTGCCCCACAGCGGGTGGCCGGACAGCTCGATGCGGGCGTAGCCGCCGCGCTTGTCCTGCACCCGGCTCTTGATCTGGTTGTTGACGCCCATGAACTCGGAGGCGAACAGGCTGACCGGCTCGGTGTAGAGCTGTTCGGGCGTGCCGGCCTGGACGATGCGGCCGCCGTCGAGCAGGACGATGCGGTCGGCAATCGCCATCGCCTCGACCTGATCGTGGGTGACGAAGACGGCGGTCAGGTTCATCCGCTTGATCAGCGTGCGGATCCAGATGCGGGCCTCCTCGCGTAGCTTGGCGTCGAGGTTCGACAGCGGCTCGTCGAGCAGGATGACCGGCGGGTTGTAGACCAGCGCGCGGGCCAGCGCCACGCGCTGCTGCTGGCCGCCCGACATCTGGTGCGGATAGCGGTCGCCGAGATGGCCGAGCCCGACGCCGTCGAGAACGGCAGCGACGCGCTGCTGGAGTTCGGCCTTCGGCACATTGCGGAGGCGCAGGCCGTAGGCGACGTTCTCGAACACCGTCTTGTGCGGCCACAGCGCGTAGGACTGGAAGACGAGGCCGAGGCCGCGCTTCTCCGACGGCACGTTGAGGCCGGCGGCGGCGTCGAACACCGGCTGGTCGCCGATGGAGATGACGCCCTTCTTCGGCTCCTCCAGCCCGGCGATGGAGCGCAGAAGCGTGGTCTTGCCGCTGCCCGACCGGCCGAGCAGGGCGACGATCTCGCCCTGGGCGAAGGTGGCGGTGATGCCCTTCAGGATCTCGGTGCTGCCATAGGACAGGTGCAGGTCGTCGATGATGAGCTTAGCCATGGGAGCGTTTCCCGAAGAGCGACATCAGCAGCAGGCCGCCGCCGATCATCGCGATGTTGACGGTGGAGAGCGCGGTCACGAGGTCGACGGCACCGGTGCCCCACAGCGAGACCAGCAGCGAGCCGATCACCTCGGTGCCGGGGGCCAGCAGATAGACGCCCGTGGAGTATTCGCGCATGAAAGTGACGAAGATCAGCAGCCAGCTGGAGAACAGACCGACCTTGACCAGCGGGATCGTCAGGTCGCGCGACACCCGGCCGGGGCTGGCGCCGACGATGCGGCCGGCCTCCTCCAGTTCGGGGCCGATCTGGAGCAGCGCACCGCTGACCAGACGCATGCCGTAGGCGAGCCAGACCAGCGTGTAGGCGACCCAGATGGCGATCATGGTCTGGCGCAGCGGCGACAGGAAGGGCGTGAACAGGAAGACCCAGAAGATCGCCAGACCGGCCACCAGGCCCGGCATGGCACGCGGCAGCAGGACCAGATAGTCCATCAGCCTGGTCCAGCCCGACTGCCAGCGGTGGGCGGCGAGGTTCAGCATGGTGTAGACGCCGACCGACAGCGCCCCGCCGACGGACGCGATCAGCAGCGTGTTGACGATGCCGCGGGTCAGGTTGGGGAACTCCATCAGCTCGCGGAAATGGGCCAGCGTCAGCACGTCCAGCAGGTTGACGCCCTCGCCCCAGCTCGACACGAAGGCGCGCAGCACCAGACCGCTGATCGGGACCACCACGGTGAACAGCAGCCACGCGGCGATCATCGCCGCCGCCGGCCAACGCCAGACGCCGATGGACACCGGCTTCTGCGCCGCGGCCTTGCCCTTCACCGAGACGTAGCGGTTGGCGGCGCGCAGCAGGAAGCGCTGGAGCGCCACCAGCGGCAGGGCGATGCAGATGATCGCCACCACCACCACCGCCATCAGCTGGTAGGACGGCGTGCCCAGCTTGTTGGTCAGCTTGTAGAGGTAGGTCGCCAACACAAGGATGCCCTCGGGGTCGCCGAGAACCAGCGGCAGGCCGAACAGCTCGAATCCCAGGAAGAAGACCAGCACGGCGGCGTAGAGGATGTTCGGCATCACCATCGGCAGGCTGACGGTCAGCGCCGTGCGCAGCGGGCCGGCGCCGGTCATGCGCGCCGCTTCCTCCACGTCGGAGCCCAGGCTGCGCAGGGCGGAGGACGTGTAGAGGAAGACGTGCGGGACGTGGGTCAGGCCGGCGATGACGATCAGCGTCGTCTTGGAATAGAGGTACCAGGGGACGAAGCCGAAGACGCCCTTGAACCACAGCGTGACGAAGCCCGCCGGGCCGAGGCTGACCACGAAGCCGAAGGCCAGCACCACCGACGACACGAACATCGGCACGAGGATCACCGGCTCGATCCAGCGGCGGCCCGGCAGGTCGGTGCGGGCCATCAGGAAGGCGAGCATGGCGCCGACCGGCACGGCGATGGCGGTCATGCCGAAGGCGATGACGCACGAGTTGTAGAGGGCGTCGAAGAAATCCTCGTCGTCCAGGACGAACTCGTAGGCGCTGAGCGTGAAGGCGGTCTTGGGCTGGAAGAACGGCCCGTCGAGGAAGCTCTGGTAGACGACCAGGCCGATCGGGGCCAGCACGGCAATCGCCATGGCGACGATCACCGCGATGCGCGTCGCGCGGTTCATGGGGGGATTCCTTGATTCGGCGGCTTTGGCGCCCTCCCCAGGGATTTTGGGGCAAGCCCCCTCTCCCCCCGGGGAGAGGGTCGGGGTGAGGGGGAGGCGTTGGGTGGATTTTAAGGGGAGCGCGAGGTGTTTTCCGGCGAACTGAGCCACGCCATGCGTCCCCCTCACCCTAACCCTCTCCCCGGGGGGAGAGGGGACTAAGCACGGGCTTGAGAGCAGCAGTTACTTCCCCTGGAGGGCCTTCTGCCAGTCCTTCAGGAACTTCAGGCGCTTGACCTGGTCGAGGTAGGTGAGCAGTTCCGGGCCGACGTGGATCGGGCGCAGCGTGCTTTCCGGGATGCCGGCGGTCGGGTTGGCCGAGGCCAGATCGGTGCGGATCGAGCCCATGTAGCGCGCCTGCATCGCCTGCTGGCCCTGCTTGGACAGCAGATAGTCGAGGAACAGCTTGGCGGCGTTCGGGTGCTTGGCGCCCTTCGGGATGAAGGCGATGCGCGACATCACGATGGTGTAGTCGGACGGCAGCACGATGCCCAGCGACTCCGGGTCCTTGTGCTGGCGCTCGTACACGTAGGAGCCGATCATGTTGTAGCCGATGGTGTGCTCGCCCGACGTCAGCCGCTCGATCATCGCGCCCGAGGAGGTGTAGAGCTTCACCCCGGTCTGGCCCATCGCCTTCACCAAATCCCAGGTGTTCTTGTTCGCCTGCACGTCCTGGGTGATGTAGAGGAAGCCGACGCCGCTGCGCTCCGGATCGTACGACGTGACCTTGCCCTTGTAGGCGTCCGGCTTCTCGGCCAGCAGCTTGGCGAGGTCGGCGTGGGTCTTCGGCACGTCGGCGGCCGGCACCACGCGCTTGTTGTAGGCGAAGACGATCGGCTCGGCGGTGGTGCCGAAGGCCTCGTTCTTATAGTTGGCCCAGTCGGGGATGCTCTTCGATTCGGGCGAGCTGTAGGACTGGGCGTAGCCGTCGTTGACCAGCTTCATCTGCAGGTCCATCGCCGACGACCACATCAGGTCGGTGGTGCCGGTGTTGGCCGCCGCCTCGCTGATGAAGCGGTTGTACATCTCGGTCGAGTTCTGGTCGGCATATTCCAGCTTGACCTTGGGATAGAGCGCCTCGAACCCCTTCAGCAGTTCCGACACGGCGGCCGCGTCGGTGGCGGAATAGATGCTGAGCGCGCCTTCCTGGTTCGCCGCCTCGATGATCTTGGCATAGGCGGGGTCGTAGCCGGCGGGGACCGACTGCGCCTGGGCGGTGCCGGCGGTGAAGGCGGGCACGGCGACGGACACTGTGACGGTGAGGGCCGTCGCGACCAGAAGGGCCAGTTTGGTGCGCATCTCTTCCTCTCCTGCGGTTGGTTTCCACGGCGTCGTTGCGGGCCGGGTTGGTTGGGCTTACAAGCGGATTTGCCGTGACTATAGGCAATCAACCTGTCGCCAATCTGTCGCGGATGAAAATTGTTGGTGGAACGGAACAGGTGCGGTCGGATGATGGCCCAATCGGACGATAGGCGGCTCCCTTGCGCATCCTGATCGTGGAGGACGACGCGGCGCTGGCGCGCGGGGTGACCGGCGGGCTGAAGCTGGCCGGCTATGCCGTCGACCATGTCGCGTCGGGCGAGGAGGCGGTGCGGCTGGAGCGGGCGGAGCCCTATGGGCTGGTGGTGCTGGATCTGGGCCTGCCCGACCTGTCGGGGTTCGAGGTGCTGACCCGCATCCGCCGCCGCGGCTCCACCGTGCCGGTGATGATCCTGACCGCGCGGGAGGCGGTGGCCGACCGGGTGAAGGGGTTGGATTTGGGCGCCGACGACTACCTGCTGAAGCCCTTCGATCCCGCGGAGTTCGAGGCGCGGGTGCGCGCCCTGGTGCGCCGCGGCCAGGGCACGCCGGTGCCGGAGCTGGCCTGCGGCGCCCTGCGCTACGACCGCTCCACCGCGACGGTGACGCTGAACGGCCGGGTCCTGGATTTGCGCAAGCGCGAGCTGGCGGTGCTGGAGGGGCTGATCACCAGGGCCGGCAAGGTGGTGCCGAAGGACCGGCTGGCCGGCGAGGTGTTCGGCTTCGACGAGCCGGTGGCGCCGAACGCCATCGAGCTGTATGTCGCCCGGCTGCGCAAGAAGCTGGAACCGGACGGGCCGCAGATCCGCACCATCCGCGGGCTGGGCTATCTGATGGAAAATCCCTGATGGCGGCCATTCGGGTGGGCCGGCCGGAGCGGGTGCCGTCACTGCGCCGCCGGCTGCTGACCCGGCTGCTGGTGCCGCTGGGTGCTCTGGCGGTGGGGCTGGGCGTCGGCGGGTCGGCGCTGATCCATGGCTTCGTGCAATCGACCCATGACCGGCTGCTCGCCGGTTCGACGCTGGCCATCGCCGAGCGGCTGGCGGTGGGGGACGATGACGGCGAGGTGACGGTCGACCTGCCGGCGGTCGCCTTCGGCATGCTGGAGAGCCAGGCCCGCGACAACATCTATTACAACGTCGCCCATGAGGGCGGGGTGATCACCGGCTATCTCGACCTGCCGCTGCCGGACATCCAGGCGATGCCGACCAACGTCACGGTGTTCCGCGATGCCTCCTATCACGGCCATCCGGTGCGGGTGGCGGCACAGGTCCGGCGGCTCTACGGCGTGCCGCAGCCGGTGCTGGTCCAGGTGGCGGAGACGACAGCGGGACGGCGCACGCTGGAGGTCGACCTGCTGCTGTGGCTGACCCTGCTGGAGGTGGCGCTGGTCGGCGGCAGCGGGATGCTGGTGTGGGGGGCGGTCGGGCGCGGGCTGGCGCCGCTGAAGCGGCTGCGCCGGGTGATCGATGCCCGCTCGGCGCGCGGGGGAATGGCATTGGTGCCGCTGCCGCTGGCGGTGGTGCCGGCGGAGGTGCTGCCGCTGGTGGTCGCCATCAACGGGCTGCTGGCCCGGCTGGACCAGTCCATCGGCACGATGCGGCGCTTCACCGCCGACGCCTCGCACCAGCTGCGCACGCCGCTGGCGGTGCTGCGCACCCATCTGGCCCTGCTGCGCCGCTACGGCACCGACAGCGCCGAGGGGCGCGCGGCGCTGGACGACGTCGACGGAGCGGTGAAGCGGCTGGAGCGGCTGCTGGTCCAGCTGCTGGCGCTGGCCCGCGCCGACGAGGATGCACCGGCGGTTCCCGCCGCCCCCGAGGTCGCCGACCTGATGCAGGTGGCGATGGAGGTTGCCGCCGAGCAGGTGCCGGCGGCGCTGGCCCAGGATGTCGAGGTGCGCTTTGAAGGGCCGGAGGACGGGACCGCCCTGCGGGTCGCCGGGAACGCCGTGCTGTTGGGGGAGCTTCTGGGCAACCTGCTGGACAACGCCATCCGCTACAACCGGCCGGGCGGCACGGTGACGGTGCGGGTCGGAGGAGACACCGCAACGGGGCCGGTGATGGAGGTCGAGGACGACGGCCCCGGCATCCCGGAGGCGGAGCGCGGGCGGGTGTTCGAACGCTTCTACCGCCTGGACCGTCCGGGCGAGCCGCCGCGTACCGGCAGCGGGCTGGGGCTTGCTATCGTCCGCGCCCTCGCCGACCGGTTGGGGGCTTCGGTCCGGCTGGATGCCGGGACCGGAGGTAAGGGACTGAAGGTGACGGTGACCCTGCGGGGGGCATCAGGCGACTCCTGTATTTTGCCAGAAATCTCCCTTTCCCCCCGCTCTCGCGCAAACGAGGTTTGCGCTGACGCGACAGGCGGACCTCCGGTCCGCCGAAAGCGGGGAGAGGGTCGGGGTGAGGGGGATGCATGATGTGGATCGGCAAGAAGCGAAGTGCCGCTCAGCCGCATAAGGCACGCCACGCGCCCCCCTCACCCTAACCCTCTCCCCGGGGGGAGAGGGGATGAGGCCTCAACCCGAACGCTGCCATGACAATTTTGTTAACCAGAGCTGCGCGGATATGTCGCCGGCTTCCATTGCCAGTTCGCAGCAGCGGGACTATCTGACCGCTCCGCAAGGCCTGTGCCGGCAAGGTGTTGGAAGTAAATACAGTCCGAACAACGGACGAATATTTTTTCCTCGTCCCGGCTTGGCCCACGGAAGAAAGAAACGGCTCCCGGCGTCTATTGCCCAGGAGACCGCACAATAAGGGTCTGGCTGCCCATCGAACCGGGCGGCCGAAAGAGGTTAGGGAAAGGGTCTGTCGCTATGCTTTGCAACATCGTCACCGTCGCCTCGTTGGGCGTTCTTTTGCTGTCGGGTATCGGCTTCAGCGTCACCAAGGCGCCGAAGCAGGACCGCCAGCACGAAACCGACATGCCTCGCCGCATGGCGGACGAGAACATCATGGGGTGATGTCGGAGTTTTTTAGCGGTTGCCGGGTCTGCCGGCAGCCGCGAAGGTGACAGGTTGTCCCCTCTCCCGGTGTAGGAGAGGGGACTTCTTTGATGATCAAGCCTCCAAAATCTTATCCAGCGTGATGGGCAGGTCACAGAGGCGCTTGCCGGTCGCGTGATGGATCGCGTTGGCGATGGCGGCGGGGACGCCGACGATGCCGATCTCGCCGACACCCTTGGCACCCAGCGGGTTGACGATGTCGTCATGCTCCTCGACGAAGATGACGTCGATGTCGTGGACGTCCGCGTTCACCGGGATGTGGTACTCGCCGAAATCGTGGTTCATGAAGCGGCCCAGCCGCTGGTCGATCATCAATTCCTCCTCCAGCGCCATCCCGATGCCCCACACCACCGCACCCAGGATCTGGCTGCGCGCCGTCTTGGGATTGATGATGCGGCCGGCGGCCACCGCGCTGACCACGCGGGTCACCTGCACGGTGCCGAGATCCTCGTCCACCCGCACCTCGGCGAAGATGGCGGAGTGGGTGCCGAGCGCATGCTTCATCTGAGACTTGTAATAGGGGACCGAGCGCGCCTCGTCCTCCAGCACCAGCAGATCGTTGGCCCGCATCACCTCGGTGATCGACAGACGCCAGGACGGGTCGGCCTTGGCGATCAGGAAGCCGTCGGCGAAGGTCAGGTCGTCGGCCTTAAGCCCCTTCAACGGACCGTCGTTCAGCCCGGCCGCCAGACCGGCCAGCTTGTCGCGCAGCCGGTCGCAGACCGCCTTCACCGCGGAGCCGACCGACGACACCGTCCAGGAGCCGCCCTGCAACGGCGCCATCGGCAGGTTGGTGTCGCCGAGCTGGAAGGACACCTTCTCAATCGGCAGCCCCAGGATGTCGGCGGCGATTTGCGTCATCGCCGTGTAGGTACCGGGGCCGATGTCGGCGGTGGCGCTGCCCACCGTCAGCGTGCCGTCGATGCCGAGCTTGGCCGAGGCGACCGCCTGCCCCTGCATGGCGTCCCACACGCCGGTCGCCATGCCCCAGCCGACCAGTTGCCGGCCCTCGCGCATCGAGCGGGGGGCATGGCTGCGCTTGTGCCAGCCGAAGCGTTCGGCGCCCTGCTGGAAGCAGGCGCGCAGCTCCTTGCTGGAGAAGGGCTTGCCGGTGTTGGGATCGACCTCGGTGTAGTTCTTCAGCCGCAGCTCCAGCGGGTCCATGCCGAGCTTGGCCGCCAGCTCGTCCATGGCGATCTCCAGCGCCGGGACGCCGATGGCGGCACCGGGAGCGCGCTGGTCGAGCGGGGTGTGGGTGTCCATCCGCGCCAGCTTGTAGTCCAGCCGGACATTGTCGCACTTGTATTGCTGGCCCGACCAATTGACGACGACCTCGACGTAATTCTCGGTCTGCGAGGTCTCCTGCACCGCCTCGTGGATGACGGCGGTGAGGGTGCCGTCCCTCTTCGCCCCCAGCGCCACGCGCTGGAGCGTTTCCGGGCGGTGGCCGAAGCTGAACATCTGCGGGCGCGTCAGCTCGACCCGGACCGAGCGCTTCAGCGCGGTCGCCGCCAGAACCGCCATGAACAGCTGGTGCTGCGGCCGCAGGCCCGAGCCGAAAGCGCCGCCGACGAAGGGGGAGATCACCCGCACCGAATCCTTCGACAGGTCGAAGACGTTGCAGACATAGGTCTGGGTGTTGATCGGCCCCTGCGTCTTGTCATGGACGGTCAGGCTGCCGTCGGTGTGATAGATGACGGTGGAGGCGTGCATCTCCATCGGGTTGTGATGCTCGACCGCCTGGGAGAAGTTCAGGTCGACGCTGACCTCCGCCTCGGCCAGCGCCCTGTCGGCGTCGCCGCGCGGCTTGGGCGGGGGCTGGAAGCCGCCCTTGTCCTTGCCGGGGGTGAAGGCGTTGGCCTTGGCCGCACGCAGGTCGGTCTGGTGGTCGTCCGCCTCGTAGGTCACATGGATCAGCCGGGCGGCGTAGCGCGCCAGCTCGAAGCTCTCCGCCACCACAAGGGCGATGGGCTGGAGCGCATGGTGGATCGTCGCGTCGTAGAGCGGGCGGAAGGGCGAGCCCTTCGGCGCGTCGTCGTCCTTCCACTTGCGGTCGAACCAGGGCAGGCTCGGCCGGTTCTCGTGGGTGAAGACCTGGAAGATTCCGGGAAGCGCCAGCGCCTTCGAGACGTCGATGGTAAGGATGCGGCCGCGGGCGATGGCGCTGGAGACGATGTAGCCGTGGGCGAGGCCGGGCGTGCTGAACTCCGCCGCGTATTTGGCGCCGCCGGTCACCTTCAGCCGGCCGTCGACGCGGCTGACGGGCTTGCCGATCTGCGAACCGGGACGGTCGAGCGGAGCGGGGATGGTCGGTTTGGCGATCATGAGTGCTCCACTCCGGCGGCTTCGGCCAGCGCCCGGACGATGGCGCGCTCGGCAAGTCCGATCTTGAAGGCGTTGTGGGATTGGCCCTTGGCATCGCGCAACAGGACGCGTGCTGCTTCGCGGAAAGTCTCCAGCGAGGCGGGCTTGCCGGCCAGTTCGGCTTCCGCCGCCGGATCGCGCCAGGGCTTGTGGGCGACGCCGCCGAGCGCCAGCCGGGCGCTGCGGATCGTCTGGCCGTCCATCGTGAGCGCGGCGGCGACCGACACCAGCGCGAAGGCGTAGGAGGCGCGGTCGCGGACCTTCAGGTAGGTCGAATGGTCGGCGAAGCCCTGCGCCGGCAGGTCGATGGCGGTGATCAGCTCGTCGGCGGCGAGGCTGCTGTCGATGTGCGGGGTGTCGCCGGGCAGGCGGTGGAAGTCGGCCAAGGGGATGGTGCGCTCGCCCTTGGGGCCGCTGACGCGGACCACGGCATCGAGCGCCGCCAGCGCCACGCACATGTCTGACGGGTGGACGGCGATGCAGCTGTCGCTGGCGCCCAGGATGGCGTGGATGCGGTTGACCCCGGTCAGCGCACCGCAGCCGGTCCCCGGCTCCCGTTTGTTGCAGGGGGTGCCGGTGTCGTAGAAGTAATAGCAGCGCGTGCGTTGCAGCAGGTTGCCGCCGTTGGTCGCCATGTTGCGCAGCTGGGCCGAGGCGCCGGCCAGGATCGCCTTCGACAGCATCGGATAGCGCGCCTGCACCCGCGCGTCATAGGCGGTGTCGGCATTGCGGGCGAGCGCACCGAGCCGCAGGCCGCCGTCGTCGGTGTCCTCGATGCGGTCGAGGCCGAGGCGGGAAATGTCGACCAGACGCTCCGGCCGCATCACGTCGGCCTTCATCAGGTCGAGCAGGTTGGTGCCGCCCGCCACGAACTTCACCGCCGCCTCGGTCGTCGTGCCGGGCTGGCCGGCGACGCCGCGCAAGGCCGCATCGACGCTGTCGGGACGGTCGTAGGAGAAGGCCCTCATGACGCGCCTCCGTCCTTGGCCGCCGGCTGCGCGTCCATCACCTGCCGGATGGCGGCGACGATGTTGGGATAGGCGCCGCAGCGGCAGAGGTTGCCGCTCATCAGTTCTCGGATGTCGTCGTCGGACTTGGCGTGCCCCTCCTCCAGCAGGCCGACCGCCGAGCAGATCTGGCCGGGGGTGCAATAGCCGCACTGGAAGGCGTCCTGCTCGACGAAGGCCTCCTGCAACGGGTGGAGCGCGTCGCCGCTGGCAAGCCCTTCAATCGTCGTGACGGTCCGCCCCTCCGCCATCACCGCCAGGGTCAGGCAGGAATTGATGCGGCGGCCGTCCACAAGCACGGTGCAGGCGCCGCACTGGCCATGGTCGCAGCCCTTCTTGGTGCCGGTCAGGTCGAGATGCAGGCGCAAGGCGTCGAGCAGGCTGGTCCAGGGGGCGACGTGCAGGGTCTTGCGGCTGCCGTTGATGGTCAGGCTGACCTCCATGGCGTCCGGCGGCGGCGCCGGCTGTTTTTGGGCGTGGCCCTGGAAGGCTGGACCTGTTGGCTGGGACATGACCGCTCCGACTGCTGGCAGGTGGTTCCACGAAAGGGATCGCGGAGGTAACAGCAGCCCTTCCGCCGCGTTCCTCCGGGAAGTTCCGTCCAGAAGTTCCACCGAAAACTTCACCACCGCGGATGCTGTCAAACAGCGGCGGCCGCCCCATCTGGTGCGGAGGAACGCACTCGAATCGCGGAGTCCCCTGCCATGAAACTGTCCGGTTCCTGCCGCTGCGGCGCCGTTCGCTTTACGCTGAACTCGCCGACGCCGGTCCCCTACATGCGCTGCTATTGCACCATCTGCCGCAAGAGTGCCGGCGGCGGGGGATATGCCATCAATCTCGGCGGCGATGCCGACACGCTTGAGGTCGAGGGGCGCGAGGCGGTGGCGACGTGGCGGGCGCCGATCGAGGACCCCGACCGTCCCGGCCAGACCCACCTTGGCCCGTCGCACCGGCATTTCTGCAAGCACTGCGGCACGGCGCTGTGGGCGGAGGATCCGGCCTGGCCGGAGCTGGTCCATCCCTTCGCCTCGGCCATCGACACGCCGCTGCCGACCCCGCCGGAGCAGGTCCACATCATGCTGGACTTCAAGGCGCCGTGGGTGGAGGTGCCGAACGGCCCCAACGATGTGCAGTTCGCCCGCTATCCGGAGGAGTCGCTGGAGGACTGGCACCGGCGGCACGGGCTGCTCGACCGGTAGACACCGCGCGATGGCGCGGTTGCTGGGATGGCTGGCGCTGCTGGTCCTGCTGGCGCTGGGCGGCGCGGCGGCGGGCGTGTGGGCCGGGCTGATCGCGGTGCCGCCGCGCTACGACCCGTGGGCGCGGCTCGATCTGCGGGCGGAGCCGGACTGGCTGACCGGCTTCAAGCTGGCGCGGCTGACCGGCGAGCCTGAGCAGTGCCGGGCGGCGCTGGGCGAAACCGGCCTGCGCTTCACCTCCCTGCCCGACCGCCCGTCGGACGAGAACTGCGCGCTCAGCGGCGTGGTGCGGGTGTCGCGGTCGGATGTCTCGTTCAGCAGCGGCTTCGTCGCCACCTGCGGGCTGGCCGCCGCCTGGACCCTGTTCGAGGCGAACGCCCTCCAGCCGGCGGCGCAGCGGCATTTCGGGCAGAGGGTGGCACGGGTCGAGCATCTCGGCACCTATGCCTGCCGCAACGTCTATGGCCGGGCGGAGGGGCGGCGCAGCGAGCATGCGACCGCCAACGCCATCGACCTCGCCGCCTTCGTGCTGGCCGACGGAACGCGGATCGGCGTGCTGGCCGATTGGCAGGCGAAGGGAGGCAACGGGGCGGACGGGCGCAAGGCGGCCTTCCTGCGCGACCTGCGCGACGGCGCCTGCCGCTTCTTCGACGTGGTGCTGGGCCCCGACTACAACGAGGCGCACCGCAACCATTTCCACCTCGACATGGGTGCCTTCCGCAGCTGCCGTTAGCGTCCATCCGGTTCGGACTATGTCCGCTGGGTGCGTCAACAATTCTACGAAAGAAAGGGTTATCTCGCGCCGGATTTCGCTCCACCATCATAATAAAAATGGACCCAGCGAAAGGGAGGATGCCGATGTTGACTTTGCTTTACCGAAGCGATGCGGTGCCCCTGCTGCCTTTTTCAGCACTGGCGGACATTTGCGTACGAAGCTCGGCAAACAATCGGCGTCTGGGCGTAACCGGTTTCCTTGTGGAGCATGAGGGAACCTTCCTGCAAGTCCTGGAAGGCGAGCCGGACACCGTCAGCGGATTGTACGACCGGATTGTGCATGATGAGCGGCACTGCAACATGGCGATGCTGGGCCGGTGGGAGCGGCCGGGACGGGCCTTCGGTTTCTGGGCGATGAATTTCGGCCCGCTGGACGACCCGGCCTTCTGGCAGGGCGAGTTCGCCGAACTGCGCGACGGGGAGGCCTTCCGGCGCGGGAGCGGCGATGCCGAGACCGCGCTGGCCGTGCTGTGCCGCGCCTATGTGTTCGCCGGCACGGTGGCGGGCACAGACCCGGTGATCCGCGGCTTCGTCATGGGCTATCCGCCGGCGACGAGGCAGGTGGTGAAGGTGTGAAAGATCAAGCCCCTGATCGGGCTGGATGGTTTGAATTGATCCCTTGACGGGACGCCGCCTGCTCGTGCCATCGTCGCCCTCGCCCGGCCCCCGAAGGCCAGCCGCCGAGGAGAACCCCGTCGATGAGCGCCCTGCGGCGTCTGTCCGCCCCTGCCCTGGTCCTGGCCCTTCTGACGGCTCTGGCCGCCGCGAAGCCATGGCTGCACCGCCATCTGGAGCCGCTGGTCGGCCCGGATCTCAGCAGCGGGTTCGACATCGCCGTCGCGTCCGCTGCCTGGCTGGTCGCCGCCTGGGGCGGGGCGCGGCTGATCGACCTGCTGGCGGCCGGCAACGGCGGGATCGGCCCCGACGGCCTGCCGCGGCCGCCGCGCATCCCGCGGCTGCTGGCCGATTTGATGCGCTTCTTCGTCTATGGCGTCGCGGTGGTGGCGATCCTCGCCTTCGTGTTCGAGCAGCCGGTGACGGGCCTGCTGGCGACCTCCGGCGTCGCCATCGCCGTGCTGGGCTTCGCGCTGCGCAACATGATCGCCGACATCTTCGCCGGCATCGCGCTGAACATCGAACACCCCTACCGCATCGGCGACTGGCTGGAGCTGTCGCCCGGCGTGTCGGGGCGGGTGGACGAGATCAACTGGCGCGCCACCCGGCTGATCGCCGGTGACGGCACCGCCATCGTCGTGCCGAACGGCATCGTCGCCGGCAGCCGCTTCGTCAATTACAGCCGCCCCAGCCCGGCCTTCCGCACCACCGTCCCCATCCTGCTGGACCAGGAGGTGCCGGTGGAGCGCGCCAAGCGCATCCTGCTGTCGGCCATGCTGTGCGCCGACGGCGTGCTGACCACCCCAAGGCCCGACGTGGTGGTGGAGGCGGTGACGCCCAACGGCATCGCCTATCAGGCGCGCTACTGGCTGGACGATTACGGGCGGGTGGCGCTGGTGCGCGATTCCGTGCTGGCGGCGGTGGTGGGCAACCTCGCCCGTGCCGGGATCGAGCCGGCCCGGCCCAAGCAGGAGATCCGCCGGCGCCAGCCTGCCTTGCCCGACACCGACACCCTGCGCCGCGGCCTGCTGCGCCAGACCGAGCTGTTCGACGCCTTCGACGACGACGAGGTCGACGCGCTGGCCCTGGCGATGCGGCAGATCCATGTGCCGGCCGGGTCGCCGGCCGTCCGCCAGGGCGATGCCGGGGAGTCGCTGTTCGTCATCGCCGAGGGCGTGTTCGACGTGCAGGTCGCCGCCCCCGCCTCCGCGTTCTTCACCGACCCGATGGACGGGCAGCGGGCGGGGGTGCTGCACCTGACGCGCCTGCGGCCGGGCGACCTGTTCGGCGAGATGTCGCTGCTGACCGGCCAGCCGCGCAGCGCCTCGGTGGTCGCCTGCACCGACTCCGTGGTGTTCGAGCTGGCGCGGAGCCACCTGGACCCGGTGCTGCGCCGCCGGCCGGAACTGGCCGAACGGCTGGCCGAGCTGATGGCCGAGCGCCAGAGCCGCAACGCCGCCGAAACCAACCGCCAGCAGGGCGCCGCACCGCAGCCGGCGGTGGAATCGCAGGCGCTGCTGACCCGGCTGCGCGGCTTCTTCGGGCTGTAAACGGCTCTCCCAAAGGAACCTTGAGCCCTGCCAGCCGTTGTTCCACGCGGGTAGCGGTGGTGCAGTTCGGCCCTTTTGACGGGTCTGGCGCCCCTTCGTCCTGAACCAACGAGGAGGCTCGACAGCCGATGTGCGGAGTGAGTGGCGAGATTCGTTTCAAATCCGGCGAGGCGGCGAGCACGGCCGCCGTCCAGGCCATGTGCGACCGGCTGGCTCCGCGCGGGCCGGACGGCCATGGCCTGTTCGCCCATGGGCGCGTCGCCTTCGGCCATCGCCGGCTGAAGATCATCGACCTCAGCGAGGCATCGCAGCAGCCGATGGTCGATTCCGCTCTCGGCCTCGCCATCGTCTTCAACGGCTGCATCTACAACCACAAGGAATTGCGCGAGGAGCTGGCCGGGCTCGGCTACAGCTTCTTCTCCGACGGCGACACCGAGGTGCTGATCAAGGCCTATCACGCTTGGGGCCCGGATTTCGTCAAGCGCATGAACGGCATGTTCGCCTTCGCCATCCATGAGCGCGACAGCGGCCGGGTGGTGCTGGGCCGCGACCGGCTGGGCATCAAGCCGCTCTATCTGGCCGACATTCCCGGCGGCCTGCGCTTCGCCTCCTCCCTGCCTGCCCTGGTGGCATCGGGTGGGATCGACACCGACGTCGATCCGGTGGCGCTGCACCATTACATGAGCTTCCACGCCGTCGTCCCGGCGCCCTACACCATCCTGAAGGGCGTGCGGAAGCTGCCGCCCGCCACGGTGCTGGTGGTGGAGCCGGACGGCACGCGGCGCGAACACACATACTGGTCGCTGACCTTCGGGCCGCAGGCCGGCGACGAGGGGCGCGACTTCGCCGAGTGGCGCGAGCTGGTGCTGGAAACCCTGACCCGCGCGGTGCGCCGCCGGCTGGTCGCGGATGTGCCGGTCGGCGTGCTGCTGTCGGGCGGGCTGGACAGCTCGCTGATCACCGCGCTCTTGGCCGAGAACGGGCAGAGCGGGCTGAAGACCTTCTCCATCGGCTTCGAGACGGTGGGCGACGAGCGCGGCGACGAGTTCCAGTATTCCGACATCGTCGCCAAGCATTTCGGCACCGACCACCATCGCCTCTTCGTCGACAGCGCCCGCGCCCTGCCGGAGCTGACCGACTGCGTGCGCGCGATGTCGGAGCCGATGGTCAGCCACGACAACATCGGCTTCTTCCTGCTGTCGCAGGAGGTGGCCAAGCAGGTGAAGGTGGTGCAGTCGGGCCAGGGCGCCGACGAGGTGTTCGGCGGCTATCACTGGTATCCGCCGCTGCTGGAGAGCCGGGACGCCGTCGGCGACTACGCCCGCGTCTTCTTCGACCGCGACCATGCGGAGATGGCCGAGGCGCTGGATCCGAGATTCATCGGCGAGGACCATTCCCGCCGCTGGCTGGAGCAGCGCTTCGCCATGCCGGGCGCCGAGCGGCCGGTGGACAAGGCGCTGCGGCTCGACACCACGGTGATGCTGGTCGACGATCCGGTGAAGCGCGTCGACAACATGACGATGGCCGCCGGGCTGGAAGCGCGCGTGCCCTTCCTCGACCATGAGCTGGTGGAGCTGGCCGCCCGCATCCCGGCGGAGATGAAGCTGCCCGACGGCGGCAAATATGTGCTGAAGGAGGCGGCGCGCCGCGTGGTGCCGGCGGCGGTGATCGACCGGCCGAAGGGCTATTTCCCGGTGCCGGCGCTGAAATACCTGCGGGGTCCGTTCCTGGAGCGGGTGCGCGACGTGCTGAACGCCCCGTCGGCGCGCCAGCGCGGGCTGTTCCGCCGCGACTATCTCGACCGGCTGCTGGCCGATCCGGAACGCCACATCACGCCGCTCAGGGGATCGAAGCTGTGGCAGGTCGCCCTGCTGGAATTCTGGTTCCAGGAACAGGGCCTGTAAGCAGGCGCCTCAAAACGACAGACGCTCCGCCGGGGCATTCGGGCGCGGGACCGATCCGCATTCCCGGATGTTGCCAATGCGTGGAGCCGCATCCGACGACCAGGGGGATCCCATGAGCTACGCCCGCGTGAAACCGCACCGGCTGGAACGCGCCGCCAGCGCCACCCTGCGCCACACCCGCCGCTACACCGGCCGGCCGCCGGCGGGGGAGACCGGAGCCGACGCGCCGCGTGCCGACGTGACGGTCGATTGCGGCTGGGGACGGCTGATCTTCGCCCACACCTTCGACGATCTCGACCGCATGATCGAGAACTCTGCGGCAGGAGGCGCCGGGCACCCGCGACATCGTCTTCTATCTGCAGGACCCGCATGTCGCCCTGTCGCGCGCACCGCAGGAGCTGTTCCTCGACCCCTCCCACACCTTCCGCCTGTGGCTGACCGACTACCGGCCGTCGCGGCGCCGGCCCAAGGGCTACAGCGTCCGCCGGCTGCGCACGCGCGAGGATGCCGAGGGGGTGCAGCGCATCTATGCCCGGCGGCGGATGGTGCCGGTCTCCTCCTCCTTCCTGGTGGCGTCGCGCAACAGCCGGGTGCTGACCCATTTCGTCGCCTGCGACGACGCAACCGGCGAGATCATCGGCTCGGTGACCGCGGTGGACCATGCCCATGCCTATGGCGATCCGGAGAACGGCAGCTCGCTGTGGTGCCTGGCCGTCGATCCGCAGGCCTCCTTTCCGGGGATCGGCGAGACGCTGGTCCGCACGGTGGCGGAGCATGTGCAGGCGCGCGGCCGCGCCTTCCTCGATTTGTCGGTGCTGCACGACAACGAGAGCGCCATCGGGCTCTATGAGAAGCTGAATTTCCGCCGGATTCCGGCCTTCGCGCTGAAGACCAAGAACCCGATCAACGAGCGGCTGTTCACCGGGCCGCAGCCGGGCGAGCAGCTGAACCCCTATGCCACCATCATCGTCAACGAGGCGCGGCGGCGCGGCATCGGCGTCGATGTGCTGGATGCCGAGGCCGGCTATTTCTGCCTGACCTGGGGCGGGCGCAGCGTGGTGTGCCGGGAATCGCTGAGCGAGCTGACCAGCGCCGTCGCCATGAGCCGCTGCGACGACAAGGCGGTGACGCGGCGCGTGCTGGAACGCGCCAGCCTGAAGGTCCCGGCCCAGGCGGTGGCGGGCGAGGCGGAGGAGAATGCCGCCTTCCTGGCGGCCCATGGCCGCATCGTCATCAAGCCGGCGCGCGGCGAGCAGGGGCGCGGCATCACGGTGGACGTGCGCGATGCCGGGACGATGGAAAGCGCCATCGCATCGGCCCGCCAGCATTGCGACACGGTGCTGCTGGAACAGTTCTATGAAGGACAGGATCTGCGGATCATCGTCATCGACAAGAAGGTGGTGGCCGCCGCGGTGCGCCGCCCGGCCGAGGTCACCGGCGACGGCAGCCACACGGTGCGCGAACTGATCGAGGCGCAGAGCCGCCGCCGCGCCGCCGCCACCGGCGGTGAAAGCCACATCCCGCTGGACGCTGAGACCGACCGCTGCCTCGCCGCGGCCGGGAAAAGCCTGGATGACGTGTTGGCGGCGGGCGAGGTGCTGCCGGTGCGCAAGACGGCGAACCTGCACACCGGCGGCACCATCCACGACGTGACCGACAGCCTGCACCCGGAACTGGTGGAGGTGGCGACGGTGGCCGCCCGCGCGCTGGACATCCCGGTGGTGGGATTCGACCTGCTGGTCGAGGCGCCGGACCGGCCCGGCCATGTCTTCATCGAGGCGAACGAGCGTCCGGGCCTCGCCAACCACGAACCGCAGCCGACGGCGGAACGCTTCGTCGATCTGCTGTTCCCGCAGACGCGGGGGGTGCTGTAGCCCCCTCTCCCCCCGCTCTCGCGCAAACTCTGTTTGCGCTGACGCGACAGGCGGACCCTTGGTCCGCCGAAAGCGGGGAGAGGGCCGGGGTGAGGGGGATGCACCGCGTGGATTCTCGGTAAGGGGCCGCCGCGCGACCCCCTCACCCTAACCCTCTCCCCGGGGGGGAGAGGGGACTTTCAGCAGGAGGAAAATCCGACCATGGCCGTGCCGCTGCCCATCGACATGGGCTATGTCACCGACGTTCTTTACCGGCTGCTGACCACGCCGAGCCCGACCGGCCACACCGGCGACGTGGTGCGGCTGTGCTGCGCCGAGCTGGAGCGGATGGGCATCCCCTATGAGCTGACGCGGCGCGGCGCCATCCGGGCAGACCTGAAGGGGGTGCGCTCCACCCCCGACCGCGCCCTGGTCGCCCATGTCGACACGCTGGGCGCCCAGGTGAAGATGCTGAAGGACAATGGCCGGATGGAGCTGGTGCCCATCGGCCACTGGTCGTCGCGCTTCGCCGAGGGGGCGCGCTGCACCGTGCTGACCGACCGCGGCCCCTGGCGCGGCACCATCCTGCCGCTGAAGGCGTCCGGCCACACCTTCAACAAGGAAGTCGACAGCCAGCCGGTCACCTGGCAGCAGGTGGAGCTGCGCGTCGACGCCCCGGTCGCCAACCGGCGCGACCTGGAGGAGCGCGGCTTCAACATCGGCGACATCGTGTCGATCGACCCGCAGCCGGAATTCCTGGAGAACGGCTACATCGTCTCGCGCCATCTCGACGACAAGGCGGGGGTGGCGGTGATGCTGGGCGCCGCCAAGGCGGTGGTCGATGCCAAGGCTGCCCTGCCCGTCGACTGCCATCTGCTGTTCACGATCTCCGAGGAGGTCGGGTCCGGCGCCTCTTCCATCCTGCATCAGGACGTGGCGGAGATGGTGACCATCGACAACGGCACCACCGCGCCGGGACAGAACAGCAGCGAGTACGGCGTCACCATCGCCATGGCCGACAGCACCGGCCCCTTCGACATGGCGCTGACCCATTCGCTGATCGCGCTGTGCCAGGCGCAGAACATCCCGCACCAGCGCGACGTCTTCCGCTATTACCGCTGCGACAGCGCGTCCGCCATCGAGGCCGGCAACGACATCCGAACGGCGCTGGTGTGCTTCGGCATCGACGCCTCGCACGGCTACGAGCGCATCCATGCCGACGCGCTGGAAAGCCTGGTGCGGCTCCTGGTGCTGTACCTGCAAAGCCCGCCTCGGGATTGAGGGCGGGATTGAGGGGCGGACCGCTCAGCAGCCCGCCGTCCCGTCCCGCCGCACCTCTTCCAGCACGCGGCGCAGCTCACCGGGGTGCAGCGGCTTGTGCAGGAAGGCGCAGCCGCGGCGCTGGCCTTCCAGCAGGGATTCGGGCGCGGTCTCGCCGGTCAGCACCACCGCCGGGATGTCGGTCTTGAACAGCTTGCGGACGCGGTCGATCACGTCGAAGCCGGACACCTTCCCCGGCAGGCGCAGGTCGGTCAGGATGGCGTCGGGCGGGCCTTCCAGCCCGTCGACCGCGGCGAACACCTCGCGCATGTTGGACGCCGAGACGAAGGCGCAGCCCCAGCTTTCCAGGGTCAGCAGCAGGCCGGACAGCACCATGCTGTCGTCGTCCACCACCAGGATGCGCATGCCGTCCAGCGGCACGGCGGCAGCACCCTGGTCGGACGAGGTTACCGCCGCCGAAGCTTCGACGGGAGCCTCCTCCGCCTCCAGCCGCTCGACGGTGACGGCGAAGACCGAGCCGCGGCCGGAGCGCGACTGCACGTCGATGGGGGCATGCAGCAGGACCGACAGGCGCCGGACGATGGCGAGGCCGAGGCCGAGGCCGCGGGTGGGGTCGCGCGCCGGGTTGGTCAGCTGGTGGAACTCGTCGAAGATGACGTCCAGCTTGTCCTGGGGAATGCCGAATCCGGTGTCCCACACCTCGATGCGCCAGCGGCCGTCGCGCTTGCGCAGGCCCAGCATGATGCCGCCGCGCTGGGTGTAGCGGATGGCGTTGGCCAGCAGATTGCGGACGATGCGGCCGAGCAGGACCGGGTCGCTGCGCGTCACCGCCCGGCAGGGCACATGGACGCGCAGGCGCAGCCCCTTCTCCTCCGCCTGCGGGCGGAATTCGTCGGCCAGCGATTGCAGCAGCGCGTCGAGCGGCACCGCCTGCATGTCGGCCTCGACAGTGCCGGCATCCAGCGTCGAGATGTCGAGCAGGGCGTTCAGCAGTTGCTCGCCCGCCGTCATCGCGTTGGCCAGCATGCCGGCGGTGCGCGACGCCCGGGCGTTGCCCTCCACTTGGTTGGTCAGGGCATCGAGGAACAGGCGCATCGCCTGGAAGGGCTGGCGCAGATCGTGGCTGGCCGAGGCCAGGAAGCGGGAACGCGCCGCGGTGGTGCGCGCCACCTCCGCCCGCATGGTCTCGGCCATCTGGGCGATGGCGCCGTCCAGCGTCGCCGTCGCCAGCACGCCGACCACCCGGCCGTCGACCAGCAGCGGCGTCGCGCGCAGGCCGATCGGCGGTTCGCTGGGCAGGGTCAGCCGGACGCTGTCGGGGGGCGAGGCCGGGCTGTCGGCGGTTCCGTCACGGTAGAGCGGGCGCAGCGCCTCGGCCACCGCGGTCCAGCCGCCCGGAAGCAGGCCCGGCCCGCTTTCGTCGCGGGCGGCGGCGCGCGGGCGGTTCAGCAGGGTCGCCAGCGACTCGTTGCAGCGGACGGCGGCCATCTCCGGACCGCCGACCACCAGCATGGTCGGGACCGTCGCGGCCGTGCAGACGCGCCGGGCATTCTCAAGGCACTCGCGATAGCGGAGATCGGTCGGGGAACTATGGGTGGCCGAAGTTCGGTGCATCGCGTCGGTGTCTCTTGCGTCGGCGTCCCTGGAGATCGGGGGCTCGTGGATGGGCTGGAGGCTGATCGCCATGGGCACCTGCCGGACCGTCGGACAGTTTCGTAAAGCCCGCAGAGAATAAACGGTCAAGCCCGCTTCCGAAATCAAACGATGGCCCTACTCCCCTCCTATGCGGAAGGTGCAGGACGCGGCAAACGGATAAGATGGTCCTCGACGAAGTATTTGCGGCGGAGAAGCGCCATCAACCTGATCTTGAGCACATCCATCGTCTGTGCCTTTCCAACGAAATCGTCGGCGCCGGCGTTCAGGCTGATCATCAGCTGTTCCTCATCGTCCTGGCTGGTCAGGATGACGATTTGGAAGAACAGACCGCGCCGGCGGCGGAACCTGTCGAAATCTTTCGCAGAGCTGGGTGCCGCTGGTGCCCGGCATCACGAGATCCAGGATGACGCAGTCGAGCGCGCCGCCGGACAGCGCCTCCACCGCCTCGTCGGCGTTGCGGGCGGCGGTGACGGTGCAGCCCTCCTGCTCCAGCTCGGCGCGCAGGAATTCGCGGTAGGTCGCGCTGTCGTCGACGATCAGGATGTGGGCGCGGTGGAAGATCTCCGGCGCCGTCGGCGGGGCGCTGCGCCGCTCGATCAGCGTGCAGGCGGCCTCCACCACCGCCTTGGGGTTGGATGGATCGCTCTCCCCCTCCCCGCGGCCAAGCACGATGACGGCGGCGTCGGTGCGGGCGCGCAGCTCGGCCAGGCCGGTCGGGCCGGCAAGCTCGCCCTCGACGATCAGCAGATCCTGCGGGGTGCCGGCGATCTCCGCCAGCGCGGGTTCGACGCCGTCGACGCAGACCGTCTCCACGCCGCGCTCCTCCAGCAGCAGCTTCAGCAGAAGCCCCTGCGTCTGGGAACCCATGACAACCAAGGTGCGCTGTCCGTTCATGACGCCATCTTATCGTCGGAGGTCAATTGCAGCAGCCGTCCGGCCACCCGGTCGAGGGGCAGCTCCTCCACCGCACCGCCCAGCCGCACCGCGGTGCCGGGCATGCTGTGGATCACCGCCGTGGAGGCATGTTCGGCTACGGTGTAGGCGCCGGCCGTCCGCATGTCCACCAGCCCTCTGGCACCATCCTCGCCCATTCCGGTCAGCAGCACGCCGATGCCGGACGCGCCATAGGCGCGCGCCATCGACTGGAACAGCACCTCGCCCGACGGGCGCTGGCCGCACACCATCGGGTCGGCCGTCAGGCGCAGCGTGGCGCCGTCCACCAGCAGGTGCCGGTCGCCCGGCGCGACATAGACCGTGCCCGGCCGCGGGGTCAGCCCGGCCTCGCCCAGCCGCACCGGCAGGGCGGAGACGGTGCCGAGCCAGCTGGCGAAACCGGCCATGAAGGGCGCGCCCATATGCTGGACCACGAAGACCGGCAGCGGGAAGTCGGCCGGCAGATCGCGGAGGATCTTCGCCAGCGCCGCCGGCCCGCCGGTGGAGGCGACCAGCCCCACCGCGCGGAAGCGCCGGAGCCGGCCGTCGGCGGCCACCGCCTCGTCCGGGAGCCTGCCTTCCTGAGACGGGGCATCCGCGGTCACTCCTGCGGGCATGCCGGAAGCGGACCGCGCGGCGCGGGCGGTGATGCGGTGGCGGATCACCTTCACCTGGCTCATGATGACGAGCTGGGTGCAGAGATGGTGCGCCACGGTCTGGTAGTCGGCGCGCGCCATGCTGCCCGGCTTCTCCACCACCGCCAGCGCGCCGGCCTGGAGCGCCCGCATCGGAATGTCGAGGTCGCGCACGTCCGACGCCACCACCACGATCGGCAGCGGGGTCTGCCGCATGATTCGGCTGGTCACCTCGAAGCCGTCGATGCCCGGCAGGCGGATGTCGAGCGACACCACGTCGGGCGCCGTCCGCTCGATCATGCGCAGCGCCTGCTCACCGCTCGACGCGATGCCCGCCACCTCCAGCCGCGGGTCGGCGCTGATGACGTGGCTCAGCAGCTGCTGGATGACCGGGCTGTCCTCGACCACCAGCACGCGGATGCGACGGGGTCCGGTGGTGAGGGGGCCGCCGTTCGTCTGGCCGCTCACAGCAGCCGCCGGATGCCGGCCAGAAGCTCGTTCTGGTCGAATCGCGTCTTGACGATGTAGGCGTCGGCGCCGAGCCGCAGGCCGCGCTCGCGGTCCTCGTCGCTGGCGCGCGAGGTGACGAGGATCACCGGGATCTCTTCCAGCCGCTTGTCCGCCTTCACCGCCTGCAACAGGGCGAAGCCGTCCATGCGCGGCATCTCGACGTCGCTGATGATCAGGCCAACCTCCATCCCTTCCGACAGGCGCTCAAGCGCCTCGCGCCCGTCCACGCACAGCGTCACCCGATAACCATGGGCTTCGAGGATGCTCTTTTCCAGCGTGCGGGTGGTGATGCTGTCATCGACGACCAGGATATGCGCCCGGGCAGGGGTCGCCTCTTCGGCAGGGCGGGCCGGGGGCGGCAGAGTGCTGCCGGGCAGCGGCATCAGGCCCGGAATGTTCAGCACCAGCGCCGGTCCGCCGTCGTCCATCAGCACGGTGCCGAGATAGCGGCCGCTGTCCAGCCCGGTCTCCTCCGCCGCCGTCACCACCGTCTCGCGCGTGGCGACGAAGCGGTCGACCGCCAGCGCCAGCCGCCGGTCCCCCGCCCGCACCACGACCAGCGACAGCCCGCGCTCGGCCGACGGCACCACCGGCGCCTCCATGCCCAGGAGGGCGGCCAGCGAGGTGACGGGAATTTCCTCCTCGCCGATGCGGGTCATCGGCGTGCCGGTGCCGGAGAACAGCGACTGGGCGGTGGCGGTGCGCAGGCGGACCACGTCGGCGGACGGGATCGCCAGGGTCTGGTCCTGCACGGCGACGAAGACGAGGCGCTGGCTCAGCAGGCTGAGCGGCACCTCGATGGTGACCGCGGTGCCGCCGCCCTCGGGCCGGTCGGCGATGGTCAAATTGCCCTGCAGCCGCTCCACCTCGCGCCGCGCGATGGCAAGGCCCATGCCGCGCCCGGCCAGCTCGGTGGTCCGGGCGGCGGTGGAGAAGCCGGGATGGAACAGGAATTCGGTCAGCCGCTCCTGCGGCAGCTCCGCGCCGGCCGACAGGTCGGCGGCGTCGATCAGGCCGCGCTCGGCCGCCTTGCGCAGGATCGCCGCGCGGTCCAGCCCGCGGCCGTCATCCTCGATGCGCAGGCGCAGGCGCGCGCCCTCGACCGAGGCGGCGATGGTGACGCGCGCCGCCGGCCGCTTGCCCAGCGCCAGCCGCTCCGCCGGCGTCTCGATGCCGTGGCTGATGGCGTTGCGGGCGATGTGCAGGATCGGATCCTTCAACCGCTGCAGCACGGTGCGGTCGGCCTCGACCTCCAGCCCGCGGACATCGACCTCGACCTCCTTGCCTTCGGCCCGGCTGATGTCGCGGACCATGCGCCCCAGGCCGCTCAGCTGGTTTTCCGCCGGCAGCATGCGCAGGCGCCGCATGTCCTGCTGGAGGCCGCCGCCCCAGCGCCGCATCGACCACAACAGCCGGTCGTGGCTGCGGTGCGCGCTGTCGAGCGCGCCGCCGAGCGCGCGGAAGCGGCGCTCGAAAGCCATCAGCGCGGGGAGCGCGCCACGCCCGTCCAGCGCGCTGGGCAGCGTGTCGGACAGCGCGTCGCCCCCCGCCCCCGCATCCGCCCGGACGCCGCGGCCGATCTGAAGGCGCAGATGCCGCCATGCCCGGTCGAGCGCCCGCCATTCCCGGCGCATCGTGCGAAGCTGTTCGCCGAGGCCGGCCTGGGCCTCCACCTCCGGCAGCAGGGCCGACGCGGTTTCCGACAGGCGTTCCAGCCCCTGTGCCGCGATGCGGACCAGGGCGGCGCTGTCGGCGGTGTCGGCTCGCTCCCGCTCGGCCGGCGGCCGGCGGGCGGCGCGGGCGGGGGCCGGAGACGCAGCCGGGACCGGCCCGCCGCTGCGGCCGGCGGCCAGCGCGTCGAGATCGGCGAGCACGCCGGCGGTCTCCACCGCGTCGCCGCCCTGGAGCGACCAGGCGACCAGATCCTCGATGGCGTCGAGCGACCGGCGCACCACGCCGACGCTGGCGGGATCGAGCGGGATCTCGCCCTTCTGCACGGCGATGAAGGCGGCCTCCAGCCGGTGGGAGATCGCCTCCACCTCCGGCAGGTCGACGGCGCGGGCGGCGCCCTTCAGGCTGTGGGCGCGCCGGTGGATGTCGACGAGATCCGGCGCATCGCCCGTCGCCTCCGCATCGCGGAGCGCGTTGCGGATCGCGGCGAGATGGTCCTTGTGCTCCAGGTCGAAGGCGGCGAGCAGGCGCTGGCGGATGTCCATTCAGGGGCCTCGGCGGTGCATCGTCACACCTGATAGTTCCGCACCGCCTCGACCAGACCCTGGCCGAGGTTGTTCAGGTTGGCGGCCGCACCTTCAAGCTGGCGGGTGCCGGCCGCCGTCTGGCTGCTCGCCTCGCGGATGTTCTGGAGCGCCTGGATCACCTGCTCCAGGCCGATTTGCTGCTGGTTGGTGCCGGCGACGATCTGCTGGAAGGCCAGCACGCTCTCCTGGATGTTCTCCGCCATGGTGCGGATGGTCGACTGGGTGGCGTCGGTCTGGCGCTTGCCGGCGGCGACGCGCTTGACCGCCTCCTCCGTCAGCATCACCGACGCGTTGATGCCGTGCTGGATCTCCGACAGGTTGGAGCGGACCTGGGAGGTCGCCTCCTTCGACTGGTCGGCCAAGCTCTTGATCTCGCCGGCGACGATGGAGAAGGTGCGGCCATGCTCGCCGGCCGCCGCCGCCTCGATGGCGGCGTTCAGCGCCAGCAGGTGGCAGCGCTCGGCGATGTCGTTCACCGTCACGATGATCTCGCCGATGGCCTGGGTGCGCTCGGACAGCATGACGATGTTCTCGGCCACCGCCTCGGCCTGTTCGCGGATGGCGTCCATCGCCTGGATGGTGTCGTCCACCGCCTTCATGCCGGAATGGCTGGAGGCCGCCACCGTCTGTGCGCCGTGGGAGACGTCCTGGGCGCGGCGGTTGATCTGGGCGCCGGACTCGGTGATCTCCGACAGGGTCGCCGTGGTCTGCTCCACCGCCGCCAGCTGTTCGGCGACGCTGGCCGACTGCTGCTGGGTCGAGGCGCGGATCTGGGCGGTGGCGGCGTGGACGCTCTCCGCCGTCTCCCGCGTGGTGCGGGCCATCGACTTCAGCCGGCCGGCCATTTCGTTCAGATGCTGGCCGAGGACGGCGAGTTCGTCCTTGCCGGCGATCATGATCTCCTGCGTCAGGTCGCCATGGCCGACCTTGGTGACGAAGTCGATGGCGCGGCCGAGCCGGCGGGTGATCGAGCTGCCGATGGTGTAGGCCACCCCCACCGCGATCAGGAAGACGGCCACCAGCGCGATGACCGAGGACTGGATGGCGGAGTTGTAGATCGCCCGGATGTCGTCGCGGCCGGCGGCGGTCAGGTGGTCGATGGCGGTCTGGGCGGCGTCGATGCGCTGCTCCATCACCTTGCGCAGCTGGTCCACCTGCTGGCGGCGCTGGAGCGCCTCGGCGACCTGATTGCGCTCCAGCAGGGTGTAGATGGTCCGCGCCTCGTCGCCCACCGCGCCGATGGCGCGGTTCATCTCGGTCACCGACGTGTCCAGCTCCACCCAGCCCTTGCGGCGGCTGTCGGTCACGCTGTTCTGCGAGCGTTCGGCGACCATCGAGCGCAGCTTGCCCAGCGTCTCGCGCAGCTTCTGTCCGGTCTGTTCATATTGGCTGCGCATCGGCGCCATGATGGCCGGGATGTCGGCGGCCCGCCCCTCGGCATTGGCGACCGACACCGCGTTCAACGCCGCTTCCCGGGTGCTGCGCAGCTCCGCCTGATAGTTGCCGACCGACACCACCATGTCGGCGGCCTCGGTGTCGTAGCTGGACACTGCCATGATCACCGACAGCGCGTCGGAAAAGCGCGACATCTGGTAGAGCGCCAGCAATGCGGTCAGGACACAGACGACGCCGAATCCCAGGACCAGCTTGTGTGCGACTTTCACGTTCATTCTTCCACTCCGGCCCCAGGCGGTTTTTTAAGGTGGATCAGGCGGTTTTCAGGTTTTCACGAGGTCGAGCAAGGCGGCCATGTCGAGGATCGCCATGCGGTCCGCGGTGATCGCCCGGACCAGCGGCCCGGCCTCCGCCGGGACGGAGGTCCGCGGCAGCACGATGTCGTCCACCCGCTCGACCTCGTGCAGGCGCAGGGCGGCCGGACGGCCGGTGCCGGTGCGCAGGACGATGGCGTAGCCTGGCTGGTCGATCCCGACGGCGGCGGCATGCGTCCCGCTGCACAGGCTGTCGAGATCGAACAGCCGCATCACCTTGCCGGCGACGGCGATCACGCCGAGGATTGCCGGCGGCGCCCCCGGCACGCGGGCCAGCCGCGGCATCGGCACGATATGGCCGAGATGGCGCAGCTCCAGCCCATAGAGGGTCTCGGCGCCGCGGGCGACCAGCATCGGCGTGCCGGTGCCCGCCTCGTCGTCGCGCTGCGGGACTTCGGCCAGCTCCTGCGCCCGGCGGTCCAGCACGGCGTCGGCCCAGGGGCCCCGGCCGGCAAAGGTCGCCTCGAGGTCGGCGGTGCGGTGCGCCAGCTTCCCGCGCACCGCGTCCCAGTCGACCGATACACGGCCGGCGGCGCGGTCGGGCGATGCGCTGTCGAGGGCGGCGATGAGCGGTGCGGCCCCGGCACCGGCAAGCGTCTCGTCCATCAGCCCTCCTCACCGGTCAGCCAGAGGTCCAGCATGCCGCGCAGTTCCTGCACGGTCAGGCCGCCGCCTTCCGTCACCGCCTCGCCGTCGGCGCGGTTGTCCAGCGCCTCGCGCGCGTTGCGGAAATGGCGCTGGGCCGGGACCAGCCGGCCGCGCCGCCAATAGGCCAAGGCCAGATGATAGTCGGCCAGGACGAAGCGCGGATCGAGATAGAGCGCCCGCTTGAAGGCCGCCACCGGGTCGCCGACGCCCAGCTCCTCCTCCACCAGACCCAGCTGGTAGTGGGCGGCGGGGTCGAGCCGCTGCGCCTCGACCCGGGCCAGGCAGGCTTCCAGCTGCGAGGAGCGCTCGCTGGTCTCGGCCGCATCCGGCGGAGCCGGCACACCGGACGCCGGCGGGGGGAGGCGGGGGAGCGGGATTGCGGACCGGCGGATTGCGGGGCGGAAGCGGCATCGGTTGCGGACCGCGGCGCAGGCTTCGCCGGGGCTCTGGCGGCGCGGCGCGGCGCCGCTGCAAGGGTCAGCGCGGCCGCGGCCGGGCTCGGTGTGGCCTTGCGGCTGACCGCGGCCATGGCCGGCGGTTCGGCCTGCTTGCGGTAGAGGGTGGCGCCGGGGACCGACACCGGGATGAACAGCTCGTTCATCTGCGGCCCGGCCTCGGCATGGCCGACAACCAGCCAGCCGCCGTCGGCCAGCGCCTTGTGCAGGTTGCCGAGCAGCCGGTGCCGCGTCGCCTCGTCGAAATAGATCATGACGTTGCGGCACAGGATGATGTCGAAATGCCCGATCCCGTGCGGATAGGAGGGTATCGCTCCTTCCACCAGGTTGAAGGGCATGAAGGTCGTCCATTGCCGGTATTTCTGCTTCACCGACCACAGCTTGTCCTGGCGGTCGAAGCAGGCCTCCAGCGTTTCCGGCGACAGGCCGCGCACCGCCCAGTCGCCATAGGCGCCGCGCCGCGCCTGCTCCAGGAAGGCACCGTTGATGTCGGTGCCGACGATGTGGACCTGCCAGCCTTCCAACTGGCTGGCGAAATGCTGCTTGAGCAGGATTTCGATGGTGTAGGCTTCCGGCCCGATGGAGCAGCCGGCGCTCCAGACCCGCAGCAGGCGGCTCGACTGGTTGCGGCGGATGCATTCGGGGATGGCGACGGCGCGGAGCGCGTCGAACTGCTCGATGTAGCGGAAGAAGAAGGTCTCCCCCACCGCCAGCTCGTTGATCAGCCCCTGATATTCCGGGCCGCCCGGCCCCTCCGCCTCCAATGCGGCCAGATAGCCGGCGACGGTGGTGACGGTGCCGAAGGGCAGCCGGCGGTTGATCCGCTCGGCGAAGGCGGCGTCCTTGTCGGCGTAGTAGGCAAGGCCGGTGGCATCGATCACCATCGCCTTCAGGCGCTGGAAATGCGGGTCGCGGCGGATCGCCTCGATGGTTGCGGCAGGGTTCGCCATCATGCGGTCCCGTTCCCGGCGGATGCCTCGCCGTCCGCCTCGTCATTTGCCTCGGCGGGGGCCTGCCACTGCGCCAGACGGCGTTCCGCCGACGCCCGGAAGGCGTCGAGCAGCCGCCCCTCCGCCTCGTTCAGCAGCCGGTCGGGCTGGAGCAGGGTCACGCTGCCGCCGCGGCCGGTCACCCGGTCCGGGAAGGCACCCGCGGCACAGCCGTTGAAACTCAGCGCCGGATCGGACGGCGTGCGCTCCGCCGGTTCCACCAGCGTGTCGCCATGGACCTGATCGGCCAGCAGCGCTGCCGGCCGGCCCTGCCAGGTGACGAGGAGAAGCGGCGAATAGAGGCCGGGCGCCGGGGCGCCTGCAACAGAATTGAACGGGACGAGGTCGAGCAGGACATCCAGGCGCAGGACCGGAACCAGCTCTCCCTGGTAGCGGAAGACGCCCTCCACCGGCAGCGGTGCCGTCGGCAGTCGGTCCAGCCGCGGCAACGGCAAAAAGCGCCGCACGGCTTCCACCGGCAGCGCCAGGGCTTGCCCGGCAACCGAAAACACGACGCAACGGAATGGCGGCGGCATCGACGTGCCTTGGGAGGTACTGTGCGCAGGGAGTGGTGACATCCGTCCGTCGATGGTCTGGAATCCGACCGGGAACATGCCCGATCACGACCGGAATGCGAATAACGCCAACGGTTTACGACGTAGGGCCTATGCCTTGGCCGTGGCGTCCCTGCCCTTTGCCGGATGCGCCGGGCGGGCTACTCTCCGGCGGCGGCGACAAGGCCCGACCGACAAGACAGACCAAGGGGAGAAAAGCGACGATGCCCGGCCGCCATTTCGAGGATTTCTGCATCGGCGAGGTGTTCGACTCGGAGGGGGCGACCCTGACCGAGAGCCAGATCATGGATTTCGCCCTGCGCTTCGACCCGCAGCCCTTCCACATCGACATGGTGGCGGCGGCGGACGGGCCGTTCCAGGGGCTGATCGCCAGCGGCTTCCACACGCTGTCGCTGACCTTCCGGCTGTTCCGCGACATCGGGCTGATCACCGGCACCAGCCTGGGCGGATCGGGCATGGACGAGCTGCGCTGGCTGCGGCCGGTGCGGCCCGGCGACACCATCCGCGTCCGGGCGGAGGTGGTGGAGACGATCCCGTCCCGCCGCGGCGGCCGCGGCACGGTGCGGCTGGCCTACACCACGCTGAACCAGCGCGGCGAGCCGGTGATGACCTGCATCATGAACCACATCATCGCCGGGCGCAGCGGTGCCGAGCCGACGGTCGAAGTCTGACCGCCGCAAGTCGGACCGGCGGCCCCGACGACGGGGCCGTCACGCCCGCGCGGCCAGGGTGCGGATCGCCAGCGCCGCGGCAGACGCGCGGTTCTCCACGCCGAGCTTGGTGAAGACCTGCTCCAGGTGCTTGTTCACCGTGCGCGGGCTGATGCCCAGGATCTCGCCGATGTCGCGGTTGGGCTTGCCGTTGGCGATCCACAGCAGCACCTCCGCCTCCCGCGCGGTGAGGCCGAGAGCGTCGCGCAGCACCGCCTCCTGCCGGCCGGCGGTCGGCTCGCTGAGGCGGAACAGGTACTCGTCGGGGTTGGCCGGGCTGAGATAGGTGAACTCCAGCCGCCGCACCCCCTCGCCGTCCGGCAACTCCGCCGTGAAGGGTTCGGCCGCACCGCCGGGGCAGGAGGTCCGGCGCAGGCCGGACAGACCGGCGGCCAGGGCGGAGGCGGCGTCCGGCGGCAGGCCGGCCAGCAGCCGCTCCGCCTGCGGGGTGCACCACAGCAGCCGGCCCTCCCCGTCCGTCGCCAGCAGGAAGCGGCCGGTGGCGTCGAGGGCGGCGCGGGCGGCGTAGGCGACGCGGGCGTTGGTCAGATGGACGCGGATGCGGGCGATCAGCTCGTCCACCACGATGGGCTTGGTGACGTAATCGACGCCGCCGGCCTCCAGCCCCTTCACCACATGCTCGGTGTCGCTGAGGCCGGTCATGAAGATGACGGGGATGTGCGACAGGTGGGGGATCTGCTTCAGCCGCCGGCAGGTCTCGAAGCCGTCGAGGCCGGGCATCACCGCATCCATCAGGATCAGGTCCGGCGTGATCTGGCCGACCAGAATCCAGCGCGCCCTCGCCATCGATGGCGACCAGCACGGTCAGGTCGGCCTGTTCGATGGCCTCCGTCAGGAATCCCAGCGTGTCGGGGGTGTCGTCCACCACCAGGATCATGTCGCGGCGCTTCATCCGGTCACGGCCCCGTCTTCTGCCAGATCATCGTCCGCCCGCTCGGTGTCGCTCTGCACTGGGTCTCCCTGGGCAGCGTCGCGCTGCGCCACTGCCTCGTCCACCGCACGCATATACCCTTTCAGGTCGAAGGCGCGCACCAGCGTTCGCAGCCGTTCGACGAAGGGCGTCGCGGCGCCGTCCTCCGCCTCGATCTCGCGCAGCTTGGCCTCGATCCCGCGAATATAGCCGATCCGCCCGAGCTGGCGCAGGTCGTCGAGATGACGCAGCGCCGACGCCGGCGGGCCGGCGGCTGGCTGCGGGGCAGGCGGCCGGACCGGCGTCCGGACCGGCGGCTGGATCGGCGCCGAGGCGGGCATGGATGCTTGATCGGCCGGCGGCGGAGGCGGGGCAAGCGGTTCCGCCGGTTTTTCCACCGCATGGATCCATTCCAGCCCGGTCAGCGCCTGGAGCCGGTCGAGCAGGGCGTGGATTTCGATGGGCTTGGCGACGAAGGCGTCGTGCGGCGCCCGGCCGTCGCCCGGCCCCTGCGCCTCGTAGGCATTGGCCGAGACCATGACGATGCGGATGCGGTCGGCGAACTGCCGGCGCAGTCCCTCCGCCACGTCCCAGCCGCTCTCGCCCGGCATCGAGATGTCGAGCATGGCGACGTCGGGCTTGCACTGCGCCGCCAGTTCCAGGCAGGTGGCGGCGTCGGACGCGGTGAACAGCACGAAGCCCAGCGGGCGCAGGATATCGGTCATCAGCGCCAGATGGTCGCGGTCGTCGTCGGCCAGCAGGATGGTGATCTGCGGCCCGGCATAGCCGGTGATGGCGCGGCGCTCCGCCTGCTCGCCCGGCCGGTGCATCGCCTCCGACAGCAGCAGGCGGACGGTGAAGACGCTGCCCTCCCCCGCCTTGCTGCGCAGCGCGATGTCGCCGCCCATGATCCGGGTCAGCACCCGCGTGATGGTCAGGCCGAGCCCGGTGCCGGCCACCGCCCGCACCGCCGCCCCGCGCCCGCGCTCGAACGGTTCGAAGACGCGGTCCTGATCCTCCTCGCGGATGCCGATGCCGCTGTCGGCGATCTCGAACTCGGCGATCTGGCTGCGGTAGCGGACGGTCAGGGCGACATGGCCGGTTTCGGTGTATTTCACCGCGTTGGACAGCAGGTTGATCAGGATCTGGCGCAGGATCTTGCTGTCGGTGTGGACCCAGGCCGGCAGGTGCGGCACGCGGGCATAGCGGAAGTCCAGCCCCTTGGCCGCGGCCTGGATGCGGAACATGTCGGCCAGCTGGTCGAGGAAGTCGATCAGCTGCACCTTGTCGCGGCTGAGCCGGCGCAGGCCCGATTCGATCTTGGAGATGTCGAGCAGCCCGTCGATCAGGTTCGACAGATGCTCGGCACTGCGGCGGATGACGCGGACGGCATCCTGCGGGCGCTGGGTGCTGTTGCTCTCCAGGAGCTGGGCATAGCCGGAGATGGCGTTCAAGGGCGCGCGGATCTCGTGGCTGACGCCGATGATGTAGCGGCTCTTGGCGGCGTTGGCGGCCTCCGCCACCTCCTTGGCCTTTTGCAGGGCGGCGTCGGTGCGTTCGTGGGCGGCGATCTCGTCCATCAGCATGGCGGTCTGTCGGCCGGTCTCCTCCTCCGCCTTGCGGCGGCTCTCATGGGCCAGCACCAGGAGCCAGGCGGCGACGCCGGACAGGATGAACAGGCAGACGAAGACGGAGACCAGCGCGGTGTGGATCGCCGCCCGCTCCGCCGCCTCGGCATTGGCGTACTGGAAGTCGATGACCACCAGCACCCCGCCCAGCACCAGCGAGAACAGCGTCATCACCCCGATGAAATGGCCGGTGCGGGTGTGGACGCCGGCGGCCATCCGCTTCGGCAGCACCCGTTGCAGGCTGCGGGCGATCTGGTCGGCGAAGCGGCTGTCGGTCTTGCACAGGTCGTGGCAGCGCGCCTCCAGCGTGCAGCAGAGCGAGCAGATCGGCGCGTCGTAGGCCGGGCAGAAGGCCATGTCCTGCCGTTCGAACGGGTTCTCGCAGATCGAGCAGCGGATGGTCGCGGCGTCGCCGGGCAGCCGGTCGGACTTGCGGGCGATGTAATAGCGGCCCTTGGTCCTCCAGGCGATCAGCGGGGCGGCGGCGAAGGCGACCACCAGCCCGATGAAGGGGGCCAGCGCCTGGGCAACCGGCCCGAGAAGGCCGAAGAAGGCGGTGGTGGAGCACAGCACCGACAGGCCCATCGCCCCGGTGCCGACCGGGTTGATGTCGTAGAGGTGGGCGCGCTTGAACTCGATCCCCGGCGGGCTGAATCCCAAGTGCTTGTTGACGGCCAGATCGGCGGCGACCGCCCCCAGCCAGCCCACCGCGACGTTGGCGTAGAGGCCGAGGATGCTCTCGATCACGCCGAGGATGCCGATCTCCATCAGCAGCAGGGCGAGCAGCACGTTGAAAACCAGCCAGACGACGCGGCCGGGGTGGCTGCGGGTCAGGCGGGAGAAGAAGTTCGACCAGGCGATGGAGCCGGCATAGGCGTTGGTGACGTTGATCTTCATCTGGCAGACGACGACGAAGATGCCGGTCAGCGCCAGCGCCGCGGCGGGCGAGCCGAACACGTCGAGGAAGGCCATGTGGTACAGGCTGTTGGGCTGCACCGCGTCCTCCAGCGGCAGCCCGTGCTTGATGGCAAGGAAGGCCAGCAGCGACCCCGCCGCCAGCTTCAGGCTGCCGATCAGCACCCAGCCCGGCCCGCCGGCCAGCATCGCCGCCCACCAGCGCACCCGGCCGATGCGGGCCTGCGAGGGCAGGAAGCGCAGATAGTCGACCTGCTCGCCGATCTGCGGCAGCAGCGAGAGCAGGACCGACGCCGCCATGCCGAAGGGCAGCAGCGACAGCCCGCCGTCGGGGGCGTAGACGCCGGGCAGCGAGGTCCATTGCGCCAGCGTCTCGCGGTCGAGCAGGAAGAAATAGGCCAGCGGCACGCATTGCAGCAGGATCCACACCGGCTGCGTCGCCCATTGCATGCGGCTGATGAAGCGAATGCCGTAGACGGCGATGGGGATCACCGCCAACGAGCTGATGACATGGGCGACCGAGGCCGGGATGCCCAGCACCATGGTCAGCCCGGCCGACATGATGCTGGCCTCGATGGAGAACAAAATGAAGGTGAAGGAGGCGTAGACCAGCGAGGTGATGGTCGAGCCGAGATAGCCGAAGCCGGCGCCGCGGGCCAGCAGGTCGATGTCCACCCCGGCCTTGGCCGCATGGTAGGTGATCGGCAGCCCGACCAGGATGCTGAGCAGCGCCACCGCCAGGATGGCGGCCATGGCATTCTCGAAGCCGTAGGTCAGGGTGACTGCGGCGCCGAGCGCCTCGCAGGCCAGGAAGGAGATGGCGCCGAGTGCGGTGTTGGCGACGCGCCAGGCGCTCCACCGCCGCGCCCGCTCCGCGGTGTAGCGGAGCGCGTAGTCCTCCAGCGTCTGGTCGGCGGCGAGCTGGTTGTATTGCCGGCGTTCACGGACGATCCGTTGCCTCGCGCTCATGCCCGTCCGCCGTTCCCGCCCGTCGCCCCCGATGGCCCGCATCGTCGGGAGTTTCGGGGTGGTTGGCAAGGCGGAAGCGATCCGGCCGGCCTGACATCGCGATCCATGCCATTCGGCACGGGCACCTCCCCGTTCGCATGCCGCCCTTCACACGCCGCGCCGGCACCGGCCTGCGCCGGACGGCCGCCAGAGGCGTATGCGCAAAGCCGGCCGCGGCGTATTCGCGGCGAAGAGGACTTCCAATCCAACCGATCCCAATCCAACCGATCCCACATGGAGCAAGCCGGAAGAGAATGACAGACTCTGTAGCAAGCAGTGTTATCGCAACTGCGCACTGGTCTCTTTTCCAAGGCGCGGACCTGTTGGTCGATCTCTGCCACCCCGGATGGCAGAGAAGCGGGATCATTTTTCAACCATGGATTTATCCTTGTCATGACTCAAAGCATGGTTCCCAGCGCCGATCCGGACCGCCTCGCCGCCCTGCACCGCTATGAAATCCTCGACACGCCGCACGAACCGGGATTCGATCAGATCGTGGCGCTGGCGTCCCATATCTGCGACGCCCCGATCGCCGTCATCAACCTGATCGAGGACAAACGCCAATGGTTCAAGGCGGAAGTCGGCCTCGGCATCCGGGAAACCCCGCTCGACATATCGATCTGCCGCCATTTCCTGGCCCAGCCGGGGGTGACCGTCGTCCCCGACATGCTCGGCGATGACCGGCTCTGCGCCAACCCGCTGGTCGGGGCCGGCGAGGGTCTGCGATTCTATGCGGGCTGCCTGCTCCAATCCCGGGACGGGCACGGCATCGGAACGCTGTGCGTCCTGGACCGGCGCGCCCGCGACCTGAGCGAGGGACAGCGCTTTGCGCTGAAGGCGCTCGCCGACCAGGTGATGGCGCAGATGGAACTCCGTCTGGCCCTGAAGCAGAAGGCCCGGCTGCTGGAGCAGAAGGAAACGCTCCTGAAGGAGGTCAATCACCGGACCAAGAACAACCTTCAGCTGATCAGCAGCATCATCCAGCTCCAGCTCCGCACGCTGCAGGATCCGTCGGCGCGGGAGGCCCTGCTCGACACCAGCAGCCGCATCCGCAGCATGGCGACTCTGCACGAGCGGCTCTACCGGGCCGACGAGGCCGACAGCGTGGATCTCGCGAATTTTCTCGAAACCCTGGCCCAGGGGTTCCAGAGCACGGCGCCGGAGGGCATCACCTTCAGCGTGGACGCCGTCTCCCTTGCGGTTTCCCTCGACAATGCGGTACCGATCTCGCTCATCGTCAATGAACTTGCGACCAACGCGATCAAGTACGCCTATCGCGACACCGGCGGCGGGGAGATCAGGATCACCCTGGAGCGGACGGACGGGAAGGCTGGCTTGCTGGTCAGGGATTTCGGACAGGGATTGCCGGCCGACTTCGACATACGGCGCGGCCGTTCGCTGGGCATGCGGGTCATCCTGGCGTTGGCGGGACAGCTGGGTGCCGACATCTCGATGCGGAACGCCCATCCCGGAGTCGAGTGCCGCCTGAGCTTCGCCCCGCAGCATGTCCAGGCGGCGGACCGCAGCGGACAATGAGCATCAGGAAAGCGAATTCATGACCGTCGAGACCAGGACAGTCGAGCTTGTCGTCTGCGAGACCTGCCGCCGTCCGGAAGACCCGCCCGACGCCGTCCGGCCGGGGGCCGAGCTGGTGGCGCTGATGGAGCGGGCGCTGGCCGATCAGCCCGATCTGGCCGCCTCGGTGCGGCTGCGGCCGATGCGATGCCTGATGAGCTGCAAGCGCCCCTGCGCCGTCGCGGTGCGTTCGCCCACGCGGATGAGCTATGTGCTGGGCGACTTCGCCCCGGACGAGATGACGGTGGAGACGCTGACCGCTTACCTGCGCGCCTATGCCGCCACCGGGGACGGCATCGTTCCGTTCAAGCAATGGCCGCAGGGCGTCAAGGGCCGTTTCGTTTCCCGCCTGCCGCCGCTGGAGGACTGAACCGCGGCCCCCACCGGGGGAGACGGTTTATTGCCGGCGTCGCGCCAGATGGACGATCTGGGCGGTCAGCCCGATGACGAGGAGGACCGCCAAGGCACCCTGGGCGCCCAGCAACAGCGGCGACTTCAGGTCGGTCACCAGGGGGTGGCCGTCCGGAACCCGGCGCAGGATTTCGCTGACCGTCGGCACCATCAGCAGAAAGGCGCTGACGCTGAGGCAGACGGTCTCGACGTAGCGGGCCGCACGCCCCGCCGCCGCTATCCACCCGACCGCATAGCCCGCAAGCAGCAGCAGGATCGTCACGGCACCGATGCCGACGCTCACGGACTGGTGGGCGACGAGAAAGACCGTCGAGGCGCCGATCAGCATGGATGCGAAATAGACGGCACCCGGAAGGGAGCGCGGAACGATCCGGCCGTGGCGGGCGAACATGTAGGCAGCCACCGGGATGGCCGGCAGGCTGCCGAGCGTATGAACCCAGCCAATCGGAGAAATTCCGAACATCGGCGATTTCCTTTCAGGGTCAGAGGAGCGGGAGGGCCGGCAGGACAGGCCCCGCCTCAAGGGACGTTAAAACTACCTACTGGTTGGTAGGCTGCGGGGTCACGCGTTTGCCCGGCGGGTGAGGCCGCCGCTTTCACGCGGCGATCCGCTCCAGCAGGGGACGGGTTATGGTGCCGAAGGCCGTGGCGTCGCCGTAGGCACGGGCCGACAGCATCGCGCCATGCGTGGTCGCCATGAACATCTCGGCGTCGGCCCCGGCGGTTCCGGACAGGCGGAGGCGGCCTTGGGCGGCGCCGCGTTCGAGAACGCCCGTCAACCAGTCGGCGAGCCGACGGAAATGGGCCCGCACCTCAACGGCGACCTCGTCCGGCAGAACCGGGATTTCGCCCGCAAGCAGCGCGCAGACGCAGAAAGGGGCGGCCGTATCGGCGAAACACCGCTCCCAATAGCCGAGATAGGCGCGAAGTTGATCGAGCGGATCGGGGATGGCCTGTTCCAACTGGACCAGTCCGGCCGCAGCCTCCTCCCGATACCGCGCAACGAGCACGCGGACCAGATCGGATTTGCTGGGAAAATGATGGTGAATGCTTGCCGTTCGGATGCCGACGACCTTGGAAATGTCGGCATAGCTGAAACTGTTGTAGCCACCCCTGACGATGAGGGAGCGCGCACAGTCGAGAATATCGTCGGCCCTGGTCGATTGCGTGTTCATGCAGAGAGCCTACCAACTAGTAGGGAGTTCGTCAATATGGAGTGAGTGTCGTAGGGGGGCAGGTACAGCGGACGGCTTCGGGGAGCGGCCCCAACCGGCACGCGGTACCTAAGCCCTTCCCCTTGCCGCTGAAGGATGGGTTTGACAGACCAAGGTGGCGTTCCGATAATTGTTTGTCAGACCAACAGAGTTCGCCCATTGCGGGCGAGGAGGAGCGCCCGATGAAGGTCGACCCCGAGGTCCTGAACTGTGCCACCGGCCTGCTGCACATGGCGCGCGAGGCGGAGCGGTCCAACGGCTGGGAGGCCGGCGACCTTCTGCGCACCACGCTGCGCCTGCTGGTGGTGGCCGGCGCCGACGGCCATGGCTGGGACGCCAACGACCTGTCGGAGGAAGTTCGCGATCTGGTCGAAGCGGTGCGGATGACCAAGGGTGACGGGGGGATGCGCTTCCGCGGCGGGGAGACGGCGCTGCATTGAGGGGGCGCCGGTCTTTCTGTCCCCTCCCCATCCCTCCTCAGCCCTCAGCCCTCGGACACCTCCGGGTTCAGCTGGATCAGCACCTTGTCGATGCGGCGGCCGTCCATGTCGACGACCTCGAAGCGGATGCCGTTCCAGTGGAAATGCTCGGCCGCGGTCGGGACATGACCGAACCGGTCGAGCAGGAAGCCGGCGATGGTGTGGAAATCGCCCTCCCCCTTCATGTTCTTGACGCCGACCAGCGCCTCGACCTCCTCGACCGGGGTCATGCCGTCGACCAGCCAGCTGCCGTCCTCGCGCTGGACGGCGCCGGCCTCGCCTTCCTGGGTGCTGTCGGGCAGCTCGCCGGCGATGGCCTCCAGGATGTCGGTCATGGTGACCAGGCCCTCGACGCTGCCATATTCGTCGACCACCACCGCCATGTGGACGCTGGCCTGCTTGAACAGGTCGAGCAGGCGGAAGACCGGCGTGCCGTCATGGACGACCAGCGGCTGGACCATCGCCGTCCGCAAGTCGAAGGTGATCCCCTTCAAGGACTGGTCGAGCAGCGCCTTGGTCGCGACGATGCCCTGCACCTCGTCGACGTCGCCGCGGCAGACCGGGAAGCGGGAATAGCCGCTCTCGCAGAATCTCGCGCGCCAAGGTTTCGGGGCTGTCGTCGATGTCGAGCCACATCAGGTCGGGGCGCGGGGTCATGATCGACCGCACGGTGCGGTCGGACAGGTGCATGACGCCCTCGATCATCTGGCGTTCGGCCGGCTCGAAGACGCCGCTCTGGGTGCCTTCGGCGATCAGGGTCTTGACCTCCTCCTCCGTCACCGTCTGCTCGCGCGAGGTGGGCAGGCGCAGGAGCTTCAGCACCGCGTCGCTCGACACGCCGAGCAGCCAGACCACCGGGGCCGACAGGCGCGACACCGTGCGCATCGGGGCGGCGACCAGCGAGGCGATCCGCTCCGACGAGATCAGCGCCACCCGCTTGGGCACCAGCTCGCCGATGATCAGGGAGAAATAGGTGATGGCGGCGACCACCAGGGCGAACGCCACGGTGTGGCCGTAGGGGGCGATCCAGGCGACCTGTTCGTCCAGCACGCCGCCGAGCCGTTCGGCGAGCGTGGAGCCGCCATAGGCGCCGGCGATGATGCCGGTCAGGCTGATGCCGACCTGCACGGTGGACAGGAAGCGGCTCGGGTCTTCCGACAGCTCCAGGGCCGCGCGGGCACCGGCGCCGCCCTTCTCCTCGGCCATCTGCTGAAGCCGGGCGCGGCGCGCCGACACCAGCGCCATCTCCGACATCGCGAAGAAGGCGTTGAGCAGGATCAGCAGGACGATGACCAACAATTCCCAAATCATGGCTTTGTGCCCTTTGGGGGCGCTCCCTCAACCGATCAGTTGTTGCGCCACGGCGACCGCCGCCTGCCCGAGACCGAGCAGGACGGCGGCGACGATGACGATGGCAAGAAGGCCGGCGACGAGGCCGGCCGACACGAAGACGCCGTCGGATTCCATCAGCCCCAGCGCGATCAGCGCGATGGCGAGGGCGGGAGGCTGGTTTCCGAAGACGATGGGAAGGGACAGGATGACGGCCAGCACCACCACCGCCAGCCCGAGCAGCCGTTCGGCGGTCGGGCCGGCCATCGCCGGCAGGCGCGGGCGCAGATGGCGCTCCACCCGCTCCGCCCACGGCTTGGCCCGGCGGATCACGCCGAGGAAGGCCTTGCGGTCGAAGCTGGCCGCCAGCATGCGGCGGGGCAGCCAGGGGCTGTGCCGGCCCACCGCCATCTGGGCGCCGAGCAGGATCATCGGCACGCCGGTGGCGGTCGACAGGCCGGGGACCGGCAGCACGTTGGGAATGGACAGGATCAGCAGCAGAGCGCCGAAGGCGCGGTCGCCCAGCGCATCCATGATCTCGCCGAGCGAGATCTTAGAGCGGTCCTCGCCGAGCGAGATTTTAGAGCGATCCTCGCCGGTCGGGCGGCTTGCCGGGGACGGGTCGTCCGGATCGGAACCGCCGGACTCGGCGGCGTCGCCGCGCGTCAGGAAGTCGTCCAACAGATCGGAAACGCGCGCGCAGGACCGGTCCGCGCCGGAGGGGCGTGCGTCTTGCGACCTGGGGGACGACCCGGGAGGTCGATCTTTGCTCACGGCTCTCCCCGAGGCCGGAAACGGGATCGGAGCGGGCCGGGCGAAGGATGGAAGGAACCCATGGACCTTTCGCGTCACGGCGGCAGCAGCCTTCCTTCTACATCAAGGACGGCGAAAGCGCCAGAGCGGGTTGCGGTGCGCAATAAAGCCGCGGGCCGCCGGTCCCGGCTGTCAGCGCTTCTGCATGGCGAAGGTCAGGCGCTTCATCAGGTCGGCCTTCGACACCGGCTTCACCAGATAGCCGGAGATGCCGTAGGCGATGGCGCGCTTGACCACGTCGGCCTCGCGGTGGCCGGTCAGCACCAGAACCGGCAGGTCGGCCAGCGGGTTGCCGGTGGCGGTGCGCAGCGCGTGCAGCAGGTCCAGCCCGCCCATGCGCGGCATTTCCAGGTCGCAGATCACCAGGTCGATGTCCTCGCTGTTCACCCGCAGCATTTCGAGCGCCTTTATGCCGTCCGCCGCCTCGAACACCGTGCGGAGCCCGATGTCGTGCAGCAGCCGGTAGATCAGCTTGCGGGTGAAGTCGTCATCCTCGACCAGAAGAACACCGAGATCCTGTATCGTCCGAACCTGGCGGGTCCGGTTGCCTGCCTCCACCACCATGACGCTCTCCGCTCCGCCAAAGTTCTCCGGCCGCCATCGGCATGGCCGGTCCGCACAGTTTTCGGATTGCAGTGTTGCACAGTCGTTAACGGAATCGCCATGAGGTGGCGATAGAAAATGTTTCGCATGCTTTGTCTGCCCGTCCGGCCCGCATGGCCGGGTCTGCTGGCCGGGCCCTCCAGCCGGGCAATGGCAATCGGCCCCGCGACCGCTTATCCTGTCCCCTCGCGCGCTCTTTTTGAACCGACCGGGATCCGCCCTTGACCGCGCCGCCCTCCTCCCCAACGACGTTCTTCGGCGGCTCGCCCGATGCCGCGATGCTGGCCGCCGTGGTCGAGACCAGCGGGGCCGGCCTCGTCGTGTCCGACGCCACCCGGCCCGACCATCCCATCGTCTATTGCAACCGCGCCTTCCTGGACATGATCGGCTACGAGGCCGGCGAGGTGATCGGGCGCAACGGCGATTTCCTGCAAGGGCCCGACACCGATCCGGACACCGCGGCGGCGATCCGCGCCGCCTTGGCGGAGGCGCGCCCCCTGTCGGTGGAGGTGCTGAACTACCGCAAGGACGGCAGCGCCTTCTGGAACGCGCTGACCCTGCGGCCGGTGCCGGAAGCAGGGGGGCCGTCCGATGGCCGGGCGCGCTGGATCGCCGGCTCCTGCGCCGACGTGACCCAGAGCCGCCGGTCGCAGGAGGAGCTGCGCGCCGCCGAGGACCAGCTGACCCGGCTGGCGGCCGAGACCTTCGCCCTGGCCGAGAAGCTGGACGGCGCGCGCGAGGATGCGGAGGCCGCCCGCATCGCGGCGGAGAATGCCAGCAGCGCCAAGTCACGCTTCCTGGCGATGATGAGCCACGAGCTGCGCACGCCGATGACCGCAGTGATCGGCATGGGCGACCTGCTGATGGGCACCGGGCTGAACGACCAGCAGAAGGCCTTCGTCAGGACGCTGCGGTCGTCGGCCGACACGCTGATGACCATCCTGAACGACGTGCTGGATTTCTCGAAGATCGAGGCCGGGCAGCTGACGCTGGAGGAGATCGACTTCTCCCTGCCCCGGCTGGTGGACGACGTGGTCCAGCTGTTCCTGGTGCGGGCGGCGGCCAAGGGGCTGAGCCTGTCGGCTTCCATCGCCGACGACACGCCGCGCCACATCCGCGGCGACCCGACCCGGCTGCGGCAGGTGCTGTTCAACCTGGTGTCCAACGCCATCAAGTTCACCGACCGCGGCAGCATCGAGATCGCCGTCTGGTCGCCGGATCCCCCCGCCGACCCGCTCACCGGTGCGGCACCGGCCGATGCGCCCGTCACCCTGCGGTTCGAGGTGGAGGACAACGGCATCGGCATGACGGAGGAGCAGCGCGCCCGCCTGTTCGACGCCTTCGTCCAGGCCGACGTGTCGACCAGCCGCAAATATGGCGGCACCGGCCTGGGGCTGGCGATCTGCAAGCGGCTGGTGGAGGCGATGGGCGGCGGGATCACCGTCGCCAGCACGCCCGGCCGCGGCTCCACCTTCCGCTTCTCGATCCTCAGCCGGCTGGCGGAGGCGCCGCCGGTCGGCGAGCTGGGAGCCCGCCCCACGCTCCCCGGGGCGGCCGAGACGCCGGAGCAGACGCAGGTGCCGCTGCGGCTGCTGCTGGCCGAGGACAACGACATCAACCGCATGCTGGTCGTCGCCATGATGTCCCGCATCGGCCACCGGATCGACGCGGTGACCGACGGGCGCGCGGCGCTGGACGCGCTGGCGGCGGCGACCGACTACGACGCGCTGATCCTCGACATGGAGATGCCGGTGCTCGACGGGCGGTCGACCGCGCGGGCGATCCGGCGGATGGACGGGCCGGTCGCGCGCATCCCCATCGTCGGGCTGTCGGCCGACGCCCTGCCGGAGCATCGCGACGGCCATCTGGCCGCCGGGCTCGACGCCTATCTGACCAAGCCGATCGACTGGGACCAGCTGAACGCCGTGCTGGTCGATCTGGCGACGCGGCCGCAGGAGGGGCGCGTGGTGCCGGTGCCCAGCCGGCCGCCGGCCGCCAGCGGCCATTTCTCGGCCCTGCCGCTGGTCGACCGGGTGAAGCTGGCCGAACTGCGGCTGGCGCTGGGCGGCGAGGCGCTGGACGGGATGCTGCAGCTGCTGCCGGAGACGGCGCTGCGCGAGCTGACGGCGATCCGCTCCGCCCTGCAGGCCGGCAGGCCGAAGGAGCTGAAGCAGGCCGCCCACACGCTGGCCGGGCTGGCCGCCAATTTCGGCACGCCACGCATGGCCGCCATCGCGCGGGCCATCAACGACAGCCCGGCCGACACCGACAAGGTCGCAGCCTTGCTGCCCCTGCTGGAAACGACCGTCGCCGCCACAAGCAGCCTGGTGCGCGATCCGGCGGATAGTATCCCCTCTCCCCCCCGGGGAGAGGGTTAGGGTGAGGGGGGCGCACTGCGTGCCCGACCCGAGAATCCTCGCTGTGCATCCCCCTCACCCCGACCCTCTCCCCGGGGGAGAGGGGGATTTTTCAGAGTCCAGGATCATGAAGAAAGCAACGCCGAAGCGGCGCGGCGGGTCGCCGCGCATCATCCATCCCGACCAGTTCGATCTGCTCGACGTGCCCGAGCCGACGGCGGTCATGATCACCTATTCGGGGCGCACCGTCGATCTGGAGAACCCGGACTTCGGCCCCTTCGACATCGAGGACATCGCCCGCCCGCTGGCCTACCAGTGCCGGTTCGTCGGCAACACCCAGCGCTTCTTCAGCGTGGCCCAGCATTGCGTGCTGGCCAGCCGGCTGGCGCCGGAGGGCTATGCCTACGACGCGCTGATGCACGACTGCGAGGAGGCCTTCACCGGCGACTGGCCGACGCCATGGAAGGTGCGGATCGGCCGCGACGCCATCCGGCAGGCGGTGGAGCCGATCAAGAGCGCGCTCGCCCTGCGCTTCGGCTTCCGCCATCCGGAGCCGAAAGCGGTCAAGCTGGCCGACCAGCGGGCGCTGGCGACCGAGCTGCGCGACCTCTGCGCGCCGCACCGCGTCAACTGGCGCGACCTGCCGGACCCCGACGAGGCCGCCATCCTGCCGCTCGGCCCGGAAGAGGCGCTGGCCGACTTCCTGGACCATTACCGGCGGCTGAAGCCGGCCTGAACGCTTCCGGGCGGTTTCAGGCACAGGTCTTCCAGGCAGACGGCCTCAGGCGTGGCCGCCCTGCTCCGCCCGGCGGCCGCGGCCGCGCCTGGACGCCGATGCCCCGCTGGAGGTTGCTCCGCCGCCGGCAGAGGCACCGCCGTCGGCCTGCTGCTCGGCGCAGCGCTCGGCCAGCTCGCGGATGGCGGCCCGGATCTGCGGATCGCGGATGCTTTGGAAATAGCGCGCCAGCATCAGCGCCTCGCGCGATTGCAGGGTGTTCTCCTGCTCCTCGCCGCCACCCGCCGCCGGCACTTCGCCGCCCTCGGCCGCCGGCTGGCGGTTCTCCAGCCCTTCGAAGAAGACGGAGACGGGGACACGGAAGAACTGGCCCAGCTTGAACAGGCGGCTGGAGGACACGCGGTTGAAGCCGCGCTCGTATTTCTGCAATTGCTGGAAGGTCAGCCCCAGCGCCGAGGCGACGTCGCTCTGGCTGAGCCCCGCGAGCATGCGCAGTTCCCGCAGGCGCTGGCCGACGAACACATCGACCTCGTTCAGGCCTTCCTTCTTCTCGCGGCCACGCCGTTTCATCGCTCTTCCCCTTCGCTCCTGTACTGGTCCCGGCAGCCGATTATTCCCGCCGCCGGCCAGTGGGCCGGTCGGCACCCGCCTCGAAGCACCGCTTCCGGCGGCCGAGCCTGGAAATACCTCGCCGGGAAGACGAATCGGCCGGTTTCGGGCATGGAATGCAACTCAGCTATGATCGGGTGTTGCCGATGTCAACCTTGGCTGGACCAGATACCTCTTTTGGGCAGGCGCCTGTTCGCGGGAATCGGCCTGTTGGTCATAGGACCGCACTCTTCTCGCGCATTGCGCGGTATGATTTTACCGAAAGTCGCGCAATCGGTGTCGCGCCGCCCATGCCGTGGCTTGGCTGCGTCATTGTGACCCAAGGTTGCGAAACCCGCTGTGGCGCCGCGGTCGCAGGGCTGCAACATTTGCGGAGCACTAGGCATATTTTGCCGGGCGCCCGGCAAAAACTGCCGCCGATTAACCCTCTCTTCATCAAGACGCCGCAGCATGCCCCAACGTAGGCAAGACCGGCGCGGAACTTGCACAAACCGTTTCGCAATCGCGAACGGAGACTGTGTGGAGACCATGCCGGAAAGACTTCCGATCGGGGACCGCGCGTGAACAACCTGCTGCAGACCTTGCGCAATCTCGGGCCCGCCCGCCTCGCGGCGATCGGCGGCGTCGGGCTCTTGCTGATCGGATTCTTCGTCTATCTGACCACCCGGCTCTCCACACCGGAGATGGAACTTCTCTATTCCGAACTCCAGCAGACGGAAGCGGCGGCCATCGCCAAGAAGCTGGACGAGGCCAAGGTCCCCTACAGCGTCGACAAGTCCGGCACCAAGATCATGGTCCCGGCCGATCAGGTCGGGCCGATGCGCATGCGCATGGCGGCGCAGGGCCTGCCGTCCGGCGGTTCGGTCGGCTACGAGCTGTTCGACAAGGGCGAAGGCTTCGGCGCCACCAGCTTCATGCAGAACATCAACCACCTGCGCGCGCTGGAAGGCGAGATGGCGCGCACGGTGCAGACGCTGAACGGCGTGCAGCAGGCCCGCGTCCATCTGGTGCTGCCCAAGCGCGAGCTGTTCGCCCGCCAGCAGAACCCGGCGACCGCCAGCGTCTTCCTGAAGCTGCGCCCCGGCACCCAGCTGAGCCGCGAGAACATCCAGGCGATCCAGCAGCTGATCGCCGCCTCGGTGCCCAACCTCGACCCCGGCCGCATCTCCATCGTCGACGACAAGGGCAAGCTGCTGGCCCGCGGCACCGGCAACGACAGCGCCGAGGCGATGGCGGCCAACGCGGAAGAGAAGAAGCAGGCCTATGAGGGCCGGCTGGCCCGCACCGTCGAGGATTCTGCTGGGCCGCACGCTGGGCTACGGCAAGGTCCGGGCGGAGGTGTCCGCCGACCTCGACTTCGACCGAATCACCACCCAGTCGGAAATCTTCGATCCGGAAAGCCAGGTCGTCCGCTCCACCCAGACCGTCAACGAATTGAACGAGAGCAGCGACCGCGACCCGCTGGCCCCGGTGACGGTTGACCAGAACCTGCCCACGGCCCAGGCCAGCAGCAGCGCCAGCCCGCTGTCCTCGAACAAGTCGAACCGCGCCGAAGAGACGATCAACTACGAGATCACCAAGACCACCAAGTCGCATGTCCGCGAGGCGGGCCAGGTCCGCCGCCTGTCGGTCGCGGTGCTGGTGGACGGCACCTATCAGCTCTCCAAGGACGCACCGCCGGCCTACCAGCCGCGCAGCGAGCAGGAGATCGAGAGCATCAAGGCGCTGGTGCGCTCCGCCGTCGGGCTGGACGCCGTGCGCGGCGACTCGCTGGAGGTGATCAACATGCGCTTCTGGTCGCCCGAGGACGACATCCAGAAGCCGGAAGAGCTGTTCATGGGCATGACCAAGGACGACCTGTTCCGCATCGCGGAGATGGTGGTCCTGGGCATCGTCGCCGTCCTCATCATCCTGCTGGTCATCCGCCCGCTGATCTCCCGCGCCTTCGAGAAGGCGGAGATGCAGGAGGAGGACGAGATGGACCGCCTGCTGACCGATCAGGCCGGCATGCCGGCGGCACTCGCCGCCCCCACCGGCGCGCTGGCCCAGGATCTCGGCGCTGGAAGCGGCGCAGGCCGACGAGGAGCTGGAGCAGATGATCGACATCAACCGGGTGGAGGGCCGCGTCCGCGCCTCCTCGCTGCGCAAGGTCGGCGAGATCGTCGACAAGCATCCGGAAGAGGCGGTCTCGATCCTGCGCAACTGGCTCTATCAGGAGAGCTGAGCGATGCCGGTCTCCAAATCCACACCGCTTGAGGCCACCTTGTCCGAAGGGGGATCGCGGCGATGAGCGTGCGCAAATTCCTCTTCGACGAGTCCTTCGACGTGGACGCCGTCCCCCGCATGACCCATGTGGAGGACGACGACCTGCTGCCCGAGGACGAGCTGTCGGCCATGCCGGCGCCCGAGCCGGAGCCGGAACTGCCGCCGGCCCCCACCTTCGGCGAGGAGGAGCTGGCCGCCGCCCGCGCCCAGGGCTATGAGGAGGGCATGGCCGCCGGCAGGTCCGAAGGGACCGCGGCGGGCTACGGCAAGGGATTCACCGACGGCATGACCGCCGGCCAGAACACCGGGTACGAGCGCGGCAGGACGGAGATCGAGGCGACGGTGAACGCCCGCATCGCCAACGCGCTCTCCCAGATCGCCGACGGGGTGGGCCATCTGCTGGCGGCGCACGAGGCGGGCAACGCCGCGCGCAGCGAACAGCCGGTCCATCTGGCGCTCGCCATCGTCCGCAAGCTGCTGCCCGAATGGGCGCGGCGCGGCGGCATGGTCGAGGTGGAGGGAATGGTCCGCGCCTGCCTGACCGACCTGATCGACGAGCCGCGGCTGGTCATCCGGGTGGCGGAGGACACGATGGGGCTGGTCCGCGACCATCTCGACGAGACGGTGGGGGCGCGCGGCTTCGGCGCGAAGCTGATGGTGATCGGCGATCCGTCGGTCGCTCCCGGCGGCTGCCGCATCGAATGGGCCGAAGGCGGCGTGGAGCGGGACACCGCCCAGCTGCTGGACGAAATCGAACGCCGCGCGGCGCACATGCTGGAGGCTCCGGCCCCCGTCTAAGGGGTGACCGGAATGAAGGAGGTCCGAGACCGACATGCCGAGCGACAATTTCTCGCTGAACGATCTGCACGGCGGCGATGGCGACGACTACGCCAGCCCCGGAATCACCAAGGACCTGGAGGCGGTGTACGACATCCCCGTCCAGATCTCCGCGGTGCTGGGCAAATCGACCATGCAGGTGGCGCAACTGCTGAAGCTGGGCCGCGGCGCGGTGGTGGAGCTGGACCGCAAGGTCGGCGAGGCCATCGACATCTACGTCAACAACCGCCTGGTCGCCCGCGGCGAGGTGGTGGTGGTGGAAGACCGGCTGGGCGTGACGATGACGGAAATCATCAAGTCGGACCGCGGCTGATGGCGGTTTCGTCCGACACCGGCGCGGCCCGTGCCAAGGCGAACCCAGGCGGCGGCACCCGTGCCGCGGCGCAGGGCGAGCCGGCAGGCACCCCCACCGGTGCTGCCGCGCCGGGACGGAGCGTGCGGCTGCGCGGCGGGCTGGACGTGGCGACGCTGGTCGGGCTGGCGGCGGCGGCCGGGGTGATCCTGATCGCCATCACCACAGGCGGGTCGGCGCGCGCCTTCCTCGACCCGCCGTCGCTGCTGATCGTGCTGGGCGGGACTTCTGGCGGTCACCACCGCCTCCTTCTCGCTGGGCGACGTGGCGGTGGCCTGGAAGAACGCCGCGGCGGTGCTGGTCCACCAGACGCTCGACCCCAAGGGCGTGGCGCGGCAGGTCCTGCTGCTGGCCGAGGCCGCCCGCCGGGCCGGGCCGGAGACCCTGCGCAACGTCCTGCCGGAACTGCGCGCCGAACCCTTCCTGCACCGCAGCGTCACCCTGATCACCGAGGGGCTGCCGCCCGACGCCATCGAGCGGATGCTGACCGGCGAGGTCGAGGCGACCGCCGGCGGCCACGGCAAGAGCGCCGGCGTGCTGCGCCGCGCCTCGGAAGTGGCGCCGGCCATGGGGCTGATCGGCACGCTGGTCGGGCTGGTGCAGATGCTGGGCAGCCTGAGCGACCCGTCGGCCATCGGGCCGGCGATGGCTTTGGCTCTGCTGACGACCTTCTACGGGGCCGTGCTCGGCAACGTCGTCCTGTCCCCGCTCGCCGCCAAGGTGGAGCGGGCGGCTGAGGAGGACGCGCTGGTCAAGACCCTCTATACCATCGGCGCCGTGTCCATCGCGCGCCAGGAGAATCCGCGGCGTCTGGAGATGCTCCTGAACGCCGTCCTGCCGCCTGGAAAGCGGATCCAGTATTTCGACCGGGAAGCCCCGAGAGTGGGAGCGTAAGGCTATGCGTCTGCTGATCGTTGGAACGTTGGAAGGCTACATCACCGCCGCCGGCAAGATCGCCATGAAGCGGGGGGCCAAGGTGTCGCACACCGACAGCATCGAAGGGGCGCTGACCGCCTTGCGTGCCGCCGCCGGTGCCGATCTGGTGATGATCGACGTCAAGCTGGACATCGCGACCTTCATCGACAGCCTGAAGTCGGAGCGCATCACCATCCCGGTGGTCGCCTGCGGCATCGGCACCGATGCGGCCGCCGCCGTGCGCGCCATCCGCGCCGGCGCCAAGGAGTATCTGCCGCTGCCGCCCAATGCCGAGCTGATCGCCGCGGTGCTGGAGGCGGTGGCCGAGGAAAGCCACTCCATCGTCTGCAGCGACCCGGCGATGCTGGCGACTCTGCGCCTTGCCGAGCAGGTGGCGCCCAGCGACGCCTCGGTGATGATCACCGGCGAGAGCGGCACCGGCAAGGAGCTGATGGCCCGCTTCATCCACCGCAAGAGCCGCCGGTCGGGCGAGCCCTTCGTCGCGGTGAACTGCGCCGCCATCCCGGAGAATTTGCTGGAATCGGAGCTGTTCGGCCACGAGAAGGGCGCCTTCACCGGCGCCGTCGCCCGGCGGCTCGGCAAGTTCGAGGAGGCGAACAACGGCACCCTGCTGCTGGACGAGCTGTCGGAGATGCACCCGAGGCTCCAGGCCAAGCTGCTGCGCGCCATCCAGGAGAAGGAGATCGACCGCATCGGCTCCAGCCAGCCGGTGAAGGTCAATGTCCGCCTGATCGCCACCTCCAACCGCAACCTGGAGGCGGAGGTCCGCTCCGGCAACTTCCGCGAGGATTTGTATTTCCGCCTGAACGTGTTCAGCGTGGCGATCCCGTCCCTGCGTGAACGCCCGGCCGACATCCCGATGATCGCCGAGCATTTCCTGAAGAAGTATGCGGAGGCCAACGGCCTGGGCGACAAGCGCCTGACCGAGGACGCCATGCTGATGCTGAAGACGCATCACTGGCGCGGCAACGTGCGCGAGCTGGAAAACACCATGCACCGTGCCGTCCTGCTGTCGCGCGGCGAAGAGGTCGGGCCGGAAGCCATCATGCTGACCAGCAAGATGCTGGCCCCGGAAGGCAGCGCCCAGGCATCGATCCCGTCGGACTCGCCGGTCGCCAACCCGTTCGCCGGCCCCGGCGGCACGGTTCCGGCCGCCGCCGCCCAAAGCCAGCCGGCCACCCCCCTGGTGGTGCCGCCACAGGGTGCCCTGCCGACCAGCTACGGCCCGCCGAAGGGCGGCAAGCCCGGTCCCTACGGCATGGCCGCCAACAGCAGCGCCGCGGCTGCCGCCAATGCCGGCACCAGCGGCGCCGGCCTGGCGGCGCTGATCGGCCGCACGGTGGCCGACGTCGAGCGCGACCTGATCCTGGAGACGCTGACCCACTGCCTGGGCAACCGCACCCACGCCGCCAACATCCTGGGCATCTCGATCCGCACGCTGCGCAACAAGCTGAAGCAGTATGGCGACGAAGGCCGCAGCGTGCCCACCCCGGGCAACGACGAACGGGCGACGGCCTGACGTCCCGTCCGGGACCGGGATCTTGAGCGGCGGGAGCATCCATGGCGCTGACGGAGCATAATGGCGGCGGCGGGGGCGGCGGTCCCGGCAACATGGCCGCCTTCGGCGAGATGTGGGCCGTCACCAAGGCGTCGCTGAAGCGCGGCGACGTGGCGATGGCCATCGGCATCCTGATCGTCGTGGTCGGCCTGATCATGCCACTGCCCGCCGTCATGCTCGACATGATGCTGGGGCTGAACGTCACCATCTCCATCCTGATCCTGATGGTGGTGCTGTTCATCGAGAAGCCGCTCCAGCTGTCGTCATACCCGACGATCCTGCTGATCACCACGCTGCTGCGCCTGTCGCTGAACATGGCCTCGACGCGCCTGATCCTGACGCAGGGGCATGAGGGGACGTCGGCCGCCGGCCATGTGATCGAGGCCTTCGCCAGCCTCGTCATGGGCGGCGATTTCGTCATCGGCGTGATCATCTACGCCATCCTGACCATCGTGAACTTCAAGGTCATCACCGCCGGTTCGGGCCGCATCGCCGAAGTGGCGGCGCGCTTCACCCTGGACGCCATGCCCGGCAAGCAGATGGCCATCGACGCCGACCTGTCGGCCGGCATGATCGAGGAGAGCACGGCGCGGGCGCGGCGCAAGGAGCTGGAGGACGAAAGCGCCTTCTTCGGCTCGATGGACGGTGCGTCGAAGTTCGTGAAGGGCGACGCGGTCGCCGGCCTGATGATCATGTTCATCAACATCATCGGCGGCGTGACCATCGCGGTCCTGCGCCACGACATGCCGGTGATGACGGCGCTGGACACCTTCACCAAGCTGACCATCGGCGACGGGCTGGTGTCGCAGATCCCGGCGCTGGTGATCTCGATCTCCGCCGGCTTCCTGGTGTCGAAGGCCGGCATGGGCGGCTCCACCGACAAGGCGGTGGTGGGGCAGCTGACCGGCCACAGCCAGGCGCTCGCCCTGTCGGCCGGCGCCGTCGGCGTGCTGGCCCTGCTGCCGGGCATGCCGATCCTGACGCTGGCCCCGGTCATCGGCGCCGTCGGCTTCGCCGCCTGGTACATGCCGCGCCTGCGCGCCAAGAAGGAGGCGGAAGAGGCCGCGGCGGCGGAGGAAGCGGCGGCGGCCGGGGCGGGCCCCGGCGGCATGCCCGGAGCCGGGCCGGCGCCGGACGAACCGATCGCCACGGCGCTCGCCATCGACCTGATCCGGCTGGAGCTGGGCTACGGTCTCTTGTCGCTGATCAACCAGCCCCAGGCCGGCAGCCACCGGCTGACCGACCAGATCAAGGGGCTGCGCCGGCAGATCGCCGGCGAGGTCGGCTTCGTCATGCCGGCGGTGCGCATCCAGGACAATTTGCAGCTTCCGCCCAACACCTACATCATCCGCGTCAAGGAGATCGAGGCCGGGCGCGGCGACATCCGGCCCAACATGCTGCTGGTGATGGACCCGCGCGGCGACGCCATGAGCCTTCCCGGCGAACAGACGGTGGAGCCGACCTTCGGCCTGCCCGCCATCTGGATCGAGCCGGGATACCGCGAGGAGGCCCTGTTCAAGGGCTACACCGTGGTCGATCCGTCGACCGTGGTGACCACCCACCTGACCGAGCTGATCAAGGACAACATGCCGGAGCTGCTGTCCTTCACCGAGACGCAGAAGCTGCTGGACGAGACCGACAAGGAACACCAGAAGCTGATCGCCGACGTGGTGCCCGGACAGATCACTGTGGGCGGCCTGCAACGGGTGTTGCAGAATCTCCTTGCCGAACGGGTTTCGATCCGGGATCTTCCCACGATATTGGAAGGGGTATCCGAAGCGACCAGCCAGACCCGCAGCATCACCCAGATCACCGAGCATGTGCGCTCCCGCCTTGCCCGGCAGATCTGCGACGCGAACACCAACGAGATGGGATTCATCCCGCTCGTCACCCTGTCGCCCGAATGGGAGCAGGGCTTCGCGGAATCGCTGGTGGGCGACGGCGACGACCGGCAGCTGACGATGGCCCCGTCCCGCCTGCAACAGTTCATCACCTCCGTCCGTCAAACCTTCGAGCGACATGCCATGATGGGCGAGAGCCCCGTTCTGCTGACCAGCCCGCTGATCCGTCCGTTCGTCCGCTCGATCGTCGAGCGGTTCCGGCCGGCGACCGTGGTCATGTCGCAGAACGAGATCCACCCGAAGGCCCGCATCAAGACCCTGGGGCAGATCTGATGGCGCGCGGCGTTCCCATCCCCTTAGCTGACGGAAGGCGCTGCCGATGCGGCTGAAGTCCTTCCACGCCAAGACCATGTCCGACGCCATGCGGATGGTGCGCCAGTCGCTGGGCGACGACGCCATCATCGTCGCCACGCGCGAGGAGGAAGGCGGCGGCGTGCGCGTGACGGCGGCGGTGGAAGAGGACGACCTGCCGCCGGCCCCGTCCTCCGGTTCCGCGCGCAACGGCCGCGGCAGGGCGCCGGCCAAGCCGGTCGAACCCGAGATCGACGTCGGCGAGGTGGTGGCCGACGCCCTGCAACGCCACGGCGTGCCGGCGTCGCTGGCCGAACAGCTGATCGACGCGGCATCGGGGCTGGACACCGAGGATCCGCGGCTGGCCCTGGGGTCGGCGCTCGATTCCTATTTCACCTTCAACCCGCTGCCGGACGGCCGCGCGCCGGTGAAGCCGCTGGCGCTGGTCGGCCCGCCGGGATCCGGCAAGACGCTGGTCGCGGCCAAGCTGGCGGCGCGCGCCGTCTTCCGGAAATGCTCGGTCGGCGTCATCACCACCGACACGGTGCGGGCCGGCGGCGTCGACCAGCTGGCCGCCTTCACCCGGCTGATGAAGCTGAAGCTGGCGACGGTGGAGGATCCAGACGCGCTGGCCGGCGCCTTCGAGGTGCATCGCCGGACCGATCTGGTCCTGGTCGACACCGCCGGGCGCAACCCGTTCGACGCCGAGGACATGCAGGACCTCCGCGCCATGCTGTCCGCCGGCGAGGTGGAGCCGATCCTGGTGCTGCCCGCCGGGCTCGACGCGCTGGAGGCCGCCGACATGGCGATGGCCTTCAAGGCGGTCGGCGTGCGGCGCATGCTGGTCACCCGGCTGGACATGGCGCGCCGGCTGGGCAGCGTCCTTGCCATCGCCGCACGCGCCCGGCTGTCCTTCTGCGACGCCAGCATCTCGTCCAAGGTGGCGGAGGGGCTGACCGCGCTGAACCCGCTGGCGCTCGCCCGCATGATGATCCCGGCCGAGGAGAAGGCGCCCGCCGTCAAGGACCAGGCGCCGCGCCGCTCCGCCCGCAAGGCGGGCTGGGACGAGGACGAGGACGGCCACGGCGGCGACCACCAGGACCACGAGCCGGACCGCACCCCCGAGCGCAAGCCGAGCTTCGGGCGGGGATATGAGCCGGAGGACGAGGAACCGGAGATCGAGCCGGCACCGCCGCCACCACCACCGCGCAGGGCCGCCGCGGCAGCCAAGCCGACGAAACCCGCAACCGCAAAACCCGCAACCAAGGCTAAAGCCGCCAGTTCCCCCTCGTCGAGGACCCTGCCATGACCGATCCGGTGTTCCCGGCCGCCCTCAAGAACGTTCGCCCGCTGCGCGGCGCCAACGTCATCGCCGTGGCCAGTGGAAAGGGCGGCGTCGGCAAGACGTGGTTCTCCATCACGCTCAGCCACGCCCTGACCAAGGCGGGCATGAACACCCTGCTGTTCGACGGCGATCTCGGGCTCGCCAACGTCGACATCCAGCTTGGATTCTCGCCCAAGAACGACCTGGGCGCCGTCATCAACGGCGAGGTGACGCTGGCCAAGGCGGCGCAGCGCTTCACCGACACCGGCTTCGACATCATCGCCGGCCGCTCGGGCTCGGGCACGCTGGCGCAGCTGCCGAGCCAGCGCCTGTCGGGCCTGCGCAACGACCTGCTGGAGCTGGCGAAGAGCTATGACCGGGTGGTGATGGACATGGGGGCCGGCGTCGACCGCACGGTGCGCACCCTGTCGGGACCGGCCGGCATCACGCTGGTGGTGACGACGGACGAGCCGACCTCGCTGACCGACGCCTATGCCTTCATCAAGCTGACCCATGCCACCAACCCGTCGGCCGACCTGCGGATCGTGGTGAACATGGCGCAGAGCGTGAAGGACGGCGAGCGGACCTACGGCACCATCCTGAAGGCCTGCCAGAACTTCCTGAAATACAAGCCGGCGCTGGCGGGCATCATCCGCCGCGACCTGAAGGTGCGCGACGCCATCCGCAACCAGACCCCGCTGCTGACCCGCTCGCCCGCCAGCGACGCGGCCCGCGACGTCGAGGCGATCGTGCAGCGGTTGCTCGCCAGCGCCCGGTAACCGGCCGGGACGGGCGGGCATGGGCGGGGCGATCCCACCGTCGGTCACGCCGGCCGCCGCCACCGCCGCGGCAGCCCCCGCCGCGCCCGCCCCCGTCACCGCCGAGGCCACGGTCGTCCAACTTCCCGAACGGCTGCCGGAGGTGACCCGACCGGTGGTGCTGACCGGCACCGTCGCCGGCCAGACGCCGGAAGGGCTGACCCGCGTGCGCACCGCGGCGGGCGAACTGCTGCTCGACAGTGCCACGGAACTGCCGCCGGACAAGCCGGTCACCGTGCAGCTGACCCCCGGCAGCACGGCCTCGCCGGGCGCACCGGCCACGGCGCTGCCGGGCAAGCCGACGGCGCTGATCCTGCTGCAATCGCTGGCAAGCCCGGCCACGCCACAGAGCGCCGGGCAGACCGGCAGCACGACCCAGACCCCAGCGGTCGGCAGCGGCGCCACGCCCGCCGTCCTGCTGCCCACCCCGACGCCGACCACCGTCCCGACCAATCTGCCGCCGCTGCTGCCAGGCACCGTCGTGCCGGCGCTGGTGCTGGCCGGCGGGTCGGGCGCCAAGCTGCCGACCGCCGCCGCGCCCCCGGCGCAGCCGGCCCCTGCCACCCCGTCACCCGCCGCCCCGGCCGGGACCGCGAAACCGGAGGCTCCGGCCGCCGGGACGCCTGCTGCGGCGACGGGCGGTCCCTCCACCCCTGCCCCGGCCATGGGCGGCGGCAGCGCCACCTTCGGAACGCCGGTCCAGCTGGGCGGCAACGCGGCCCATCCCGGCGCCGAGACGCCGACGGCGCCCACTCCGCCCGGCTCCAACCCGCCCAGCTCCAGCCCAGCCGGTTCCAACCCAGCCGGTGACAGCGGCAATCCCGAACCGCCCGACCTGCCGCGCGGCGCCACAGTGGCGCTGAAGATCCTGACGGTCACCCCGCCGCCGCAACAGCCCCAACCGCCCGGTAATCCGGGGGCGGGCAATTCGGAGGCCAACGGGCCCAACCAGCAGGCGGGAAGCCAATCCGGCCAGCAGCCGGGCGGACAGGCCGCCGCTCTGCCCACCCCGCAGGCCGACGAGGCGGCCCTGCCGCCCGATACCCCCATCCTGCGTGGAACGGTGGCCGGCAGCACGCCGCAGGGGCAGCCGATCCTGGCGACCAAGCAGGGGATGCTGGCGCTGAACGTCCCGGCCAGCCTGCCGCAGGGGGCCACGGTGACGGCGGCGCTGGCCGACCTCGCCCGCGCCACCCAGGCGGCGGCCCCCACCCTGCCCGGCCCGCCGGGACCGCTGGACGGGCGCGACTGGCCGGCGATGCGGCAGCTGATGGCGACACTGGCGGCGGCCGATCCGGCAGCAGCCAAGGCGATGCTGGCGACGATGCCGCAGCCGAACCGCAAGCTGACCGCGGCGCTGGGCTTCTTCCTGTCGGCGATGCGCGGCGGCGACGCGCAGGGCTGGCTGGGCGACGATGCCGCCTCCGCACTCGACAAGGCGGGGCGCCGCGACCTGCTGGAGCGGCTGGAGAAGGATTTCGACGGGCTGCGGCGCGAGGCGGCGGAACCGCTGCCGGGCGACTGGCGCAGCTACACCATCCCGCTGATGGACGCGAACGGGCCGAAGCCGATCAGGCTGCATGTCCACCCGTTGCAGGAGGATGAGGAGAGCGGGGGCGGTGAGCGGTCGAAGCCCGGCAGCCGCTTCGTCATCGACCTCGACCTCAGCCGGTTCGGGCCGATGCAGCTGGACGGTCTGGTGCGGCCCAACCATTTCGACCTGATCCTGCGCAGCCATGCCGCCCTGCCGCCGGAACTGCGGGTCGAGCTGATCCAGATCTTCGCCGACAGCGTGCGGGCGGTGGGCTACACCGGCTGCCTGTCCTTCCAGTCGGGCGCCCGCAGCTGGGTGAAGCTGACCCGCGCCGGCCAGGCCGGGCTGGGGGTGTCGGCATGAGGCGGGAGCGGCTGTCCACCCGCCCGTCTCCCGATGCCCGCCACGATTTCCTGGTGGAGCTGCGCGGCGAACCGCTGCCGGGGGTGCGGCTGACCCTGCGGCTGGTGCCCGACCTGCTGGTGCCCGATCCGGCGTCTGTCGTTGCCTATCTGGCGGAGTTTGCCGGCTTCCCGGACGGGTTAGAGGCGCTGGCCGTCGCCATTCTCGACGACATCAACAACGAGCTGGTGCCGCGCTGGGTCGAGGTGGCGGTGGAGAGCGACGCCCCCCTGCCCCACCGCGTGGTGATCGAGGACCGGCAGCCGAGCTGGGACAACCCGTCGCTGCTGGGGCGGCTGCGCCGGCTCTGACAAGGGGGTTCAGTCGTCGTCATGCAAGGCGGCGCTTGGAGCAGGGGCTGCGGGATGAGAAGGGTCCGCGGCTGTTGTGATAGGGTGCGGGCACGAAATCGCTTGAGATCGGATCGCGGAAAATCGGGCTCGATTTGAAGCGTGACTCCGATCGTCAAACACAAAGCTATTGAAAGCGGACAGGCCAGATGACCGATGATCTTCCTGCGGTTCGTGACGCTGTGGCGGCGGACGGCTTCTCCTTCGTCGCGGCGGACGCCATGCAGGGAGTGCTCGACGCCGCCGGGCTGCGGGACTGGGAGGGGTTCAGCGCCAGTTGGAACGACCTGGGCCTCGACACCTACATGGCGGACGGCGGGCGCTACCGCCGCCGCCGCCACGCCGCCTTCGCGGTGTCGGCCGGGGAGATCAGGCGCAAGCCGCACCAGCCCCACTACCAGAGCCGGGACTACAATCCGCTGAACGGCGGCCTGGAACGCTGGTTCGAGCCGATCAGCGAGGCGGTCGCGACCCACCCCGCCCTGGACGCGATCCTGAAGACCTGCTTCGCGCTGTTCGACCCGCTCACCCCCGCCGCCACCAAGCCGGAGGTCTGGCACACCGAGGTCCATCAGTTCCGCATCGAAGCCCGTGCCGGCGAGGCCGGACGGCCCACCCCGGAAGGGATGCACCGCGACGGCGTGGACTGGGTGCTGGTGATGCTGATCCGGCGCGAGAACGTCTCCAGCGGCACGACCAGCATCCATGACCTCGCCGGCCGGCCGCTCGGCAGCTTCACCCTGCGCCATCCGCAGGAATCGGCGGTGGTGGACGACGCCCGGGTGTTCCACGGCGTGACGCCGGTGGAGCCGACCGATCCGGCGCGCCCGGCTTTCCGGGACGTGCTGGTGGTGACGATGCGGCACGCCTGAAGCGGCGGGCCGTCACGCGCCGTAACCGGAATCCTGCGGCATACTGTCCACATCAGCGTCCGGCTCCCGATGCGGTTTGCCTTCTACGCTAATATATTAGTATAATAATGCCATGAGTTATCCGGTGAGGCCGAGCCATGACCGCGGATCCCTTGGAGACGGCGCTGCTCCTGCGCGTGGTGGTGATCCTGGGGCTGCTGCTTCTCGGTTTCTGCTAACCTCTTCGACAGGGATGCCTGAGCATGGCGACCGACCTCAAGCGAGAGAATTATTCCGCCACCATCGACGGCAAGCCGGTGGATCTGTTCACCCTGCGCAACGGGCGCGGCATGGTGGTGCGCATCACCAATTACGGCGCCAAGATCGAACAGATCCTGGTTCCCGACCGCGACGGCGTGGTGGGCGACGTGGTCCAGGGCTATGACGGGATCGAGGGTGCGATGGGCGGGCAGGCGTCCATGGGCTCCTTCATCGGGCGTTATTGCGGGCGCATCCCCGACGGGCGCTTCACCCTGGACGGCGTCGCCCATCAGGCCGCGGTCAACAGCCCGCCCAACACCCTGCATGGCGGCCAGCGCGGCTCGCGCTTCCGGGTCTTCGACGCCCGGCAGCTCGACGAGGCCAGCCTGGAGCTGAGCCATGTCTTCGCGGACGGCGAGGAGGGCTTTCCCGGCACCCTGCCGCTGCGGCTGGTCTATACGGTCGGCGACGACAACGCCCTGACCATCGCCTGGACCGCGGTGGCGGCCGACAGGACCACCATCGCCAACTTCACCGACCACACCTTCTTCAACCTGTCGGGCGATCTGGGGTCGTCGATCCTCGACCATGTCGCCACCATCCAGGCCGGCCGCTATCTGGCGCTCGGCGATACCGGGGTGCCGACCGGCGAGATGGTGGAGGTCGCCGGCACGCCGCACGACTTCCGCACCCCGGCGGCGCTGGGCGCCCGCATCGACGCCGACGACCGCATGCTGGCGCTCGGCAAGGGCTACGACCTGCATTACGTGGTCGACAAGCCGGCGAACGGCCCGACGCCCGTCCTCAACGCCCGCTTCCTGCACCCGGCCAGCGGCCGGACGCTCGAGGTGCTGTCCACCGAACCCGGCCTGCAGCTCTACACCGGCAATGCGCTGGAGGGAAAAACCCCGCGGGACGTCGGCAAGGGCGGCACGCTCTACACCAAGCACAGCGCCTTCTGCGCCGAACCGTCGAAATTCCCGAACTCCATCAATCTCCCCTCCCTCTGGCCGTCCGTCCCCTCGACCGTGCTGCGTCCCGGCCAATGGACCGCCGGGTCCATCGTCTACCGGTTCGGGGTCGCCTGAGGCGGCGCCGCGCCGCCCGTCTCCGCCCCCGCGACCTGCACGGCAGCCCACATTCCTCCCTCGGAGTCCGTTACGCCATGAGCACCGCCAAGCCGATCCGCCGTTACCGGCAGACGAAAGTCGTCGCCACGCTGGGTCCGTCCTCCTCCTCGCCCGAGATGATCCGCCGCCTGTTCGAGGCCGGCGTCGATGTCTTCCGCCTGAATTTCAGCCATGGCAGCCACCAGGACCATGGCGAGCGCGTCCGCGCCATCCGCGCGCTGGAGGAGGAGACCGGCCGCCCCATCGCCATCATGGCCGACCTCCAGGGGCCGAAGCTGCGGCTGGGCCGCTTCGCCGACGGGCCGGTGACGCTGACCGCCGGCCAGCCTTTCTGCCTCGACCTGCTGGCCGAGCCGGGTGACGCCCGCCGCGTCGGCATGCCCCATCCGGAGATCTTCGCCGCTCTGGTGCCGGATGCCGAACTGCTGCTCGACGACGGCAAGGTGCGGCTGCGGGTGACCGCCTGCGGCGCCGATTTTGCCGAGACGGTGGTGGTGTCCGGCACCAAGCTGTCGGACCGCAAGGGCGTCAACGTGCCGGGCGTGGTGCTGCCGCTGTCGCCGCTGACGCCCAAGGACCGCGCCGACCTGGATTTCGCCCTCGACCAGGGGGTGGATTGGGTGGCGCTGAGCTTCGTCCAGCGGCCGGAGGACGTGGCGGAGGCGCGCAAGCTGATCGCCGGCCGGGCCGCCCTGCTGTCGAAGCTGGAGAAGCCGCAGGCGATCCAGCATCTCGACCGCATCGTCGAGATGTCGGACGGCGTCATGGTGGCGCGTGGCGACCTGGGCGTGGAGATGCCGCCGGAAGACGTGCCGTCGATCCAGAAGCGGATCATCCGCGCCGCCCGGTCGGCCGGCAAGCCGGTGATCGTCGCCACCCAGATGCTGGAATCGATGATCTCCGCCCCCGCCCCGACCCGGGCCGAGGCCTCCGACGTCGCCACCGCGGTGTTCGACGGCGCCGATGCCGTCATGCTGTCGGCCGAGACCGCGTCCGGCGACTATCCGGTCGAAGCCGTGTCGATCATGGACCGCATCGCCCGGCGGGTGGAGGGCGATCCGCTCTACCGCGGCCTGATGGATGCCCAGCATGCCGACCCGGAACAGACGGAATCGGACGCCATCACCGCCGCAGCCCGTCAGGTCGCCCATACGGTGAAGGCGGCGGCCATCGCCACCTACACCACCAGCGGCTCCACCACCCTGCGGGCGGCGCGCGAACGGCCGGAGGTGCCGATCCTCTGCCTGACCGAGAGCGCCGCCATCGCCCGCCGGATGGTGCTGGCCTATGGCGTCCACGCCGTGCTGACGGAGGATGTCCAGAGCTTCGCCGACATGGTGCACAAGGCGGCGCGGCTGGCCTATGTTCATGGGCTGGCCGAGGAGGGGCAGCGGCTGGTCATCACCGCCGGTGTGCCGTTCGGCATGCCGGGATCGACCAATATCCTACGAATCGCCTGGGTCGAGGCGCCGAGCCGCCCGGAGCGCGACCGCGAGGCCCGTGCCCGCCAGCCGATGGCCTTCGCCGACGCCTGACCGCATCTTACCTTCCGCCGACCGCCAGGCTTCCGTTTCGTATAAACGGAGGCTTGGCGGAGTACCAAACGCACAGCGCATCTGCCTGACGTTCTATCGACTCCAATGCTCTTGACACCCGCCGCAGAAAGATAGCTTTTTAGCTAACTACCGGCAATTGACCGGTGCCGCTCGATGCCCGACTGTTGGAGTCGGGGTATTTCTCCTTCTGGACGCCCTGACGGTTGACCGGGCGGTCGAAAAGAGGCGGTCGGGCAGGACGGCCGGCAGCGGCCGGGTGTTTTCAGGAGTGTCGTGGATGTCGTTCCAACTGGCCGGGTTGTGCTTCACAACGGCGTCCGGCCTGCCGTTCTCCCACGACCATTGGCTGGTGGCCCTGTCCTATGCCGTCGCCGCCTTCGCCTCCTACTCCGCGCTGGACATGGCGGAGCGGATGCACCGGACGGACGGCGCCGCCCGCATGATGTGGCAGGGCTGCGCCGCGGCGGCGCTGGGCGGCGGCATCTGGGCCATGCATTTCATCGGCATGCTGGCGCTGACCATCGACACGCCGATCGCCTACGATCCGGTGAAGACGCTGCTGTCGCTGTTGACCTCGGTCGCCTTCGTCGCCGTCGGCTTCCGCATCATCCAGCGCCGCCGCTCCCTCGCCACCATCGCCGCGGCCGGCCTCATCGTCGGGCTCGGCGTGGCGACGATGCATTATCTCGGCATGGCGGCGATGGTGCTGCCGGCCCGCATCGCCTACGACCCCACCCTGTGGGGCCTGTCGGTCGCCATCGCGGCAGCGGCGGCGGCGGCGGGGTTGTGGCTGGCCACCCGCATCCACCGCCTGCTGGAACGCACGCTGGCCGCCCTGGTGATGGCGGTGGCGGTCTGCGGCATGCATTACACCGGCATGGCCGCCCTGGTGGTGCAGGTCGATCCCACGCTGATGGCGGCGGACGGCAGCCTGGGGGACGGGGTGTCGAGCGGCCCCCTGGCCGCTCTGGTGGCGGTGGCGGCCTTCGGCCTTCTGCTGCTGGCGCTGGTCTCGGCCATGGCCGACCGCAAGGTTTCCGCCGCGTCGGCGCGCGAGGCCGCCGCCCTGCGCATCGCCAATCTGGAACTTGAGGCGGCCCGCCTGCAGTTGGAGGCCAACCAGCGCGAGATCATCCGCCGCCTGTGCAGCGCCGGGGAATTCCGCGACAACGAGACCGGCCAGCATGTGGCGCGCATGGCGCAGATCTCCCACCAGTTGGCGCTCGCCGCCGGCTGCACCGCCAACTATGCCGCGCAGGTGCTGGAGGCGGCCCCCCTGCACGACATCGGCAAGATCGGCGTTCCCGACCAGGTGCTGTTGAAGGCCGGACGGCTCGAGCCTGAGGAATGGGTGATCATGCGCCGGCACGCCAGCATCGGACAGCGGCTGCTGGCCGGCAGCGGGCTGCCCCTGCTCGACCTCGCCGCCGAGATCGCCGGGACTTCATCACGAGAAATGGGACGGCACCGGCTACCCCAACGGTCTGGCCGGAACGGACATCCCGCTGTCCGGCCGCATCGTCGCCATCGCCGACGTGTTCGACGCTCTGCTGTCCGCCCGCCCCTACAAGGAGCCCTGGCCGCTGGAGAAAGTCGTCGGCTTCATGCGGGAGCAGGCCGGTCTCCATTTCGATCCCGAACTGGTGACGGTGTTCCTCGACAGGCTCGACGTCATGGTGGCGATCCGCGGGCGCTTCGTCGACGAGGACCACACTCCGCCGCTGCTGGCGGAGGCGGGCGCGGCCGAATAAGGTCCCCCGGACTGCAACGCCTTTTCTGCAACGCCTTCTGCAAAATCTTGCGGTGAGTGCGGTTCCGGTGCGGGAGCGCCGAGCGCCGCGCCATGGCGCATCCGTCGGCTGGGTCAGGAGGCGCTGCCGGTGGGCGGTGCATGACAAAAACTATCCTTTACCCGGCGGCCACGGCAGGGCAAATTCAGAAACCAACTTATGAGAGAAAATATGAAGGCGCTAATTCTTCCGGCGATATTGTTGGTTGTGGGATGCGGCGCCAAGGATGGCCCGCATGCGGCTCTGCTGCCGGACGGAACCATGGGAAGTTCAGTTACCTATTGGACGGGGACAGGCGATCAGGGCAAATCCGCCGCTCAAGAATTGGAGTATATGATTAGAATCAATGGCTATTGTTCTTCGGAGGAATCCGTAAAATTCATAGCGCTCGATGAAGTCGCCGCGGGAGCTGGGAGAAAGATTTCAGGCGTATACAAATGCCAGCCCAAGGTTTAGTTTTGGCGCCTATGCAATCAACCAATCAGTATTTTAGGATATTGTCGGGCAGCAGATTGTGGATCGCGAGCCGACGGCCGAACAACGGCCGTTATCGTCCACTGGCAGGCTCGAAAGACCAAGGAAAAATCTGATGGGGAGGCGATACGCGCTAGAGCGGATTTAACTGTTAAATCAACGCTCTAGCGCAAATCGATGGCGGACCCGACGAGATTCGAACTCATGACCTCTGCCTTCGGAGGGCAGCGCTCTATCCAGCTGAGCTACGGGTCCATCGCTGGTGGAGGCGCAACATAGCCCAAGCCATTCGGGGACGCAAACACAAAAATCACAGATTTTCCGACAGCTTGCAGACACCCTCGTCCGCCCTTCGACCTCTGCCTTCGGAGGGCAGCGCTTCAACCGGTTCGGGCGCATGGAAACGTTTCCATTCTTCACGAAACCGTTTTCACGACGTCATGCGATTGCAACACACCGCCGCCACTCTGCACCCGCGCCGGATCGGCCGGCGCCGGAAACAACAGCCTGGAACAAGGGTTGACGGATGGTGCGGGGCGGAATGCGGGCGGGCGATGGACAGATGGCGGACGGACGCGCGATGGACCGCGTGGCGACGATCCGCGACGTGGCGGCGCGTGCCGGGGTGTCCATCGCCACCGTGTCGCGCGTGCTGAACGGCAGCGGCAACGCCACGCCGGAAACCATGGAAAAGGTCCGCGCCGCCGCGTCCGACCTGTCCTTCCGCCCCAGCACCATCGGGCGCAACCTGAAGGCGGCGCGCACCCGCACCGTCGGCGTGCTGGTGCCGTCGCTGACCAATCCCGTCTTCGCCGAAAGCGTCGCCGGCATCCAGGACGCGGCGGCAGAGGCCGGCTACAGCGTGCTGATCGCCTCCACCGACTACGATCCGGGACGGGAGGTGCGCGCCATCGAAGGGCTGCTGTCCAACCGGGTCGAGGGGCTGGTGCTGACCGTCGCCGATGCCGACCGCAGCGGGTCGCTCGACACGCTGGACGAGGTGCGGCTGCCCTATGTGCTGGCCTACAACCAGCCGGAACGGGTGCCGCGCGCCCATGTGTCCGTCGACAATGTCGCGGCCTCCCGCGCGGTGGTGGAGCGGATGACGGCGCTCGGCCACCGGCGCATCGGCATGATCGCCGGGCGCTTCCGCCAGTCCGACCGCTCGCGCCGGCGCCATGCCGGCTGGCTGGCTGCGCTCGCCGATGCCGGGCTGCCGCCGGGGCCGGTGGTCGAGGTCGATTTCAACGAGCTGCGGCTGGCCCACCGGCTGGCCCCCCTGCTGGAAGGGCCGGAGCGGCCGACGGCCTTCTTCGCCTCCAACGACATGCTGGCGCTCGCCACCATCCGGGCGCTGCGCGACCTCGGCCTGTCGGTGCCCGACGACCTGTCGGTCTGCGGGTTCGACGGCATCGAGGTCGGGCGGCTGATGGCGCCCAGCCTCGCCACCCTGGTGCAGCCGGCCCGCGCCATGGGCGCCACCGCCTTCGAATGCCTGCGCACCGGCTTTTCCGGCGACTTGCAGGGCCGCGCCGTGATGCTGCCCTTCACCCTGCGGCCGGGCGAATTGCTCGGGCCGGCGCCATCGAAATCCTCCTAAGCACTTTCGGAACGGAGACCCCCCGGATCATGTTCAAGCCGCTCCTTCTCGGCGCTGCCGCGTTGGCCGCCGCCCTCACCGCAACGGTGACACCCGCCGCAGCCGCGGAGCCGGTCGCCATCTGCTACAACTGCCCGCCGGAATGGGCCGACTGGGCGTCGCAGTTGAAGGCGATCAAGGCCGATCTCGGCATCGCCGTGCCGTTCGACAACAAGAACTCGGGCCAGGCGATGGCCGCCATGCTGGCGGAAAAGGACAAGCCGGTGGCCGACGTCGCCTATCTCGGCGGGCCGGTCGGCATCCAGGCCAAGGCGGCCGGCATCGTCACCCCCTACAAGCCGGCGGCGTGGGCCGACATCCCCGACGGGATGAAGGATGTCGACGGCAACTGGTTCGCCATCCACAGCGGCACGCTGGGCTTCTTCGTCAACACCGAGGCGCTGGGCGGCAAGCCGGTGCCGCAGAGCTGGGCCGACCTGCTGAAGCCCGACTATTCGGGCATGGTCGGCTATCTCGACCCGACCAGTGCCGCCGTCGGCTATGTCGGCGCGGTGGCGGTCAATCTGGCGCTGGGCGGCGATTACGGCAGCTTCGACAAGGCGGTCGGCTGGTTCAGGGACTTGCAGAAGAACCAGCCCATCGTGCCGAAGCAGACCTCCTACGCCCGCGTGCTGTCGGGCGAGGTTCCGATCCTGATCGATTACGACTTCAACGCCTACCGCGCCAAATACACCGACAAGGCGCCGGTCGCCTTCGTCATCCCGACGGAAGGCACGGTGTCGGTCCCCTATGTGATGGCGCTGGTCAAGAACGGCCCGAACCCGGAGAACGGGAAGAAGGTGCTGGACTATGTGCTGTCCGACAAGGGCCAGACCCTGTGGGCCAACGCCTTCATGCGCCCGGTGCGCGCCGAGGCGATGTCGCCGGAGACCGCGGCCAAGTTCCTGCCGGCCGCCGACTATGCCCGCGCCAAGCCGGTCGATCTGGTTCGTATGGCCGAGGCGCAGAAGGGCTTCATGGACCGCTATCAGGCGGAGGTGAAGTGAGCGCCTGCGCGCAGGACGCCCCCCTTCCCCACCGGCCGGCGGCCCGTCCGCCGGTTCGCTCGGGATGGGCGGGCGAACCGCTGCGGCTGGCGGCCCTGCTGGCGCCGGCGGCGGTGGTGTTCGCCGCCTTCTTCCTGCTGCCGCTGGTCCGGCTGATCCTGATCGGCGCCGGCGGGACGGCGGGATGGTCGGCCTATCTGACCACGCTGGCCGATCCCGGCCATCTCGACAGCCTGATCTCCACGCTGGCGCTGTCGGCCGGGGTGACTTTGGTGACGCTGGCGGTATCGACCGTCGCCGGGCTGTTCCTGGTGCGCAACCGCTTTCCCGGACATGCCCTGCTGGTGGCGCTGCTGACCTTCCCGCTGGCCTTTCCCGGCGTGGTCATCGGCTTCATGGTCATCATGCTGGCAGGCCGCCAGGGGCTGATCGGCACCATCACCCAGGCGCTGGGCGCCGGGAAGCTGGTCTTCGCCTATTCGATGACCGGGCTGTTCCTCGGCTACGTCTATTTCTCGATCCCGCGCGTCATCCTGACGGTGATGGCGGCGGCGGAGAAGCTGGACCCGCGGCTGGAGGAAGCGGCGCGCTCGCTGGGGGCATCCTCCTGGCGGGTGGTCGCCGACGTGATCCTGCCGGCGCTGAAACCGGCGCTGATCTCGGCGGGTGCCTTGTGCTTCGCCACCTCGATGGGTGCGTTCGGCACCGCCTTCACGCTCGCCACCCGGATCAATGTGCTGCCGATGACGATCTACACCGAATTCACGCTCCAGGCGAACATCGCCGCGGCGGCGGCGCTCAGTGTCCTGCTCGGCCTCATCACCTGGGCGGCGCTGGCGGTGGCGCGCAGCGTCGCCGGCACGTCGGTTGCGGCGGCGGGGTGACGATCATGCGTGACCTTTCCCACCGACGCGGCTGGGGGTTCTGGCTGCAACTGGGCTTCACCCTGCTGGTCTGCGCCCTGCTGACCGTGCCGATGGCGATGTCGATGCTGGCCGGGCTGACCGCCAATTACTTCGTGGGCCTGAAGAGCGGCCTGACCCTGCGCTGGGTCGACGAGGTTCTGCGGGTCTATTCCGGCACCATCCTCTTGTCCCTGCAGATCGCCTTCGCCTGTCTGGCCTGCACGCTGGTCCTGGGCGTTCCGGCGGCTTATGCGCTGGCGCGGCGTCCCGGCCGGATCGCCCGGCTGGTGGAAGAGCTGCTGATGATGCCGGTCGCCATCCCCGGCCTCGCCACCGCGCTGGCGCTGATCGTCACCTATGGCGGCGTCGGGGATCTGCGCGGCAGCTGGCTGTTCATCCTGATCGGCCATGTGCTGTTCACCCTGCCCTTCATGGTGCGCGCCGTGCTGGCGGTGATGGGCTCCATCGATTTGACGACGCTGGAGGAGGGGGCGGCCAGCCTGGGCGCCGGCTTCCTGCGCCGCTTCGCCACGGTGGTGCTGCCCAACTGCCGATCCGGCATCCTGGCCGGGTCGCTGATGGTGCTGACCCTGTCGGTGGGGGAATTCAACCTGACCTGGCTGCTGCACACGCCGCTGACCAAGACCTTGCCGGTCGGGCTGGCCGACAGCTATGCCTCGCTGCGGATCGAGATCGGCAGCGCCTACACCCTCGTCTTCTTCCTGATGATTGTGCCGAGCCTGATCCTGATGCAGGGTCTGTCCAGGCGCGGCCGTCCGTCCGTTTGAGGTCCTTTCCACGATGCCAGACAGCGTGATGCAGAACAGCGCGATGCAGAACAGCTTCCACCTCGACGCCGTGCCGATCCGCCTGGAGCGCTGCGGCAAGACCTTCGCCGGCGGCGCCCGCGCGCTGGAGCCGCTGGACCTGACCATCCGCGGCGGCGAGACCATCGTCTTCCTCGGCCCGTCCGGCTGCGGCAAGACCACGACCCTGCGCATCATCGCCGGGCTGGAAAGCCCCGATCGGGGGGGCCGCGTGCTGTTCGGCGAGGAGGACGTCACGGCGCTCCCCATCGAGCGGCGCAACGTCGGCATGGTGTTCCAGAGCTACGCCCTGTTCCCCAATATGACGGTGGCGGAGAATGTCGCCTATGGGCTGAAGGTTCGCAAAATTGCCCGCGCCGACCGCGGGCGCCGGGTCGAGGAGATGCTGGATTTGATGCATCTGGGCGAGTTCGCCGGGCGGCGGATCGACCAGCTGTCGGGCGGGCAGCGGCAGCGGGTGGCGCTGGCCCGCGCGCTCGTGGTGCGGCCGCGCGTGCTGCTGCTGGACGAGCCGCTGACGGCGCTGGACGCCAAGCTGCGCGACAGCCTGCGGCTGGAGATCGACCGGCTGCTGCGCGGGCTGGGCATCACCGCCGTCTATGTCACCCACGACCAGGGCGAGGCGATGGCGCTGGGCGACCGCATCGTCGTGATGGCCAAGGGCCGGGTGGCGCAGGTCGGCACGCCGCGCGAGATCTACTATCAGCCGGCGGACGGCTTCGTCGCCGACTTCATCGGCACGATGAACCGGCTGGGCGGGATGGCGCGCGGCGGTACGCTGTCCATCGGATCGGCGACGCTGCCCTGGAGCGGGCCGGAGGGTGCGGTGGAACTGCTGGTCCGGCCGGAGGATTTGGCGCTGGCCGGCGAGGCCGACGGGCATCTGGGCGGCACCGTCGCCGCCGCGGTGTTCCTGGGCGACCGCACCCGGCTGGTGGTGGAGCCGGCGGACGGGCCGGCGCTGACGGTGGACGCCGCCGGGCGCAGCGAACTGGGGCGCGGCGACCGGGTCTGGCTGCGCGTCGATCCGGCGCGGGTGCTGGCGGTTCCGTAACACTCCCGAACGAACACTCAAGCCCCCCGAGAGCCCATCCCATGATCATCGTCCAGATCACCGACACCCACATCAAGCCGCCCGGCCGCCTCGCCTACCGGCGCGTCGACACCGCCCCCTTCCTGGAGCGCGCCGTCGCCGCCATCCTGGCGCTCACCCCGCGGCCCGACGTCATCCTCGCCACCGGCGACCTCGTCGATGCCGGCGATGCGGAGGAGTATGAGCGGCTGCTCGGCCTGCTACGGCCGCTCGACATCCCGCTCTTCGCGGTGCCGGGCAACCATGACGAGCGCGCCGGGCTGGCCCAAGCCTTCCCCGATCTGGCGGCGCGGGTGGGCGGCGGCCCGTTCTTCCATTATACGGTGGAGGAGTGGCCGGTGCGGCTGATCGCCATGGACACCGTCCTGCCCGGTTCCGGTGCCGGCGAGGTCTGCGCCGAGCGGCTCGGCTGGCTCGACGCGCGGCTGGCGGAGCAGCCGGACCGGCCGACCATCGTCTTCCAGCACCATCCGCCCTTCGACACCGGCATCGGCCACATGGACCGGCTGGGACTGAGCGGGGCGGCGGCGATGGCCGACGTGGTCCGCCGCCATCCTCAGGTGGAGCGGGTGCTGTGCGGCCATCTGCACCGGCCGATCCAGGTGCGCTGGGCCGGCACCATCGCCTCGACCGCGCCGTCCACCGCGCATCAGGTGGCGCTCGACCTGCGCGACGATGCGCCGTCGGCCTTCGTGATGGAGCCGCCGGGCTATCGAGATCCACATGTGGCGCGCCGACACCGGGGTGGTCAGCCACACCGCCATGGTCGGCGACTATGACGGCCCCTATCCCTTCTTCAAGGGCGGAAAGCTGATCGACTAGCCCCTATTGCCGGCCCCTATTGCCAGGCTCTATTGATTGATTTGGGCCTTTCCGTCCATTGTCACGCGCCTGTCATCGGTATCGCGTAAGACAAGGCTCCCCGATCCAACGGAGACGACAGAGATGAAGGCGTTCCTCGCCACCCTCGCCACCGTGCTGACCCTCACGTTCGGACAGGCGGCACTGGCCGACGGCGCCACCGGCAAGCTGGTGCTCTACACCTCGCAGCTGGAGCCGGACGCCCGCCAGACGGTGGAGGCCTTCAAGGCGAAGAACCCCGGCGTCGAGGTGGAGTGGATCCGCAACGGCACCACCGAGCTGATGAACAAGCTGCGCGCCGAGTTCACCGCCGGGGCGCCGCAGCCCGACCTGCTGCTGATCGCCGACGCGGTGACGATGGAATCGCTGAAGGCGGAAAAGCGGCTGCAAGCCTATGAGGGCGCTCCGGTCGCCGGCTACCGCCCCGGCACGCACGATGCGCAGGGCTATTGGTTCGGCACCAAGCTGATCACCACCGGCATCGTCTACAACACCGCCGCTCCGATGAAGCCGACCTCATGGCAGGATCTGCTGAAGCCGGAGGCCAAGGGCACCACGGTGATGCCGAGCCCGCTCTATTCCGGCGCCGCCGCCATCCATATGGCGTCGATCAAGGCGCAGCCGGCGCTGGGCATGGCGTATTACGAGGCGTTGCAGCGCAATGCCGTCACCGCCGCCAAGGGCAACGGCGGCATCCTGAAGGACGTGGCCGGCGGGGCGAAGCTCTACGGCATGATCGTCGATTACCTGCCGATCCGCGAGCATCTGAAGGGCGCGCCCGTCGCCTTCGTCTTCCCCAAGGAGGGCGTCAGCGCAGTCAGCGAGCCGGTGGCGATCCTCAGCACCGCGAAGAACCCGGCGGCGGCGAAGGCGTTCATCGACTTCCTGCTGAGCCGCGAGGGCCAGGAGCTGGCCTCGGCCCAGGGCTTCCTGCCGGCGCTGCCGGGGGTGAACCCGCCGCCGGGCTTCCCCGACCCGGCCGGCATCACGCTGCTGCCCTACGATCCGGCCAAGGCATTGGCCGAGGACGAGGCCAACAAGCGCGCCTTCGCCGACCTGTTCGGCGGGTGAGGGTGCGGCTGTGAAAACTGGTAGTCCCCTCTCCCCCCTGGGGAGAGGGTTAGGGTGAGGGGGGTGCGTTGCAGGGATCTCCAAGAATCGCACACCCCGTTGCTCCTGTGAAAATCCACGCTGTGCGTCCCCCTCACCCCGACCCTCTCCCCGGGGGAGAGAGGGAGATTGCCCCGGGTGGTCGAAGGGCGGGAACACGCATTCTCTCCGCCCTCCCCGGCTGGCCGCTGCTCGTCGGCCTGCTGGTGCTGCTGCCCGTGCTACGCCTGTTGTGGGAAGCCGGCGACGCCGCGGTGCTGACCCGCGTGCTGAACTCGCCTACCACGTGGCGGGCCGCGACCAACAGCATCGCCATCGCGGCAGGCGCCACGCTGGCGGCGGCGCTGATCGGCGGGCCCTTCGCCCTGCTGATCGGGCTGACCAACCTGCGCGCCCGCACGGCGATGAGTTTCGCCCTGATCCTGCCGCTGATGATTCCGCCGCAGATCGTGGCGATGGCCTGGACCCATCTCGCAGGCTCCGGCAGCCCGATCCTGAAGCCGCTGGGGCTGGCTCCCCCGGTCGGCACGGCGAACCCGATGCAGTCGTCCGCCGGCATGATGCTGGTCATGGGGATCGAACATGCGCCGCTGGTCTTCCTCGCCCTGCGCGCGGCGCTGCGCGCCATTCCCGGCGACGTGCTGGAAGCGGCGCGGGCGTCAGGGGCCGGGCCGTGGCGGGCGGTGCGCGGCGTGGTGCTGCCGCTCTGCCTGCCGGGGCTGGTAGCCGGGCTGGCCATGGCCTTCGTCGCGGCGCTGGGGAATTTCGGGGTGCCGGCGCTGCTCGGCGTGCCGGCCGGCATTCCGATGCTGCCGACACTGATCTACCGGCGGCTGGCCGGCTTCGGGCCGTCGGCCCTGCCGGAGGTGGCGGTGCTGGCGGCGCTGATCGGCCTCGTCGCCTGCCTGGGCATCGCGCTCCAGACCATCCTGCAAGCACGCATCGCCAGCCGCCTGCCCGGCGGCGCCCGGCCGCTGGCCGAGCTGCCGCTCGGGGCGGCCCGCGCGCCGGTGGAACTGCTCGCCTGGGGCGTGCTGGCGCTGCTGGTCGCCGCACCGCTGACGGCGCTGCTGGCGACCAGCCTCGTCAGCGTCTATGGCCTGCCCATAGGTTTCGGTACGCTGACGCTGGCCCATTACCGCGAGGTGCTGGCGCTCGATCAGGTCGGGCGGGCCTTCGCCAATTCTCTGCTGCTGTCGGGATCGGCGGCCCTGCTGCTGGGGGCGCTGGCGGTGCCGCTGGCCCATGCGATGGCGCTGGCCGGCGGGCGCGGGCGGATCGCACGGGCGGTCGGCGTGCTGGTGGAGCTGCCGCATGCCGTGCCGGGCGTGGTGCTGGGCATCGGCTGCATCCTGCTGTTCCTGAAACCGCTGCCGGGGCTGGGCATCAGCCTGTACGGCACGCTGTGGATCATCCTGGCGGCCTATCTGGTCCGCTTCCTGCCGCTGGCCCTGCGGCCGGTGCAGGCGGCCTGCGCGGCACTCGACCCGACGGTGGAAGAAGCCGCCCGCGCGCTGGGCGCCGGACCGCTGCGGCGGCTGGTGACGGTGGTGGCGCCGCTGGTCGCCCCGGCGGCGGCGGCCGGCGGGCTGCTGGTCTTCCTGACCGCCTTCAACGAGCTGACCGTCTCCATCCTGCTGTGGTCGCAGGGGCGCGAGACGCTGGGCGTCGTCGTCTATGCGCTGGAGGAAGGCGGCAGTCCGACGCTGGGCGCCGCGCTGGGCGTCATCGCCATCCTGGTGGTGCTGGCGGCGATGCTCGCCGCCGGCAGGTTCGGCCGCCGCCTGCCGCCGGGCGTGGTGCCCTGGCGAAGTTAAGCCAGACCCACCGCCTTGCGCACCGCCTCCAGCACGCTCAGCGCGTCGCGTGCCTGTTCGGCGGTCACCGGCGGCGGAGCGCCGTCGAGGATGGCGGCGACAACACCGCGGTAGAAGGCGGGATAATCGCCGGGCAGCGTCTCCACCCGGCGCTCCGTCCCGTCGGCCCGGACCAGCAGGGCATGGTTTTCCGGGTCGTCGGCGCCCCAGCCGGGTTCGGTCGGCAGGCGGCCGGCGCGGAGCGCCGCCTCCTGCCCGTCGATGCCGTGCTTGAGGAAGCTGCCGCCGTCGCCATGCAGCTGGAAGCGCGGACCCGGCCGGCAGACCACCGTTCCGCAATGCAGGATCGCCCGCATCGGCCCATAGCCCAATACGATGTGGAACCAGTCGTCGACCTCAGCGTCCGGCCGCTGGGCGCCGACATCGGCGAGGATGCGGTCGGGCATGCCGAACAGCGTCACCGCCTGATCGATCAGGTGGGCGCCAAGGTCGAACAACACGCCCGAGCCGGGCAGCGTCCGTTCGCGCCAGCCCTGCTTGATCTGCGGACGGAAGCGGTCGTAATGCGCCTCGTAATGATAGGGGCGGCCGATCTCGCCCGCCTCCAGGCAGGCGCGCAGGGTCAGGAAATCGTTGTCCCAGCGCCGGTTGTGAAAGACGGTCAGCAGCCGGCCCTGCCGCCGGGCGAGGTCGATCAGCTCACCGGCCTCCGCCGCGCTGGTCGCCATCGGCTTGTCGATCACCACATGCTTGCCGGCCAGCAGAGCCTCGCGGGCAAGCGGGGCGTGGCTGGTGTTGGGGGTTGCGATCACCACGAGGTCGATGGCAGGGTCGGCGATCACCGCCTCCGCCGTCGTCGCCTCCGCCCCCGGTGCAGCGCGGCGGATGTCGTCGATGCGCGAACTGGCGACCGCCGTCAGGCGCAGGCGCGGTTCGCTCAGGATCAGCGGCGCGTGGAACACCGACCCGGCAAGGCCGAACCCCAGCAGACCGACCGACAGGCACTTCATCGTCCAGTGTCCTCTTCGCAAAAGGCTTGCCCGACAGACCATGGCCCCCGCCCGGCCCCGGCGCAACAGCGCCCGCACCGGCATAGCATCGTCCCGGCCGGGCGGGCGGAGGTCTGTGTAACGGTTGCGTAACAAGGCGGGCGCCGGGAAAGCGCCGCGTTACCAAATTGTCCGCCCCGCCCATCATCGGCAGCGTACAGTGACCGCCAAGCGAACGACCGTCTTGCAGCGGTCCAACAACACCGCGTCACGGGAGGGAACCGACATGCGCGACCTGCATCCGTGTGCGACGCCGGCCCGAAAGCCGGCCCGAAAGCCGATGAGGCTCGCACCATGACCTTGCAGACCCCATCCTACCGCCCGGCAGCCGGAGAAGAGGCCGCCCCCGGCAGCGCCGCCCCGCCCAAGTCGGGCGGGCTGCGTGCGCTGGCGCAGCGGCACCTGTCCAAGCTGGTGGTCGCCCCGTCCTTCGCGGCGATCCTGCTGTTCGTCTACGGCTTCATCGTCTGGACGGTCTATATCAGCTTCACCAACTCCAAGATGCTGCCGTCCTACGAGCTGGTCGGCGCCGACGCCTTTTCCAAGCTGTGGCGGATCGAGCGCTGGTACGTCGCCATCGAGAATCTGCTGATCTTCGGCGGGCTGTTCATCGGCATCAGCCTGATCGTCGGCATCCTGCTGGCGGTGCTGCTCGACCAGCGCATCCGCGGCGAAGGGGCGTTGCGCACCATCTATCTCTACCCGATGGCGCTCAGCTTCATCGTCACCGGCACCGCCTGGAAATGGATCCTCAATCCCGGCATCGGCATCCAGCAGTTCGTCCGCGACCTGGGCTTTCCCGGCTTCACCTTCGACTGGATCGTCCAGCAGGACACCGCCGTCTACACACTGGTGATCGCCGCGGTCTGGCAAAGCTCCGGCTTCGTCATGGCGCTTTTCCTGGCGGCACTGCGCGGCGTCGATCAGGAGATCATCAAGGCGGCCTATCTCGACGGCGCCAGCCTGCCGCGCATCTATTGGGGCATCGTCCTGCCGTCGATCCGGCCGGTGTTCATGAGCGCCTTCGTCATCCTCGCCCACCTCGCGGTCAAGAGCTACGACCTCGTCGTCGCGCTGACCGGCGGCGGTCCGGGCTATGCGTCGGACCTGCCGGCGACCTTCATGTATGAGATGACCTTCCGCCGCAACCAGATCGCCATCGGCTCGGCCAGCGCGCTGATGATGCTGGCGACCGTGGTGGCGATCATCGTGCCCTACCTCTATTCCGAACTGAAGGGAGGCAAGCGTGTCTAGCCTGACCTCCGCCCTGCCGCCGGCGCAGGGCACCGGCGCCCGCATCGCCCGCTGGGGCCTGTATCTGATCCTCCTGCTGTTCGCGGCCTATTACCTGCTGCCGCTGCTGCTGATGATCGCCACATCGTTCAAGAGCCCGGAGGAAATCCGCACCGGGTCGCTGCTGTCGCTGCCGCGCGACTTCAGCCTGGATGCCTGGAGCTATGCCTGGAACCGCGCCTGCATCGGCGCCGACTGCCGCGGCATGGCCCCTTATTTCCTGAATTCCCTGGTGATCGTCGGACCGGCGGTGATCATCTCCACCCTGTTCGGGGCGCTGAACGGCTATGCCCTGACCAAGTGGCGGTTCCGCGGCGCCAACATCGTCTTCGGCATGATCCTGTTCGGCAGCTTCCTGCCGTCGCAGGTGATCCTGCTGCCGATGGCGCAGACGCTGGGCTTTCTCGGGCTGGCCGGCAGCGCCGGCGGGCTGATCCTGGTCCATGTGGTGTACGGCCTCGCCTTCACCACTTTGTTCTTCCGCAATTACTACGTCAGCATCCCCGACGATCTGGTGAAGGCCGCGACCATCGACGGCGCCGGCTTCTTCCAGATCTTCACCAAGATCATGCTGCCGCTGTCGCTGCCGATCCTGGTGGTGACGATCATCTGGCAGTTCACCCAGATCTGGAACGATTTCCTGTTCGGGGCGTCCTTCGCGGCAGGCGGTGCCCAGCCGGTGACGGTCGCGCTGAACAACCTCGTCAACACCACCACCGGCGTGAAGCAGTACAACGTCGACATGGCGGCGGCGATGATCGCCGGCCTGCCCACCCTCGTCGTCTATGTGCTCGCCGGGAAATACTTCATCCGCGGTCTGACCGCCGGCTCCGTCAAGGGGTGATCTTCCGATGGCGACTCTCAGCATCAACAATGTCCGCAAGCAGTATGGCAGCGTCGAGGTCCTGAAGGGCATCGACCTGGACCTGACGGACGGCGAATTCCTCGTCCTGCTCGGTCCGTCGGGCTGCGGGAAATCCACCCTGCTCAACATGATCGCCGGGCTGGAGACGATCAGCGCCGGCGAGATCCGCATCGACCAGCGCGTGGTCAACGAGGTCCATCCCAAGGACCGCGACATCGCCATGGTGTTCCAGTCCTACGCGCTCTATCCCAACATGACGGTGGCGCGGAACATCGGCTTCTCGCTGGAAATGCGCGGGCAGGCCAAGCCGGAGCGCGAGGGCGCCGTCCGCCGCGTCGCCAAGCTGTTGCAGATCGAGCATCTGCTCGACCGCAAGCCGGCGCAGCTGTCGGGCGGCCAGCGCCAGCGCGTCGCCATGGGCCGCGCCCTGGTCCGCGACCCCAAGGTGTTCCTGTTCGACGAGCCGCTGTCCAACCTGGACGCCAAGCTGCGCGTCGACATGCGCACCGAGATCAAGAAGCTGCACCAGCGGCTCGGCACCACCGTGGTCTACGTCACCCACGACCAGATCGAGGCGATGACGCTGGCCAGCCGCATCGCCATCATGAAGGAGGGGGTTGTCCAGCAGTTCGCTCCGCCGCAGGAGGTCTATGAGCGGCCGGCCAACATGTATGTGGCGAGCTTCATCGGCTCCCCCACCATGAATTTCGTGCGCGGCACGCTGTCGGCCGAGGGCGACCGGCTGGGCGTCAGCATCGGGCGCGAGCGCAGCGGCTTCCTGCCGCTGTTCCAGGCGCCGGAGCAGGCCGGAAGCTGGCTGGGCCAGGAGGTGATCCTGGGCATCCGGCCGGAGGCCATCACCTGCTACGACCCGGCGATCGCCGCCGGCAACCCGGCGCTGGTGAAGGTGGCCTGCGGCGTCAATGTGCTGGAGCCGACCGGCGCCGACACCATCACCTATGTCGAGCTGAACGGCCATGAGGTGGTCGCCCGCATCAAGCCGAGCGACCGGGTGGCGGAGGGCGAAACCGCCGACTTCATGATCGACATGGCGCGGGCCAACCTGTTCGACCCGAAGACCGAACAGCGGATTTGAGCGTCCGGAGCCCCGGCGATAATCCCCTCTCCCCCGGGGAGAGGGGGATTTTTTCCGACCCAGCGTGATTTCCAGCGCCGTTGACGGTTAACAGGCCGGCTCAATCCGCCCGCAAGGCGGGGGCGGGCCAGGGTCTGCCATCGGGCAGGACCCGTTCCGTCATGGGGAATGCGCTGATGAACTTCACCATCAATGGGCAAAGCGTCGAGGTCGAGGCGGACATCCGCAGCTCGCTGCTCGACCTCCTCCGCAACAGTCTGGGTTTCACCGGGACCAAGAAGGGGTGCGACCAGGGCGCCTGCGGCGCCTGCACCGTTCTGGTCGACGGCGAACGCATCAATTCTTGTCTGGCGCTGGCGGTCCAGTATCAGGGCCGCAGCATCACCACCGTCGAAGGGCTGGGCAGCGACGGCGCCCTGCATCCGTTGCAGCAGGCCTTCGTCGAGCATGACGGATTCCAGTGCGGCTACTGCACGCCCGGCCAGCTCTGTTCCGCCGTCGGCATGGCGCGCGAGATCGAGCGCAACATCCCGAGCGTCGTCACCGCCGACCTGTCGGCGGGCAGCGTCGCCATCGACGAGACCGAACTGCGCGAACGCATGAGCGGCAATCTCTGCCGTTGCGGCGCCTACAACGGCATCGTCGAGGCCATCTCCGAAACGCTGGGCAAGATGCAGGAAGGGGCACGGGCATGAACCCCTTCAGCTATGAACGAGCCGCCGACGCGGCCGCCGCCATTGGATTGGCGAAAGGCAATACCGCGGCGCGCTATCTTGGCGGCGGCACCAATCTGGTCGACCTGATGCGCGAGACGGTCGAACGGCCGGAGATGCTGGTCGACGTCACCGGCCTGTCACACAAGATCGAGCCGCGCTCAGACGGCGGCCTGCTGATCGGGGCGGCGGCGACCAACACCGCGCTGGCCGCAGATGCGCATGTCCGCACGCAGTACCCGCTTCTCTCCCGCGCGATCCTCGCCGGGGCCAGCGCCCAGATCCGCAACATGGCGACGGTCGGCGGCAACATCCTGCAACGCACGCGCTGCCGTTATTTCTACGATACGGCTGCGGCCTGCAACAAACGGGAGCCGGGGGCCGGCTGCGACGCGCGCGACGGCTTCAACCGCTACCACGCCATCCTCGGCGCGTCGCCGGCCTGCGTCGCCACCCATCCGTCCGACATGTGCGTGGCGCTCGCCGCCCTCGACGCCACGGTGCATCTGGACGGCCCGGACGGGCCGCGCAGCATGGCACTTGCCGACCTGCACCGCCTGCCGGGCGACCGGCCGGACATCGAGACGGAGCTGAAGCCGGGCGAGCTGATCGCCGCGGTCGAACTGCCGCCCCTGCCCTTTGCCCGCCGCTCGACCTACCGCAAGGTGCGCGACCGCGCCAGCTATGCCTTCGCGCTGGTGTCGGTCGCCGCCGCCCTCGATCTCGCCGAGGACGGGACGGTGCGGGACGTAAGGCTGGCGCTCGGCGGCGTTGCCCACAAGCCGTGGCGGGCCTCGGCGGCGGAAGCGGCGCTGAAGGGCCGGCCGGCCAATCCGGAGAGCTTCCGCGCCGCGGCGGAGGCGGAATTGGCCGCCGCTGCCGGGCTTCGCGACAACACGTTCAAGATCGAGCTGGCGAAACGGACCATCGTCGCCGTCCTCGGCGACCTGACAGGAGACGAGGCATGAGCGCGCACTCCGACGCCGCCGCTTCCCGGCCCGGCCGCTGGCAGCCGGCGGTCACGCAGGATCCTCTGCTGCAAAAGCATGGGGCCCAGGGGCATGGAGCGCTGGGCCAGCCGGTTTCGCGCATCGAAGGGCCGCTGAAGGTCCAGGGCAAGGCGCGTTTCGCCGCCGAGTTTCCCTATGAGGGTCTCTGCTACGCCGCACTCGCCTTCAGCACCATCGCGCGCGGGCGGATCACGGCGCTCGACACCGCGGCGGCGGAGGCGGCGCCCGGTGTCGTGCTGGTCATGACCCACCGCAACGCCCCCCGGATGAAGGCGCCGTCGCTGATGATGTCGTCGCCGACGGCCGCCGGGGCGAGCGACCTGCCGGTGATGCAGGATGACGAGATCCACTGGAACGGCCAGCCCATCGCCGTCGTTCTCGCCGAGACGCAGGAACAGGCCGACCATGCCGCCTCGCTGGTGACGGCCGACTATGCGCCGTTGCCGGCCGTGACGTCCTTCGACGAGGCGAAGAAGACGCCGCGTCAACTGGACAACATCCTGGGCCAGCCGCCGGTGGTCGAGATCGGCGATGCCGAGGCCGCCCTGAAAGCCGCCGCGGTGCAGGTGGACCAGATCTACCGGACGCCGCGCCACAACCACAATGCCATAGAGCTGCATGCGGCGACCGTCGCCTGGACCGGCGACGAGCTGAGGGTGCATGACGCCAGCCAGCTTCTCGACCTGACGGCGGGGCAGCTGGCCGACATCTTCGGCCTGGAGCCGGAGAAGGTCCGCGTCTCCTCCCCCTATGTCGGCGGCGGTTTCGGCGGCAAATGCCTGTGGGACCACCAGATCCTCGCCTGCGCCGCCGCGAAGCTCGCCGGCCGGCCGGTGCGCATCATGCTGTCGCGCGAGGGGGTGTTCCGCATCGTCGGCGGCCGGACGCTGACCGAGCAGCGGGTGGCGCTGGGCGCCAGCACCGACGGCAGGCTCGACGCGCTGATCCACACCGGCATCGCGGCGATGACCGAACACAACTCCTGCCCCGAGCAATTCACCTTCCCGACCCGCCACCTCTATGCCGCCAAGTCGGTCCGGCTGGCCCAGGAGGTCGCCGACATGGACATGCTGGCGAACACCTTCATGCGGGCGCCCGGCGAATCCGTCGGCACCTTCGCGCTGGAATGCGCCATCGACGAGCTGGCCGAAAAGCTGGGCCTCGACCCCATCGAACTGCGCCGGCGCATCGAGCCGGACAAGGATCCGACCAGCGGCAAGCCCTTCTCCGCCCGCCACCTGATCGACGCCTACGAGAAGGGTGCCGAACGGTTCGGCTGGGAGCGCCGCAGCCCGACGCCGCGCCAGCGGCGGGACGGCGAGTGGCTGATCGGCATGGGATGCGCCACGGCGACCTACCCCTATCACCGCTTCCCCGGCGGTGCGGCGCGGATCAGGCTGACGGCCGGCGGGCAGGTCACCGTCTCGACCGCGGTGCACGACATGGGGATGGGCACGGCGACGGCGCAGGTCCAGCACATCGCCGCCCGGCTCGGCGTGCCGCTCGACAAGGTCAGCTTCGAGTATGGCGACACCAGCCTGCCGCGCGGGGTGATCGCCGGCGGCTCGACCCAGACCGCCTCCATCGGCGGCGCCGTCATCGCCGCGACGGAGGTCTTCGTCGAGGAACTGCTGAAGCTCGCCGGCAACGATTCGCCGCTGGCCGGCCTGTCGCTGGCCGAGGTCGAGACACGGGACGGCGGCATCGGCCACCGCGACGACCCGGCGCGCTTCGAGAGCTATGAGTTGATCCTGCGCCGGGCGGGACGCGGCGAGCTGGTCTGCGAGGCCGAAGCCCCGCCACCGGCGGAAATGGAAGCCTTCTCGATGCATTCCTACGGCGCGCAGTTCTGCGAGGTCCGGGTCAGCGAAGTCACCGGCGAGGTCCGCGTCTCGCGCTTCCTCGGCTCCTTCGACGCCGGCCGCATCCTGAACGCCAAGACGGCGACCAGCCAGTTCAAGGGCGGCATCATCATGGGGATCGGACTGGCGCTGACCGAGGAGACCAACTTCGATCCGCGCACCGGCCGCATCGTCAACGCCTCGCTCGCCGATTACCACGTGCCGGTGCAGATGGACGTTCCCGCCATCGAAATCCTCTACACCGACATCCCCGACCCGCAAGCGCCGATGGGCGCCCGCGGCATCGGCGAGATCGGCATCACCGGCGTCGGCGCCGCGGTCGCCAACGCCGTCTACAACGCCACCGGCAAGCGTATCCGCGACCTGCCGATCACGCTCGACAAGCTGATGTGACGCTTCAAAGGCTTCGATTTGGGAATTCGGTTCACAGGTGATATGGCGGGAGAGGCGGTTTGCAGAGTGCCTCTCCCGTCCTAAGTCTCCTTCCCAAGCGAAAAGATGCGCTGCGGCGCTGGTTAGGAGAGAGAGCAGGATGCAGACCGTGAAAGCGAATGGCGCCGAAATCCCCGCGCTGGGCTTCGGCGTTTTCCGCATGTCGGACGAGGAGGTCGAGCGGGTGGTGCCGGCGGCGCTGGAAGCCGGCTTCCGCCATTTCGACACCGCGCAGATCTACCGCAACGAGGCCGCCCTCGGCCGTGCCCTGCAAGCGGCAGGCGCGCGGCGCGACGAGCTGTTCCTGACCACCAAGGTGTGGGTCGACAAATACAGCCCCGAGCTGTTCGCCGCGTCGGTTGACGAGAGCCTGGAGAAGCTGAAGGTCGACCGGGTCGATCTGCTGCTGCTGCACTGGCCGGCCGATCAGGTCGCCATCGCCGACCAGATCGAGATGCTGAACGCGGTACAGGCCGCCGGCAAGACCCGCTTCATCGGCGTCAGCAACCAGAACATCGCCCAGCTGCGGGAATCGGTCGAGCGCAGCCAGGCCCCCATCGTCACCAACCAGATCGAGGTCCACCCCTATCTCGACCAGAGCGCGATGGCGGCGGCGGCGAGCGAGCTGGGCGTGGCGATCACCGCCTATTACGCCATGGCCGACGGCAAGGTGCCGCGCGATGCGGAATTGCAGCGGATCGGCGCCAAACACGGCAAGACGGCGGCCCAGGTGACGCTGCGCTGGCTGATCCAGCTGGGCCACATCGTGCTGTCGAAGACCGCCAAGCCGGACCGGGTGCCGGAGAATTTCGCAGTGTTCGACTTTGCGCTGGACGATGGGGACATGGCCACGGTTGCGAAGCTGGCGCGGCCGGATGGGCGGATCGTCAACCCGGCGGGGCTGGCACCGTCTTGGGACAAGTGAGAAAAAAGCAGTATTGATGGATGGGGCGCGTGAGCTTATCGGCTCACGCGCCGATCAGCATGTCCAAAGCTGCGACGATGACGGTGTCCTCCGCCAGCAAGTTGCCGACATGAGGGCCGAGTTCCGAAAGCATCACAGCACCGGCGAACTGCGTCACCATGACATGTGGGCGACCCTCGACGGAAAACACGGGATTGAGACGCGCTGCCGGACGCGGAGCCTTGTCCGGTGGCAGCAGCGGAGCGACAAAACGAGTGTTCAAGTCGCGCAGGATGTCGGCCTGAAGGTCGAGCAGATAACCCGGCCCATCCAACCGGCGATGAATATCGAAACGCGCCATCAGTAAGGCCGGTTCTTTGCCAGCGGAAGGCCATGTGCTTCGACATAGGCATTGGACGACTGAATGGCTTCCCGATTCTCCTCCAGCCATTGCCTGTCGCGCAACTCGGCGATCTGCTGCGCCAGTCCGCGTTCACAGGCGCGCGAAACATTGATGCCGAGCGCCTTGGCCTGCTCCAGCAAATCACTGTTCAGGCTGATGTTGGTTGCCCGCCTGGGCGCGGACATATCGAACGTATAGCGCTCGCCAGCCATCGAACCCTCCATGACAATGCGCATGAATGATGCGCATGAACAACGCACAAATCAAGCCACAACCCCGAGATACACGCATAGACATTCACAACATCCGCGGCAGCGTTACCCGCACCCGCAGGCCGCCGCTGGCGCGGTTGCTCAGCTCGATCCGCCCCTGGTGCGCCTCGACGATGGACTTCACGATGGACAGGCCGAGACCGCTGCCGCCGGTCTTGCGGTTGCGGGAGCCTTCCAGCCGGACGAAGGGCTTGAAGACGTTGGCGATCTCGGCCTCCGGGATGCCCGGTCCCTCGTCGCAGACATCGACGACGATCTCGGCGGCGTCGGCATCGACGGAGACGGTGGCGCGCTCGCCGTACTTGATGGCGTTGTCGATCAGGTTGGCGAAGGCGCGGCGCAGGCTGGACGGACGGCCGGCGAGGCGGAGCTGGCGGGCCTGCTCGAAACGGTCGCTGCGCTCCACCCCGCCGCCGAAGATGGTGCGGACGGCGGCGAACTGCAGCGGCGGCGGCTCGTGGTAGGTCACCGGGGAGCCGGTGTCGGCATAATCGTCGCACAGGCTCTGCAGCAGGCTGGCGAAGGCGACCACCTCGACCTCCTCGCGCAGCACGTCGTCGCCGAGAAACTCCAGCGTCGCGGTGACCATCGCCGCCATCTCGTCGATGTCGGCCATCATCTTGGCGCGCAGCGCGTCGTCATCGACATATTCGGCGCGCAGCCGCAGCCGCGTCGCCGGGGTGCGCAAATCGTGGCTGATCGCCGCCAGCAGATGGGTCCGCCCCTCCATCAGGTCGCGGAGCGCGTTGCGCGCCTGGTTGAAGGCGCGGGCGAGCGAGGCGACCTCCTCCGGCCCATCCTCCGGTAGGGGACGGGGGTGCAGGCGGTCGTGCGGGCGGGTCGCCTGTTCGGCCAGCGATTCCAGCGGGCGGACCAGCCGGCCGGGCAGCCAGAGCAGCAGCCCCAGCGCCAGACCGAAGGCGGCCAGACCGGCCAGCACCATCTCGAACGGCGTGGTGCGCGGCCGCCAGAAGCGCGGGCTGGCGAACTCCAGCCAGCCGCCGCCGGCAAGCTGGACATAGACGCGGGCGTCGCGCAGCTGGGCCGCCGTGTCCTCCGCCACCAGGGAGAGGGATTCCGCCAGCGTCTGGGCGCGGGCGGAATGGACGGACAGCAGGGCGCGCTGGACGGCGACGAACACCGGGCGGGGTGCGTCCAGCACCCCCTCCAGCATCCAGCCGGCGGGCACCGTCGGCATGCCGGGCCCCTGCCAGGACACCGACAGGTCGGGCAGCCCGCTCAACGCCAGCGCCGGCCCGGCAGCGATCCCGTCCAGCAGCGCGCGGTCGGCCGCCTCCACCGCCGCTGCCATCGCCGGTCCCAGCCGGTGGGCGGTCAGCAGCTCCCGTGCGCGGTCGTCGACCAGTTGCATGCCGACCAGTGCCCCGCCATGGGTCAGCACCAGCAGCGCCACCATCGCCGCCAGGATGCGGTGGCGCAGCCGGGCGGCGCGCATCTGGGCCGGCAGCAGGCGTTCAAACGCCACGGCTTATCCCGGAAGAGGCGGCTTCGCCCTGGTCCACCACCGTCGCGGTGAACTGATAGCCGATGCCGCGCACCGTCTTGATCAGGCCGGAGCCGCCCGGCCCCTCCTCCAGCTTGCGGCGCAGGCGGCTGATCTGGATGTCGATGCTGCGGTCGAAGGGGATCGAGGTGTCGCCACGGTGCTTCTCCAGCAGCTCGGTGCGCTCCACCACCTGGGGGGCGCGCTCCAGCAGCGTGCCGAGCAGGGCGTATTCACCCTGGCTGAGATGGACCACCACCCGGTCCGGCGTGCGCAGTTCCCGCCGCCCCTGGTCGAGCGACCAGCCGGCGAAGCCCAGCACGCGCGGCCGCTCGCGCACCGGCTCCGGCCCGCCGCAGCGGCGCAGGATGGCACGGATGCGGGCCAGCAGTTCGCGCGCGCTGAAGGGCTTGACCAGATAATCGTCGGCGCCGACCTCCAGCCCGACGATGCGGTCGACCTCGCTTCCCATGGCGGTCAGCATGATGACGGGGGTCTCCGACTTGGCACGCAGGCCGCGGCACAGGCTGGTCCCGTCCTCCCCCGGCAGCATGACGTCGAGCACGATGAGATCGACCGGCCATTGCGCCAGCACCCGCGCCATCTCGCGCCCGTCGCCGGCGGTGGAGACGCGGAAGCCGCTCTTCACCAGGAAATCATGCAGCATGTCCCGGATCTCGGGATCGTCGTCCACGACCAGGAGATGGCGCGCGCGCTCCATGGCGACCCTTCCCTCTTCCGTTCCCTGCCCCGCGGAGGGGGGCTTTCTTGTTCGTTGGGCCTGAGTGTAGCCTCCCGCGCCGGTCCGGGTACAGTGCGCCGCGCGGGCCTCTTTGTAACGGTTGCGTAACAGCGGTGCGGCCGTGATAAGGCGTTGTTACCAAATAATCCGGGCGCCGAATTGCACGCGGGATAGAGTTCCTCCAACGGCCGGACGGCTGACAGCCCAAGGCCAACTCGAAGATCGAACGAAGACAGGGAACAGGGGGAAATGTCCAAAATGCCGTCTCTCAGCAAATCCATCCTCGGCATGACAGCGACCAGCATGGTTGCCCTGGCCACCGTCATGGCCGGCGCGTTGATGGCCCTGCCCGCCAAGGCCGAGCCGGCGGTGGAGGTTCTGCACTACTGGACCTCCGGTGGCGAATCGAAGGCAGCGGGCGCGCTGCGCCAGGATTTCGAGGCGGCGGGCGGCAAGTGGATCGATGCGCCGGTCGCGGGCGGCGGCGGCGACGCGGCCAGCACCGTGCTGCGTTCCCGCGTGCTGGCCGGCGACCCGCCGAACGCCGTGCAGCTGAAGGGTCCGAACATCAAGGACTGGGCGGCACAGGGCAAGCTGGCGACGCTGGACGAGGTCGCCAAGGCGGAGAACTGGGACGCCATCCTGCCGCCGCAGATCCGCGACGTGGTGACCTACAAGGGCCATTACTACGCGGTGCCGGTGAACATCCACCGCGTCAACTGGATGTGGGTCAACCCGAAGGTCATGGAGAAGGCCGGCGTCGCCATCCCGAAGACCTGGGACGAGTTCAACGCCGCCGCCGACAAGCTGAAGGCCGCCGGCATCATCCCGCTGGCCCATGGCGGCCAGCCCTGGCAGGAGGGCGCCCTGTTCGAGGACGTCACCCTCGGCCTCGGCGGTCCCGACTTCTACCGCAAGGCTCTGGTGGAGCTGGACGCCAAGGCGCTGACCAGCGACACGATGGTCAAGGTGTTCGACCAGATGCGCAAGCTGCGCGGCTATGTCGACGACGGCTTCCCCGGCCGCGAATGGAACCTCGCCGCCGGCCTGCTGATGAACGGGCAGGCCGCCATGCAGATCATGGGCGACTGGGAAAAGGGCGAGCTGACCGCCGCCGGCAAGGTGCCGGGCAAGGATTTCGTCTGTGCCCATGTGCCGGGCCAGTTCGGCTACATCGTCAATTCCGACAGCTTCGTCATGTTCAGCTCGGCCAACGCCGACCGCGCCGCCGGCCAGAAGCTGCTGGCCAAGCTGATCCTGGGCAAGAAGTTCCAGGAGACCTTCAACGTGCTGAAGGGCTCGATCCCCGCCCGCCAGGATATGGCGCGCGACAGCTTCGACGAATGCGCCGTGAAGTCGATGGACGATCTGAAGACCGCCATCGACACCAACAGCGCGGTTCCGTCGATGGCCCACGAGATGGCGGTCCCCGGTGCGGTCCGCGGCGCCTTCCTGGATGTCGTCACCGCCCACTTCAACTCCACCATGACCTCGCAGGAGGCGGTGAAGCGTCTGGCCGAAGCCGTCGATCTGGCGAAGTAAGCCTCGGTTTTCCTTGTTTGTCCTCTCTCCTCTGGTGTTGCGTGTGACCTTGGAAAGCCCCTCTCCCGCCTGGGAGAGGGGCTTCTTTTCATGTGCGCATTGGGTCGGGCATCAGGGCGTGATCGCCACCTTCAGCACGCCGTCGCGCTGGTGGCCGAACAGGTCGTAGGCCTCCTCGATCCGCTCCAGCGGGAAGCGGTGGGTGACCAGCGGCTTGAGGTCGACACGGCCGGAGGCGACGACGCCCATCAGCCGGCGCATCCGCTCCTTGCCGCCGGGGCAGAGCGAGGTGACGATGGTGTGGTCGCCGAGACCGGCGGCGAACGCACCCAGCGGCAGACGCAGGTCGGCGGAATAGACGCCGAGACTGGACAGCGTGCCGCCCGGCCGCAGCACGCGCAGCGCCGCCTCGAAGGTCGCCTGGGTGCCCAGCGCCTCGATGGCGACATCGACGCCGCGGCCGTCGGTCAGCCGCAGGATTTCCTCCACCGGATCGGTTTGACGGAAATCGACCGCATGGTCGGCCCCCATCCGCCGCGCCATCTCCAGCCGCACCGGCACGGTGTCGACGGCGATGATGGTGGTGGCGCCCTTCAGCCTGGCGCCTGCGGTGGCGCACAGGCCGATGGGACCTTGCGCGAACACCGCCACCGTGTCGCCGATGCGGATGTTGCCGCGCTCCGCCCCGGCGAAGCCGGTGGACATGATGTCGGGGCACATCAGCACCTCCTCGTCCGTCAGCCCGTCGGGCACCGGGGCGAGGTTGACCATCGCGTCGGGGACCAGCAGGTATTCTGCCTGGGAGCCGTCGATGCTGTTGCCGAAGCGCCAGCCGCCCAGCGGCTTCCAGCCATGCCTGGTGCCGGCGCCGTCCTGGGAATGGCAGCCGCACAGGCAGGCGTTGCTGTGGCCGCTGGGGGTGATAGCCCCGGCGATCACCCGCTGCCCCTCGCGGTAGCCGGTGACGGCGGAGCCCAGCTTCGCGACGATGCCGACCGGCTCATGGCCGATGGTCAGGCCGCGGGCAACCGGATATTCGCCCTTCAGGATGTGGATGTCGGTGCCGCAGATCGTCGTCGTCGTGATGCGGATCAGCGCGTCGAGCGGCCCGACGTCGGGGATCGGCTTGTCGTCCAGCACGATGCGGCCCGGTTCGACGAACACCGCCGCTTTCATCATGACCATGGCGTCCTCCCAGTATGGTGGTCGCCGGTCGGGGGGCTGTTTGGCGTGACCTTCGCAAACGGCCCGCGGCCGGCGCTGTGCTTCACGCCGACCAGTCTACGCGGCGGGGAGGACGTTCGCATTGACGCAGATTGGCCGGTTGCGGGAAATCGCCCTCCCCCGCTCCAGCATGGCCTGTTTTTCAGCAGATGGCGGGACCGTCGCCCGCGGACGACGCCGCCTGGCAGCAGGGAAAGCGCAGGGTCGCCTTCAACCCACGCTCCGGCCTCGGCTCGATGTCGAGGCTGCCGCGCAGTTGCAGGGCAAGCAGCCGCATGATCCGGCCGCCCAGCCCGGTCCCCTGCGGCCGCTCGGACTGCATGCCCACGCCGTCGTCGCACACGCGCAGCACGCACCCGGTTTCCTCCTTGCGGAAGCTCAGCTCGATGCGGCCGGCCCGGCCATCGGGAAAGGCGTATTTCAGCGCGTTGGTGATCAGTTCGTTGGCGATGGTGCCGACCGCCACCGCGACGCTCATGTCGAGATCGGCATCGTCCACCTCGGCGATGACCGCCACCGGCCTGACCCCGACGACGCCGAGCTGGATATCCTCCACCAGGCTTTCCAGGAAATCCTTCGAACTGACGATGTTGACGCCTTCCACCCGGCGCAGCCGGACATAGACGCGGGCCAGCACGCCGATCCGCTCGATGGTGCCGCTGACGATGTCCTGTTCCGCCCCCGCCCCGGCCTTGTGGGCGGCGAGCGTCAGCTGGGCGCAGATTTGTTGCAGGTCGTTGCGGATCCGGTGATGGATCTCGTGCAGCATCAGATCCTTTTCCTCATTGGCGGCGGCAAGCCGGTCCGAATAGTCGCGCAGCCGCTCGTTCGCCCGGCGCAGGGCATGGGCACCGCCGGCGATGCCGAAACCGAGGGCCATATAGATGAGGAAGGCCAGACGGTCGCCCGGCTCGGCGACCCACAGCATCCCCTCCGGCTTCATGAAGAACCAGGCCGAAAACAGACCCGACAGCGCAACCGCCAGATAGCCCGACCCGCGGTCGAACAGCAGGGCGATGACGAAGATGGTCGGGATGAAGAGCAGGAACGGGTATTTGAACAGCAGCGGATCGAGCGCATGGCGCACCAGCGCCGTCAGCCCGACCAGCAACAGCGTGATCCCGTACTGTGCCCAGACGGCGCGTGGGAGGCTGGACGACAGCCGGCGAAAAAGTCTTCCATACCCCGTTCCCTGCTCCGAACACCGCAACGGAACGGTAACAATCGGCGTGTGAAATCGGATGACCCGGGTATGCACACAAACATGTGACGAATTGCGTCCAGGCTCCGGTCGGCCATCTCGCCGGGCGAGTCTTTCGGGGGAGCCGGCCTTGGCCGCCGGCCCCGCACCCCCATCTGCAAGGTCAATCCCGAAAAACCGGAGGATCGTGATGCGCAGCACCCTGACCCTGTCGGCCACCGCCCCGATCGCCGCTCTCATTGCCGCCCTCGCCATTCCGCTTGCCCCGGCACAGGCACAACAGGGGCAAAGTCAGGTGCAGGCGGGCAATGCCCAGACGGTGAAGACCGTCCGCACCAGCGCCGGGCCGGTGGCGGTCAGCCGCGTCGCCGCCGGGCTGGAGCGGCCCTGGGGCATCGATTTCCTCCCCGACGGCCGGGCGCTGGTGACGGAAAAGCCGGGGCGGCTGCGCATCATGGCGCGCGACGGCTCGCTCTCCTCCCCGCTGGCTGGCACGCCGAAGGTCTTCAACCAGGGCCAGGGCGGACTGATGGACGTGGCCGTCGATCCAGACTTCGCCCGCAACCGGATGATCTACCTCGCCTATGCCGAGCCGGGGGATGGCGGCACCGCAGGCACGGCGCTCGCGCGCGGCACGCTGGGCGAGCGCGGCATCGAGGACTTCAAGGTGATTTTCCGCCAGACGCCCAAGGTGGACGGCGGCAACCATTTCGGCACCCGCATCGCCTTCGCGCCCGACGGCCACATCTTCCTGACGCTGGGCGAGCGCTACAAGTTCGATCCGGCGCAGAGCCGCGACAACACGCTGGGCAAGGTGGTCCGGCTGAACCGCGACGGCTCGGCTCCGAAGGACAATCCGTTCGCCGGTGAGGGGGCGACGGCCGGCGCCGTCTGGTCCTACGGCCACCGCAACATCGAGGCGGCGGCCATCGACCCGCGCAGCGGAGCGCTGTGGATCGCCGAGATGGGCCCGATGGGCGGCGACGAGCTGAACCGGCCGGAAGCCGGGAAGAATTACGGCTGGCCGCTCGTCAGCTGGGGCAAGCATTACGACGGCCGCGACATCCCCGACCCGCCGACCCGCAAGGAGTTCACCGACGCTGTCATCCACTGGACGCCGGTGATCTCGCCGTCGGGCATGGCCTTCTACACCGGCGGGCTGTTCCGCGACTGGCAGGGCAGCGCCCTGATCGGCGGCCTCAGCGCCAAGGGGCTGGTGCGCGTCGCCATCGATGGCACCGGGGCGAAAGAGGTGGAGCGCATTCCGCTCGACGCGCGCATCCGCGATGTGGCACAGGGTCCCGACGACGCCCTCTATGTCATCACCGATGCCGCCGACGGCGCGGTCTTGCGGCTGGCGCCGGCGAAATGACCGCCTGAAGAGCGGGCCGGAAGATGGGACAGGAAGTGGGACAGATGAGGATCAGGGATTACCGGCCGTCGGACGCGCCCGTCCTGGCGCAGCTTTACGCCCGCTCCGTCCGCGGCATCGGCCCCCGCTTCTACAGCGCCGAGCAGGTGGAGGCCTGGGCCGCCAGGGCGCCGACGGTGGAGCGGGTGCTGGAGGCCTATGGCGACGGCCGCGTCGCCCTGGTCGCGGTGGATGGCGACGACCAGGCGGTGGCCTTCAGCGACGTCGAGACCGACGGCCACATCAACTTCCTCTATTGCGCGCCCGAGGCCGCCGGCCGCGGCGTGATGTCGGCTCTGGTCGACGTGCTGGAGGCACGCGCCCTGGTGCTCGGCCACCCCCGCCTGCATGTGGAGGCGAGCGAGGCCGCCCGCCCCTTCCTGCTGCGCCGCGGCTTCACCCTGCTGGCTCGCCGGGATCTCAAAATCGGCGATGTGCCGATCCACAACTACGCCATGGAGAAGTGGCTGGTCCCGGCGGCGCGCCTCAACCGGGCGTGAGGACCAGGGCGCCGCTGGTGTCCCGCCCCTCCAGCGCGCGATGGGCGTCCGCCGCGGCATCGAGCGGCAGGCAGGTTACCGGACCGGCGCTCAGGCCTGCGGCGACGCGGGCCAGCACCTCCCCGGCGGCGGCACGGTAGGTGGCGGGATCGGCCATGTAGGCGAACACGCTGGGCCGGGCGAGGCAGAGCGAACGGCGCGGCCCCAGTTCGGACAGTTCGACCGGGGCGACCGGCCCGCCGGCCTGACCGACGCTGGCCACCGTGCCGAACAGCCGCACCGCGTCGAAGGTCCGGCGCAGCGTGTCGCCGCCGATGCCGTCCACCGCGACATCGGCGCCGTGCCCGCCGGTCAGGTCGCGGACGGCGGCGACGAAGTCCTCGTCCCGATACAGGATCGCGTGGTCAAGCCCGTGGGCGCGGGCGGTCTCCGCCTTGGCGGCGCTGCCGACCGTGCCGATGACGGTAGCGCCCAGGCTCTTCGCCCATTGGATCAGCAGCAGGCCAAGCCCGCCGGCGGCGGCATGCACCAGGATCGTGCTGCCCGGACCGACCGGGCAGACCCGGTTGAGCAGCATGTGGACGGTGATGCCGCGCAGCAGCAGCGACGCGGCGGCCACCGGTTCCACACCATCCGGCAGGCGCATCGCGCGGTCGGCGGCCAGTAGGCGTGCCTCGGCATAACCGCCGGCCGGCAGCCCGGCCCAGGCGACGCGGTCGCCGACCGCGAGCCCGTTCACCCCCGGCCCGACCGCCTCCACCACGCCGGCGCCCTCGACACCGAGCGTCGCGGGATAGGCCGGCAGCGGATAGAGACCGGTGCGGTGGTAGATGTCGACGAAATTGACCCCGGCGGCGGCATGGCGCAGGCGGATCTCGCCCTCGCGCGGGGCCGGCAGGTCGATGAGGGCAGGCCGCATCACCTCGGCGCCGCCTGGCCCCGTCATCTGGATTGAGCGGATCATATCGGGTGTCTCCATCGATCGTTGCGGTGGAGCGGAGGTTAATCTGTGGTGCAATACGCTGAAATTCGGCAAACTCGCCCAAGTCCTGGGTGTTTTTGCACAGAGATGTGGAGACCGGTTGGAATGGGCCGATGAACTGGGATGACCTTCGCGTCTTCCTGGCGCTGGCGGACAGCGGCAGCCTGTCGGCGACGGCCCGGAAGCTGGGGGTGGACCACTCCACCGTCGCCCGCCGGGTGGCGGCACTGGAAGCCGACCTTGGCGTGCGCCTGTTCGACCGGCTGCCGCGCGGCTATGCCCCGACCGCAGAAGCGGAGGAATTCGCGGCCCTGGCCCGCCGGGTGGAGGATGGGGTGCTGGCGGTGGAACGCCATGCCCGCGGCCAGCCGGGCGAGCCGGCCGGTGTCGTGCGCCTGTCGGCCCCGCCGGCCTTCTCCAGCAGTTTCCTCGCCCCACGGCTGGCCGGCCTGCGGCGGACGCTGCCCAGGCTGGTGGTGGAGCTGGTCGGCGACGTCCGTGCGGTCAGCCTGACCCGGCGGGAGGCCGATCTCGCGCTGCGCCTGCAACGGCCGGAGGATGACGGGCTGGTCGCCCGCCGGATTGGCGCCATGGGCTATGGGCTCTATGCGACGCCGGATTATCTCGACGGCCGCGACGAGGCCGACTGGGAGTTCATCGGCTATGACGACAGCATGGACCATGTGCCGCAGCAGCGCTGGCTGCGGCAGGTGGCCGGCCGCCGCCCCTTCGTCTTCCGCGCCAACGATCTGATGAGCCTGCGCGCGGCTGCGGCGGCCGGCATCGGCATCGCCGCGATTCCGCATTTCCTGGGTCGGGCGGACGCGGTTCCAATTCCCGCCCTGGTTCCGGCGGTTCCGGCCGCGGGCCTTTCGCCGCCGCAGCCGCGCGAGCTGTGGCTGCTGGTGCACAACGATCTCCGGCGGTCGGCACGGGTGCGGGCGGTGATGGACGCCCTGGTGTCGATCATCGCCGCAGAGCGGTCGCTGCTGGAGGATTGAAGGCATTATCGTCGTCGTTGCGACGCAATCACGGGCGGTACCATCGGCGGTACCGACAAAATTTTTACGCGAAGCACGGCCTCGGCGGGAGAAACGAGGGAACAGACCGGCAAGTTACTCCGTTCATTCAGCAGCATCGAAGAGCAGCGCTCTTGCAGACTGAACACCTGAATATGGAGGAAACGCATGCCTATCCTGCTTTGGCTTCTGGGCGTTCCCGGAATTATCGTGATCCTGCTGTGGATGACGGGCATCATCGGCTTCTGACCTCCCGCCTCAGGGTCTCCGCGACCGGACCGGAGCCGCCGAACACGGCAGCCCCGGACCGGATCGCCCGTCACTTTCCCCTTATGCCGATCACCCCTGCGATGCCACGGGCCAGTCGCAGGGTTTTCCCATGTCATTCACCGGCAATGCCGGCCCGATGGCCAGCGCGCGCGGGCGCTGCGGAGCCGGAAGCGTCGCCTCGATCCAATCCGTCAGCCGCCGGCACAGGTCCTCCTGTGGCGGCGCGTTGCATGCCGGGACGACGAAAGCCTTCAGCCGCGTGCCCTCCTCCGGCCGCATCAGCCTCACCACGACGGCTTCGACGTCGGGATGGCCGGCCAGATGCGCCTGCACCGCCGCCAGCGAGACATTGACGCCGCCGACCTGCACCACCGTGTCGAGACGGCCGCCCGGACGGAAACCGCCGTCGCTGTGGGTCAGCCGGTCCTGAAGCGTTGCGGACAGGATCGTTCCATCGGCAAGCCGGCGGCTCACCCTGCCCTCCTCGCCGAACCGCCACCAGGGGAAAGGCCGGAAGGGAGCGTCGGGGTTGTCGCGCCAGCCCAGTCCGGCGGTTTCCGACGAGCCGAACACCTCCACCAGCCGCGCCAGTCCGAGCCGGCGCACGCCATGCGCCGTGTCGGCGGGACAGGGCGCGGTGGAGCTGGTGCCCATCACGCCGTCAGGCAGCCCCGCGCCGGACCGCAGCAGGGCGCCCCACCAGTCGGGATGGGCGACGACGAGGTCGCCGGGTTCGAGCCGGGCCGCCAGCCCGCCGGGCGACGCGGCGCGCCCATCCACCACCGGAACCGCCAGACGGTTCGGCAGCAGCACGGTGAAGAGAAAGCCGTAGATGTGATGGGCCGGGACGACGCTGACGATGCGCCGCGGAGCGACCGGACCGGCGGACAGCAGGGCGGCAAGCGCGTCGGCCTCCTCCTCCAGCGCGGCCAGCGGATGTTCGCAGCGCTTCCCTTCGCCGGTGCTGCCCGAGGTGCGGAAACCCAGGGCGCTGTCGAAGCGGCCGAGCGCCGTTTCGCAGACATCGAGCCAGTCGCCGACCGTCCGCCGCACCAGCAGATAGTCCTCGATGCCGCTGCGGTGGAGGTGCAGGGACTCGTTGAGTGCCGCAGCGAGTTGCAGCAGGTCGAGGGAATCCGCCCCCACCCCGCCGGGACCGAGCGGGACGGTTTCGGGCCAGGGAGAGCCTGCGGCGGACGGCGGGACACCCGGCCGGAGCCGGGCGAATTCCCCCGCCAGCAGATCGCGGACGACCCTGCCCAGAGCGTCGCGATCCTGCCACCAGCGATCGGTCTTCATGGCAATCGGCTCACAGGCGCTTGACGAAAACCCAGTAGCTGTCGCCGATCAGGGCCTTCTTCATGTGCACCTTCACCTTGGTCGGCTTCATCTGGTAATTGAAGGTGTATTCGATCATCGTGTTCAGGTCCTTCGACTGGACGCCCTTGTCGAACACGCCCTTGAAGGCCGGGGTGTTGGTGCAGGGGGCGATCTCGGTGAAGAAATTCTTGCCGACGACGGTCTTCGGATCGCGTCCGGTGATGGCGCCTTCAGCGGAATTGTACTGAAGGATGCGGCCGGCGGCATCGAGCTGCACGGCGCCGAAGGCGAGACGGTCGATGTCCGCCGCACTCATCTTGCCAAGGGTGTTCTCGATGTCGGCCGTGCCGAATTCGACGAGCTGCATGGTCGCGGTCATGATGGAAAAATCTCCGTGTCCAGGACGATGGGCGCTGCGCCGACGGCACAGCGGGCAGGTTACGACGCCTCCTGGAGGCGATCCGTCGCATGAAGGATGATTTCAAAGAAGAGTTCGGCGGCTTGGTTTTTCATCGTCGCTGCCGTTATCCATAGAGGTATTTATCGTGAACTCGTTTGTCTACAAAAACTCAAAATCATATCATCAAAATATTGCGCCATATGACCGGATATACATTAGTTAATATACAATTCTCCTTAAGGGCGATCTTGCCTCTGCCCTTTCAAACCTTTCCGTGAAATAGGACGATCCGCCTTGTCATTTCGATTTTCATCGAAATGATGTTGACCACAGACACCACCACGTATTATTTCGATATTTATCGAATAATCGAATCGGCGCCCGGCCAATAGCACGGCTTCAGGCGATGGGTGGTTGGCTTGGAAAAGACGATGGAAAAGAAGGATGTCCTGGCCGGGCTGGCGGCCCTGGCGCAGGAAACGCGGTTGGACATCTTCCGCCTGCTGGTGGAAGCCGGGCCGGAAGGCCGCTCCGCCGGATCGATTGCGGAGGCTCTGGGGGTCGCGCCGGCCACCCTGTCCTTCCACCTGTCGGCGCTGACCAATGCCGGGCTGATCCTGCAGCGGCGCGAGAGCCGGTCGCTGATCTATTCGGCCGATTTCGGGCGGATGACCGGCATCGTCGGCTTTCTGTCGGAAAACTGCTGTGGCCGGTCGGCCAATGCGGGCGCCTGCATCCCGGTCTGCGCGCCGACGCCGGAAGCTGCCAATGGCGAGAAGACCGCAAGCCCGCGCTGCGGCTGCTGAGAACCGAAAACGGAGCGGAAAATGGCCGAGAACCGCGTCTACAACGTGCTGTTCCTCTGCACGCACAACAGCGCCCGCAGTGTCATGGCGGAATGCCTGATGAACCGGGAGGGCCAGGGCCGCTTCCGCGGCTTCAGCGCCGGCAGCCAGCCGTCCGGGCGCATCAACCCCACCGTCCGCGACCTGCTGGAGCGGCTGGGCTTTCCGACGGCGGACCTCCGGTCGAAGAGCTGGGACGAATTCGCAGCACCCGGCGCGCCCCACATGGATTTCATCGTCACCGTCTGCGACAACGCCGCGGGCGAGGTCTGCCCGGTGTGGCCGGGACAGCCGATCAGCGCCCATTGGGGCTTTGCCGACCCCTCCAGCGCCGAAGGGACCGATGCGGAGAAGGCAGCCTTCACCGCCACGGTGTTCGGGCAGATCGAGCGCCGCATCCAGGCTTTCGCCAGCCTGCCCATCGCGTCGCTCGACCGCATGGCGCTGAAGCGGCGGATGGACGAGATGGCGCCGGCAAAATCGTGACGCGGGGAGCAAATCCATGACCGCTGACATCCAGTCCGCCCCGGCCGCCCGTCCCGCCATGGGGACTTTCGAGCGCTATCTCAGCCTTTGGGTGGGGCTGTGCATCGTCGCCGGCATCGCGCTCGGCCATCTGGTGCCCGGCCTGTTCCGGGCGATTGCCGCGGCCGAGATCGCCCGTGTCAATCTGCCGGTCGCCCTGCTGATCTGGCTGATGATCGTGCCGATGCTGCTGAAGATCGACCTCGGCGCGTTGGGACAGGTCAAGGAACATTGGCGCGGCATCGGCGTGACGCTGTTCATCAACTGGGCGGTCAAGCCCTTCTCGATGGCGCTGCTCGGCACGCTGTTCATCGGCCATCTGTTCGCCCCGCTGCTGCCGCAGGAGCAGATCTCCTCCTACATCGCCGGGCTGATCCTGCTGGCCGCCGCCCCCTGCACCGCCATGGTGTTCGTGTGGTCCAACCTGTGCGACGGCGAACCGCACTACACGCTGAGCCAAGTGGCGCTGAACGACCTGATCATGGTGTTCGCCTTCGCGCCGCTGGTCGGGCTGCTGCTGGGGGTGGCGTCGATCACCGTGCCGTGGGGCACGCTGCTGCTGTCGGTGCTGCTCTACATCGTCATCCCGGTGGTGGCCGCGCAGATCTGGCGGCGCAGCCTGCTGGCGGCTGGCGGCGAGCCGGCGCTGACGCGCGTGCTCCGCCGCATCCAGCCGGTGTCGCTGCTGGCTCTGCTGAGCACGCTGGTCCTGCTGTTCGGCTTCCAGGGCGAGCAGATCCTGGCGCAGCCTATGGTCATCCTGCTGCTGGCGGTGCCGATCCTGATCCAGGTCTATGTCAACGCCGGGCTGGCCTATTGGCTGTCGCGCCGGTTCGGGGTGGCATGGTGCGTGGCGGCGCCGGCCGCGCTGATCGGCGCCTCCAACTTCTTTGAACTGGCGGTGGCGGCAGCCATCAGTCTGTTCGGGCTCGGCTCCGGGGCGGCACTCGCCACCGTGGTCGGGGTGCTGGTCGAAGTCCCGGTGATGCTGTCCGTGGTGCGCATCGTCAAGGCAACCAAGCCGTGGTACGAAAGTAAGGCGGGGGCATGAACCCCCGCCTTTTCATGGGTCTTTTCTGCGCATGATTGAGACGGTCCCGGCATACCGCCGATATGTAGTGAAACTACATTTCTGCTATGGTGGTTTTATACCGGAACATGTGGGGAAATTGAGTCTGTTACGCCAAGATGCTCCCTTATCCGCTTAGCATGACTTGATCCAGATCAAATCTCGCGGCAAGTGGTAGGACCACTCTTGCGTCGCCCTCGGGCAGGATGTAGGTTTCCTACATATCGCATGGAACCGAGAGATTCGGGGGTTCCGGGCCGGCAAACCGGCCCTTTGGCGACACCCGACGGGAGACGCCCGATCATGGTCACGACCGTTAAAACCCTTTCCGACCTGAACGCCCTGATCGCGCGGGTGAAGGCGGCGCAGGCGCGCTTCGCCGACTATCCGCAGGAGACGGTCGACCTGATCTTCCGCAGCGCCGCTCTGGCCGCCGCCAACGCCCGCATCCCGCTCGCCAAGATGGCGGTGGCGGAGACCGGCATGGGCGTCATGGAAGACAAGGTCATCAAGAACCACTTCGCTGCCGAATACATCTACAACAAATACAAGGACGACAAGACCTGCGGCGTGCTGTCCGAAGACAACGACGCCGGCATTCTCACCATCGCCGAGCCCGTCGGCCTGATCTGCGGCATCGTCCCCACCACCAACCCGACCTCGACCGCCATCTTCAAGGCGCTGATCGCGCTGAAGACCCGCAATGGCCTCGTCCTCTCCCCCCATCCCCGCGCCCGCAAATCGACCTGCGAGGCCGCCCGCCTCGTGCTCGCCGCCGCGGTCGAGGCCGGTGCGCCGGACGACATCATCGGCTGGATCGACGAGCCCTCGCTCGAACTCTCCAACGCCGTCATGCACCATCCCGCCATCAACCTGATCCTCGCCACCGGCGGGCCGGGCATGGTCAAGGCCGCTTACTCGTCCGGCAAGCCCGCCATCGGCGTCGGCGCCGGCAACACCCCCGCCGTCATCGACGAGTTCGCCGACATCAAGCGCGCGGTGGCCTCCATCCTGATGTCCAAGACCTTCGACAATGGCGTGGTCTGCGCGTCCGAACAGTCGGCGGTGGTGGTCGAGGCCGTCTATGACGCCGTGCGCGACCGCTTCGCCCATCATGGCGGCTACATCCTGTCGCCCCGCGAGGCCGACGCCGTGCGCAAGGTGCTGCTGACCGACGGCCATCTCAACGCCGACATCGTCGGCCAGCCCGCCCATGCCATCGCCGCCATGGCCGGGCTGAACGTGCCGCTCGCCACCAAGGTGCTGATCGCCGAAGTTTCGGATGTCGACGACAGCGAGCCCTTCGCCCACGAGAAGCTGTCGCCGACCCTGGCGCTCTACCGCGCCAAGGACTTTATGGAAGCCTGCGACAAGGCCGCCGCCCTGGTGGCGCTCGGCGGCATCGGCCACACCTCGGCGCTCTATACCGACCAGGACCGGCAGGCCGAGCGCATCCGCCATTTCGGCGACAAGATGAAGACCGCCCGCATCCTGATCAACACGCCGTCGTCCCATGGCGGCATCGGCGACCTCTACAATTTCCGCTTGGCCCCGTCGCTGACGCTGGGCTGCGGCTCGTGGGGCGGCAATTCGATCTCGGAGAATGTCGGGCCGCAGCATCTGATCAACAAGAAGACGGTGGCCAAGCGGGCCGAGAACATGCTGTGGCACAAGCTGCCCAAGTCGATCTATTTCCGCCGCGGCTGCCTGCCCTTCGCGCTTGAGGAGCTGCGCGGCAAGAAGCGCTGCCTGATCGTCACCGACCGCTTCCTGTTCGAGAACGGCCATGTCAACGACAGCGTCCGCGTGCTGAAATCGCTGGGGCTGGAGGTCGAGACCTTCTTCGAGGTCAGTGCCGACCCGACGCTGGCGGTGGTGCGCAAGGGGGTGGCGCTGGCGAATGCCTTCCAGCCCGACGTCATCCTGGCGCTGGGCGGCGGCTCGCCGATGGATGCGGCCAAGATCATCTGGGTGATGTACGAGGCGCCCGAGGTGGCGTTCGAGGATCTGGCCCTGCGCTTCATGGACATCCGCAAGCGCATCTACACCTTCCCCAAGCTCGGCGTGAAGGCGCAGCTGGTGGCGGTGCCGACCACGTCCGGCACGGGATCGGAGGTGACGCCCTTCGCCGTGGTGACCGACGAGCGCACCGGGACCAAGTACCCGATTGCCGATTACGAGCTGACGCCGAGCATGGCGATCGTCGACGCCAACCTGGTGATGGACATGCCCAAGGGTCTGACGGCGGCGGGCGGCATCGACGCGGTGACCCATGCGCTGGAGGCCTATGTCTCGGTGGTGGCGAACGAGTATTCCGACGGGCAGGCGTTGCAGGCGCTGAAGCTCTTGAAGGAGCATCTGCCGTCGGCCTACCGCAACGGGTGCCAGGATCCGAAGGCGCGGGAGCTGGTTCACAATGCGGCGACGCTGGCCGGCATCGCCTTTGCCAACGCCTTCCTGGGCGTCTGCCATTCGATGGCGCACAAGCTGGGGGCGGAGTTCCACATCCCGCACGGCATCGCCAACGCGCTGCTGATCGCCAACGTAATCCGCTACAACGCGGCGGACATCCCGACCAAGCAGACGGCGTTCAGCCAGTACGACCGTCCGAAGGGTGTGGCGCGCTATGCGCAGATCGCCCGTCATCTGGATCTCGGCGGCAGCCGCGACCATGAGCGGGTGGAGAAGCTGATCCAATGGGTCGAGGAGATGAAGCGGGCGCTGGAGATCCCGGCCTCGATCCAGGCGGCGGGGGTGCCGGAGGCAGCCTTCCTGGCGCGGGTCGATGCGATTGCCGAAGCGGCCTTCGATGACCAATGCACCGGCGCCAACCCGCGATATCCGCTGGTCGCCGAGATCAGGCAGCTGCTGATCGACAGCTATTACGGACGCGCCTATGTCGAGCCGTCGGCCCAGGACGCCGCACCGGTCGAAGTCAAGCCAGCCGGCAAGTCCGCCGCCCGCAAGGACGCCGCGCTCGCCAAGTAACGAAACCCCTTAAGTCAGGATACGAGACCATGAGCAAAGCGATCATGTGGGCCGAAAGCGATGCCCGCGGCTTCGAGACCGAATGCCTGTTCAACGAGGACAACCGCAGCTACGAGGTGCTGGTCACCGCGACTGGCCTGGGGCTCGACAAGGCGGAGAGCTTCCCGGTGGTCGAGGATCCCGGCCTGGGGATGTGCCCCGCCGACCTCGCCCGCTCGATCAAGCTGGCGGACCGGCTGGTGTGGGAGATCGACCGGTCGCTCGGCGACCTCTGAGGCGAGCCACGCCGCCGCCGGACGGCAAGTCGATCTGTTTGAAAAGCCCCCGTCCGAACTGCCGGACGGGGGCTTTTCCATTGCCGGGACTGTGACCGCGGGCCCCCGGTCAGCCCGGCGCCAGCAGCCAGCGATGTTCCGGGGCGGTGTTGAAATGCCAGGCGCGGCGGGGGCCGGCCATCACGTTCAGGTAATAGCCGGTGTAGCCGTGGGCGGCCCCGACCGGGTGGTAGCCGCGCGGGACCATGACGAGGTCGCCGTTTTCCACCGCCATCGCCTCGTCCAGCGAGCGGTCGTCGGTGTAGACACGCTGGAAGGCGAAGCCCTGCGGCGGGTCGATGCGGTGGTAATAGGTCTCCTCCAGCTGGGTTTCCGCCGTGCCGTCGTCGGCGTCGTGCTTGTGCGGAGGATAGCTCGACCAGTTGCCGGCCGGCGTGATGACCTCCACCACCAGAAGGCTGTCGGCCGGCTGCGATTCGGGCAGGATGTCGAAGACATGGCGGGTGTTGCTGCCCTGCCCGCGGACCGAGGCGCCGACATCCTCCGGACGGATCAGCCGCACCGGCAGCCCGCCGTTCAGGCCGGGCGCGGTGCAGACCGCCAGTTCCAGCGCGGTGGTGGCCCTGACCCGCCACGGCGTCCCCTGCGGCAGGTAGATGGCATAAGGCCGCTTGTCCTCGAAGGGCGACATGCGGTCGCCAAGCTCCGCCCATTCCCGGTCGCCGGCCATCGCCGCACCGCGCCCGGCGACGAAGACCAGACAGGTCTCGCGGTCCGCATCCTCGCCGGAAACGGTCATGCCCTCCTCAAGGCGGTAAAGGTCGAACCCGATGCACGACCAGCCCGCCGATTTAGGGGTGACATGGTGCACCCGGCCGGCCGGGTCCGGTGCGTGGTTGCGCAGCAGCAGCTTGCTCATGGTCGCCCTCTGTGGTGCCGGATGGTCTCGCGATGCGTCTCCGCCCCCTGGCGAAGCCGTGTTGGGTTCAGGCGCGGACGGTTCGGATCATATGTTCCCGCTCACGTCATTGTCGGCATCACGAAGTCGGCGCCGGAGCGGATGCCGGTCGGCCAGCGGCTGGTGATGGTCTTCAGCCGGGTGTAAAAGCGCACGCCTTCCGGCCCATGCATGTGATGGTCGCCGAACAGCGAGCGCTTCCAGCCGCCGAAACTGTGGAAGGCCATCGGCACCGGGATCGGCACGTTGACCCCGACCATGCCGATCTCGATTTCCGCCCCGAAGGCGCGCGCGGTGTCGCCGTCGCGGGTGAAGATGGCGGTGCCGTTGCCGAACTCGTGCGCGTTGATCAGGTCGACCGCCGTGCGGTAGTCGGGAACCCGCACCACCGCCAGCACCGGGCCGAAGATCTCCTCCTTGTAGATCCGCATGTCCGGCGTGACGTGGTCGAACAGCGTGCCGCCGAGGAAATAGCCGTCGCCGCACTCCGGATCGGCGATCTCGACGTGGCGGCCATCCACCACCAGCGTCGCCCCTTCCTCGATGCCGAGGTCGATGTAGCCGCGCACCTTGTCGCGGTGCTGGCGGGTGACCAGCGGCCCCATCTCCGAGGACGGGTCGGTGCCGGGACCGATCTTCAGGGCGCGAACCCGCTCGGCCAGCCGCTCGACCAGCGCGTCGGCCACCGCCTCCGTCACCGGCACGGCGACCGAGATCGCCATGCAGCGCTCGCCGGCCGAGCCGTAGGCCGCCCCCATCAGCGCGTCCACCGCCTGATCGAGGTCGGCATCGGGCATGATGACCATGTGGTTCTTGGCGCCGCCCAGCGCCTGCACCCGCTTGCCGTTGGCCGCCCCGGTGGCATAGATGTATTGCGCGATGGGAGTCGAGCCGACGAAGCTGACCGCCTTCACGTCGGGATGGCTCAGCAGCGCATCGACCGCCACCTTGTCGCCATGGACGACGTTGAAGACGCCGTCGGGCAGGCCGGCCTGGGTCAGCAGCTCCGCCATGAACAGGGCCGCGCTCGGTACCCGTTCGGACGGCTTCAGGATGAAGCAGTTGCCGCAGGCGAGGGCGACCGGGAACATCCACATCGGCACCATGGCCGGGAAGTTGAACGGCGTGATGCCGGCGACGACGCCCAGCGGCTGGCGCAGCGAATGGCTGTCGACGCGGGTGCCGACATTCTCCGCCACCTCGCCCTTCAGCAGATGCGGGCCGCCGCAGGCGAACTCCACCACCTCCAGCCCGCGCGCCACCTCGCCCAGCGCGTCGGAATGGACCTTGCCATGCTCGGCGGTGATCAGGCTGGCGAGCCGGTCGGCGTTCTGCTCCAGCAGCTGCTTGAAGGCGAACATCACCCGGGCGCGGCGCAACGGGGTGGCGGCCGACCAGGACGGGAAGGCGGCACGGGCGGCGGCGACGGCGCGGTCGACCTCCGCCGCGGTCGCCAGCGGCACCTTGGCGCTGTTGCGGCCGGTCGCCGGGTTGTAGACGTCGCCGAGCCGGCCGCTGGTGCCGCCGACCGGGGCGCCGTTGATGAAATGCGTGACGATGTTGGTCATTTGGATGCTCACAGGCCGTATTCTGTTACGAGCGCGCTCAGATGCCGGCGGCCCTTGGTGACGTAGGTCAGGGGATGGGCCTTGGCGGGGTCCTGTTCCGCCTCGATCACCAGCCACTGGCCGCGATAGTCCGCGTCCTTCAATGCCTTCAGCACGGCGGGGAAATCGACGCAGCCGTCGCCCGGCACGGTGAACACCCCGTCGATGACGGCATCAAGGAAGCTGCTGTCGGTCGCCTTGGCCCGCGTCAGCACGTCGGCGCGCACGTCCTTGCAATGGACGTGGTTGATGCGGCGGCCCCATTTGGCGATCAGATCCAGCGGATTGCCGCCGGCGAAGGTCAAATGGCCGGTGTCGAGCAGGATGCCGACGCTGTCGCCGGTGACCTCGGCGAAGCGGTCGATCTCGTCGGGCGTCTCCACCACCGTGCCCATGTGGTAGTGGTAGGCGAGCGGCGTGCCCTGGTCGCGCAGGTAATCGCCGAACTCCGCCATGCGGCGGCCGAACTCCGCCCACTGGCCGGACTCCAGCGTCGGGCGTTGGGACAGCGGCGTGCCGCAGGCGCCATGGACGCAGCCGGTGGTCTCGGCCACCACCATCACCGGGCAGCCCATCGCCTTCAGCAATTGCAGGTGCGGCTGCACCGCCTCGATCTCCTCGGCGACGCTGCGCTCCAGCAGGCCGGCGCTGTACCAGCCGGACACCAGCGACAGGCCGTAGCCGTCGAGGATCGGGCGCAGCACGGCGGCGTCGCGCGGGAATTTGTTGCCAAGCTCGAAGCCCTGGAAGCCGGCCTCGCGCCCTTCGGCGAGGCACTGCTCCAGCGGCGTCGCCCCGCCCAGCTCAAGCATATCGTCGTTGCTCCAGGCGATCGGATTGACGCCGAGACGAACGGTCATGATCGGATGCTCCCAAGACGGAAGAAGATGGTGGAATTGGGGAAGAGGGGCGCGGTCAACGGCGCTGGCGGGCCTTGTTGGCGACGTAGCGTTCACGCGCCGCCGCGACCTCGGGACGGGTCGAGAGTTCCGGCACCGGCACGTCCCACCACGCCCCGCCTTCCTGGGTGGAGGGCAGCGGGTCGGTGTCGATGACGATGGCGTAGGTGACGGGGGATTCCTTGGCGCGCTCCAGCGCCTGTTCCAGCGCGGCAACACCCGTCACTTTCTCGGTCACGGCACCCAGCGCGCGCAGATGGGCGGCGAAGTCGATGTCGGGCAGGGTCTCGGTCTCGTAATGGGTGTCGCGCAGCAAATTGTTGAAGGGGGCGCCGCCGCAGGCGTTCTGCAAGCGGTTGATGCAGCCATAGCCGCGGTTGTCGAGCAGGACGACGATCAGCTTGCGCTTCATCGCCACCGACACGGCCAGCTCGGAATTCAGCATCATGTAGCTGCCGTCGCCGACCATGACGAAGGTCTCGCGGTCCGGGCAGGCCATCTTGACGCCGAGCCCGCCGGCGATCTCGTAGCCCATGCAGGAGAAGCCGTATTCGAGGTGGTAGCCGCCGGGCCGGCCGCTGCGCCACAGCTTGTGCAGTTCGCCCGGCAGGCCGCCGGCGGCGCAGACGATGGTGCCGTCCCTGCCGGCGGCGCGGTTGACCGCCCCCAGCACCTGGGCGTCGGTCGGCAGGTCAAGCCCGGCGTCGGCGGTCACCCGGTCGACGATGCGGGTCCACACCGCCGTGCGCTCCTGCGCCAAAGCCTGCCAGGACAACGGCGCCGACCAGTCGCCGAGCCCGGCGTCGAGGGCGGCCAGCCCGCGCGCCGCGTCGGCGACCAGCGGCAGGGCGTCGCCCTTCACCGCATCGAAGGCGGCGACGTTCAGCCCGGCGAGACGGGCGCCGCGGTTGGCGAAGACCGTCCAGGAGGCGGTGGTGAAGTCGGCGAGCCGGGTGCCGACCGCCAGCACCAGATCGGCCTCCGCCGCCAGCTCGTTGGCGGCGCTGGAGCCGGTGACGCCGATGGCGCAGACGTTGCAGGGATGGTCCCAGACCAGGGCGCCCTTGCCGGCCTGGGTCTCCGCCACCGGGATGCCCCGACGCTTGGCGAAGTCGGCCAGCGCGTCGCAGGCGCCGCTGTAGAACACGCCGCCGCCGGCGACGATCAGCGGCTTCTGTGCGGTGCGCAGGGCCTCTGTCACCGCGGCCAGCTCGTCGCGGTCGGGCTCCGGACGGCGGGTGCGGCGGACGGTGCGCTCGAAGACGGAGACCGGGAAGTCATGGGCTTCGGCCTGCACGTCCTGCGGCAGGCAGAGCGTCACCGGCCCGCACTCCACCGGGTCGGTCAGCACCTGGAGGGCGCGGCGCAGGCTGGGGATCAGCTGTTCGGGGCGGGTGATGCGGTCCCAGAAGCGCGACACCGGGCGGAAGCAGTCGTTGGCGCTGACGGTGGCGTCCTCGAACCGCTCGACCTGCTGCAACACCGGGTCGGGGGCGCGGGTGGCGAAGACGTCACCCGGCAGAAGCAGCACCGGCAGGCGGTTGACATGGGCCAGCGCCGCCGCCGTCACCATGTTGACGGCACCCGGCCCGATGGAGGTGGTGCAGGCCATCATGCGGCGGCGCCCTTGCGCCTTGGCATAGGCGATGGCGGCATGCGCCATCCCCTGCTCGTTGTGGGCGCGGTAGGTCGGCAGAACATCGCGGGCGGCATGCAGCGCCTCGCCCATGCCCGCCACGTTGCCGTGGCCGAAGATCGCCCAGACACCGGCGAACAGCGGCAGTTCCCGGCCGTCGATCTCGACATACTGGGCGCTGAGATAGCGGACGACGGCCTGGGCGACGGTTAGGCGCACGCTGTCCATGATGGCTTCTCCCTGGCGGGGCCAGTCCGGCCCCTGTTGTTTTTGGCGACGGTTCGAGGATCAGGCGGCGTGGCGGCTGCGCTGTTCCTGCCAGAAGGCGATCAGCCGGCCATAGGCGGCCTCCATCGCCGCGACCGCCGCCGCGTCGTCGATGCTGCCGGCCAGCCACGCCTCGGCGGCGGCGCCGAACAGGGTGCGGCCGACGGCGAAGCCCTTGCAGACCGGCTGGCGGGTGGCCAGCGCCAGCCCGGCCTTCAGCTCCTCCTCCGGCGCATCGAGGCCGAGGATCAGCACGCCGCGGCACAGCGGGTCATGCCGGTCGATGGTGCCGGCAATGCTGTTCCAGGCCCCCTGGCTGGCCGGCGCCGGCAGCTTCCACCAGTCGGGATGGACGCCAAGCCCGTAGACGCGCTCCAGCGCACGGGAAATCGTGTCGTCGCCGGCCGGCATGCCGCGCGGCGGGATGATCTCCAGCAGAAGCTCGTGGTTGGTGGCGCGGCAGGCGGCGAACAGGGTCTGGATCTGGCGCTCCTGCTCGGTGCGCAGCGCCTCCTCGTCGTCCGGGTGGTAGAAGGCGAGGCACTTCACCACATGCTCGGCCGGCCATTCGCGGATGGTCACGGCGATGTCGGGGCCGCCCTCGAAGCGCAGGGGACGCGACCCCGGCAGTTCCACCGGGCGGCCGATCCAGGCGCCGGTCCCGGTCAAGGCATCCAGCGCGTCCTGGCCGTGGATGCCGTCCAGCAGCATGCCGAAGCCGTCGCGGCCGTCGCAGGCCTGCCGTGCCGCCTGTTGGGCCGCCTGTAGGGCCAGCAGCTTGAAGGCTGCGATGCGCGCCGGGTCGGCGCCCAGCCGCGCCGCCATCGCCTCCAGCTGGGCGCGGTGGTCGATGGCGAAGGCCATCACCTCCGGCCAGTCGCGGCGCCGCGTGGTCGCCCAGTGGATGTGCGACAGCCGGGCATCCTCGCGCAGCCGCGGCGTCGGGCTGCCGTTCTCGATGAAATAGGACAGCTCCGTCCAAGTCGGGATGGCGGGGGCGCAGCCGTGGCGCGACACCGCGAAGGCGCCGCAGGCGTTGGCGAAGGCGCAGCACTCCTCCAGCGGATGGTCGCGCAGCCAGCCGCGCAGGAAGCCCGACATGAAGGCGTCGCCGGCCCCCAGCACATTGTAGACCTCGACCGGGAAGCCGGGGCCGCGGATGCCCTGCTCCAGGCTGTCGGGAATGGCAGCGGGGAAGACGACGCAGCCCATCGGGCCGCGCTTGCACACCAGCGTCGCGCCGGTCAGCTCGCGGACCCGGCGCAGCGCCGCCAGCGTGTCGGTGCTGCCGCCGGCGATGTGGAACTCCTCTTCCGTGCCGACGATCAGGTCGCAGGCGGGCAGGATGGTCTGCAACAGGGCGCTGACGCCGCCGTCGGCGACGAAGCGCTCCTCCCCCAGCCCGTGACCGGTCAGCTTCCACAGCACCGGGCGGTAATCGATGTCGAAAACCACCTTTGTGCCGTTCTCGCGAGCCAGCCGCATCGCCTTTCGCATGGCGGCTTCGGTCGTGGGGGTGGAGAAATGGGTGCCGCTGACCACCACGGCCTTGGCAGAGGCGATGAAGGCTTCCCGGACATCTTCTTCGCAGATCGCCATGTCGGCGCAGTTCTCGCGGTAGAAGATCAGCGGGAAGGTTTCTTGTCGCGGATGCCCAGGATGACCAGGGCGGTCAGCCGTTCCGGGTCGGTGACGACGCAGCTGGTGTCGACGCCTTCGCGGATCAGCTGTTCGCGGATGAAGCGCCCCATATGCTCGTCGCCGACGCGGGTCAGCAGGGCGGAGCGCAGGCCGAGGCGCGATGTCCCGACCGCGATGTTGGTGGGGCAGCCGCCGACATATTTGGCGAAGCTCTGCATGTCCTCCAGCCGGCCGCGGACCTGTTCGCCATAAAGGTCGACGGAGGAGCGGCCGATGGAAATGACGTCGAGTTCGCGCTCGGTTTGACCGCGTTGAGTTGGCATGGGTCAGCTCCGCTGTAATCCGGTCGTCGGATTGGCGATGGCAATGGATACGGACCGGTGGCCCCGTGCGCCGGACAGGCGGCCGTCAGCTGTAGAGCGCCGGACGGCTGGGCAGCGTGATGGCGACGGCCTCGCCCTCGCGCTCCTGCGCGGTGACGCAGGCATCCGACGTGATGGCGGCGACATAGCCGTCCCAGCAGGTCGGGCCGGTGGCGGTGCCCTGGGCGGCGGCCTTCAGGAAATCCTGAAGCTCCACGTCGTAGGAGGCGATGAAACGATCCTTCCAGTCGGTCAGGATCGGGTTCTGCAGGCTGGCATTCAGGCGCATCTGCACCGCCATCGGTTCCGGCAGGCGGGCGATGCCGTCCTCGCCCACCACCTCGCACTGGATGTCGTAGCCATAGTGGCAGTTCACGAAGATCTCGACATCGATGACGACGCCCTTCGCCGTCTCCAGCAGCACGACCTGCGGGTCGCGCAGCTTGCCGTGGCTGCGGGCGGCGCGGCGCGGGAAGATCACGCGGGCGGACACGTAATCGTCGTCCAGCAGCCAGCGGAACACGTCGATCTCGTGGATCAGCGTGTCGTGGATCGCCATCGGCGTGACGTAATGCTGGGGGACCGTCGGGTTGCGGTGGGCGGCATGGACCATGATCGGCGCGCCGGTGCGGCTGGTCACCGCCTCCTTCAGCGCGATGTAGCCGGCATCATAGCGGCGCATGAAGCCGACCTGGACCAGACGTTTGCCGTGCGCCACCTCGGCATCGACGATGCGCTTGGCGCCGTCGGCGGTGGTGGCGAGCGGCTTTTCGCAGAAGCAGGGCTTCCCGGCGGCGATGGCAGCCAGCACATACTGCTCGTGGCTGGCGCCCCAGGAGGTGACCAGAACCGCATCGACCAGCGGCGAGGCGATCAGCTCCTCGCCGGTCTCGAAGATCTCGGCATCGGGGGCGATGTCGGCCCGCACCGCTTCGGCGGACTCGCGGTTGACGTCGGTCAGGGCGACGATCTTGCCGCCGGCCAGCACCTGCTCGATGCGCCGGGCATGGTCGCGGCCGATGGCGCCGGTGCCGATGATGCCAAGTCTGACGGTCATTGTTTTAATGCCTCATGTCGTTCGGTGGGCGAGCGGGGCCACGCGCGCAGTCCTGCGCGCCGCGCCCGGGCGGGTCACCGGGGTCGATTGCGGTTTTCGGTTCTTGGGGGGCCGCCCGCTGGCGGGCCGCCGGAAATGGCTGGAGTGTGATCGTTTCAAGCGGAATCGCTTGAAGCGTGAATCACACGGAAAACCAAACTCTAGGGTTCCGAATCCGTCATCGCGCTTCCTCCCGGCCGTTTCTGCTCTTGATTGGCAGGGGAAGCATTCACCATCGCGCACGGTCCGGTCAACGCGCCAGCCGGCCGGATCGCCGTCAAACATGAGAGAATTTGCAGCACACCATGATGGTTTTCCATCATGGCGTTGGGAGGCCCTCCCCTACAGGCTCTCCGGCGTCCACAGTTGGGCGGGAAGGAAGCGCTGGCCGGGATTCTCCGCCATGCCGTGTTCGATGCTGTGGACCATCATCTCGATCAGGTCGGCGCAGAGCGCCGGCAGCGGCGTCGCCATCACCACCGAGACATGGCGGTCGAGCAGCGCCTGCCTCGATTCCGGCGTCAGCTCGTGGACGATGCAGGTCACCTCGTCCGGCCGGCGGAGCTCGCGCAATGCGGCGATGGCGCCCTCCATGCCGCCGCCCGCCACATAGATGCCGACCACGTCGTCGTGCCGGTCCAGCAGGCCAAGCGTCGCCTCGTAGGTCAGCTGGCGCGTCTCGACGTTGACGATGCTGTCCATCAGGGTGAATTCGGGCGCGAACTCGCGGAAATAGCTGCGGAATCCGGTCTCGCGCAGGGCATGGCCGTGATAGCGGAAGGCGCCGATGAAGACGGCGATGCGCCCCGGCCGCGGAGCAATCTTCGACATCAGCCACGCCGCGGTGCGGCCGGCCTTCAGGTTGTTGGTGCCGATGTAACCTTCCCGCACGCCCTGGGCAAAGTCGGACAGCAGCGAGAAGGTCGGGATGCCGGCGGCCTTCAGTTCGGCCACCGCGGCGGTGGCGTCGTGATGGTCGATGCCGGTGACAGCGACCGCCCTCACCTTCCCTTTCATGCCGCGGATCAGCTCGGCGAGTTCTGCCGGGGATGTCGACTGGACGAAGCGGATGGTGGCGCGCAGCCGGCGGTCGGGATGGCTGCGCGCCACCTCCTCGATCCGCGCCGCGAACTCCTGATAGAAGGCGTGACGCTCCTTTTGAAGGATGAAGCCGAGATGATAGTCGGGCTGCTGGGCCAGGGTACGCTGGCGGATGGCGTTGGCGCCGTGGAAGCCGATGTCTGTCGCCGCCTCGAAGATGCGGCGGGCGGTCTCCTCCCGCACGGGGTGCCTGCCGTTCAGCAGCCGGTCGATGGTGGCGACGCTGACGCCCGCCGCCTTGGCGAGGTCGGAAATCGTCGGGCGCTTCATGGGTGGAGACCTCATCCGGTCACGGGCGGGAACCGGCGCTGTCTATCACGAAGCATGAGGGAATGAGAGACCCTTGCACGGGCGCCTGCCGGTCAGCGCTTGACGTTGCGCAGGATCAGAGCGAGCGGCACCGCCGAGGCGGAGATCAGCATCAGCGCGAAGAACACGTCGATGTAGGACCAGTAGGCGGTCTGCATCTGCACCTGCTGGCCGATGAAGGCCATCGCCCGTTCCCGCGCTCCGGCCTCGCCGCCGGCCATGGAGAAGTAGTTGGTCGCCTGCTCCATGGTCCGCTGATAGGCCGGGTTGGACGGCACGATATGCTCGGCCAGCCGGCTGTGGTGGAACTGCTCGCGGAAGGCCAGCACATTCTGGGCGATCGACACTCCGATGGAGCCGCCGACATTGCGCGCGACGTTGATGAGGGCCGAGGCCTGGTCGGTCTTGTCGCGCGGGATGCCGTCATAGGACGCCGTGGTGATCGGGATGAAGATCAGCGGCAGGCCGATGCCGATATAGATGCGCGACCAGGCGAAGAACCAGAAGGTGGAGTCCGGGTTCAGCCGTGTCAGGTCCCACATCGCCAGCGCCACGATGGTGGCGCCGGTGGCGATCAGGTATTTCGGCTGGATGCGCCCGGCCAGCCTGCCGACGACCAGCATCATCACCATGGTCACCATGCCGCCCGGCGACAGGGCAAGTCCGGCCCAGGTGGCGGTGAAGCCGTAATATTGCTGGAGAAGCTCCGGCAGGAACTGCGTCGTGGCGATCAGGATGGCGCCGGTCGCCATCATCACCAGGAAGCAGGAGCCGAACTGCCGCGTCGCCACCATCCGCAGGTCGAGGATCGGGTTCTCCCGCGTCATCTCCCACGGGATCATCAGGCAGAAGGACGCCACGCAGATGACGGCGAAGGTGATGATGAAACCCGACGCGAACCAGTCGTCGGTCTGGCCGCGGTCGAGCACCACCTCTAGCGAGCCGAGGAAGGTCGCCACCAGCAGGAAGCCGATCACATCCATGCGGATGCCCCGGCGCTTCAGCCGCTGCCGTTCCTCGATGGCGGATTTCGGTTCCTGCACCAGGAAGCTGACCAGCGCGAAGGCCATCACCCCGACCGGCCCGTTGATCAGGAAGCACCAGTGCCAGGACAGGTTGTCGGACAGCCAGCCGCCCAGCGTCGGCCCGACCACCGGCGCCACCACCACGGCGATGCCGAAGATGGCGAAGGCCTGCCCGCGCTTGGCCGGCGGGAAGCTGTCGGCCAGGATCGACTGCGAAATCGGCACCATGCCGCCGCCGGCGAAGCCCTGGAGCACCCGGAACAGCAGGAGCGATTCCAGATTCCAGGCGAAGCCGCAGGCCAGCGAGCTGACGGTGAACAGCCCGAGGCAGGCCAGATAGAAGCGCTTGCGGCCATAGCGCTTGGCGATGAAGCTGCTGGCCGTCAGCACGATGGCGTTCGCCACCAGATACGAGGTGACGACCCACGACGCCTCGTCGGCGCTGACCGCCAGCGTGCCGGAGATGTAGCGCAAGGCGACGTTGGCGATGGTGGTGTCCAGCACCTCCATGAAGGTGGCGATGGAGACCACCACGGCGATCAGCCAGGGGTTGCGGCCGCCGGCGGCACTCTGCGAGGCATCGAAGCCGCCGGCACCTTCCGCGGCGGCGCTCATCGCACCGTCACCCGCGGCACCACCGACATGCCGGGACCGATGGAGACGCCGTCCGGCCATTGGTCGACGACGATCTTCACGGGAATGCGCTGCACCACCTTCACATAGTTGCCGGTGGCGTTCTCGGCCGGCAGCAGGGAAAAGGCGGTGCCGGAGCCCGGCTGCACGCTGTCGACATGGCCGGTGACCTTGCGGCCGGGATAGGCGTCGATCTTGATGTCCACCGGTTGGCCCGGCCGCATGTCGGTGATCTGGGTTTCCTTGAAGTTGGCGGTGACCCAGATGTCGTCGGGGACGAAGATGGCGAGGCTCTGGCCAGCCTGGGCGAACTGGCCGACCGCCCCGCTCAGCTGCACCACCCGGCCGGGCTGTGCGGCGGTAACGGCGGTGTAGGACAGGTTCAACTGGGCCTGGGCCAGTTGCGCCTTCGCCCGCGCCAGATCGGCGACGGCGCTGGTCCGCTGCGCCTGGAGCGCCCCGACCTGCCGTTCGGCGGCGATCACCGCGGCGTTGGCGCTGGTCAGCTTGCCCTGCTGTTCCTGCAGGGTGGCGGTGGACTGCTGCGCCTGCTGCACCGTTCCGGCACCGCGGGATTGCAGGTCGCGGTAGCGCGCCGCATCCTCCTTGGCGAAGCCGACGGCGGCCTCGGCCTGCGAGACCTCCGCCTTGGCTTGCTCGATCTGGGCACGCTGGGCGTCGATCTGGGCGTCGTAGCCGGTGATCGCCGCCTGGGCGGAGTCGATCTGCGCCTGCGCCTGATCCAGCGCCGTCTGGTAGTCGCGCGTGTCGATGCGGAACAGCAGGTCGCCGGCATTGACATGCCGGTTGTCGCCGACCGCCACCTCCGTCACATAGCCGCCCACCTTCGCCGCCACCGGGAACTGGCGGGTGTCGACGAAGGCATCGTCGGTCGACTTGTAGGGGTGGATGTTGCGCTGCCAATAGATGTAGCCGGCCACCGCCAGCAGGGCGACCGCCACCAGCCCGGCGAGGATTGCAACCGGGTGACGGCGGATGAAGCCCGGCTTCTTGCGATCATCGCCCGCGGCCGGCTGTCCGCGCTCGCTGCGCCCGGCTTGGCCGTCCGCCTCCTGTCCGGTGAGATCGACGACGTCCCTGCGATGCTGGTCGTCCGGCATGGTATGACGCTCCTGACCGAAATGCCGGGCGATCAGCAAGGGCCCGGTCGTTGCCGCGCGGGAGCGTCCCCGCTCCCTGTCGTGGGAGAGCGTCCCCGCTCCCCAGCGCGAAACACCGGAACCACCCGATCGTTGCACGGGCTTGGCAGAAAGCCGGCGGACGCATCCGCAGAACAGCCATGCCACAGGTCGATGGTCGGGGCCGGACGGCGCGAACCGCAACAAGGGTCGGGCGGCAGCGGTCCATTAGACAATCATAACGTCGGATATGACTATGCCTTCTGAAATAATATGAAAGCCAACAGATCCAGGATTCGTCCCATGCGTAAAAAGAAGGAGTTCTTAACCGAATCTCCTCAATAATCATATTTGCCGGTCGGGCGAATTATTTGTCTCTTGACAGAATTGCGCCATCGCCGGGGAGCCAACCATCCAACATGACCGCGGAGCCCAGCCCATGACGCTTTTGAAGGAGACCATCGCGAGCGGGGCCGTCCCGCAGAGCGTCGGCCGCGGCGCCGTCCCGGTCGATGACGAGGCGGCGAGGCTGGAGGCGCTGCGCCGCACCGGGCTGCTGGACAGCGAGCCGGAACCCGCTTTCGACGATCTGGTCTCCTGGGCCTGCGATCATTTCCGCGTGCCCATCGCGCTGATGTCGCTGCTGGACGCCGACCGGCAATGGTTCAAGGCGCGCCGCGGCTTGGCCGTCCAGGAAACGCCGCGCGACGTCGCCTTCTGCGACTTCACCATCCGCCAGAGCCTGCCGATGGTGGTCGAGGACGCCGCCCGCGACCCGCGTTTCCAGCACAACCCGCTGGTGCTGGGCGAACCGTACATCCGCTTTTATGCCGGCGCCCCGATCATCAACCGGCAGGGGCTGGCGCTTGGCTCCGTCTGCCTGATCGACACGGCGCCGCGCAGTTTCGGCATGGTGGACCGCATGGTGCTGGCACAACTGACCGTGACGGCGCTGGCGGCGATTGAACGGCGATAGGACGGCGGGAAGCTGGGCTGGAGATCGACGATTGAGTCCATGCCGCATTGCACCATTCTCATTGGCGTTTCTCCGAACTTGACGGCAAGTTCGGCGCTGGAACTATTGAAGACGACAGTGCCCGGAACAGGATGACCACCGAGATGACGCCCGCAAAGGCGAAGCGCCTGCCGCCGGTTCCGGTCCGTGAAGAGGATCGGCTGGCGATGCTCCAGCGGTACGAACTGCTCGACACGCCGGCCGAGGCGGCCTTCGACCAGATCACGCGTCTGGCCGCCAAGCTGCTGAAGGTACCGGTGGCGCTCATCTCGCTGGTCGACCGCGACCGCCAGTGGTTCAAGTCGCGGGTCGGACTGCCGGTGCAGGAGACGCCGCGCGAATATGCCTTCTGCGCCCACGCGCTCGACTCCGAGGCCCTGCTCGTGGTCGGCGACGCCCGGCAGGACGAACGCTTCGCCGACAACCCGCTGGTGACCGGCGATCCCAACATCCGCTTCTATGCCGGCGCCCCGCTGCGCACGGCGGACGGGCTGGCGCTCGGCACCATCTGCGTGATCGACGACCAGCCGCGCCCGCCGCTGACGCCGGAGGAGGAGGAGGCGCTGCGCGACCTGTCGGCGATGACGATGGCGCATATCGAGGCGCGGCGCGCCGTCGGCTACCTGCATCCGGTCACCTCGCTGTCGAACCGCTTCCGTTTCCTGGCAGACGCCGACGCCCTGGCGGACGACCCCGCCACGCTGCCGGGGACGGCGGTGGTGATCGATGCCGCGGCGTCCCAGCAATATGCCGAACTGACCCGGGTGCTGGGGCAGGTCTGCGCCGACGCGTTCGAGGTCGATTGCGCCCGCCGCATCGCCGCCTGCCTGCCGGACCGCACGCGGCTCTATCACCTGTCGCCGGCCCGATTCGCCTTCATCCTGCTGTCCGATGGCGACGGCGATCTGGCCGCCACGCTGGACCGCATCAGCGCTGCGGTGCGCAGCCCCTTCCAGTATCAGGGCGTGCCGATCGCCACGTCCTCCGGCATCGGCTTCGTGCACCGGTCGGACATCGCGGCGGAAAGCCCCGTGGAAAGCGTGGAGCTGCTGCGGGCCGCCACCAGCGCCGCCCACCAGTCGCTGGAGACGCAGAAGCCCTGGTGCGCCTATGACGAGGAGCAGGACCGTGCCGCCCACCGCGCCTTCCTGCTGCTGCGCAGCCTGACCGAGGCGATGGACGGACACGGCCAGCTGCACATGGCCTATCAGCCCAAGGTGGATCTGCGCACCGACCGCTGCATCGGGGCGGAGGCGCTGCTGCGCTGGACCCACCCGGAACTGGGACCGATCTCGCCCGCCGAGTTCGTGCCGCTGGCCGAACGCACGGCGCTGGTGCGCCCTCTGACCGAATGGGTGATCGGTGCCGTCCTGACGCAGGTGGTGCACTGGCGCCAGCGCGGCATCGACCTGCCGGTGTCGATCAACATCTCGATGCTGGATCTCGGCAGCGGCGACTTCACCGACCGGGTTGAAGCCCTGCTGGCGCGCCACGACGTGCAGGCGGACTGGATCGATTTCGAGGTGACGGAAAGCGCCCTGATGACCGACCGGGCGGAGGTCGACCGCCAGCTCCTCCGCCTGCGCCGCCTGGGCATCGAGGTGGAGATCGACGATTTCGGCACCGGCCAGAGCGCCCTGTCCTATCTGAAGGATATCCCGGCGACGGCGGTGAAGATCGACCAGCGCTTCATCCGTTCCATCGCCGATGAGCGCAGCGACCAGATCATGGTCCGCTCGACCATCGACCTTGCCCATGACCTGGGCTATCTGGTCATCGCCGAAGGGGTGGAGACGGCCGAGGCCTATGACTGGCTGCGCCTGCACGGCTGCGACTTCGGCCAGGGCTATCTGATCTCCCGGCCGCTGGCACCGGCGGCCTTCGAAGACTGGCTGGCGGCGGGCGCCTTCCGCCCCGCCGCCATACAGGTCTGACTCACTTCGCGGCGAGGCAGGCGGCGATGGAGGCGCGTTCGATCTCCGCATAGAGGTCGAACGGGTTCAGCACCGCGGCACCCAGATCGGCTTCGAAACGCTGCTGGTTCGGGCTGGCGGCGAAATCCTGCCGGGCCTCGTCGCCCAGGTTGGACTGGAAGATCCCGGCGGCGCTGACCGGCAGGAAATCCTCGTAGACGACGGGATCGAAGCGGACGGCGCCGCTCTCGATCAGCGTTTCCAGATCGGCTCCCGGCGTCGGCGGGGTGCGGCGCCCGGCCTCGGTCAGGGAATAGCTGAAATAGCCGAGCCCCTCGCGGCGAATCCCGTCCCAGCTGTCGGGGAAGGGAGCGAAGACCTCCTGGAGGGCCGCCATGTACTGCGCGGCGTTGGAGCCGTCGGCCGCCGGGGCGACGAGGCGGCGGGAGTCCTGGAGCAGCGTGTCGTAGAGCGCCCGGCCCTTCGGGGTGAGGGCGATGCCGCGCTGCTCGATCTCGCCGAAGCGGGCGGTGTGGACGCCGGACCGCCAGCCGCCCCCCTCACTGTCACTGGCCTGGAAATCGACCGGCTCGCTCAGCGCCTTGAAGGAGGTCTGGCGCAGCAGGATCGGGCAGCGGCGGGTCGGCGGGCCTTCGACCACCGCCTTCGGCGCGATGCCCTTTTCCGGCATCAGCCGCTGGACCGCATCGATGTCGAGCGTGCGCGGCGTCAGGTGGTTGATGTGCGGCCCCTTGAAGGACACCACGTCGGCGATCAGCCGGTGGGCGTCGTGCAGACGGTTGTAGAGATCCAGCGGCACATTGGCCCGGCTGTGCCAGCGGAAGGTCTCCAGCGCCTCCGCAACGAAGCGCCCGGCATCCTCCTCATCCAGCCCGCCGTCGGCCTCGGCCTTTTCGATCAGGGCAAGGCAGCCGGGGGTGAAGATGCTGCGCGCGGCCAGCACCTTTTCCGCCTCCTGCCGCAAGGCTTCGTCGGCGATCAGGTCGAGCCGCAGCAGCGAGGTGAAGACGCGGAACGGGTTGCGGCTCAGCGCTTCCCCGTCCACCGGACGGAAGGCGGTGGAATGGACGGGGACGCCGGCCTCCGACAAATCGTAATAGCCGACCGGCTGCATGCCCATCACCGCGAACAGGCGGCGCATGGTGGACAGCTCCTGCGCGGTGCCGAGGCGGATGGCGCCGTGGCGCTCCTCGGTGATGCGATTGAGGCCGCCGGCGGAGTCCAGGCGATGGCGCTCCGCCGGATCGGCGGCCAGCAGCGCCGCGTTCACCTCCTCCACCAGCTCGACGAGCGTCTGGTAGGCCGGCACCTCCGTCCGATACATCTCCGACATGGCGGTGGAGAACAGGGTGCGGATCGCATCGGGGCCGGTGAGATCGGCGCGGGTAATCGTCTGGACGCTCATTCCAAATCTCGCTCGCATTGGCTGGCCGGACCTCCGCGGCCCTTCACAGGCTGCTGATATAGCAACGAAGCGGCGGGATGGATTGCGATTGTTTTTCCCGACATCATGAGGAAAGCTCATGACCTGCCGGAGGTACGGCAGTCCGCCGTCTCCGCCAGGATCCAGTCGCGGAAGGCGGCCAGCGGCGGATAGCTTGCCCGCTCCGACGGCCAGACGACGTAATAGGCGTTCTCGCTTTCCATCGGCAGATCGAGCGCCGGCACCAGCTGGCCCGACCGCAACTCCTCCTCGATCAGGAACAGCGGAAGCAGCGCCACGCCCAGCCCGGCGATGGCCGCTTGCGAGGCGGTGGCGAACTGGTCGAACAGCATGCCGTGCACGCCGTCGGCCGGCGTGCCGTGCAGGGTCAGCCAGCGCTCCCACGCGTCGGGACGGCTGGTCAGGTGCAGCAGCGGGGCGAGGCGCAGGTCGGCGGGCTGGCGGAAATCGAAGCGGTCGCGCAGGCTCCGACTGCAGGCGGGAATCACCGTCTCGCGGCGCAGCAGCGCCATCTCCCCGCCCGGCCAGTCCGGCCGGCCGAAATGGATCGCGGCATCCACCGGGTCCAGACGGAAATCGAAGGGCGCCATCCGCGTCACCAGATTGATGGTGATGCCGGGATTGCCGGCCAGGAAGCTTGGCAGGCGCGGCGCCAGCCAGCGCGTGCCGAAGGTCGGCAGGATGGCGATGCTGAGCGTGCCGCCATAGGGGTTGGCGCGCAAGTTCAGCGACGCGGTGCTGATCCGGCGCAGGGCGTCGCGCACCTCCCGCACGTAATACTCGCCGCCGGCGGTCAGGCGGATGGTCTGCCGTTCGCGGTGGAACAGCTCGACCTCCAGCAGGTCCTCCAGCGCCTTGATCTGGCGGCTGACGGCGCTCTGGGTCAGCGACAGCTCCTTGGCCGCCGCGGTGATGCTGCCGGTGCGCGCCGCCGCCTCGAAGGCGGACAGCAGGGCCAGGGAAGGAAGGAAGCGGCGCGGGCTCTGCATCAAGGTCTCGGTATCACGGTCTCGGTATCACGGTCTCGGCGGATTTCATTCCGGAATGGAATGACTGGTTGAGCAAAGATCATTTTGCCGAAGGGGGTAGGCAAGTCAATCTTTCGCACCGGGAATGACTGGCGCACAGAACAGACGCGAAAAGGACCTCAGGGGATGCTGAACGATCCGCGGTCGCATGGGCTTTGGGAACGCACCGCACCGGCGGCACCGCCGACAGCACCGCTGTCCGGCAGCGTCCAGGCCGACGTGGTGATCGTCGGCGCCGGCTACACCGGCCTGTCGGCGGCACTGCATCTGGCCGAAAGCGGCGTCAGCGCAGTGGTTGTCGAGGCGGTGGAGATAGGCTTCGGCGGCGCCGGGCGCAATGTCGGGCTGGTCAATGCCGGCATGTGGGTGATGCCCGACCAGCTGGTCAGCACCCTGGGACCGGTCTATGGCGAGCGGCTGATCGAGCTGCTGGGCAACGCGCCGCGCGCCGTCTTCGACCTGATCACCAGGCACGGCATCGCCTGCGAGGACGAGCGCAGCGGCACGCTCCATTGCGGCGTCGGCCCGGCGGGCCTGCGCGAACTGGAACAGCGCGCGGACATCTGGCAGAAGCGCGGCGCACCGGTCCGCCTGCTGGACGCGAAGGAGACGGCGGAGAAGGTCGGCACCACGGCCTACACCGGCTCGCTGCTGGATCTGCGCGCCGGCACCATCCAGCCGCTGGCCTATGCCCGCGGGCTGGCGACGGCGGCCATCGCGGCGGGGGCCCGCATCTTCACCGGCAGCCCCGTGCAGTCGGCGAGCCAGACCAGAGCCGGGTGGGAGGTGAAGACGCCGGACGGATCGGTCACCGCCGACTGGGTGGTGGTCGCCACCGACGCCTACAGCATCGGCCCCTGGGTGCAGCTGCGCACCGAGCAGGTCCACCTGCCCTATTTCAATCTGGCGACGGAGCCGCTGTCCGATGCGATGCAAAAGGCCATCCTGCCGGAACGCCAGGGGGTGTGGGACACCAAGTCGGTGCTGAGTTCCTACCGCTTCGACCGCCGGGGCCGGCTGGTGTTCGGCAGCGTCGGCGCGCTGCGCGGGACCGGAACCGCGGTCCACCGCGCCTGGGCGCTGCGCTCGCTGGCCGCGCTGTTCCCGCAGCTGGGGCCGGTGCGGTTCGAATCCGAATGGTACGGCCAGATCGGCATGACCAAGGACAACCTGCCCCGCTTCCACCGGCTGGACCGCAACGTCATCGGCTTCAGCGGCTACAACGGCCGCGGCATCGCCCCCGGCACCGTGCTCGGCCGCTGCCTGGCCGAGCACATCACCGGCAAACTGCCGGAGGCGGAGATGCCGCTTCCCAGCACCGCCCCCGACACCCTGTCGGCCCGGGCGGTGCAGGAGGCCGTCTATGAGTATGGCGCGCAGGCAACCCATCTGGTCGGAGCGCGGCTGCCGGGGAAGATCTGACCGCGCGCCTTCCCCGGCACATCCTTTACGTTAAAGGCCCCAGGCGCCGCTTTCGGCGGGGTCGACGACCTGGATGTTGTTCTCCACCGCCTTCACGCCGGGGACGCGCTCGGCCGCGATGCGCAGCGCGTCCCGCTGCGACACGCTGCTGACGAAGCCCCAGAGCTGGACGACGCCGTTGCGGACGACGATGGCGTCGTGCGAACGCGAGTCCCACGACAGTTCCTTGACGGCGGCGGCCACCCGCTCCTTCAGGTCGCGGTCGTCAGCCGCGGCGGCCGGCGTTTCCGGCGAGACGCTGGCCAGCGCGCGCAACAGGTTGGCGCGGCTGATGATGCCGACCAGGGCGCCGTGGCGCACCACCGGCACGCGCTTGATCCGCCGCGTCTCCATCACCCGCACGACCTCTTCGGGCGAGGCGCTCTCGTCCACCGTGGTGACGTGGGCGGTCATCACGTCGGCGACCTTGCGGGCATGGGACTTGATGAAATCCTCCGCCGGCAGGGTGCCGCCGGACACCAGCCCGAGCCACCAGGAGCGGTGACGCTCCGTCCCCAGCTCCACCCGGCGCAGCAGGTCGCCTTCGCTGATGATCCCCACCACCTTGCCGGCGGCATCGACCACCGGCAGGCCGCTGATGTGATTCTCCAGCATCGTCCGGGCGGCATCGGCGACGGTCGCGTCCGGGCCGATGGTGATGACCCGCGGTGTCATCAGATCGATTGCTTTCATCGTTTCTCTCCCTTTGATGTCGTGGAACGGAGACAGCCTAGGAGGTCGACAGACGAGAGCGATTGATCTACAGCAATTCGGCACCGGCCTTTCCGCATGATGAAAAATACAAACATCACCCCTGCAAATCCGGTCTGGTCCGCTGGGTCAAGTACTTGACAGAGAATATCGACTTAACCGGACCGGATATCCGCCCGGCTATTTCCGCTGGAGGCCGCCTGCCCCGGCACTTTACTCCGCAATCTCCGCCACCAGTGTGGCGATGGTGCGCTCTTCGGGCGGGGTCGGCGCGCGGTAGAAGGAATGGCCGCCGATGGAGGCGGTCTTCAGCCGCGCCTCCGCCCATTCCGGCTTCTGGCGGCGCAGCGCGGCCTGTGCCGGCGGGCTGTAGAACATCGAGGCGCGGGCGGTCGGATCGGGCAGGTCGTCGTCGTTCAGGTTCCAGGCCAGCCCGCGCGCGGTGCGCAACGCCTCCTGGTCGGGGGCGAGGCGCGTCTTCGGCCAGGACGGCATGCCGCCCGCCCGGATCACCGCGGCCTGCCGGCGAATCTCCGCCAGGATGCGCCGGGTTTCGACACGCGGATCGGCCGCCAGCTTCGCCTGCCGGGCCGCCTTGTCCGCCTGCCTGCCCTTTGCCTTGACCGCCTTGGCCGTCTTCCGGTTGGCGGGCTCGACGGGCGGCGCCGCGAAAGGCTCGAACTGGCCGGTCGCGACGACGACGCGGCAGGGCAGCGACGGCTGATCGGCAGAGGCGGCGCGGTTGGCGACCACCCACATGACGGCCGCCATGGCGTCGGCGCCCTCGCCCCGCGCTTCGGCCCAGCCGGCCAGCGCAAGACAGCGGCGCTCCCGTTCGGCCTGCCACGGGGTCAGCATGAAGACCGAGGCGCCGATCATCACCGCCTGTTTGGCGCCGCCCCGCTTCGGCACGCCGCCCTTCTCGTCGCCGACGAACCGCGCGCAGCCCTTGTCACCCGGCCGGCAAACGGCAGCGCCGTCATCTGCACCGACGGCCTGCGCAGCGGCTGCCGTGGGCGACAGGGCGGCTGCAAGCAGCAGAGTGGTGAGGAGGTTGCGCATCCCAGTCTCTCCGGTTCAGGAAGGGGGACTTCCTTCGACAGGAGCGCGGACTGCAAGTTCCCGGATTCGTCCATCTCTCAGAGAGCTTAAGCCTGAGGGCGGAGGATGTACGCCGTTCGGATTCCGATGGCGTCATGCGGACAAGACGAACGGGCTGGAAGCCGTCGGATTCCCTCCGGCTTCCAGCCCGTTCGGTGGAATGGGACTGCTGTGACGAGGACGGCGGCCTCAGCCGTCCTTGCGGTCGCCCTGCCGGTCGCCCGGGGGTTTGCCGCCGCCGTCGCCGGTCCAGTCGTCGGTCAGATACTCCTGCGAGCGGCTGATCTCTTCGACTTCCGCGCGGGAAGGCGGCTTCGGCACCTGGGCCTGACCGGACTGGCGGTCGCCGGTCGCTCGGCCGTCCGTACTTTGGCCGCCTGTAACTTGGCCGTCTGCTATTTGACCGTCTGCGGGGTCGGTGGTGCGGGGCATCGGCGCCTCCTTGTCAGCCGGGTATCAGTCCCAGCAAACAGGGGCAAGCCGTCAATGTTGCACCACCGGCCCGGCCTGCGGACCGTGATGCGCTCAGTGGGCGGCGTCGGCGACGGTCACCGGCATGGTCTTGACCATCTCCAGGGCGACGGCGGCACGGGCCTCGTCGGCGGCCAGGATGGCGTTCGGGTTCATCTGGGCGACCGCGGCGACGGCGGCGAACAGGATGGCGCCGACAACAATGCGGGCAATGGCGAACTTGGCGGCGAACTTGGCGGATTCGACATCATACGGGGTCATGGCGGTCTTCCTTCAGTATCGGGTTTTGAATTCCGGCGGCCGGTGTCGCGGCCTGTTGAGGAAGATATTGACACGATCCCGCATGCGCAAAAGAGGAGACATCACATTGCTGTACTGGCTCTTTCGCATTGCAGCATAGCGCTGCGAAAGACGGCGATGAAGCCAATTCTTAAAGCAGATTTACGTTTCGCAGCGCTCTATCGGGGATTATGGGGCTTTCGCAGCGCTATTACTGCTCGCTGTCTGCCCCCATTTAAAACATGTGGTGCGCGGTCGTCAAATGACAACGGCCCGGCGCCGATTCCGCACCGGTATCAGCGGCCGGGCGACAGGCGCTCCGCGCTGGCCTTCAGCGTGTCGATCATCACCTGCTGCGCCTCCTCCGTCGTGTCGGCGGGGACGACGAAGCAGATGGTGGCGATGCAGCGGCCGGACGGATCGCGGACCGGGGCGGCAAGGCAGGTGGTGAAGCGGTCGACCAGCGCCGTGGTGCGGACATAGCCCTGGGTGCGGGCGCGGCGCATGTCCTCCAGGAACTCGTCCTCGGCGATGCGGCGGCCGTCGGGCAGGGTGAAATCCTCCGACGGGATGAAGCGCCGGATCTCCTCGGCATCCAGGTGATCGACCAGCAGACGGCCGGACGCCGTCCAGGGGATCGGCACCTTGATGCCGATCTCGGAGCTGATGCGGAACATGCGCCGCCCCGGCTCATTCAGCACGACCAGATACTTGTCGCCGTCCAGCGTGCAGAACTGCGCGGTCTCCCCCACCGTCTCGGCGATGTGGGCGACCTCCACCCGCGCCTTGCGGATCAGGTCGACGCTGTCGAGGTAATCGCTGCCGTAGTAATGCATCGCCGGCCCGAAATAGACCGTGCCGTCGCCGTCGCGCAGCTCCAGCCAGCGCGCCTCCACCAGCGTGTTGACCAACTCGTACATGGTCGAGCGCGGGGTGCCGGTGTCGCGGGCGATGTCGGCGATGCGCGTCGGAGCGCGCCGGTCGTGCAGATGCTCCATCAGCGCGATGACACGGTCGATGCCGCGGGCGCGGCCCGTCGGCTTTTCCGCAGATCTGCTTCTCCTCGGCCTGCTTCACCGCTGCTTCGCCGCTTTTCATCGATCCACGCTCCCTGGTCGTCGCACAACCGATTAGCACGCGGATTTTCGGCTTGCCAGCGGTCTTTGTCCGATATACCGTTCGCTTGTCTGGAATACAAGACCGACGTCCGAGATTTCGGACAAACGGTTCGGGAGACGGAAATGACAGGGATCACGCGACGTCTGTTCAACACCGCCCTCGGCACGACGCTGGCCGCAGGCGGGCTTTCCACTGGAATTCTCGGAAGCTGGACCACCCCTGCGCTGGCCCAGCAGGGCGGCGCATCGGTCGTCACGGTCGCCACCATCGGCGAGCCGCCGACGCTGGACCCGGTCGGCACCACGTCCGACCTCGTCAGCATCATCACCCAGCACATGTTCGAGACGCTGTTCACCTTCGACGGCGACTGGAAGCTGGCCCCGCTGGTGGCCTCGGCCCTGCCGCAGGTGTCGGCGGACGGCAAGACCTACACCATCCCGCTGCGCAGCGGCGTCACCTTCCATGACGGCAGCACCGTCACGGCGGACGACGTGGTCGCCTCGCTCGACCATTGGACCAAGGCCTCGCCGCGCGGCAAGACCGTCGCCCCGCTGGTGGAGAGCATCGCCGCCAAGGGTGCGGACGCCGTCGTCATCGCGCTGAAGGAGCCCTTCGCGCCCCTGACGCGCGCTGCTGGCGATGAACAACGGCGCCGCCGCCATCGTGCCGAAGTCGGTGATCGACGGGCCGGGCGCCCTGAAGTCGCTGATCGGCACCGGCCCCTACAAGCTGCTGGAGCACAAGCCCGACCAGTATATCCGGCTGGTGCGCCACGACGCCTACGCCTCGCCCGCCGGCACGCCCAGCGGCTATGCCGGCAGCCGCAAGGCCAACATCGGCGAGGTCCGCTTCGTCCCGGTGCCCAACGCCGCCACCCGCGTGTCGGGCGTCCTGGCCGGCCAGTACCAGTTCGCCGACAGCCTGCCGGCGGAAACGCTGGCGCGCATCAAGGGGGCTGCCGGCGTCAAGCCGGTGATCGTCAAGCCGTTCGGCTTCCCGCTGATGATCATGAACACCAAGACCGGCGTGATGGCGAACCCGAAGGTCCGTCAGGCGGTCCTGGCGGCGCTGGAGCCGAACGACATGCCGCTGGCCGGCTTCGGCGATCCCGAGTTCGTCCAGGCGGAAGGGTCGATCTACGCCCAGGGCACGCCCTATTACGATGCGGCCAGCGCCAAGCCCTACAGCGACCATGCGGCCGGCAAGGCGGCGGAGCTGCTGAAGGCCGCCGGCTACAAGGGCGAGCCGATCCGCATCATGACCTCGGTGCAGTACGAGTTCCTGTACAAGATGAGCATGGTGGCCCAGGCCCAGCTCGAACTCGCCGGCTTCAAGGTCGATTTGCAGGTGCTGGACTGGGCGACGCTGCTGCAACGCCGCGGCGACGACAAGGGGTGGGAACTCCTTCTTCACCTACCACACCTTCGTGCCGGAACCGTCGCTGATCACCGTGCTGAACCCCAGCTATCCCGGCTGGTGGGACAGCCCGGCCAAGAAGGAGGCGCTGGCCGCCTTCAACCGCGAGATGGATCCGGCGGCGCGCAAGGCGAAGTGGGTGACACTGCAGTCGCTGTTCTACAGCGAGGTGCCGAGCATCAAGGTCGGCGAGTTCTACAACCTCGCCGCCAGCAGCGACAAGCTGACCGGCTACACCCCGACGCCCTGGCCGTTCTTCTGGAACACCGACCTGAAGGGCTGAGGGTCGGGATAAGCCACTTTCCCAGCCACCCCCCCTCCCCCCCCGGGGAGAGGGTCGGGGGAGGGGGATGCACAGCGTGGAGCCTGGGGAACGATCAGAGCGTCGCAATTCTTGCAAATTCACGACGCGCGTCCCCCTCACCCTAACCCTCTCCCCGGGGGGAGAGGGGGACTCCGCTCAGGCGATACTTCCTGCTACGGTCCGGGACCGCAACCACGCTCGTTTACATCGTCCGCCGGTTCGCCGGCATGATGGTCGTCATGCCTGCTCGTCGCCATGGCTGGTCTTCCTGATCGCCCGCGTCGTGCCGGGCGATCCCGCCGCCGTCATGCTGGGCTCCTCCGCCACGCCGGAGGACATCGCGGCGCTGCGCGGCCGGCTCGGGCTCGACGAGCCGCTGCTGACGCAGTTCCTGCTCTATCTCGGGCAGATCGTCCGCTTCGACTTGGGCGAGTTCATCTTCCTCAACCGCCCGGTGGCGCAGGCGCTGGCCGAGCGGTCGGAGCTGACCGGGCTCTTGACCATGATGTCGGTGGGCATCGCCATGCTGATCGGCGTGCCGGTCGGCATCCTGTCGGCGGCCAAGCGCGGCGGTCTGGTCGACCAGACCGCGGTCGGGCTCGCCATGCTGGCTGCCAGCATCCCCAGCTTCTGGATCGGGCTGACGCTGATCAAGTATCTGGCGGTCGACCATGCTTGGTTCCCGGTCGCCGGCTGACGGCCCGCCCGACGCCGACCTGCTGGAGCGCATGCGCCATCTGGTTCTGCCGGCCATCGCACTCGGGATTCCCAACTCGGCGCTGATCCTGCGCTTCACCCGCACCAGCATGCTGGACGTGATGAGCCACGATTACGTCCGCACCGCGCGGGCCAAGGGGCTGCCGCCGCTGGTCGTCGTGCTGAAGCATGCGCTGCGCAACGCGATGATCCCGATCCTGACGGTGATCGGCCTGACCACCGCGGTGATGATCGCCGGTGCCATCGTGACGGAAACCGTGTTCGGCCTGCCCGGCGTCGGCAACCTGATCGTCTCGGCCGTGCTGCGCCGCGATTATCCGGTGATCCAGGGCGCCCTGCTGGTGGTGTCCGCCATCTATGTGCTGATCAACCTGACGGTCGACCTGCTCTACGCCGGTGGTCGATCCGCGGGTCCGTTATTGAGAGGGAGGGTTTCGATGGCAAGCGTCCCCGCCGGTCACGGCAACGTCCCCCTTCCCTCCTCGGCCAAGCCGCAGAACAGCCGGTCGCCGGCCGCCCTGCTGCTGCGCCAGCTGTTCCGCCGCCGGCTGGTGGTGCTGTCCTTCCTGATCATGCTGGCGATCCTGGCGGTGGCACTGCTGGCGCCGTGGATCACCCCCTTCAACCCGATGAAGATGGACATCCTCGGCCGGCTGAAGCCGCCGACCGCCGCCCACTGGTTCGGCACCAGACGAGTATGGCCGCGACGTGCTGTCCCGCGTGATGCTGGGCGCCCGGCTGTCGCTGCTGGTCGGCCTGCTGGTGGTGGTGGTGGCGACGCTGCTCGGCACGCTGCTGGGGCTGGCCGCCGGCTATATCCGGCCGCTGGACGGGCTGCTGATGCGGCTGACCGACGCGCTGATGGCCTTCCCCGACATCCTGCTCGCCATTGCCTTCATGGCGGCGCTGGGGCCGTCGCTCTACAACGTCGTGCTGGCGCTCGGCATCGTCTACACCCCGCGCGTCGCCCGCGTGGTGCGCGCCGCCTGTCTCGTGGTGCGCGAGATGCCCTTCATCGAGGCAGCGACGGCGCTGGGGGCCTCCACCCCGCGCATCGTCTTCCTGCACATCCTGCCCAACCTGATATCGCCGATCCTGGTGCAGGCCACCTTCATCTTCGCCTACGCCATCCTGACGGAGGCGGCGCTGTCCTTCCTCGGCGTCGGCGTGCCGCCGACCACGCCGACCTGGGGCAACATGATCGCCAGCGCCCAGCAGTATTTCCAGCAGGCCGACTGGCTGATCCTGTTCCCCGGCTGCGCCATCGTCCTGACCGTTCTGTCGCTCCAGATCGTCGGCGACGGGCTGCGCGACGCGCTCGACCCCCGGCTCCAGAAGGCGAAGTGAGATGACCGATACGCTTCTCATCAAGGGCGCCCGCGTCATCGACGGCACCGGCGCCCCCTGGTTCCCCGCCGACGTGCTGGTGGAGCGCGGACGCATCGCCGCCGTCGGCCCGATGCTGGACGCCCCGGACGCCGAACCGCTGGAGGCGCAGGGCCGCTTCCTCGCCCCCGGCTTCATCGACGCCCATTGCCACGACGATTTGATCCAGCTGCGCCAGCCCGGCCGGCCGGAGAAGGTGGCCCAGGGCGTCACCACCGTGGTGGTCGGCAACTGCTCCTTCGGCCTCTACCCGCAGAGCCCCGACAGCGGCGCCCCCTTGCGCGAGCATTTCGGCAACCTGCTGGGCACGGTGACGACCCAGGAGACCTTCGCCGATTTCGCTGGCTACCGCGCAGCACTCGACGGACGCGGCACCGCCATCAACCTCGTCTCGCTGGTCGGCCACGCGGCCCTGCGCCTCGCCGTCATGGGCTGGCAGAACCGCGCCGCCACGACGGACGAGCGCGAGGCGATGGTGGCCCTGCTGGCCGACCAACTGCGCCAGGGCGCACATGGCCTGTCGCTCGGCCTCGTCTATCCGCCCAGCGCCTGGGCCGACCGCGCCGAGCTGGTGCGGCTGGCGGAGGTGGTGGCGGAGAATGGAGCGCTGCTGACCGCCCATGTCCGCTCCTACGAGGGCGGGCTGATCGCCTCGGTGGACGAGTTCCTCGACCTGCTGAAGGCGGGAGGAGCGAGCGGCCTGCTCTCCCACCTGCAAGCCGCCGGGAGGCCCTATTGGGGCAGCCTGCCGCGGGCGGTGGAGCGGCTGGAGATCGCCCGCAAGGGCGGCACCGACGTCAGCTTCGACATGTACCCCTACCCGGCCGGCTCCAGCACCATCCTGCAACTGCTGCCGCCCTCGGCGCTGGCCGGCGGGGTCGAGGCGCTGCTGGCGCGGATGGCCGATACGGAAGGGCTGGCGGCTCTGCGCCGGGCGGTGGAGAACGGCGAGGCGCCGAATGACGCCGGCTGGGAATCGAAGATCCGCCTGATCGGCTGGGAGAATGTCCGCATCGGCGGCGTTTCGGCAGATGACCTGCGCACCCTGGAAGGGCTGTCGCTGACCGAAATAGCCGATGTGGCGAAGGAACAGCCCTTCGACACGCTGGTCTGCCTGATCCGCGCCGACCGCGGCCGCACCAACATCGTCATGTTCCAGCTGGCCGAGGCCGATCTGGAGACCGCGCTGTCGCACCCGCTGCACATGCTGGGCTCCGACGGGCTGCCGCGCGAGACCGGCAAGCCGCATCCCCGCGCCTTCGGCAGCTTCCCGCACTATCTCGCCCGCGCGATCCGGGGCGAGGGCGGGCTGGGGCTGGAGGATGCGGTGCGCCACATGACCGCCGTCCCGGCCCAGCGTTTCGGCCTGTCCGACCGCGGGCTGGTCCGGCCGGCATGGTGGCCGATTTGACCCTGTTCACCGCCGACGTGGCGGATTGCGCGACCTTCCAGGACCCGACGCGCCCGCCCCACGGCATCACCGACGTGCTCGTCGCCGGACAATTCGTCCTGCGCGACGGCGGGCACACCGGCGCGCGTCCGGGCAAGGCCCTGGCCCGCGCCTGATCTTTCAACCTGTGAGGACCGAATGACCCACCGCAAGCCGATCTTCGCCGAAGGGTGCGAAGCCCGCCGGCCAGTACAGCCACGCCATCGTCGCGAACGGCTTCGTCTATGTGTCGGGCCAGGGGCCGCACCATCCGGAGACCGGCGCGCTGCCCGAGGATTTCGCCGGCGAGGTGCGCCAGACCCTGCGAAATCTGGAGATCATCCTGAAGGCCGCCGGCACCGACCTCGCCCATGTGGTGAAGGTCAACAGCTACCTCAGCGACCTCGGCCGCTTCCAGGAATACAACGCGCTCTATTCGGAATTCTTCCCGACCGAGCCGCCGGCCCGCACCACCATCGGCTGCCAGCTGAACAACATCCAGGTCGAAATCGACTGCATCGCCGTCCTGCCCCAAGCGTAAAACAAGGCGGCGTAAGGTTCAGAGTACATGGCCGATCCCATGGCGCCGCCGCCAGGTATCGGCCCATTCCCCGAATTCGTGTTCCGGAGCGGTCCCATGCGCGTCGACGATCTCGACACCCCCGTCCCCGTCATCGACCTCGACCGGGTCGAGCATAACCTGACCAAGATGCAGGCCTATTGCGACCGGCACGGGTTGGCGCTGCGCCCGCACATCAAGACCCACAAGCTTCCCCAATTCGCCCTGCGCCAGATCGAGCTGGGCGCCGTCGGCATCACCTGCCAGAAGATGAGCGAAGCGATGGTGATGGCCGAGGCCGGCTGCGCCGACATCCTGCTGACCTACCCCATCGTCGGCGCCGCCAAGGTGTCGCCGCTGGCGGATCTGGCGGGCAAGACCAGGCTGACGGTGGCGCTCGACAACGCCGTCGCCCTCGACACCGTGGCCGCCGCCGCGGCGGAGGCCGGCGTCGAGATCGGCATCCTCGTGGAGTTCGACAGCGGCGACGGCCGTTGCGGCGTGCAGACCCCCGGACGAGGTGCTGACGCTGGCCCGCCGCGCCGCCGGCAACGGCCTGACCCGCTTCCGTGGCCTGATGACCTACCCGCGCGGCCCCCGCACCGTGCCTTTCGTCACCGAGACGCGCGCCCTGCTGGAGGGATCCGGCATCGCGGTGGAGACGGTGTCGGTCGGCGGCACCCCCGGCTGCTGGGACACGCACGAGCTTCCCGGCGTGACCGAGCTGCGCGTCGGCACCTACATCTACCACGACCGCGCCACGGTGGGCGCCGGGGTGGCGACGCTGGACGAGTGCGCCGTGCATGTCCACGCCACCGTGGTCAGCCGCCCCGCCCCCGACCGCGCCGTTCTCGATTGCGGCAGCAAAGTCCCTGTCGAGCGACCGCGTCGCCCCGTCGGTGGGGGAAGGTTACGGCCTGATCCTTGACTACCCCGACGCGGTGATCGTCCGCGTCAACGAGGAGCATGCGGTGGTCGACCTCAGCCGGAGCGCGGCGAAGCCGCAGATCGGCGACCGCGTGCGCATCCTGCCCAACCATGTCTGCGTGGTGACCAACCTGCACGACCGCATGGCGATCACCCGCAACGGCGAAGTCGTCGGCGACTGGCCGGTGCCGGCGCGCGGCTGCACCCGCTGATCCGTCTCAGTTAGCCCAAGTTCCGGGATGCCGTCATGGACGCTGACCTCACGCTCGACATCCGCAACCTGCAAACCCACTTCACCGCCGATCCCGGCGTGTCGAAGGCGGTGGACGGCGTGTCCTTCGCCGTGCGCCGCAACGAGACGCTGGCCGTCGTCGGCGAATCCGGCAGCGGCAAGTCGGTGACCAGCCTGTCGGCGATGCGGCTGATCCCGACGCCGCCGGGCATCATCGCCGGCGGCGAGATCCTGTTCCGCGGCCGCGACGGGCAGGTGCGCGACCTCGCCCGCCTCAGCGAGCGCGCCATGCGCCGCGTCCGCGGCAACGAGATCGGCATGATCTTTCAGGAGCCGATGACCTCGCTGAACCCGGTCTACACCGTCGGCGACCAGATCGGCGAGGCGCTGCGCTACCACCAGGGCCTCGACCGCCGGGCGGCGCGGGCCGAGGCGCTGGCCATGCTGAAGAAGGTCGGCATCCCGGCGGCGGAGCGGCGGCTGGACGAGTATCCGCACCAGATGTCGGGCGGCATGCGCCAGCGCGTGATGATCGCCATGGCGCTGGCCTGCCGCCCCACCCTGCTGATCGCCGACGAGCCGACCACCGCGCTCGACGTGACCATCCAGGCGGCAGATCCTCGACCTGATGCGGCGGCTTCAGGAGGAGACCGGCACCTCGATCCTGTTCATCACCCACAATCTGGGCGTGGTGGCCGAAGTGGCGCACCGGGTGGTGGTGATGTATTCCGGCCGCATCGTCGAGGAGGGCGATGTCCGCTCCCTGCTGAAATCGCCCAGGCACCCCTACACCCGCGGGCTGCTGGCCTGCATGCCGCATCTGGGCCAGCGCCGAGGCGACGGCGGCCGGCTCTACGCCATCCCCGGCAGCGTGCCGAGCCCGGTGAACCGCCCGGCCGGCTGTACCTTCGCCCCGCGCTGTGCGCTGGCCGAACCCGCCTGCCTCGCCGCCGAACCCGTTCTGGAGCCGGTCGGCCCCGACCATTCCGCCCGCTGCCGCCGTTGGAGAGACGTGCAATGAGCACCGATACCGTTACCGAACAGCCCCTGCTGAGCGTCCGCAATCTGGAGAAGCGCTTTGCGGTGCGCGGCGGGCTGCTGCAACGGCCGGTCGGCTGGGTGAAGGCGGTGGACGATCTGTCCTTCGACCTGAACCGCGGCGAGGTGCTGGGGCTGGTCGGCGAATCCGGATCGGGCAAGACCACCGCCGGGCGCAGCATCCTGCGGCTGATCGAGCCGACCGGCGGCTCCATCCGCTTCAACGGGCAGGAGATCACCGGCCTGGGCACGGCAGAGATGCGGGCGCAGCGCCGCCGCATGCAGATCGTCTTCCAGGACCCCTATGCCAGCCTCGACCCGCGCCAGCGCGTGCGCGAGGTGATCGGCGAGGCCCTGACGATCCACGGCATCGGCACCCGCGCCGACCGCCGCGACCGCGTGGCGGCGCTGCTGGAGAAGGTGGGCCTGAGCGCCGACGCCATGGACCGCTTCCCGCACGAATTCTCCGGCGGCCAGCGCCAGCGCATCGGCATCGCCCGCGCGCTGGCGGTGGAGCCCGACTTCATCGTCGCGGACGAGCCGGTGTCGGCGCTCGACGTCTCGGTGCAGGCGCAGGTGGTCAACCTGCTGGGCGATCTGCAGCGCGAGCTGGGGCTGGCGGTGCTGTTCATCGCCCATGATCTGGCGGTGGTGCGCTACATCAGCGACCGGGTGGCGGTGATGTATCTCGGCCGCCTGATGGAGATCGCGCCGAGCGACAGCCTGTACGAGCGTCCGCGCCACCCCTACACCATGGCCCTGCTGTCGGCCGCCCCCGACCCGGACCCCGACGCGCCGAAGACCCGCATGCTGCTGGACGGCGACGTGCCGAGCCCGATGAACCCGCCGTCCGGCTGCGTCTTCCGGACGCGCTGCCCGTTCGCGCTGCCCGCTTGTGCCGAGCCGGAAGCCCGGGCGCTGCGCGAGGTGGCGCCGGGGCATTCGGTGGCTTGCATTCGGGATGATGTGGGGGTGGGGTGAGGGGCCGTTGTTGGGCAACGACCGGTGAGAAGTTTCTGGTCATGATTCCGGTCGGAGAGGACCGTTACTCGATCCACGCTAACTGAAATTAGCCTTACAATTATCCAAGGTATTTCGCGATGATTTGCTTCGCAGTTCGATCCAAACTCGGATAAATAGTTGACTCCTTTATGCCCAGCATCTGAAGGCTTTTCCGTACAGCAGACGTTTTATCTTTGTCAACTCGATACCTTTTTATCTGAAAGGAAGGATGTTTGTTCAATTCTTCTTCGACTCCAAATATCAAAAACGCGCCATCTTGAGCTCTAATTCTTGGGTTGCTTAACTTAGGAGAAACAACGAATATATTAGATAGATGCTCCCTCTTTATCCTCTCAGTGAAATTTGGTCTCTTTTGCACGATGAAGTCAAAAAGCCTTTTCCCGGCATCACTATTTTTGAGAGAGTCATCATCTCTGCATTCTTTGACCGCTTTTTGCTCTGAAGCGGTCAGATTTGCAAGATTTGATATACAATGAACAGTATCTGAATCGTAGTACTTAAACTGCTGCATTTCAACGGTTATTGATATAACTTCGGCATGATCCTTATTATCGATTTCGCACGCGAAGAACAAAGCAACAAGAGGATTATAAGTAACATCAAGAAGGCGAGTTGGAAGTCCGTAATGCTGCATTCTCACAAGATTTTCAAAAACGTTAACGTCATCAGCAAAATCTTCAGGATGCCTTGTAATCAGCTCCCTCAGTATGTATTTTCTCTGAGATTTTACCTTAGAGTTGTTATCTCTAAAAATGGCTGGTTTAAGTTTATGCCTAAAGGACGTATGACCTCTGTAAAGGGTAATTTTCCCTTCTTGCTGTCCATCTTTCTCAATGGCCTGGAGTATATCCCATAGGCTTTCCATCGGCGCGGGGGCTGGAGGCCTTCCTCTTCTTCCAGATGATGAAGAACCCTGCCCATCTATTTCAACGTCTGTATCATCAGATACTTTATCCACGACGATCTCCACACAGAAGCAAGCCTAACACACTTTCAAAACTTCGAGTTTGCTTGATGGATATTACTTATTTGAATTTACACCTCGTTTTAAAATGAAGCACTTGCATAAATACAATTTAAGATACAGCTTTCTTTCAGGTCAATAGTTTTCAGCGTATATGTCGGCTTTCCGTTGATTAAAGGTTGATAATCCGCACAAGATTATTCTACCGCCGACATTCTCCGCCCCACTCAAACAGATTTTTGCTCCCCTCACCCCCGCCGCGCCGCCTCGATAGCCGCCACGTCGATCTTCGTCATCCCCATCATCGCCTCGAACGCCCGCTTGGCCTCATCCCCGCCCGCCGCCAGCGCATCGGTCAGCACGCGGGGCGTGATCTGCCAAGAGATTCCCCAGCGGTCCTTGCACCAGCCGCAGGCGCTCTCCTGGCCGCCGTTGCCGGTGATGGCGGTCCAATAGCGGTCGGTCTCCTCCTGGTCGTCGGTGGCGATCTGGAACGAAAACGCCTCGCTGTGGGTGAAGGCCGGGCCGCCGTTCAGGCCGAGGCAGGGGAGGCCGGCGACGGTGAACTCGACCGTCAGAACGTCGCCCGCCTTGCCGGACGGGTAGTCGGCGGGGGCGCGGTGGACGGCGGTCACCGTGCTGTCGGGGAAGGTCTCGGCATAGAAGCGGGCGGCGGCCTCGGCGTCCTTGTCGAACCAGAGGCAGATCGTGGTCTTGGCGACGGCCATGGCGGGTCCTTTCGCGCTGGAACCGAACCGGCCGGGCGCGGGGTCGAACGGGCCGGCCCCTCCCGGTCCGACACCATACCGTGTTCAGTAGGGCTTCACCACCACCAGCGTCACGATGGCGATGGCCCCGGCGATCACCGCCAGCGGAGAGAAGCGCAGCAGCGGCGACACCGGCCGCGCCCCCGGTTCGCCCAGCCGGCGCAACCCGGCGGCGATCTTGCCGTGCAGGGCGGACAGGATGAGGACGATGATGACCTTCGCCACCAGCCACGGCTCGAAGCCCCAGCCGCCGACCACCACCAGCGTGATGCCCAGCAGCCACGCCAGCCCCATCGCCGGGGAGGTCACGCGGCGCTCCCAGCGGGCCATGGCGCGCAGCAGGCGGGCCGGTCCTTCCTCGACGGCGGTCGCGGGGTCCAGGGCGCTGATCAGGATGGCGGCGGCGGACATCCCCAGGATCCAGAGCGTCACCGCCGTGACGTGCAGCCCGATAAGCCAGATATACACCGCGACCGTCCTTCAAAAGCCCGGCCCGACCTCGCGTCAGGCGCCCACTTGCAGGATGATCTTACCGCGGCCGTGGCCGGAATCGAGCCGTTCGTGCGCCTTGCCGACCTCTTCCAGCGGCAGAACGGCGTCGACGATCACCTTGGCCTGTCCGCGCACGAACAGCGGCGCCATCTCGCGCAGGCGGGCGCCCTCGCGGGTCAGGAAGGTGCCGTAGAGGGTCTGGTTCTTCACATAGAGCGCGTTCAGGTCGCCGGTCGGCGGCAGGATGGTGGCGATGCGGCCGAAGGGACGCGTGACCTGCGTGCTCAGCGGCACATTGCCGCCGGCGGTGTCGAAGGACGCGTCCACCCCTGCCCCGCCCGCTTCGCGCAGGATTTGGTCTGCCACGTCGGCGTCGCGGTAGTCGAGCGTCACGTCGGCGCCGAGATCGCGCATCGCCTCGTGGTTGGCCTTGCTGGCGGTGGCGAGCACGCGGGCGCCGGCCGCCTTGGCGAACTGGATGGCGAAGCTGCCGACGCCGCCGGCCCCGCCATGGATCAGTACCGTCTCGCCCGGCCGCACCGCCAGACGCCGCACGATGGCCTCCCACGCCGTGCCACCGGCCAGCGGGATGCCCGCCGCCTCGACGTGGGAAAGGCCGGGCGGCTTGTGGGCGACGATTGACGCGGCGGCGACGGTGTATTCGGCATAGCTGCCGTTGGGGTTGCCGAAGATCTCCGGGGTGTAGAACACCTCGTCGCCGGCCTTGAAGCCGGTCACGCCGGGGCCGGCCTCCTCGACCACGCCCGACACGTCATAGCCGAGCACCGCGGGAAAGGGGATGCCGGCCCAGTTGCCGGCCTGACGGATCTCTGGCGTCCACCGGGTTGGTGCCCGACGCCACCACGCGGACCAGCAGTTCGCCCGGACCCGCCACCGGGCGCGGCCGGTCCTGAAGCTCGAACACGTCGGGACCGCCGAACCGTGAAATCACCATCGCACGCATGCCGCCATCCTCCGTTCCGGCTGTTGCACTGGAAAAGCAGCAACGTGGATCGCGGACCCCGCCTGTCCAGCGGGGGAGAGAGGGGACTTCTTCGGGGAGGGTCAGCCGATGCGGAACTCCTCGCGGTGGATCGCGGTCATCGGCAGCCCCTCCGGCCCGATGGCGCCGCGATACATGCCGGAGCAGTTGAAGGGCAGAGCCACCCGGCCGTCGCGGTCGATGGCGATCAGGCCGCCGGAGCCGCCGATCACGCCCAGCTCGTCCACCACGTCGCCGGCAGCGCGCTCCAGGGTCTGGCCGGCCCAGCGCATGCGGGCGTCGATCTCGTGGGCGGCGCAGCGGCGGATAAAATGCTCGCCATGGCCGGTGGCGGAGACGGCGCAGGTGATGTTGTCGGCGAAGGTACCGGCGCCGATCACCGGGCTGTCGCCGACCCGGCCCTTGGCCTTGGCGGTCATGCCGCCGGTCGAGGTGGCGGCGGCGAGGTTGCCGTCGCGGTCGCGGGCGACAGCGCCGACGGTGCCGTGGCGGCGCTGCTCGTCCCCATCGTCGGGGGCGTTGGAGCGGCGGCGCTCCAGCTCGGCCTGGAGGGCGTCCCAGCGCGGCTGGGTGAAGAAATAGGGGGCCTCCTCCATCGCCAGACCCTGGCGGCGGCAGAGATCGAGCGCGCCCTCGCCGATCAGCAGGACATGCTCGCTGTGCTCCATGACGGCGCGGGCGGCCAGAATGGGGTTGCGCGGGCCGAACAGGCCGGCCACCGCCCCGGCGGCGCGGTCGCGGCCGTCCATGATGGCGGCGTCCATCTCCTGCACGCCCTCTGCGGTGAAGACGGCGCCGCGGCCGGCGTTGAACAGCGGCTCGTCCTCCAGCGCCATCACGGCGGCGGTCACGGCGTCGAGCGCGCTGCCGCCGTCGGCCAGCACCTCGTGCCCGGCGGCCAGCGCCCGGCGCAGGCCGGCGTGGTAGCCCTCGGTCAGCGCCGGGGTCAGGGCGCTGCGCTTGATGGTGCCGGCGCCGCCATGGATGGCAAGAGCGAAGGGCTGCGGGTGCGAAAGGGTCATGGGTGCGGGTCTCAGCGCAGGGTGGCCGACATGGCGGACAGGGTGTTGATCCAGCCGAGTGCTGCGGCCATGCTGGCGGCCGGCAGGCGGATGGTGACAGGATCGAGCCGCTCCGACACCGGGATCAGCGACGCCAGATCGGCCAGTGCCGGGCTGTTCATCTCGATCTCCAGCCGGTAGGGCGCACCATCGGCCTGCGGCGGGACGCGGAAGGGCGGGATGCTGGACGCCCGGCGGACGGCGCGGCTTGCGGCTTCGCGGATGCGGTCGCGGGCGACCGACGGGGCGACGGAGCGGGCGGCGCGCTGGCCCAGCGCCTGCTTGACCACCACCCGTTCGGCATCGGGGAACAACGGGGCCATCTCGACGGCGAAGCGGTCGTCGCCGCTCAGCAGGATCACCGGCACGCCGATCTCGCCGGCATAGGCGCCGTAATTGCCGGCCTCCCCCAGCTCCAGCCCGTTCACCCGGACGCGGCCGAAGGCGAAGCTGTTGGTGGTGTGGGCGAGGATGCCGTACTGGCGCGCCGAGGTGTGGAAGCCGACGCACATCACGCCCGCCGCGTCCGGCTCCAGCCCGGCGAACATGCCGATGGGCTTCGGCCGGCCAAGGATCAGCTCGGCGGCGGGGTGCAGTTCGTCGGGCAGCAGGTTGACCATCGGGCCGTGGCTGTCGTTGACCAGGATTTCGCTGGCCCCGGCCTCCAGCGCGCCGTCGATGGCGGCGTTGACCTCGGCGGTCATCAGGCGGCGGGCGCGCTCGTATTCGGCATTGCCCGGCGTCACCTGCTGCTGGGAGACCACGCCGGCCACCCCTTCGATGTCGGCGGAAATGTAGATCTTCACGGAGTGCTCCCGGAGGTGAGCGTATCGGACAGGCAGGGCCGGGTGGCGCCGTCGCGGCCGACCACCGGCGTGGCGGCGGCGAGAGCGTCGAGGACGGCCTCCTGCGTCGCGTCGGCCATCGCCTCGAACAGCCTGTCGATGCGGTGTTCGTTCACCATGCGCAGGGCCAGGATGTCGGCCCGCTCGTCATGGTCGATGCGGTTGGCGGTGGTGAAGCCAAGCGCGATGTCGCCGCTGCCATGGCCCCAGAAGGACCCCACCCGCGCCAGCCCGACCCCGGCGCGGCGGATCACCCGGCGCAGCTGGCGGTGGTCGAGCGGCACGTCGGTGGCGGCGATGACGATGACGGAGCCCTTCTCCGGCGCATCGTCCTGCGCCGGCGGGGCGACGCGGCGGCCGTCCGGCAGGCGCAGCTCACCGGGTCGGCCGAAATTCGCCAGCACCAGCACGCCGAGGTGATGACGCTTGCCGTCCAGCTTCAGCCGGCGCGACGCGGTGCCGATGCCGCCCTTGAAGCCGAAACAGGACATGCCGCGCCCGGCCCCGACCGATCCGACCGCGACCTCGGCACCGTCCGCTTCCGACAGGGCGGCGGCGAGCGCAGCGGCGGCGTTGGCCTCCGTCACCGCCAGTGCCTGGATGTCGTTCAGCGGGCCGTCGTTGCACTCCATCACCAGCGGATTGACGGTGGCGGTGCTGCGGCCGATGTCGGGATTGGCGGCGATGGCGTGGCGGACCAGGGCGGTGGAGGCGGTGCCGACCGACAGGGTGTTGGTCAGCAGGATCGGGGTTTCCAGCGCGCCGAGTTCCTCCACCTGCATCAGCCCGACGCTCTTGCCGAATCCGTTCAGCACCTCCGCCGCGGCGACGGGCTTGTCGCGGTAGAGGTTGCCGGCATGGGGCAGGATGGCGGTGACGCCGGTCTGGACGGCGCCGTCATCGAGCGTGACGTGAGCGATGCGCACGCCCGGAACGTCGGTGATGGCGTTGCGCGGCCCCGGCGTCAGCCGGCCGCAGGCGAGCCCGAAGGCCCGCGCGCGTCTCGCCGGTTCAGCGCAGTTTGGGGTCGAGGGCATCGCGCAGTCCGTCGCCGAGCAGGTTGAAGGCCAGCACCGTCAGGAAGATGGCGAGGCCGGGATAGAAGGTGACATGGCTGGCGACGCCGATGTAGCTGCGCCCGTCGGCCAGCATGGCGCCCCATTCCGGGCTGGGCGGCTGGGCGCCGAGGCCGATGAAGCTGAGGCTCGCCGCCGTCAGGATCGAGGTGCCGATGCGCATCGAGACATAGACGATCACACTGGGCAGCGTGCCGGGCAGGATGTGACGGACCATCAGCAGCCGGTCGCGCACGCCGATTGCGCGGGCGGCATCAACATAGACCGCGCGCTTCAGCGACAGCGTGCTGCCGCGCACCAGACGGGCGAAGACGGGAACGCTGAAGATCGCCACCGCATAGATGACGTTCTCGATGCCCGGCCCGAGGATGGCGACGATGCCGATGGCCAGCAGGATGCCGGGGAAGGCCAGCAGCACGTCGCAGACGCGCATGATCAGGCTGTCGATCCAGCCGCCGCGGAAGCCGGCGATCAGACCCAGCGCCACGCCGGCCACCCCGCCCAGCAGCACCGACAGCAGCCCGACCGACAGCGAGATGCGGGCACCCCACAGGATGCGGCTAAAGATGTCACGGCCATAAGCGTCGGTGCCGGCCCAATGGTCGGCCGAGGGGCCTTCCAGGATGCGGTCGTAATCGAAGGCCGCCGGGTCGAAGGGGGCGATCAACGGTGCCGCCGCCGCGGCCAGCGCCAGCGCCAGCAGACAGAAGCCGGCCGCCATGGCGGTGCGGTTGCGCCGGAACTTGCGCCAGAACTCGCGCAGCGGCGAGCGGACGGCTTCATGAGTTGCGGCGGCCACGCCGGTTGCGTCTGTCGTGGTCATGAGTAGCGAATCTCGGGGTTGGCGAAGGCGTACAGCACATCGACCAGCAGGTTGATGATGATGAACTCCAGCGAGAACAGCAGGATCTCCGCCTGGATGACGGTGTAGTCGCGGTAATTGACGCTATCCACCAGCAGCCGGCCCAGACCCGGCCAGGAGAACACCGTCTCCACCACGATGGACCCACCGAGCAGGAAGCCGAACTGCAAACCGACCATGGTGATGATCGGGATCAGTGCGTTGCGCAGCGTGTGCTTCCACACCACCAGCCGGGCCGGCACGCCCTTGGCCCGCGCGGTGCGGACATAATCCTCGCGCGCGATCTCGATGAAGGCGGAGCGGGTGAAGCGCGCCATGACAGCGGCGACGCCGAGGCCGAGCGTCAGCGACGGCATGACGTAATGCTGCCAGGTGCCGTAACCGCTGGTCGGCAGCCAGCCGAGCTTGACCGAGAACAGGTCGATCATCAGCAGACCGAGCCAGAAGGACGGAAAGGCGATGCCCGACACCGCGACGATCATGCCGACATGGTCCTGCCAGCGCCCGCGCTTGGTGGCGGACGCCACGCCGATCAGCAGCCCCGCCAGCGTCGCCCACACCATGGCGACGACGGTGAGGTAGAGCGTGGGCAGGAACCGTTCGCCGATCTCCTGCGACACCGGCCGCTTGGACTTCATCGACCGCCCGAACTCGCCCTGCACCGCATTGCCGAGGAAGCGTCCGTACTGCACCCACAGCGGCTGGTCGAGACCGAGATCCTGGCGCACCAGTTCGACGTCCTGCTGGGTGGCATCCGGCCCGGCGACCAGCCGCGCCGGATCGCCCGGCAGCAGATGGACGAAGCCGAAGACGAAGACGGAGATCACCAGCAGAACCGGCAGGATGCCAGCAAGACGGCCGACGAGATATTTCAGCATGGGGCAGAGGTCCTGGGTAGGCAGAGAAAAGATGCCCCCTCCCCGCTATCGGCGGACCGAAGGTCCGCCTGTCGCGTCAGCGCAAACGAAGTTTGCGCGAGAGCGGGGAGAGAGGGCGATTTTTCACATCACTGCAGGTCGGCCTCTTCCATCTGCAGGCCGCCGTCGGCGACGTAGTAGAAGCCGGTCAGCTTCTTCGACTTGCCGGCCAGCAGGTTCTCGACGCCGAGGAAGATCCAGGGCGCGTCCTTCCAGATCTGCTCCTGGGCGACACGGTAGGCCTCGGCGCGCTTGGCGGTGTCGGCGGTGCCGATGCCGGTCTCGATGGCGGCGTCGACGGTGTCGTTCTTGTAGTAGGCGACGTTGAAGAACTTCGGCGGGAAGCCCTTGCCCCACAGCAGCGGGCGCAGGCCCCAGTCGGCGTCGCCAGTCGAGGCCGACCAGCCGCCATACTGCATCTGCACCGTGGCATCCTCCGGCTTCTCGACGCCCCAGACGCGGGCGGTCTCGACGCCGGATTCGAGCGGGGTGACGGTCAGCTTGACGCCGATCTGCGACAGCTGCTGCTGGACGAACTGCATGCCGCGGATGAAGTTGGTGCTGTTGCGGCCGAACATCTCGGCCTCGAAGCCGTTCGGATAGCCGGCTTCGGCCAGCAGCGCCTTCGCCTTGGCGAGGTCGTAGGTGTACTGGTTGGGCTGGGCGACGTGGAAGCCCAGCTTGGACGGGATTGCCGAATCCAGCGGGCCGGCATAGCCGCGATAGACCACCTTGGCGTAGGCGTTCTTGTCGATGGCGTAGTTCAGCGCCTGACGGACGCGCGGGTCGTTGAACGGCTTCTTCATGGTGTTCATCGCCACATAGCGGGCGATGATCGACGGGGCGTCGATCAGCTCAAGCTGGTTGTTGGCTTCCACCATCTTCACCATCTCGGGCGGCAGCGGATAGATGAACTGCGCCTCGTTGGTCTGGAGCATGGCGATGCGGCTGCCGTTCTCCGGCACGCTCTTCAGCGTGACGTGGTCGATCTTCGGCAGGCCCGGCTTCCAGTATTTGTCGTTCTTCTCGACCTTGAGGGTGTCCGCTTCCCAGCTGACGAACTTGTAGGGGCCGGTGCCGACCGGGTGGCGGCCGATCTCCTTGCCGAAGGTCTCCAGCGCCTTCGGGCTGTGGATCATCGCGCCGGGGTGGGCGAGGTTGTTGTTCAGCGCGCCGAAGGGCTGCGCCAGCTTCAGCGTGATCGTGTAGTCGTCGACCACCACCGTCTCGGCCAGCATCGCCAGCAGGCTCTGGCGCTTCAGCCGGTTGGCCGGGTTGGCGAGGCGGTCGAAGTTGGTCTTCACCGCCTGGGCGTTGAAGGGCGTGCCGTCATGGAAGGTGACGTTCTTGCGCAGGCGGTAGGTGTATTCGGTGGCGGTGTCGTTGACGGTGAAGCTTTCCGCCAGCAGCGGCACCAGCTTCATGTCCTTGTCGAAGCCGAACAGGCCCTGGAGCATGGTGCGGCTGGCCGACTGCGACAGGGTGTCGTTGATGTCGGCCGGGTCCAGCGTCGTGATGTTGTCGGGCAGGCCGACGACCAAATCCTTGGCGGCGAAGGCCGGGCCGGCGAGAGCGGTGCCGGCGAGCAGGCCGGCGAGAAGCGGAAGGGCGAAGCGGTTCACGTGTAGGCTCCCTGCTTTTTTGGTTCGGAAATCGGCAAACTCAGAAGTCGCCGCCCACGGCGTGGCGCGCGACGAAATGGTCGTCGCCGACCGGCACCAGCGGCTGCACCAGCGGCTCGTCGCCGATGCTGCGGATCGGGCTCGGGATCTCGCCGGTCAGCAGCCGCAGGTCGCGGGTGCGGCGGCTGGGATCGGCGACGGGCACCGCCGCCATCAGGCGGCGGGTGTAGGGATGCTGCGGATTCTCGAACACGGCGCGGCGGGGGCCGAGTTCGACGATCTGGCCGAGATACATCACCGCGACGCGGTGGCTGACCCGCTCCACCACCGCCATGTCGTGGCTGATGAACAGGTAGGACAGGCCGCGCCTGGCCTGGAGTTCCATCAGCAGATTGACGATCTGCGCCTGGATCGACACGTCGAGCGCCGCCACCGCCTCGTCGGCGATGATCAGCTTGGGGTCGCAGGCGATGGCGCGGGCGATGCAGATGCGCTGGCGCTGGCCGCCGGAGAATTCGTGCGGATAGCGGCGCGCGTGTTCCGGCTTGAGCCCCACCTGGGTCAGCAGTTCCGCCACCCGCTCCTCGACGGCGCGGCGGCGCGACAGGCCGGGCCTGGATGCGGGCGCATAATCGTGGACCAGCATCGGCTCGGCGACGCTGAAGCCGACGGTCATTCGCGGGTTCAGCGAGGCGAAGGGATCCTGGAAGATGTACTGGATCTTCTCCTTCAGCTTCGCCTGACCGTTGGAATCGAGCGTCGCGGTGTCGAGCCCGTCGAAGCGGATGGTTCCGGAGGTGGCGGCCTGGAGACCCATGATGGTGCGGCCGGTGGTCGACTTGCCACAGCCGGACTTGCCGACCAGCGCCAGCGTCTCGCCCGGACGGACGGCGAAGCTGACCTTCTCCACCGCATGGACGCGGGCCTTCAGCGAGCCGAAGATACCCTTGCGCACGTCGAAGCGGGTGGTGAGGTCGCGCACCTCCAGCAGCGGGGCGTCGGCCGCGCGCACGGTGTCCTGCACCGGCGGCGGGGCCGGCGGCGCAGCCTCCGCCTTGGCGTCATCGACCACCAGCAGCGGGAAGCGCACCGGCAAGTCCTGGCCGCGCAGCGCGCCCAGCTTCGGCACGGCGGACAGCAGCGCCTTGGTGTAGGGGTGCTGCGGCGCCTGGAAGATGCGCTCGACAGGCCCCTCCTCCACCTTGCGGCCGCGCCACATCACGACGACGCGGTCGGCCACTTCGGCCACCACGCCCATGTCGTGGGTGATGAAGATGACGCCCATCCCCATCTCGTCCTGCAACAGCCGGATCAGCCGCAGGATCTGCGCCTGGATGGTCACGTCGAGCGCCGTGGTCGGCTCGTCGGCGATCAGCAGCGACGGCTTGCAGGACAGCGCCATGGCGATCATCACGCGCTGGCGCATGCCGCCCGACAGCTGGTGCGGGTGGCGGTCGAGCAGCCGTGCCGGTTCGGGAATGCGCACCTTCTCCAGCATGCGCAGGGCCTCCGCCCGCGCCGCCTTGCGGTCGAGCCCCTGGTGCAGCATCACCGCCTCGGCGATCTGGTCGCCGATGGTGAAGACCGGGTTCAACGACGTCATCGGCTCCTGGAAGACCATGGCGATGTCGTTGCCGCGCATGTCGGTCAGCGCTTCGGCCGGCGGCGTGGCGAGGTCGCGCTCGCGCCCGTCACGACCCTTGAAGCGGATGCGTCCGCCGACGATGCGCCCGCCGGCATAATCGACCAGACGCATCAGCGACAGCGAGGTCACCGACTTGCCGCTGCCGGATTCGCCGACGATGGCGACCGTCTCGCCGGGCGCCACGGTGAAGCTGACATCGTCGACGACGCGCAGGGGCCCGTTGTCGCCGTCGAAGGCGACGCTCAGCCCCTCGACCGACAGCAGGGCCGGCGCGGTGTAGACCTCTTTCGCGGCAGCGGCCACATTCATCGCCCCAGCCTTTCGGCGAACAGCGAGAACAGGCGGCGCCAGACCATGCCCGGCGCGCCGCTGCCGACCGGCTTGCCGTTCAGGCTGGTGACGGGCGTGATCTCCTTGGTGGTGCTGGCGATCCAGATCTCGTCGGCGGCCTCAAGCTCCGCCGCCGGGATGTCGCGCTCCTCCAGCCGCAGGCCGGCCTCGGCGGCCAGCCGCAGGATGACGATGCGGGTGATGCCCTGGAGGATGCGGTTGTCGTTGACCGGGGTGGCGATGACGCCGTCCTTCACCACGAAGATGTTGGTGGCGGCCCCTTCGGTCACCAGACCGTCGCGCAGTTGCAGCGCATCGACCACGCCGGCATCGGTCGCCGCCTGCTGCGCAAGCACGCTGCCCAGCAGCGCCACCGTCTTCAGGTCGCAGCGGCCCCAGCGGATGTCGGGGATGGTCATGGCGGCGACGCCCTGGTCGCGCCACGCCGCGGGCGGGCGCTTCAGCGGGCTGGCCATGCCGAACACCGACGGGGTGACGCCGGCCGGGAAGGCGTGGCCGCGGCTGGCCGCGGCACCGCGGGTGACCTGGAGATAGACCGTCAGGTCGCCGTCGATGCCCGACTCCGCCGCCAGCCGCTCCATGATGCCCAGCCAGTCGCCGGCCGACAGCGCGCAGTCGATGCGCAGTTCCGCCATGCCGCGTTGCAGGCGGGCGATGTGGGCCTCCGGCTCGAACAGGCGGCCATTGTAGGCCGCGGTCACCTCGTAGAGGCCGTCGGCGAACAGGAAACCGCGGTCCAGCGGCGACACATGGACCTCGTTCAGCGGCAGGTAACGCCCGTTCCAATAGGAGATCGTCATCGCTTTCCAACTTCTTCGGCGCGTGGAGGGGGAGGCCCCGGTTGATCGGCCCGGATCACTCCGTCGGGCGGTTCGATTTCGGCACGACGTGGAGGTAGGGCAGGATGCGTTCGGCGACGTCGGCGGCCTGCCCGACGCTGTCCGGTCCGGAGCGCGACAGCGCGGTGCCCAGCGCCACGATCAGCGCCATCAGCCCGGTGGGGGAGCTGTGGCGCACGCCATGGTCGGCCCCGGCCAGCAGGGTGACGTCGGCCAGCGGCACGATGGGACTGTCCGGCGCATCGGTCAGGGCGATGGCCTTGGCCCCGCGCTCCCGGCACAGCTGCAGATGCTCGATGGTCCGGCGCGAGTAGCGCGGCGAGGTGATGGCGATCACCAGATCGCCGGGCCTGACCGTCAACAGCCGGCGGATGGTGCGCTCGGTGCCGGCGAACTCGATGGCTTCGCGGACATTTTCGACATAGGGCTCCAGCACGTCGGCCAGGAACAGGGCGAGATAAGCGCTGTCGCCGAGGCCGAGCGCCACGACGCGGCCAGCCTCGCGGATCAGCCGGATGGCGGCCTCGCACTGCTCGGGCTGGAGCAGATCCATGGTGCGGGCGATGTTGCCGGCGTCGCTGGCCAGCGATTCCCGCATGATCTCGGCGTTGGAGGTGTCGCGCTGGACGGCGACGCGCAGCTTTTCCACCGGCGCGAAGGTCGACTCGAAGGCGCGCAGCAGATCCTCGCGGAACTCCGGAAAGCCGTCATAGCCGAGGAAGCGGGCATAGCGGTTGACCGACGCCACCGACACTTCCGCCGCCGCCGCCAGCTCGCCGATCTTCAGGGTCGCGGTGCGGAAGGGATAGGCCAGCGCCCACTCCCCCACCTTGGCGAGGGCGGCCGGAAGCTGCTGCTGGCAGTTCTGCATGCGGATCAGCAGCGATCCCGTTCGAATGGGCGGCTCCATCCCCCGATCCCCCTCGACTGCGTCGGCACGGCCCTTGTGAGTACAGAGTTACAGGAATGGCATATTTCTGTAAATCCATTTTCACATATGGCCGTATGCGGTGCGTGCGGGGGCCAAGCCGTCAGCGGGAACTGTCGCGAAGGAGTCGATCGGAACGGTTCAGCCAGTCTTCCAGTTTTTGCGGCCGGGCGGCGCGGGCCGGCGGCGGTGGCGGACTGGGATCGGCGTCCGCCGCTGCCGGGATGGAGGCTGATTGCGGCGGGCGGTCCAGCGGGGCACCGGCGCCGACGGTGCCGCGGGCGTCGACCCGCGGGCGGTAACGGCGGCCGTCGGCGGTGACGAACTCGCCCTCTCCGGTCGGGCGGTTGCGCTGGAACCGGCCGACATATTTGTTGCCGCTGGGGAAGGTGAGCGTGCCGAAACCGGTCCGGCGGTCGTCCTGCCACTCCCCCTCATACACGCGGCCATCGGCCCAGACATGGGTCGCCTGCCCCGAGACAAGACCGTCGCGGAAATTCCCGTCGAGGCGGCGGCCGTCGCGCCAGGTGACGCGCCCCTGCCCTTCCATCCGCCCGTCGACCAGCGTGCCCTCCACCTGCCCGTCGTAGCGGCCGTCATGGAACCAGCTGAGCACGCCGGGCCCGCTGGCCCAGCCGTCCGGGCAGGCGCCGGACCAGCGGACGGTCTTGCGCCGGTCGGGATACTGGTCCCACACCCGGCAGTCGGAGCCCTCGGCGGTCACCGCCCGTTCCGCCAGGGCGGACGCCGGCATAAGCATCACGAGGCAGGGCAGCAGAAGGGCGGCACGGACGGGCATGAAAGCCACCTTTCGCACAAGAACGGGGATGCAACCTCCAACCGTCCCTGTCCGGATTCGGTTCCGAAATGCCTGTTTTCGTATGTCTCCAGCCTCTTCCTTATCGTTTGTTAACGATGTTTGCCGCAATTATCGCGCATCGTTGGAATCGAGCATCGTGAAGGTTAGCAATGGCTCAGAAGGTTCGTGAGGACTACCGGACCCTCACCGGCCCGGAAAAGGCCGCCATCATGATGCTGGCGCTGGGCGAGGAGCATTCGTCCAAGCTGTTCTCCCTGATGGACGACGAGGAGATCAAGGAGCTGTCCCAGGTGATGGCCAACCTGGGCACGGTATCGGCCAACCTGATCGAGCGCCTGTTCGTCGAGTTCGCCGAGCAGATGTCGTCGAGCGGCACCGTCGTCGGCTCCTTCGATTCGACCGAGCGGCTGCTGCTGAAGACCCTGCCGAAGGACAAGGTCGACCAGATCATGGAGGACATCCGTGGTCCGGCCGGCCGCACCATGTGGGACAAGCTGACCAACGTGAACGAGTTGGTGCTGTCCAACTACCTGAAGAACGAATATCCGCAGACCGTCGCCGTCGTCCTGTCCAGATCCGCTCCGACCATGCCGGCCGCGTGCTGGCGCAGCTGCCGGAAAGCTTCGCGATGGAAGTCATCATGCGCATGCTGCGCATGGAGGCGGTGCAGAAGGAGGTTCTGGACGACGTCGAGCGCACGCTGCGCACCGAGTTCATGACCAACCTCGCCCGCACCAGCCGGCGCGACAGCCACGAGATGCTGGCGGAAATCTTCAACGGGCTGGACCGCACCACCGAGCACCGCTTCATGGCTGCCCTGGAGGAGCGCAACCGCGACAGCGCCGAGCGCATCAAGTCGCTGATGTTCACCTTCGAGGATCTGTCGAAGCTCGACCCCTCGGGCGTCCAGACGATGCTGCGGACGGTCGACAAGCAGAAGCTCGGCACCGCGCTGAAGGGGGCGTCGGAGTCGCTGAAGGACCTGTTCTTCTCCAACATGTCCGAGCGCGCCGCCAAGATCCTGCGCGAGGACATGGCAGCGATGGGACCGGTCCGCGTCCGCGACGTGGACGAGGCGCAGATGTACATGGTGCAGCTGGCGAAGGATCTGGCCGCCCGCGGCGAGCTGGTCCTGGCCGAGGGCAGCGGCGAGAACGAGCTGATCTACTGACCGGCGGGTGCGGTTGCCGCCGATAAGCGGCGGGCGGCGCTGACTTTTTTCCCGCCGGGCCTCACAGGGGGTTTGACGGACGGTCCGGAACGGTGAACCTTTGGAGTCCGATCAAGGGCGGGATCAGGGGAGCGGCTGCCGCTCTCCTCCGACCGGCCAGAAGGCCGGCGGATGCCGCATCGGGCAACAACAGGGGGCTTTGCGAACATCATGACCGCTCACACGCTGCATTCCCATCTCGTCAGCCGGATCGCCGGTCCGGTCGTCGCCGGCCTTCTGGGGCTGGGCGTCGCCGCCGGGCCGATGGCAGCGCTTGCCGAAACCTGGGACATGCCGACCCCGTATCCGGACACGAACCTGCACACCATCGTGGTGAAGCAATTCGCCGACGACGTGAAGGCGGCCACCGCCGGCAAGATCCAGATCACCGTCCATTCCAACGGCTCGCTGATCCGCCATCCGGAGATCAAGCGCGCGGTCCAGTCCGGTCAGGCCCAGCTGGGCGAGGTACTGATCAGCTCCTGGGCGAACGAGGATCCGCTCTACGGCCTCGATTCGGTGCCCTTCCTCGCCACCGATTTCAAGTCCGCCCACAAGCTGTACGAGGTCTCCAAGCCCTATCTGGAGAAGAAGCTGGAGCGCCAGCGCCTGAAGCTGCTCTACTCGATTCCGTGGCCGCCGCAGGGCCTGTACGTGAAGGACGAGATCCAGTCGGTCGACGGGCTGAAGAGCCAGAAGTTCCGCGCCTACAACCCGGCCACCACCCGCATCGCCGAACTGAGCGGCGCCATCCCGGTGAAGATCGAGGCGGCCGAAGTGGCGCAGGCCTTCGGCACCGGCATCGTCACCGCGATGATCACGTCGGCCGCCACCGGCGTCGACACCAAGGCCTGGGACTTCGTGAAGGTCTATTACGACGTGCAGGCCTGGCTGCCGCGCAACATGGTGTTCGTCAACACCGAGGTCTGGAAGGGTTTGGACGCCGGCACCCAGAAGGCGATCCAGGACGCCGCGGCGAAGGCCGAGGCCACCGGCTGGGCCGAGTGGGAGAAGAAGACGGCCGATCTGAACAAGACCATGTCCGACAACGGCATGAAGGTCCTGCTGCCGTCCGACAAGCTGAAGGAAGGCCTGTCCGCAATCGGCAAGACCATGACCGCCGAATGGACGAAAGCGGCCGGTGCCGACGGCGAGGCGATCATTTCCGCCTTCGGCAAGTAACCGGTCCGGATGTGTCCGGCCGGCTCCGCCCCAGAACAGGCGGCCGGCCGGGCCCCCTCCACGCCCCTTCGCTCCGTCCCGACCGCAGGAGGTGGTTGCGCCATGCGCACCGCACTGTCCATCCTTTACCGCGCCGCCGAGATCCTGGGCGCGGTCCTTCTTGCCGCCATCGCCGTCCTGATCGTGACGCAGGTGGCATCGCGGCTGTTCGACCGCATGGTGCCGGGGGCCGACGAGCTTGCCGGCTACTGCATGGCGGCATCCTTCTTCCTGATGCTGGGGCCGGCGCTGCGCCGCGGCGCGCACATCCGCGTCGGCGTGCTGGTGGAGCGGCTGCACGGCACCGCGCGCCGCATCTTCGAACTGCTCTGCCTGGGCTTCGCCACCGCGCTCAGCGGCTATTTCGCCTGGTACTGGGTGCGCATGACCTATGAGTTCCTACGATTTCGGCGATCTCAGCCAGGGCGTGCTGCCGGTCCCGCTGTGGATGCCGCAGGCGCTGATGGCGGTGGGTCTGGTGGTGCTGGTCATCGCCTTGATCGACGATCTGCTGGCCGTGCTGCAGGGGCGGGAAGCCTCCTACCAGCATGCCGGCATGCAGAGCGAGGGCTGAGCGATGGATCAGACGACCGCATCCATCGTCGTCGTCGTGACGATGTTCCTGATGCTGGGGGCCGGCGTCTGGGTGGCGCTGGCGCTGGCCGGCGTCGGCTTCGTCGCCATGGCGCTGTTCACCGCAAGGCCGGTGGGCATGGTGATGGCGACCAACATCTGGGGGGCCAGCACCTCCTGGACGCTGACGGCCCTGCCGCTGTTCATCTGGATGGGCGAGATCCTGTTCCGCACCCGCATCTCGTCCGACATGTTCAAGGGGCTGGCGCCCTGGACCGGCTGGCTGCCCGGCCGGCTGATGCATGTGAACATCATCGGCTGCTCGATCTTCGCCGCGGTGTCCGGCTCGTCGGCCGCCACCGCCGCCACCATCGGCCGCATGACCATCCCGGAACTGAACCGCCGCGGCTACGACCCGATGATGACGCTGGGCTCGCTGGCCGGCGCCGGCACGCTGGGGCTGCTGATCCCGCCGTCGATCATCATGATCGTCTACGGCGTCGCCGCCGACGTGTCGATCGCCCGGCTGTTCATCGCCGGCGTCATTCCCGGCATCGTGCTGACCGGCCTGTTCATGCTCTATGTCGGTGGCTGGTCGCTGCTGAACCCCGACCGGGTGCCGCCGCCCGAACCGTCGCAAAGTCTGGCCGAGAAGATCCGCGACACCGGCGCGCTGATCCCGGTGATGCTGCTGATCGCCGCGGTGCTGGGCTCGATCTATGTCGGCATCGCCACCCCGACGGAGGCCGCCGGCATCGGCGTGCTGGGTTCGCTGGTTCTGGCGCTGGTGACCGGCACGCTGAACTGGACGACCTTCCGCGACAGCCTGTTCGGCGCCGCCCACACCAGCTGCATGATCGGCTTCATCCTGGCGGGTGCCGCCTTCCTGACGGTGGCGATGGGCTATACCGGCATCCCGCGCCTGCTGGCGGAATGGATCACCACCATGCAGCTGTCGCCGGCGGCCCTGCTGGTGGCGCTGACCGCCTTCTTCGTGGTGATGGGCTGCTTCCTCGACGGCATCTCGATGGTCGTGCTGACCACCTCGGTCATCCTGCCGATGGTGCAGCGGGCGGGCATCGACCTGCTGTGGTTCGGCATCTACATCATCATCGTGGTGGAGATGGCGCAGATCACCCCGCCGGTCGGCTTCAACCTGTTCGTGCTGCAATCGATGACCGGCAAGGACATCTTCACCATCGGCAAGGCCAGCCTGCCCTTCTTCCTGCTGATGGTGGTGATGGTGGCGCTGCTGTGGGTGTTCCCCGGCATGGTGTCGTGGCTGCCGTCGATGATGATCGGTTAATGAGGAAAACGTGCAAGTCCGCTTCACCAGTGCCGGCGACACCGCCTTCAATGTCGAGTTCGGCGAGACCATCGACCGGGCGACAAACGCCCGCGTCATGGATTTGCACGCCCGGCTGAAGGCGGCCCCGCCGCCGGGGCTGGTGGAGACGGTGCCGACCTTCCGCTCGCTGCTGGTGGTCTACGACCCGGTATCCACCGGGCGGCGGGAGATGCAGGCGGCGGTCGAGGCGGCGCTGGCCGGCAGAGGCACGGCGCCGGCGGAGGGGCGGCTGTGGCGGCTGCCGGTCTGCTACGATCCCGACCTCAGCCCCGATCTGGCCGAGCTGGCGGACCAGCTCGGCTTGAGCGCGGAGCGGGTGGCGGCGCTGCATGGGTCGGTGGAGTATTTCGTCTACATGCTCGGCTTCATGCCGGGCTTCGGCTATATGGGCGACCTGCCGGCGGAACTGGACCGGCCGCGCCGGACCGAGCCGCGGGTGCGGGTTCCGGCCGGCTCCGTCGCCGTCGCCGGCCGGCTGACCACCGTCTATCCGTGGGAGAGCCCCGGCGGATGGCACCTGATCGGCCGCTGCCCGGTGCCGCTCTATGACGGCAACCGGCCCGATCCGGTGCTGCTGGCGGCCGGCGACCGGGTGCGCTTCGAGGCGGTGGACCGCGCGGCGTTCGAGGAGATCGCCGAGGCGGCTTCCGCCGGACGCTTCGATCCCGCCAGCCTGAGGGCGGCGTGATGACAGGTTTTCTGACAGTGGTCCGGCCGGGCCTGTTCGCGACCATCCAGGATTTGGGACGCTTCGGCTTCCAGGAACTCGGCATGCCGGTGGCAGGCGCCCTCGACCCGGTGGCGCTGCGGCTCGCCAATGCGCTGGTCGGCAATCCGCAAGGGACGGCCGGGCTGGAGATCGCCCTGCTCGGCCCTGCCCTGCGGGTGGATGCGCCATCGGTCCGCATCGCCGCGGTCGGCCCGATGGCCCTGACGCTGGAGCGCGACGGTGCCGCTCCGCAACCGCTGGAGTCCCACCGCAGCCACACCCTGCTTTCGGGCGACGTGCTGCGGCTGGGGGCGGTGGACGGGGCGTCGGTCGCCTGCCTGGCGGTGGCTGGCGGCTTCGCGCTGGCACCGGTGATGGGCAGCCTGTCCACCTATGTGCGCGCCGGCATCGGCCCGCTCGGCGGCCGGCCGCTCGCCGAGGGGGACCGGCTGCCGCTCACGCTGGACGCCGCCCCGGACGGCCCGGACGTCGAACTGCCGCAGCCGCCCGATTACGGCGCCGGGCCGCTGCGCGTCGTTCCAGGACCGCAGGAGGACCGTTTCACCGCAACGGCGCTGGAGACCTTCCTGTCCGCGACCTACCGCGTCGGCAGCCAAGCCGACCGCATGGGGCTGCGGCTGGAGGGCCCGGCGCTGGAGCATCGCGGCTCCGCCGACATTCCGTCGGACGGGCTGGTCACCGGCTCCATCCAGGTGCCGGGCAACGGGCAGCCGATCCTGCTGCTGAACGACCACCAGACGGCCGGCGGCTATGCCAAGATCGCCACGGTGATCTCCGCCGACCTTGCCCGCGCCGGCCGCCTGCGCCCCGGCGACAGCCTGTCCTTCCAGGCCGTGACGGTGGAGGAGGCCGAGGCGATCCGCCGCCGCCAGGAGCAGGCCATCGCCGGCTGGCTCCGCGCCATCCGCCCGGTGCGCCCGGCCGGCGGCATCGACCTGGAGGCGCTTTACGGCGAGAACCTGATTTCCGGCACCGTCGACATCGTCAATGGCGGCAGCGACCTGCCCTTGCTGTGAGGCGTCGACGCAGGCCCGCCCCCGTCAGGGAACCGGCACCGGTTCCTTGACGATGGCCTCTTGATGGCGGCAGACCCGGTCCCGGCCGCCCTGCTTGGCCCGATAGAGCGCCATGTCGGCCGCCTTGATCATGGCGTCGGCGCGGTCGGTGCCGGCGGCGAGGGTCGACACGCCGATGCTGGCCGTCACATGCAGGACCGCGCCGTCCTGCGCAATGGCGAGATCGCGGACGGCGCAGCGCAGGCGTTCGGCAAGCAGGGAAGCCCCATCGATCGGCGCGTTGGGCAGCAGGATGGCGAATTCCTCGCCGCCGAAGCGCGCGACGAGGTCGCTCTGCCGCACGCTGCGCTGGAGAAGTCGGCTGAGCGCCACCAGCACCGCGTCGCCGGCGTCGTGTCCGCGTGTGTCGTTCACCGCCTTGAAATGGTCGATGTCCAGCATCAGCAGCGACACCGGCGTCTCGTGGCGCAGCGCGCCGGCCACGATGCGGTCGATGGCGGCGAAAAAGGCCCGGCGGTTCGCCAGACCGGTCAGCGGGTCGCTCAAGGCCGCGTCCCGCAGCATTTTTTCGGTTTCGACGCGGCGTCGTTCGCGTCCCAGCATCGTGCCCAGCATCAGGATGCCGCCCATCGTGAACAGCGCGATGGGAAGCCCGCCAGTGACGAAGGTCGGCAGCGCCACCTCCCAGGGCAGCACGAAGATGCTGAGCGGGTGGAGGGCCGCGACCGGAGCCAGCACGAACGGCCGCCTTGCGGTCCGCCAGCCCGGCACGGGAACCAGCCGCCGCACCAGCAGCCCAGCGGCTCCGGCCACGAGAATCCCGATCACACCCGGCATCATGCCGGCGCCGCCGACCGCCACTCGGCCGGCCGACACCAGTCCGGCGGCCAGGAGGGCGGCCAAGGGCCCACCGAAGGGGGCGGCCAGCGCCACCGGCACCGTCTTTACATCCAGATAAACACCCGGAAGGATCGGGACCGCTTGCAGCATGGCGGCCACGCCGCCGGCTCCGAACATCAAGCCCAGGCAAAGCTGGCGCAGCCAAGGCCGATCCCCCAGGCGATACAGGATTGTTCCGTAGAGCAGCGTCATCAGCGCCAGCAGCCCGACGCCACCGGCAAGTGCGGTTACAATCGTTCCCGTGGCGCTGGGTTCCTCCACCTGCGGCCCTTCCCTGTAGTCTGCGGTTGTGATCTATGCAGCCATTGAAATTCCGCCGATCATCCTCTTACGAAGCTCCTGAGACAGTACATTGGGGTTTGTCCCAAATGCCGTCCAGTCCAATCGAACATACCAAGGTAGGCCTGGATTCGGGCGGTCCTCGCCTGACGATATGCCGCAGATGGTGCGGTTGACCAACGAGGGCCGGCGCAACTACCATACCAGCAACTGGAATGGTAGTATGCGACGCCATGAACGGTTCCCAAGCGGCACCGCTCCCGACGATGGCCTGACTGATCCAGGAAACAGTTCTGAAACGTGCGACCGCCGCCGGGCGACGCTGTGGGACTGCCGAAGGACGGCTCCCGCGCGAAGCCATCGGTGCGCCCAATGAAGGCTCGGTGCCTGGTGGGAACCGGTGTGCGAACACCGGGCGGCGGCGTGCGTCCTGGCTGGAGACGCCTATCATGAGCGAACAGATCATTGCCGACGCCGGACCCGGCCAGTCGGCGGAACCGGCCCACCGGGCCGGCGGCATCGGCCAAGCGGCAGGCAAAGCGGCGGTCACGGTGAGCAAGGCCATCGGCCGCTACCGCTGGACCATCTGCGGCCTGCTCTTCTTCTCGACCACCATCAACTACATGGACCGTCAGGTCCTGGGCCTGTTGAAGTCCACGCTGATGGGCGACATGGGCTGGACCGAGTCCGACTTCGGCGACATCGTCGCCGCCTTCTCGCTGGCCTACGCCTTCGGCTACATCGGCTGCGGCCGGCTGATGGACAAGATCGGCATCCGCATCGGCCTGCCGGCGGCGGTCGCCGGCTGGAGCTTCTTCGCCTGCGTCCATGCCTTCATGGGCAGCGTCTTCGGCTTCAAGATGGCCCGCGCCGGCCTCGGCCTGACCGAGGGCGGCAACTTCCCGGCCTCGATCAAGGCGGTGTCGGAGTGGTTCCCGGCCAAGGAACGGGCACTCGCCACCGGCATCTTCAACGCCGGATCGAACGTCGGCGCCGTCGTCGCCCCGATCCTGGTGCCGATCCTGCTGGTCGCCTATGGCTGGCAGGCCGCCTTCCTGGTCACCGGCGGCATCGGCTTCTTCTGGGTCATCGCCTGGCTGCTGATCTACCGCAAGCCGGAAGACCATCCGAAGCTGACGGCCGAAGAGCTGGCCTATATCCGCAGCGACCCGGTGCTGCCGCAGGAGAACATTCCCTGGATCAAGCTGCTGAGCTACCGCGGCACCTGGGCGAACATCGTCGGCACCTGCTTCTCGGCTCCGGTATGGTGGTTCTACCTGAACTGGGTCCCGGGCTTCCTGAACAAGCAGTATGGCGTGAACCTGTTCGGGGCGATGCTGCCGCTGATCATCATCTACACCATGGCCGATTTCGGCAGCGTCGGCGGCGGCTGGTTCTCCTCGCACCTGATCAAGCGCGGCGTGAAGCCCCTGCGGGCCCGCAAGCTGACCTTCCTGGTCTGCGGCCTGTGCGTCCTGCCGGTGTTCTTCGCCTCCACCGTGTCCAGCATGTGGGTCGCCGTCCTGCTGATCGGCATCGCCGCCTCCGCCCACCAGGGCTATTCGGCCAACGTCTACACCATCGTGTCCGACACCATGCCGCGCAACGCGGTGGGGTCGGTGGTCGGCATCGGCGGCTTCTGCGCCTACTTCGTCGGCATGTTCGTCTCGATGGGCGTCGGCCGTCTGCTGGATGCGACCGGCGGCAACTATCAGGTGCTGTTCGGCATCGCCTCGGTCCTCTACCTCGTCGGTCTGGCGATCATGCACTTCATCCTGCCGAAGACCGGGTCGGGCATGACCCCGGCCGGGATCGAGGTCTGATCTCCGCGCCCACTCCGCCCACACACTCCGGGGCGCCCCGCCCCGGAGGTCCAATCGACCACCACCACCTTTAGAGAATGACGGTGCACCGGCCCACCCGCACTGCCGCCCCCCTGGGGCGGCAGCGGACAGGGAGACCGCAGCGACCGCCGCGACCCGGAGCCCATCATGCCCGACGCGAACACCGCCCTGCTGGCGGCCCGTCCTTCACAAACCCGCCTTTCCACCGCCACCCTCGACCGTCTGGCCCCGGAGGTCGAACGCCCCGCCTACGACCGCGCCGCGGTCACGCCGGGCATCGTCCATATCGGCCTCGGCGCCTTCTGCCGCGCCCATCTCGCCACCTACACCGACGATCTTCTGGCGACCGGCGACAAGAGTTGGGGCATCGTCGGCGTCGATCCGCTGTCGCCGGCGATCCGCGACGCGCTGAAGCCGCAGGACTGCCTCTACACCCTGCTGGTGCGCGAGGAGAACCGCGACCGGCTGCGCGTCATGGGCTCCTTCCTCGACGCCATGGCCACCGCCGACCAGCTGGATGACGTGCTGGCGCTGATGGCGAAGCCGGAGATCCGCATCGTCACCCTGACGGTGACCGAGAAGGGCTATTGCCAGGACGCCGCCACCGGCGCGCTGGACGAGGCGCATCCGCTGATCCGCGCCGACCTTGCCGACCCCGCCAAGCCGCGCAGCGTGCCGGGGCTGCTGGCCGAGGCGATCCGCCGCCGCCGCGCCGGCGGGGTGGCGCCCTTCACCGTGCTGGTCTGCGACAACCTCGCCCAGAACGGCATCAAGGTGCGTGGCATCGTCGTCCGCTACGCCGAACTGTGCGATCCGGGCCTCGCGGCCTACATCGCCGGGCAGGTCGGCTTCCCCTGCACCATGGTCGACCGCATCACCCCCGCCACCCAGGACGCCGACCGCGCCACGGTGGAGGAGGCGACCGGCTGCCAAGACGCGTGGCCGGTGGTCAGCGAGCCCTTCAAGCAATGGGTGATCGAGGACCGCTTCCCGCTCGGCCGCCCGGCCTGGGAAAAGGCCGGCGCCATCATGGTCGAGGACGTCCACCCGTTCGAGCTGATGAAGCTGCGCTGCCTGAACGGCGCCCATTCGCTGCTGGCCTACCTGTCGGTGATCGCCGGCATCGAGACCATCGCCGGAGCCATGGCCGACCCGCAGTTGCAGGCCGTCGTCCGGCGCCTGTGGGCGGAGGATTCTGATCCCCACCCTGCCCCCGGTTCCGGGCACCGACATCCCCGCCTACACCGCGGCGCTGGAGGCACGCTTCCGCAACCCCGGCATCCGCCACCGCACCCTCCAGATCTCCTCCGACGGCTCGCAGAAGCTGCCGCCGCGCCTGCTGGAACCGGCACGCGAGCTGTTCGCCGCCGGCAAGGCGCCGAGGGTGATCCCGCTGGCCGTCGCCGCCTGGATGCGCTTCCTGGCGCAGAAGAACGAGGCCGGTGCCGCCTATGCGGTCGCCGATCCGATGGCGACACTGCTCACCGGCATCGCCGGCGCCCATGGCAAGGATGCCGGCGCCCTGGCGGCGGCACTGTTCGCCGTGGAGGACATCTTCGACCCCGAACTGGTCGCCGAGGACGCCTTCCGCACCGCGGTCGTCCGTCATCTCGACAGCCTGATGCGCGTCGGCGTCGCCAAAACGCTGACCGGCTTCCTCGCGACCCCCTGACCGAAGGGCGGCTTCCGCCCACCGTACCCCTATTCGAAAGGACATCATCATGCAGGAAACCTGGCGCTGGTTCGGCCCGGACGATCCCGTCACCCTGGAGAAGGCCCGTCAGGCCGGTGCCACCGGCATCGTCACCGCGCTGCATCACATGAACCAGGGCAGCGTCTGGACGCCCGAGGAAATCCAGAAGCGCCGCGCCATGATCGAGGCCGCCGGCCTGACCTGGGACGTGGTGGAGAGCATCGGCGTCGGCGAGGAGATCAAGACCCGCACCGGCGACTTCCAGACCAAGATCGACAATTACAAGCAGTCGATCCGCAATGTGGCGCGGGCCGGCATCCCGGTGATCTGCTACAATTTCATGGTCATCACCGATTGGAGCCGGACCAACCTGATGCACCGGCTGCCGAACGGCGGCTATGCCCTGCGCTACGACAGCGTCGATTTCGCCGCCTACGATTTGTTCGTGCTGAAGCGCCGCAATGCGGAGGCCAGCTACGACCCCGCCCATGTCGCCGCCGCCAAGGCGCGGTTCGAGGCGATGTCGGTGGAGCAGGTGGCGGAGCTGGAGCGCAACCTGATCGACTGGCTGCCGGCCCGCGACTTCGCCTATGACCGCGACAGCTTCCGCGGCATGCTGGAACTGTACCAGGAGATCGGCGTCGAGGATCTGCGCGCCAACCTGATCGCGTTCCTGCGCGAGATCACGCCGGTCGCCGAGGAGGAGGGGGTGCGGCTGTGCATCCACCCCGACGACCCGTCCTTCCCGATCTTCGGCCTGCCGCGCGTGATGTCCACCGCGGAGGATGTGCGGGCGCTGTTCGACGCCGTGCCGCAGGAGGCCTGCGGGCTGACCCTGTGCACGGGGTCCTTCGGCTCCAACCCGAAGAACGATCTGGTGGCGATGGCGAAGGAGTTCGCCCCGCGCATCCACTTCGTCCATCTGCGCAACACCACGCACGAGCCGGACGGTTCCTTCTATGAGGCCGACCATCTCGGCGGCGACACCGACCTGATCGGCGTCGCCGCGGCGATGATCGACGAGGAGGCCCGCCGCCGGCAGGCCGGCCGTGCCGATGCCCAAATCCCGATGCGCCCCGACCACGGCCATCTGCTGGGCGACGACATCGGCCAGACGATGAACCCCGGCTATTCCTTCGTCGGGCGTCTGAAGGGTCTGGCCGAACTGCGCGGCGTGATGCGCACCATCGAGGCCTTCCGCGACAAGCGGGTCGCCTGACCGGCGGTTGGACCGGCGGCGGAAGCCCTCTCCAGTGCGGGGAGGGGGACCCCGCCGCCGGTCCGGCCTTAGCCCTCCGCCGCCGGTCAGGGCCACCTGCGCAGAGAGCGCGGCAGACATGGGCGAAGCCCACGCAATTCGGTATAGGGGGAGTTGGGCGACGGGCGCATCCAGCCGACCTGCACTGGCCGGATGCACCCGTTGGCCCGTCGATTCCGCCCGTGCGATCCTCCACCGGTCGCGACATGCCTCGTGCGAGGCGGCGTGCCTGGGAGGATTCTTGAGATGCTGAGGTACGTGATTGCAGCTGCCGCCATGGCCGTGACGCTGGCTGGCGGTTCCGGTGCGTCGACTGCGGCCACGCCGCAGCAGGAGAAGCAGCAGGAAAAGATGAAGGCCTGCAATGCCGATGCGACCGCCAAAAGCCTGAAAGGCGACGAGCGCAAGACGTTTATGAGCAGTTGCCTCTCGAACAAGCCGGCCGCAGCCGCCGAACCTGCCAAGCCGCTGACGGCTCAGCAGGACAAGATGAAAAAGTGCAACGCCGACGCGGTCGGGAAGAGTGGGGACGATCGGAAAGCCTTCATGGCAAGCTGTCTGAAGGGTTGACCGCCGGACGAGGCTGGCCACCCGGAGATGTAAGGCAGGAAGATGCCGGCGGTCGACTGCCCATCGACCTTCAGAACCGGATGGCCGGCGAAGTCGCTCCCGGCCTCTCGACGCCATATCAGGCACAGAGATGACCTGCGGCATGATATTCAGCATGCCTGGAGCCAATGGAAGCCGGCCCTATCGGCGGGCATAATTGCTCTGCAGTCAATAGGGGCATCCATGAACAGAAACTGGCACGAAGCGCATCCCATGCCAGCGAAGGCGACACGACAGCAGCGTGTCGAATGGCATATGGAACACGCCCAGGCATGTGGATGTCGTCCGCCTCCGGCCGCGCTCCTCGACGACATCCACGCCCTTGAGGAAAAGCGCCATCTACCGGCCGAAGAGGGTGCCGTCTGATCGCAGCAGTGGGATCACCGCGCCGCCCCCTTGATCGTCTCAAACGTCCGGTATCCGGCCGTCATTCAGGAGAGGCGGTGTTCTTTCCGGCCTGACGTGAAATTGCTACCCCCTCCGGGCGGCTGGCCCTGTTGCGCGCATTACGCGATCCTCCCACGCGATACATCGATAAATGGGAGATCGGTCGTGGCCGATGCAGTTGCTTCCAGCGGTATGGCTGGCACCGTCCGGCGTGCCATTCGCTTCCCTCTGTGGCTCGTTCGCGTCATCTGGCTGCTGATCCTTCCCCTGTCGTTCGTGGCGCTCGGGATCTGGCAGGAACAGCGGGCCGCCGCGACGCTCGACGAGTACCGCCAGGCCGGAAAGGAATTGCCGCAGGTTCTGGCACAGCTTCAGCAAATGGAAGCGAAGACTCCATCGGCTTTCGTCACCATGGGCGGCCCGGACGGCCGCCGCATGCCGGTCTCGATGGCCGTCGCCGGAGTCCGCAGAGCCATCGACACAATGGAAGAGGGCGCCGAAGTATCGCGGATCCGCTACCCGTTGAGTTGGGGCACGATAACCGGCGGCCTGCTGGCTTTCCTTGCCGGGCTGTCCGGCTTGCTGGCCGCACGCGTCTCGGCCCTGCGGGCGCGACGCTCGCGCGAGGCCCTGATCCGCAGTTTCGACCGTTTGAGGCGGGGCCTGCCCTTCGCGCTCGCTGCCGTGCTCGTCGGCCTCAGCATCGCCAGCGTCTCGGCGTCGCTGTTCGAAGCGGCGAGCCTGTGGTTCTGGGACCATCTGTCGACCAGCAGCGTCAAACTCTTCGCTGCCGCCGTGATGCTCGCGGGGCTCGCCGCCTACAGTGCCGTGATGGCGGTGATCGCGATGCGCCGCGTCTTCGATCTCTACACCGTGGAGCCGCTCGACATCCGCGGATTGGTGGTGAGTCGGGAAGAGGCGCCCGGCCTCTGGCATTTCGTCGAGGATCTGGCGACCCGGCACGAGGCGCTGATGCCGGACAGCATCCTGATCGGCCTGACCGAGGGCTTCTTCGTCACCGAGGCACCGGTCCGGCCGCTCGGCGGGGAGCGGGTGCTGTCGGGCCGCACCCTCCACTTGCCGGCCCCCTGCCTGCCGCTGATCGGCGAGACCGAACTCGCGGCGGTCATCGGCCATGAGCTTGCCCATTTCTCGGGCGGGGATACCACCTACAGCCGCCGCTTCGCTCCGATCCATGCCGGATTGTGGCGGACCCTGACCGCGCTTGGCGAGCGCACCGGGACGGGCGGCTTCATGCTTGCTCCGGCCTTGCATCTCGGCTTCCATACACTGGAGAGCTTCGATCTCTCTGTCGCCCAGCACAGGCGGCAGCGCGAGCTGGAGGCCGACCGCCGGGCCAGCTTGGTCAGCGGTCCGGAGAGCGTTCCCCTTGCGCTGCTTCGCAACGCGGCACTGGCGCCGGCCATCTTCGAGACGCTCAATGACGCCTTCTCCGCCCCCGACACGGCCGGGCCGGACATGATGGCCGAAATCCTGCGGCGCGTCGAAGATGGCCTCCCAAATCCCGCCGCGCATCTGGACGAGTGCCAGCCCCATCCGACCGACAGCCATCCGCCGACCGCCCTGCGGATCAGCACCCTTGGCGTCCAGCTCGACGAACGCCTGCTGGCCCGTGCCGCCCGCGCGCCGACGGCGGAGGACACCAGCCTGCCACACCGGCTGTTCACCGACTGGAGTGGGCTTTGCCATGCGCTAACCGCAGCCTACGTCGACGAGGCCCGGCAGGCGCACCGGCTGAACCGGGAGGAACTGGAGGCCGCTGTCGCCGCCGTTCCTGCGGAGCACACGGTGCTCTATGAGAACGGCAGGCCGATGATCTGGGCCATGGCCTTCATCGCGGCGCTGTTCGCCGCCTTCACCATCGGCACCACCGTCTTTGGGCGGGAACTCGGCCTCGGCACCGATCAGGGGACGAAGGCATTCATCGGGGCGGTGGCGGGTGTGGGAATCTGCATGGCTTTGGGCTATGCGGCCTGGGTCCGCCATAAGACGAAAGCGCCGTTGATGACCTTGACGCCAGACACCCTGATATCGGCACGGCTGCGGGAGCCCATTGCCTGGACCGATGTGGGTGGGATGCAGGTGTCGGCAGCGCGACGGCTGGCGCTGGTGCTGGCGCTACATGAGGAGGCGCCCCTGCCCAACCGCATCGGCTTTTCCATCTACAACAAGGTGAACCGTCGAGAGCGGACCGTGGTGCTGGAGGCAATGGGTATCCGCGGCATGAAAGCGGCCGAATTCGAGGCGCTGGTCAGCCGTTACCTGACCGCTGCCTATGCCCGCCGCCGCCTCGCCGGGGATTGACGCGGTAAGCGATGGGCTTCAGGCCGCCTCGCCCGCCACTCTTTTCTTCAGAAGCCGACGGCGATCCGTTCGCCGTTGCGTTTCCGCAGAATGTCGAACCAGGGGATGCGGGTAATCCGCCGGAGTGGATGAATGTCGAGGCAGTCATCGCGCGCTGTCCGAGCATCTCGGGCACAGCAGCGCGAAGACGACGGAGATTTACCTGGGGTACGTGCCAATGAGGGAGGGCACAAAAACCGGCACAGATACAACGGTTCGCCAGTGGTTGAGCCCCCGACGGACGCGAAAATCACCTAAGGTATTGATTTAATTACGCGGTGGCGGAGGGGATGGGATTCGAACCCACGATAGGGCTTTAAACCCTATGACGGTTTAGCAAACCGTTGCCTTCAGCCACTCGGCCACCCCTCCAGCCAGTGCGGTTTCCCGTGGGTCACCGCTGGCGTGGGAGCGGTTCTAACGGCCGGCCGTACCCTTGTCAACGCTTACAAATCCAAAAAAACGCTTTTCCCGAAAATCGCAGAGAAGGGACAAATCTGTATAAAATTTTAGGTACTTTTTAACGGAAGGCGCTTATGATGCCACCATGAGCAATAAAAAGCCTGGGTGCCGAACGACTCGGTCGCGTGGGGGCTGATCCCGACAGTGCCCCGCCGGTCAGTGACGCCGCACCCCGTCGCCGTGGAGGATGCCATGACCCTGTCACGCCGTTGCGCCGAAACACTGATCGACCTCGTCGAGATCAAGCTGAGCTGCCTGGAAATCACTGATCGCGAAGACCAGCGCGAGAAAGAACTGCTCCAGCGCTGCGTGCAGGAGTTGACCGCTGAGCTGCGCGGCGAGAACGGCGCGCTCGCCAGCTTCGCGGCACCGAAGCGCCGCGGCCGGCGGCCCAAGCATCTGCAACTCCACGAACTTCACGTCGCCTAACCGGACCTGCGCCTAACCGGACCTGGGCCTGATCGGCCGCCCTGCCGCAGGGCTGCGCCACGGGTTCAGCCCAGGGCCGGCTCCGCCGCGACGGCCGGCTGCATCGCCGGGGCTTCGCGGGGCAGCTGGATGGTGAAGCGGGTCCCCTGCCCCGGCCAGGACTGGACGGACACGCTGCCGCCCAGCGGGCCGGTGACGGTGTTGAAGACGATGTGCAGCCCCAGGCCGGATCCGCCCTGCCCGCGCTTGGTGGTGAAGAAAGGGTCGAAGACCTTCGACAGATGCTCCGGCGCGATGCCCGCGCCGTCATCGATGAAGTCGATCCGCACCCGCTCGCCCCCATCCGCCTGCGCGGTGATCCTGATCGTACCGACCGGCGTCCCGGCCAGGCGATCGCCATCCCGATCAATGCCCCGATCCCCACCCCGATCCCCATCGCCATAGGCATGTACGACGGCGTTGATGACCAGATTGGTCAGCACCTGCCCCAGCGCGCCGGGAAAGCTGTCCATCGTCAACTCGTCGTCGCACTCCACCGCCACCCGCAGATTGGTGCGTTTCAGCCGCGGACGCAGCGAGAACAGCAGCTCCTGGATATAGCCGCCCAGTTCGAACACCCGCCGGTCGCCGGAGGACTGGTCGACCGCCACCTGCTTGAAGCTCTGCACCAGCGACGCGGCGCGGTCGATGTTGGCCATCAGCAGGCGGCTGCTCTCGCTCAGCCCATCCAGGAACTCCAGGAACTCCGACCGGCGCAGCGCGTTGCCGGTGAACCGGTCGCGCAGGACCTGCGCCTGTTCGCCGATGTGGCTGGCGGCGGTCAGGCCGATGCCGATGGGCGTGTTGATCTCGTGCGCCACCCCCGCCACCAGCTGGCCGAGCGAGGCCATGGTCTCGGCCTGGATCAGGCTCTCCTGCGCCTCCCGCAGGTCGGCCAGCGCCTGTTCGGCCTCCTCCCTGGCCTGGATCATCGCCGACTCGGCCGCCTTGCGGTCGGTGATGTCGTAGAGCCAGGTCAGCAGGGCCGCCTCACCGTCCAGTTCGATGCTGTTCCACGAGGACAGGACCCAGACAACGCTGCCGTCCGGCCGGCGGAACCGGATCTCGGCATTGCGGAAGGCGCCCTCCCGGTCGAACCGGGCGATCAGCGCATCGCGGTCGGCAGGGTCGGCATAGAGATCGGCCACCGGGGTGCGCATCAGTTCCGAACGGTCGCGGCCCATCAGCCGCACGGACTGGGCATTGCAGAACAGCCAGCGGCCGTCGCGCGTGGTGACGTTCACCGCGATGGGGGCCGCCTCCATGATCTTCAGCAGCCGTTCCTCGCTGGCGCGTAGCCGCTCCTCCTGCCGGCGGGCCTCGGTGATGTCGGTCATGATGCCGGCATAGCGCACCGCCCGCCCGGTCTCGTCGCGGAAGGCGCGGCCCTTGGCGGCGATCCACACCCAGCCGCCCGCCTCGTGCCTCAGGCGGTAGCTGTAGGCGTAGGCCGAGGTCTCGCCGGCCAGATGCGAGGCGATGTGGGCCAGAACCCGTTCGCGGTCTTCCGGATGCAGTCGCCGCTCCCAGAAATCGGGCGGCATCGCCGGGCGCGTGCGAAAGCCCAGCATGCGCGGAAAGGTGTCCGACCACCAGCAGGTGCCGGCCATCAGATCGGCATCCCAGACCGCGGCCCCGGTGGCCTCCAGCGCCATCTCCAGCCGCTCGCCGACATCCGGCTCGTGGAAGCCATGCCCCGGCCGGGCGCCGGCAGGAGTGGCGGGGTGCGGCGACGATGGATGGCGCGCCGCCCGGCGACCGGTATACCGGCCCAGCAACACCCCGAGCAGACCGCCGACAGCACCAGCCGCCAGCGCCACCATCACCGGCTCCGCCGCCATGGTTCCTCCACCGTTTCCAAGCACTGTGACGGCGGAAACCGGGAAAATTCAACTGCGGCTTTACCGTAACGGCGGGTGGCACCCAAGAAAAAAGCCCCTCCGCCGAACGGAGAGGCTTTCTTTCGTGCAAGACGGCGATTTCCGTCCGCCGACAGGGACAGGCAGATTAGCCTTTCAGTTTCTTCATCAGGATTTCGTTGACCATGGCCGGGTTGGCTTTGCCCTGGGTCGCCTTCATCACCTGACCGACGAAAAAGCCGAACAGCTTGTCCTTGCCGCTGCGGAACTCCGCCACCTTGTCGGGGTTGGCGGCCAGCACGGCATCGATGGAGCCTTCGATGGCGCTGGTGTCGGTGACCTGGCGCAGCCCCTTCTTCTCGACGATGTCGGCGGCCTTCTCGCCGGTTTCGAACATCGTCTCGAACACTTCCTTGGCGATGCGGCCGGAAATGGTGTTGTCGGCGATCAGGTCGATCAGGCCGCCGAGATTTTCGGCGGACACCGGGCTTTCCTCGATCTCCTTGCCGGCCTTGTTCAGATAGCCGAACAGCTCGCCGGTGACCCAGTTGGAGGCCAGCTTCGGATCGCGGCCCTTGGCGACCGCCTCGAAATAATCGGCCTTCGACTTCTCGGAAACCAGCACGCCGGCGTCATAGACCGACAGCTTGTAGTCCTCGATGAAGCGGGTCTTCTTGTCGTCAGGCAGTTCGGGCAGGGTCTTCTTGATGTCCTCCACCCACGCCGCATCGAGTTCGAGCGGCAGCAGATCGGGATCGGGGAAATAGCGGTAGTCGTGCGCCTCTTCCTTCGACCGCATGGAGCGGGTCACGAACTTGGTCGTGTCCCACAGCCGGGTCTCCTGGTCGATCTTGCCGCCTTCCTCGATGATCTCGATCTGGCGGCGCGCCTCATACTCGATGGCCTGCATGACGAAGCGGATCGAGTTGACGTTCTTGATCTCGCAGCGGGTGCCGAAGGCGTCGCCCGGCTTGCGCACCGACACGTTGACGTCGCAGCGCATGGAGCCTTCCTCCATGTTGCCGTCGCAGGTGCCGAGATAGCGCAGGATGGAGCGCAGCTTGCGCACATAGGCGCCCGCCTCCTCCGAGGAGCGCATGTCGGGTTCCGACACGATCTCCATCAGCGCCACGCCCGACCGGTTCAGGTCGATGTAGGTCTTTGACGGGTGCTGGTCGTGCAAGGACTTGCCGGCGTCCTGTTCCAGATGCAGGCGCGTGACGCCGACGGTGCGGCTGGTGCCGTCCGGCAGGTCGAGCACGATCTCGCCCTTGCCGACGATGGGCTGCAGGAACTGGCTGATCTGATAGCCCTGCGGCAGGTCGGCGTAGAAGTAGTTCTTGCGGTCGAAGACCGAGTGCAGGTTGATCTCGGCCTTCAGGCCCAGACCGGTGCGCACTGCCTGTTCGACGGCATATTCGTTGATGACGGGCAGCATGCCGGGGAACGCGGCGTCGACGAAGCTGACCTGGCTGTTCGGCGCGGACCCGAATTCGGTGGCGGAGCCGGAAAACAGCTTCGCGTTCGAAATCACCTGGGCATGGACCTCAAGCCCGATCACGACTTCCCAATCGCCCGTTTCACCCTGGATGTACGACATCGTTCCGCTCTTCGACGTTCACGGCACGGGATGGGACGGGCATCGCCCCGTTGAGGACGCCCCGGCCATACCCTTGGAATCCTGTCTCTTCTAACGCCCTTTGCGCCCGCGCGCACGCTTTATCGCGCCGCAGCCTTCCTACCCTCGCCACTACCCACATTGTGTGGCCCGCCACAGACATGCCGTTAACACTCGGGCAAGCTTTGACCGCCACGCTGGGTGGGTCGAGTGCTGGAGGGTATTATGTCGGTGCGGAAGCTGCTGCGGAGGGTCGGGTTCGGTGCCGGTCTGGGCGCCCTGCTGATCGCGGGTGCCGCAGTCGGCCATGCCGCAACCCAGCCGAACGGACTGTCGCTCAACCCGGCCGGCTCCGCCCCGGCCGCCATCGGCCCCGTCACCGTCAATCCGGTGCCCGCAGCACCCTCCTCCGAATTTCCCGATGCGGCGATGTCCCGCAACGACCAGGGCGACGTCACCGTCCTGCGGCTGGACGGCATCATCACGCCGGGAGCGGAACGCAGCTTCCTCGACGCCCTGCACGCCCTGCCGGCCCGCCGCCCGCTGGTGATCGAGCTGTCCAGCCCCGGCGGCTTCACCGCCGCGGGCTACCGGATGATCGACGCCGTCCTGGCCGAACGCAAGGGCGGGCGGCCGGTTGCCACGCGGGTGCGCGACGGCGAGTCCTGCGAAAGCATGTGCGTCGGCCTCTATCTGGCCGGCTATCCGCGCTACGCCGCCCCGCGGGCGGAATTCATGGTGCATGCCCCGCGCATGGCGGAGAATGGGCGGATGACCCTGCGCTCCACCCAGATGATGGTCGAGCGGCTGGTGTCGCTCGGCGCCTCGCAGAGCTGGATCGAGCGGGTGAAGGCCGAGGGCGGCTTCTCCGGCGCGCGCGACCATCGCGAAACCGCCGACCGGCTGGCCGCCGACGGCGCCAACATCGTCACCGACCTGCTGCGCTGAGCAGCCCGTCGGCGACCGCCTCCGGCGAGCGGCCGACGATCCGCTCATAGACCTCCGGATCGGTCGCCCCTTCGGTCCCGAACACCAGCACCCGCGCGTCGGGCACGAGGCCCAGCGCTAGCCTCACCTCCTCGTGGGCGGCGGCGCAGAGCAGTCCGGCCAGCCCGGCGACACCCGATTCACCGCCCACCAACGGACGGCCGCCCTGCCCGCCGTCCGCAAGCTTGCGCATGGCGATGACCGCCCCCTCGTCGGGGATGGTCAGGAAATCGTCGGCGCCGCGCTCCAGGATTGCCCAGGCCAGCAGCGAGACCTCGCCGCAGGCAAGCCCGGCCATCACCGTGTCGAGGTCGCCCTGCGCCCGTGTCGGCCGGCCGGCGACGGCACTCTGGTACAGGCAGTCGGCGCTGTGCGGCTCCACCACCACGAAGCGCGGGCGCTGACGTCCCCAGCTTTCCCACAGATGGCCGCAGACCGCGGCGGGCAGCGCACCGACGCCGCCCTGCACGAAGACGTGGGTCGGCCGTTCGCTGGCGGGAAGCTGCGAGATCGCCTCCTCCACCATCACGGTGTAGCCCTGCATCACGTCGCGAGGCACGTCCATATAGCCGGTGTAGGAGGTGTCGGAGACGACGAACCAGCCCTGCGCCGCCGCATCGGCGGCGGCACGGCGCACCGCATCGTCGTACGGCCCGTCCACCACCACCACCCTCGCCCCGTACGCCTCGATGGCGGCGCGACGGCCGGGCGTACAGGCGGCGGGCACATACACCACGCAATTGCAGCCGAACACCTGCGCGCCCCAGGCGACCGACCGGCCATGGTTGCCGTCGGTGGCGGTGGTGACGGTCAGCGTCCGCGTCACCTTGGCATAGCGGCCGACGACGAGATCCAGTGCCGTCACCGGCACGCCGGGCACCCGCGCCGTCACCTCCCGCGCCAGCAGCCGCAGCACGGCGTACGCCCCGCCCAGCGCCTTGAAGCTGCCGAGCGCGAAGCGGGCGCTCTCGTCCTTGTACCAGAGGCGGTCGATCCCGGCCTCCCGAGCCAGCCCCGGCAGGGAGCGCAGCGGGGTGGGCGTGTAGCCGGGCCAGGCGCCGATCTCCGCCATCGCCTCCTCGAAGGCGGCACGGCTGAGGATGGCGCGTTCCGACGGGCCATAGACCCGTTCATGGTCGGCATGGGGATTGGAAAAATGGCGCGGCAGGCAGGGGGAGACAGCGGTGTGGGACATGGCTTCGCTCTCCGGGCCGGCGACGCCGTCGGCGACGGCAGTTTCCACGACCGGACACAACGACACCAGAAGCCATCGCCCGCCGTCAAGACGCCAGCGCAAGCGGGGCTGCTACCGAATGAAGCATCGATAAAGGGAAAGCGCTGCAACGGAAAAGGGTGCGGTCAGCGCTTCCATTCGCGGCTGGACTTGATGAAGTCGGTCAGGGTGACGCCGATCTTGTCGTCGATGATCGCAACCTCGCCGCGGGCGACCAGCACGCCCTCGACATAGACGTCGGTCGGGTCCTTCAGATGGCGATCAAGTTCCACGACGGCGCCGCGGCCCAGCTTCAGGAGGTCGCGGACGCGGAGCATGGCGGTGCCGATGACGACCTTGATCTCCACCGGCGCATCGCCGATGGCGAAGGACGAGGCGTCGCCGTCGTTGGGATCGGGCGCGCCGAGCAGGTCGTCGATGTTGGCCATGGCTGTCCAAGCTCCCGCGCCGGAAAGGGGCGCCTTCCTATACGAACGGAACATCCTACACCCCGGACGGGCTAGCCGGCAACGCCACCGACCGACTTGGATTGCGACAAGATTGGGCTTTTCCCGCACCGCCGCTTCGCCCACACTGTCGGCCTGCCCGCCTCGGCGGGTGTCCGCCGGCCCGCCGGGCGACCCGTTGCGACCGAGCAACGATCACGGTAGGGCAAGGCCGCCGACCAACCGGAACCGGGTTTACCCTGATGACCGACAGCAGCATTTCCCCGCTTGTGGACGCTTCCTGGCTGAAAAGCCGGCTCGACAGCCCTGGCATCACCGTCCTCGACGTACGAACCCCGCCCGCCGGCGGCTTCGTTCCGGGAGCGGTTCATTCCGACTACGCAACGGCCGGCTGGCGGACTGTGGTCGGTGGCGGGGCCGGAATGCTGCCGGAACCCGGGGTTCTGGCGGGGCTGATCGGCGGCCTGGGCATCGGCAACGGCGACCATGTGGTGCTGCTCGCGGCCGGCGCCAACGCGTCCGACATGGGCAACGCCACCCGTGTCTATTGGACCTTCAAGATGCTGGGCCACGATGCGGTGTCGGTGCTGGACGGCGGTTTCGCCGCCTGGGTCGCCGCCGGCGGTCCGGTGACGCCCGAGCCGGCGGTGCGCAAGCCGACCAGCTTCGCCACCCATCCGCGCGCCGGCCTGCGCGCCACCGTGGAGGATGTCGAAGCCGCCGTGAAGGCCGGGGCCGTGCCGCTGCACGATGCGCGGTCGGCAGAACAGTTCGCCGGCAAGGCCAAGAGCCCGCAGGCCCGCGCCCCCGGTACCATCCCGGGTGCCGTCAACCTGGACATCGCCCCGCTCTTCTCCGCCGCCGAGCACCGTTTCGCCACGCCAGACGCGGTGAAGGCGATGGCCGACCAGGCCGGCCTGCCCTTGCGCGACCAGCCCATCACCTTCTGCAACACCGGCCACCTCGCCTCGGTGTCCTGGTTCGCGCTCAGCGAGATCGCCGGCGTGCCGGGCGTGCGGCTGTATGACGGCTCGATGTCGGAATGGAGCGCCGATCCGGAGCGGCCTTTGCAGACCGAGGGATGATCAGGCTTTCGCCCGGCGACGGCGCAGACGGCTGAGGTCGCTGCGCCGCACCAGCCCGAGCAGCACCGCAGCGACGGCATAGACCGCCAGTCCGATCACGGCGAGCACCAGCAAGCTGCCCAGCCGCTCCACCATGCTGGCGGCACCCAGCCAGGGGGCAAGCCGCTCGGTCGCCAGCCACAGGGCGCCGGCCATGGCGACGGCGGCGATGGCCATCCGCGGCAGGTTGCGGGTCAGCCGCGCATCCGCCCGGAACAGGCCGCGGCGGTGCAGCAGCAGCGCCAGCAGCCCGGCATTCACCCAGGCACCGACGGAGGTGGCGACCGCAAGCCCAACCTGGGCCAGCGGCCCCATCAGCGCCAGCTTCAGCGCCACATTGATGCCGACCGCCGCCAGCGCCACCCGCACCGGCGTTGCCGTGTCATGGCGGGCATAGAAGCCGTTGACGAGGCTGCGGATGACCACGAAGGCCGGCAGGCCCAGCGCATAGGCTTGCAGGGTAAGCGCCGAAGCCGCGGCATCCGACGGGCCGAAGGCGCCGCGCTGGAACAGCACCGACAGGATCGGCGTGCCCGCCACCAGGAAGGCGATGGCGGCCGGCAGGGTCAGAACCAGCGACAGCTCGATGGCGCGGTTCTGGCTGTCGACCGCGCCGGCCTCGTCGCCGCTCTTGATCCGCTTGGACATTTCCGGAAGCAGAACGGTCCCGACGGCGATGCCGATCACGCCCAGCGGCAGCTGGTTCAGCCGGTCGGCATAATAAAGGTAGGACACCGCCCCGGTCGGCAAGGCGGACGCGATCAGCGTGTCGGCGAACAGGCTGATCTGCGTCAGGCCGGACCCCAGCGCCGCCGGCCCCAGAACCTTCAGGAAGCGTTTCACGTCGGGCGACAGGCGCGGCATCACCGGCCGCAGAGTCATGTCGGCCCGCCTTGCGTCCCAGGCCAGATAGAGAAACTGCGCGACACCCGACGCCAGCACGCCCCAGGACAGCGCATGTCCGGCCGTCGGCATCAGCGGCGTGCCGATCACCAGCGCCGCGATCAGGCACAGATTCATCAGGATGGGGGCGGCGGCGGCGGAACCGAAGCGGCTCATGCTGTTCAGCACGCCGCCATAGAGCGACACCAGCGAGATCAGCAGCAGGTAGGGAAAGGTGATGCTGGTGAACAGAACGGCCAGCCGGAACTTCTCCGGCTCGTCGGCGAATCCGGGGGCGAAGACCGTCATGAATTGCGGCATGAAGGCCAGCACCGCCAGCAGCAGCACCAATTGCACGATGACCAGCAGGGTCATCACCTCGTCGGCGAAGCGGCGGGCGGATGCTGCCCCGTCCTGCACCAGCTTGCCCGAGAACAGCGGCACGAAGGCGGAGTTGAAGGCCCCCTCGGCGAACAGGGCGCGGAAATGGTTCGGCAGCCGGAAGGCGACGAAGAAGGCGTCGGCGACCGGCCCGGCGCCGAGCAGCGCCGCGGTCAGCACGTCGCGCAGGAAACCGAGCACCCGGCTGGCAAGGGTCAGGCCGCCGACGGACAGGATATGACGGAACACGATGGCAGGGTCGCTTCTGTGATGCGGATGATGCCCGGCGGCATCCTAGCGGTGCAGCCGCGTTCGTCATAGGATCGCGACCCGCATTCGTCCAGAACGCATCTTCCGACATCACAGGCCGAAAGCACCGACATGCCGCAGCAGCAAGCCCTCCCCCTGACCTATCTGGAAGCCGGCGAAGCCAATGGCGGAACGCCGATGCTGGTCCTGCACGGCCTGTTCGGCTCGGCCCGCAACTGGCAGACTCTCGCCCGCCGCTTCGGCGAATCCCGCCGGGTCTATGCGCTGGACCTGCGCAACCATGGCGGCGCGCCCTGGGCCGACGGCATGAGCTATCCGGAGATGGCGGCCGACGTGCTGCGCTTCCTCGACGACCGCGGCTTTGCCCGCGCCACCATAGTCGGCCATTCGATGGGCGGCAAGACCGCCATGGCGCTGGCGCTGGCCCATCCGGAGCGGGTGGAAAAGCTGGTGGTCGCCGACATCGCCCCGGTCGCCTACACCCACACCCACGCCCCCTTCGTCGCCGCGATGAAGGCCGCCAAGCTGGAAGGCGTCACCCGCCGGCCAGAGGTGGAGGCGCAGCTGGCCGACGCCGTGCCGGAGGCGCCGCTGCGCTCCTTCCTCATGCAGAACCTGGTGCTGGAGAACGGCGCCTTCTCCTGGCGGATCAACCTCGACTCCATCGGCGCGAACATGGGCAAGCTGATCGGCTTCCCCGATTTCGGCGCTGCCCGCTATGACGGTCCGGCACTGTTCATCGGCGGCGGCGCGTCGGACTACATCCGGCCGGAGCATCACGACGCCATCCGCCGCCACTTCCCCAAGGCGGAAATCCGCATGATCGACGGCGTCGGACACTGGCTGCATGCCGAACGTCCGGCCGAATTCGCCGCGATGGTGGAGGGATTTCTCTGATTTCCGGCTCGAATCCGCGCATCCGCGCGGGGTTGTAAGCCGAAGCAGATATTGCATCGCCCGGACGTCGGGGCTATCAAGCCTGCGCGCCTTAAAACGCGGCCTGCGAGACAACGCGGCTGCCATTCCTCGAAGGATCGACCGATCATGAGCGTCATCACCGAGATTCACGCCCGCGAAATCCTGGACAGCCGCGGCAACCCGACCGTGGAAGTCGACGTTGCGCTGGACAGCGGCGCCTTCGGCCGCGCCGCGGTGCCGTCGGGCGCCTCCACCGGCGCCCACGAGGCGGTCGAGCTGCGCGACGGCGACAAGTCCCGCTTCGGCGGCAAGGGCGTACTGAAGGCGGTCGAATCCGTCAACGGTGAGATCTATGACGCGCTCGCCGGCCTGGACGCCGACGACCAGCGCGGCATCGACCTTGCGATGATCGACCTGGACGGCACCGAGAACAAGGGCCGCCTCGGCGCCAACGCCATCCTGGGCGTGTCGCTGGCGGTCGCCCGCGCCGCCGCCGAGGATGCCGGCCTGCCGCTCTACCGCTATGTCGGCGGCGCCTTCGCCTCGCTGCTGCCGGTGCCGATGATGAACATCATCAACGGCGGCGCCCATGCCGACAACCCCATCGACATCCAGGAATTCATGATCATGCCGGTGGGCGCCGAGACCGGCGCCGACGCCATCCGCATGGGCTCCGAGATCTTCCAGTCGCTGAAGAAGAAGCTGAAGGACGCCGGCCACAACACCAATGTCGGCGACGAGGGCGGCTTCGCCCCCAACATCGGCTCGACCGACGAGGCGCTCGGCTTCGTCATGAAGGCCATCGAGGCCGCCGGCTACAAGCCGGGCGACGACGTCATGCTGGCGCTCGACGCCGCCTCGACCGAGTTCTTCAAGAATGGCAAGTACGAGCTGGCCGGCGAAGGCAAGTCGCTGTCGCCGGAACAGATGGTCGCCTACTGGGCCGATCTGGCCGGCCGCTACCCGATCATCTCGATCGAGGACGGCATGGCGGAAGACGATTGGGAAGGCTGGAAGGCGCTGACCGACGCTATCGGCAGCAAGGTGCAGCTGGTCGGCGACGACCTGTTCGTCACCAACCCCAAGCGTCTGGCCCAGGGCATCAAACAGGGTGTCGCCAACTCGATCCTGGTGAAGGTGAACCAGATCGGCACGCTGTCGGAGACGCTGGAAGCGGTCGATATGGCGCACAAGGCCGGCTACACCGCCGTCCTGTCGCACCGTTCGGGCGAGACCGAGGACAGCACCATCGCCGATCTGGCGGTCGCCACCAACTGCGGGCAGATCAAGACCGGCTCGCTCAGCCGTTCGGACCGTCTGGCCAAGTACAACCAGCTGATCCGCATCGAGGAGCAGCTTGGCGTCGCCGCCCGCTTCGCCGGCCGCGGCATCCTCAAGGCCTGATCGCCCCAAGGTCAGAAAAAGCCCCTCTCCGGTCCGCCGGAGAGGGGCTTTTTTATATTGAGCGGACGGTCACTCTCCCGCGAGCGCGCCGATCATCTTGCGCACCGCGGTCATCTGGAAGCCGCTCTTGCGGGCGAAATCGTAGCCGGTGTAGCCGAACCAGTCCCAACAGGCCTTCGGGTTGGAGGTCGGCTTGGCGCCGCCGTCGATCTGCGGATACAGCACGACGATGTTGTTGACGTCGGCCCAGCGGTTGTAGCCGGCATTGACGGCGAAATGGTCGCCGATCAGGTTCGATGCCATCTGGCAGCCGTGGAAGGCGACATGGATGCGGCAGGTCTGCGTGCCACCCTCGCAGGCCTCCGGAACATAGATGTAGCCGGTCTTGGCCATGCCGCTGCGGCTGGGGTCTCCGACGAAGGGCGCCTGGTCGAACAGCTGCGGCTGGCGGGCCGCGGCGGGGGCGTTCGGGATCCTGGCGTCGGCATAGAAGAAGCGGACGATGGCGCCCGCCTGATCGTACTGGCAGTTGTTGATGTATTCGCTCTTCTCACCCTCCTTCGGGATGAAGTCGCAGGCCGCACCATAGCCGTCGGTGATGTAGGCATGGGCCGCCTTCGGCAGCTTCACATAGGACAGGTTGGCCTCCGCCACCCCCAGCGCCTTGTAGAAGCGGTCGGTGGCATCGGCGACCGGCCGCTTGACCGTCACGTCGCCGTCGCCGTTGAACAGGTAGATCTTCGACTGCGCCATATTGGACAGCGGGTCGATCTCCTTCGCCTTCTCGCGCGCCTTGGCGTTGGCGACCAGGGCATCGACATCGGGCGCACCCATCGCCACGTCCATGCAGCGCTTCAGCGCCACGATTGCCGTGGCGACGCCGCCCGTCGACACCTCGGCGCAGTCGTAGGGACCGCCGGCGACGAGCCCGGCCGCCTTGACCAGCCCCGAATAGGCGACCTGGAACTGCCCGGCCATGTAGGCGCCCGACGAAATGCCCGAAACCGTGGTCTGGGCCGGGTCGATCTTCAGTTTCAGGTCAGACAGCCTGATCTGGGCGACGCTTTGGGCTGCCACGGGAAGCGGCGCCAGGACGAGGAGCGCCGCAAAAGCGGTCTTGAGAATCGCTTTGTTTGAAATGGTCATGAAAAGGGTCACCTTTGCCCTGAAAGGGTTGTCAACATTGCGTGGACAGCGGCGATCTGCGCCCCGCCCTTCGTCGCGTATTCCGTCCCGGTCCTGCCGACCCAGTCCCAGCAGGCAATCGGGTCCGCGGAATTGCGCGGCGACAGCTGCGGGTAGAGTACGATCAGATTGTTGTTGGCCGCCCAGCGGTTGAAGCCGGCGCCGGTGGTCACGGCATCGCCGACCTCGGCCGCGGACTGGCGGCATCCGTGAAAGACGATGTGCACGGCACAGGCCGCTCCGCGCCCGCAGGCGGGCGGCACATAGACATAGCCGGCAGGGGCCAGCCCCGTGCGGTCCGGATCGCCGAACGGCGTCTGGTCGAAGGGAATGGCCGCCGGCATGTCGGGAGCCGGCGGGTTCAACCCGCCATAGATGTGCGACAGGATCCGGCCGGCCTGGTCATAGTCGCCGCAGGCATTGACATAAGGGCTGCGGTTGGCGTTGCAGTCGTTGACCCCACCCTGCGCAATGAAGCCGTTGCCGGCATCCAGCCCGGTTTCCATCCGGATCTGGTTCGCCGGCACATGGGCGGCCCGATAGAAGGCCTCCGCCTCCTCCACCGCCTTGCGGTTCACCACCATGTCGGCGCGGCCGCTGAACAGGTAGACCTGCGCCTGCGCCAGCCGGTCGAGCGGGTCGATGGCCCCGGCCGCCGCCAGCGGCTGGGCCGCCTCGTACAGCGGCTGGCCACGCGGCCAGAGCGGATTGCCCTGCATGCAGGCCGCCGCCAGAAGCGGATTCTCGGCAGCGCAGAGATAGGGACCGCCGGCCACCAGACCGACGCCGGCCATCTCGCCCGAATGGGCGACGTGGAACTGGAGCGCCATGAAGGCGCCGGCAGCCAGCCCCGATGCCGAACTCTTGGCAAGCACCACATTGTGCGGAGCGAGCGGCGGTGCGGTGGCATCGGCGCTGGCCGGAGCGGTGCCGATGGGAGACAGCAGCGCCGACGCCGCCATGAAACATGCAACCAGAAAACACCGGAGCGGCCGATTTTCTGCCACCTGCTGCACCCCATCCGCCAAAACCTCTGCGGAAGGTAGCAAGAGAACAGGGAATGTCTAACAAAAAGCCTTAAGAGATTTCTGATGCACGCACATGCAGGACCATGCGCAACCCAACCCCGGCGGCAGGCGGCGGTGGCAGGAGGCGGCGGCACTTCGGGCAGCCATGGAAAAGGCCGGCGGAGCCCTCGCCCCGCCGGCCTTGTACCGTCATTCCGAAATCATCCCGGCAGCCGGGCCGGCCGGGCACCGAATCGGGCCGATCAGCTCCGCAGGTAAGCGAGCACGGTCTCCGGCGAGGATTCGCCGTAGGGATCGCCGTTCTCGCCCTTGTCGTTGATCCCCGGCTCCTCGAACCACTTCTCGACGACACCGTCCTTCACCACCATGGCATAGCGCCAGGAGCGGAAGCCGAAGCCCAGGCTGTCCTTGTCGATCAGCATGCCCATGCGGCGGGTGAAATGGCCCGACCCGTCAGGGATCAGCTTCACCTTCTGCAGGTTCAGGCTCTTGCCCCACTGGAACATGACGAAGGCGTCGTTGACGCTGAGGCAATAGACCTCGTCGATGCCCAGAGCCTTGAAGTCGTCATGGAGACGCTCGAAGGCCGGGCACTGCTCGTTGGAACAGGTCGGCGTGAAGGCGCCGGGCAGCGAGAACACCACCACCCGCTTGCCCTTGAACAGCTCGTCGCTTTGCACGTCCTGCCAGCGGAACGGGTTGGGTCCGCCGACGCTCTCGTCGCGCACGCGGGTCTTGAAAACCACCGAGGGGACCTTGCGCCCTTCCATCGTCATCTCCGGCTGTGGTTGGGGTGGACCGGCGGAACCGCCGCAGGAAACCGCCGCAGGGGCACGATAGCGGTAATGCCCGTCCCCTCCAACCGGCCATAGGTCATGCCCCTTCCGCCAAGCACCGGCACCAAGTCACCCCCGAAGGAACAAACAAAACCGAGGTAATCCTGCGCAAAAGTGGTGGCATCCGGTGGCAATCCTGTGACGTCCCCGAATGTTAAGGTCCCCTTTACCAAGATCGCGTCTTCTGGTCTCGCCTGCATCCAGTGGGCACTGCGCCGACCGGTGACAATTGGAGGGCTGTTTTATGCCTGTTTCGACCAAGTCTAACTCTATGCGACAGCCCGGCAATGATAAGCCGGAAGCCTCATTCAATCGCGGTTATTTCACCAGGATACTTGTTAGTACATTTATCTTCAGCGCCACCATCAACGCGCTGATGCTTGCCATGCCGCTTTATTCGCTTCAGGTGTTCAGCCGCGCCATCCCGTCCGGCAATTACGATACCCTGGCCATGCTGACCGTCATCGTGGTGATGGCGCTGACGCTGAGCGGTCTTCTGGAAATGGTGCGCTCGCGCCTGCTGGCCCGTGCCGGCAACGCGCTGGAGGTGCGGTGGCGCCGCCGGCTGACCGCCGACGCGCTGGACGCCGCCGGCCGCGGCCGCCCGGACAACGGCCCGCTCGCCGACCTGATCGAGCTGAAGGGCGCCTTCTCGCGTCCGTCGCTGCCGGCGCTGATGGACCTGCCCTGGGCCCCGCTCTACGTGATCGGCATCTACGTCATCCACCCGATGCTGGCGCTGGTGCTGGTCGTGTCGATGCTGATCATGGCGGTGATGGGCTGGATCGGCTATGTGGCCGTCAAGGACATCAACGACGAGAGCAAGCTGCCGGCCGGCCGCGCCCAGAAGCTGTTCGAGGCGCTGGCGTCGCGCTCCGACACCGTGCGCGGCCTGCGCATGGGCAACGCCTCGCTGGACGCCGTCAACCGCGACTTCCTGACCGCCAGCGCCATGCAGGGCCAGGGCTATGAGCGCAGCGCCGCCATCGGCGCCGCCACCAAGTGGGTCCGCATGGTCCTGCAGATCGCCGTCACCGCCATCGGCGCCTGGCTGGTGATCGAACAGCACCTGTCCTTCGGCGGCATGATCGCCACCTCGATGCTGGTCGGCCGCGGCCTCGCCCCGATCGAGCAGACCGCCGGCGCCTGGGGCGGGCTGGTCCGCTCCGCCCAGGCCGTCCGCCGCCTGCTGCCGCTGCTGAAGCGCCTGTCGCGTGAGCCGGAGCGTCCCTCCGTGCCCGTCGAGAGCGAGCGCCTGACCGTCGAGAACCTGCTGTTCGTCTCCCCCCGCGACCAGAAGCCGATCCTGCGCAGCGTCACCCTGTCGGTCGAGCCCGGCGAGACTGTCTGCATCGCCGGCCCCAACCGCTCCGGCAAGTCGGTGCTGGCCCGCCTGCTGGCCGGTGTCGCCCTGCCGTCGGCCGGCACGGTGCGGCTGGGCGGCCTGTCCGTCGCCACCCTGACCCCCGACAGCCCCGACCAGGGCATCGGCTACCTGCCGCAGCAGGTCGATCTTCTGCCCGGCAGCATCGCCGACAACATCGCCCGCTTCACCACCGCCACCCGCGAAGAGGTTGAGGCCGCCGCCCGGTCCGTCGGCATCCATGAGTGGGTCGAAAGCCTGCCCATGGGCTACGAGACCGAGGTCAACGACCCGCTGTCCCCGATCACCGGCGCCAGCGCCCGCCTGATCGGCCTTGCCCGTGCCGCCTTCGGCCAGCCGCCGCTGCTGGTGCTGGACGAGCCGACCGCCGGCCTGGACGAGCTGGGCATCAAGGCGGTCCGCGCCTTCGTCGCGGCCAGCAAGGAGCGCGGGGCGACCACCATCGTCATGACCCACGCCCCGATCTTCGTCGACATGTCCGATCACACCTACGTCCTGAAGAACGGCATGGCGATGGAGCTGCCGCGTCCGGAGCAGCAGCAGGCCCAGCCCGGCGCCGTCAACCTTGCTCGCCTCCGCAATCTCGGCCCTCAGGGTCCGGCCGCCGCCACGGCAGGGGCCGCCGGCTGACCGCCGGCACCGCCCCCAAGACCGACCATCCGGCTGACGCCAGACCCGACAGAGCCAAGGAAGTCCCATGACCACGATGACCACGACCTTCCCCGCCCCGCTTTCTTCCGACAACGGCCCCGAGACCCCCGCCGGCAAGCCGTCGCGCAAGACGGCGACCATCACCTCGATCCATGCGCTGCGGGCGGCGATGCCGGAAACCAATGCCCGCGGCCTGCTGCTGGGCGGCTTCCTGGTCCTGGCGGTCGGCTTCGGCGGCATGACCGGCTGGGCGGCGGTGGCCCCCCTGCACAGCGCGATCAGCGCTTCGGGCTCGCTGGCGCCGGAGACCGGCCGCAAGGTGGTGAAGAACACCGAAGGCGGCGTGATCAGCGCCATCATGGTCAATGAGGGCGACCGGGTCGAGGCCGGCCAGGTCCTGATGCGGCTGGACAGCACCGAGGCGCAGACCCGGCTGGAGATGCTGAACGCCGCCCTGTTCGACACGCTGGCCTCCGAAGCGCGCCTGTCGGCAGAGCTGTTCGAGAAGCCGGCCATCGAATGGCCGGACGCTCTCGCCGCCCGCCGCGCCAAGGAGCCGGCGGTCGAGAACGCCATGCTGAACCAGGAAAAGCTGTTCCAGGTCCGCCGCACCCAGCTCGACACCGAAGCCAAGCTGACCAAGGACCGCATCGCCACGCTGGGCGACGAGGTGCAGAGTCTGGAGAAGCAGCGCGCCTTCCTGGCCCGCGAGATCAAGCTGTCGGACGAGGACATCCAGATCACCCAGGGCCTGCTGGACCGCGGCAACTCCACCCGCACAAAGCTGGTGGCAGCGCAGAAGGAGAATGCGCAGCTCCACGCCCAGGACCATGAACTGGAAGCCCGCATGTCGCAGTCGCGCCAGCAGGCGGTCGATGCCCAGGGCGATCTGGTCCGCCGCCGCAGCGACTTCCGCGAGAAGGTGCTGGTCGAGCTGGACAAGGCCCGCGGCGACGCCCAGAAGCTGGCCGAGCAGATCCGCGACGCCAAGAACCGCCTGGACAACCGCACCGTCAAGGCGCCGGACGCCGGCAATGTCGTGATGTACGGCCACCCGGCCGTCGGCGGCAGCATCACCGCCAACGAGCCGGTGCTGGACATCGTCCCCGACGACAAGGCCCTGCTGGCCGAAGTCCGCATCCAGCCGAAGGACATCAAGTCGATGGCCGTCGACCTGCCGGTGAAGGTCCAGCTGACCGCTTATGACAGCCGCGTCGTCGGCACCATCGACGGCACCGTGTCCTACGTGTCGGCCGACCGCCTGACCGACAACGCGACCCGCCAGGAATATTACCTGGCCCGCATCCGCCTGAAGGATGCCGACAGCCACGAAGTCCGCCACATGAAGATCAAGGCCGGCATGCCGGTGGAGGCCCGCATCGTGCTGTCCGCCCGCACCCCGCTGGACTACCTGATCCAGCCGCTGCGCCAGTCCTACGTGAAGGCGTTCATCCAGGAATGATGAGCAGGAGGTGAGGCGGCCCCTCACCCCGGCAGCCCCTATACAGACAAAAGCCCCCGACCATCCGGCCGGGGGCTTTTTCTTTGGCCGGAAAGCTCAGCTCCTGCCGGGGCGGAGGTCCGGCCTCGGCGGAACCGCCATCGGGGTGGGCAGCGGCTCCGGCACCTGGATCGCCTCGGTCTGCTCGCGGGTGCGGCGGGATGCCGCGCGGTCCTGGGCCAGACGGTCCATCGCCTGCTGGCGCTGCGCCTCGGTGGTCAGGTCGGTCGGCCGCGGCGGAACCGTGCCCAGGTTGGGGTACTCGCTCCGCTCCCCGGTCATGCTGCGGATGGGCGACGAATTGTCGCTGACCGGCGAAGCCTCGCCGGTGATGGCCCCCAGCGGGCCGGTGTCGAGCATGCGGTCGCTGCAGGCCGACAGCCCGAAAACCATTGGTATCGCTACGATTAGCAGGCTGAACGCCCGCCCGGCCTTAGCGATACCCCGACCGTTACCCTGACTGCCCGTCACCATCATCCTTCCCCGTGTCTGGCCGATACGCCACACTTGTGCGACGATCCTTGAAATGAAATGTTCACATCTGCGGTGTATGAGAGGTTCCGGATTTCTCCTGCACCGCACCATAAAGCCCGACCGCCGCACGCGACCCACAGCGACGCCACCCACAGCGACATGGTGCAGACCGCCCCCAGAGACTGCCCGCCAGACACCGTTTCCTGAAGACCATCGCCTGCCAGCCTGTATAGCCGTCCGTCCGCAAGGCCCAAAGCCCAATCTGGCGCAAGCCCGATCCCGCGGACCCAAGGCGACACAGGCGACGTGACCGAGACGACGCGACACCCGCACAGAAGAAGAAGGACCGTGCTCATGGCCGAGACCAAGGCCCCCCCTCAGGCTTCCAACCCGGCTTCCCCCCAGGTGCCCGACGTCAAGCTGCCCGATCCGGTCGAGATGTCGCGGGCGATGACCCGCATCGCCGAGCAGAGCCAGCGGCTGGTCTCCGAGTTCCTCGCCCGTCAGGCCGCCGACGGCGCCGGCCCGAAGAGCCCGGATCCGATGGGCGTCGGCCATGCCTTCCTTGAGATGACCACCCGCATGATGGCCGACCCGGCCAAGCTGATGCAGGCGCAGATGTCGCTGTGGCAGGACTACCTGACCCTGTGGCAGCGCACCACCCAGCGCTTCTTCGGGCAGGAAACCCAGCCGGTCATCGCGCCCGCCAAGGACGACCGCCGCTTCAAGGACGCCGCCTGGGACGAGAACACGCTGTTCGACTTCATCAAGCAGTCCTATCTGCTGAGCGCCCGGTGGATGCAGTCGACCGTCAATCAGGTCGAGGGGCTGGACGACCACACCGCCAAGAAGGTCGATTTCTACACCCGCCAGTTCGTCGACGCGATGGCGCCCTCCAACTTCGTCATGACGAACCCGGAGGTGCTGCGCGCGACCATCGAGAGCGGCGGCGAGAATCTGGTCAAGGGGCTGGAGCATCTGCTGAAGGATCTGGAGCGCGGCAAGGGCGAGCTGCGCATCTCCATGACCGACTACGATGCCTTCCAGCTGGGCAAGAACATCGCGGTCACGCCGGGCAAGGTCGTCTACCAGACCAGCCTGATGCAGCTGATCCAGTACACCCCGACCACGCCGGACGTGAACAAGCGTCCGCTGATGATCGTGCCGCCCTGGATCAACAAATTCTATATCCTCGACCTGCGCGAGAAGAACAGCTTCATCAAGTGGGCGGTCGACCAGGGCCACACCGTCTTCGTCCTGTCCTGGGTCAACCCGGACGAGACGCTGGCGGCCAAGGGCTTCGAGGACTACATGGTCGAAGGCCCGCTGGCGGCGCTCGACGCCATCGAGAAGGCGACCGGCGAGAAGGACGTGAACGCCATCGGCTATTGCCTGGGCGGCACGCTTCTGGCTTCCACGCTCGCCTATATGGCGGTCAAGAAGGACGACCGCATCAAGTCGGCGACCTTCTTCACCACGATGCTGGACTTCGCCGAGGCCGGCGAGCTGTCGATCTTCATCGACGAGGAGCAGCTGACCTTCATCGAAGGGCAGATGGCCGAGCAGGGCTATCTCGACGGCGCCAAGATGGCGACCACCTTCAACATGCTGCGCGCCAACGACCTGATCTGGTCGTTCGTCGTCAACAACTACCTGCTGGGCAAGGATCCCTTCCCCTTCGACCTGCTGTACTGGAACAGCGACAGCACCCGCATGCCGGCGGCGATGCACAGCTTCTACCTGCGCAACATGTACCAGAAGAACATGCTGGCGCAGCCGGGGGCCGTGACGCTGAAGGGTGTTCCGGTCGACCTCGGCAAGGTCAAGGTGCCGGCGCTGTTCCTGTCGGCCCGCGAGGACCACATCGCGCCGTGGAAGAGCACCTACAGCGGCGCCCAGCTGTTCAGCGGCCCGGTCAAGTTCGTGCTGGGTGCGTCCGGCCACATCGCCGGTGTCGTCAACCCGCCGGCGGCCAACAAATACTGCTACTGGACCAGCGACAAGCTGGCCAAGACCTCCGACGAGTGGCTGGAGAAGGCGACCCAGACCGCCGGTTCCTGGTGGCCGGAATGGAACAAGTGGGTCGGCCAGTATGCCAACGGCAAGGTTCCCGCCCGCCAGCCCGGCGACGGCGCCCTGCCCGCGTTGGAAGACGCACCCGGCTCCTACGTCGCGGTCAAGAACGGCTAAGGCGGAGCCGAGAGGCTTCACCCGCGCTTATCCGCACGGAAAACCCCCGCCCAACTTGGCGGGGGTTTTTCTTTTCCGTCCAATCCGATAGTGTTACGCACGCGCATGTTAAGGGTTTGTTTGCCCTTTTGACGCCACCTAACGCCTGCGCACATTCGCACGCCCCGGGGATCCGCCGTTCATGCCATCCGACGCCCAGACAGGTATGATGGGAGCCGCCACGGCAGCGATGGCGAACGCCGAACCGGTCAAGCTCGCCGAGCGCTACGAGATCCAGCCGGGCGCGCCGATCCCGCTGCTGAACGCCGTCGGCGGCAATGCCTTCACCGCCAAGGCGCTGCGTGAAAAGCGGATCGAGCCCTTCGCCATCATCTGCCATGCGTCGGTGCTGCCGCGGATGGACATCTGCTCGACCGTCGGCAGCTTCGACAACGCCACCCACATGCGGCTGCTCGATTGGGGGCTGGTGGACTGGCCGCAGGACCGCGGGCGGCGCTTCTGCCTGGTGTTCGAGCGGCCGGGCGGCAAGCGGCTGATGGGGTCGCTGACCGACACGCTGGATCCGATGCCGGAAGACCAGCTGACCCGGCAGATCGTCCACCCGCTGGTGTCGGCGCTGAAGGAGCTGTCGAGCCGCGGCGTCGTCCACGGCGCGATCCGCCCGACCAATCTGTTCTACCGCGATCTCGCGTCCGGCGCGCTGATGCTGGGCGACTGCGTGTCGACCCAGCCCGGCTATGGCCAGCCGGTGCTGCTTGAGACGATCGAGCGCGGCATGGCCAACCCGGCCGGGCGCGGCACCGGCACCATGGCCGACGACCTCTATTCGCTGGGCGTCACCCTGCTGATCCTGGCGCTCGGCCGCAACCCGCTGTCCGGCCTGGACGACGAGGCGGTGCTGCAGGCGAAGATGGAGCGCGGCTCATACCCGGCGCTGGTCCAGCAGCACCGGCTGCCGCTGGCGATCAACGAGGTGGTGCGCGGCCTGCTGGTCGACGACCCCAAGCAGCGCTGGACCCTGAACGACCTCGATCTGTGGGTGGCCGGCCGCCGGCTCAGCCCGAAGCAGCCGCAGATTTCCCGCCGTGCCGCCCGGCCGCTGGAATTCCAGGGGTCGGAATACTGGCATTGCCGCACGCTGGCCCGCGCCTTCGCCCGCCATGCCCCCGCCGCCGCCTCCGTGATAGAAAGCGGGGAGCTGGACAAGTGGCTGCGCCGGTCGATGGGCGACGATGTGCGGGCGGAGGCGGTGAGCCACGCCATCCAGACCGCCTCCAGCGGCAAGGGCGGCACCCAGGGCGACCGGCTGGTGGCCCGCGTCTGCATCGCGCTCGACCCTGCCGCCCCCATCCGCTACCGCGGCCGGGCGATGATGCCGGACGGCATCGCCACCATGCTGGCCGACGCCTTCATGCGCGGCGAATCCCCCCAGGCGGTGGCCGAGGTGCTCGCCAACCAGCTGCCGATGTTCTGGGTCAACGTCCAGGCCGACTTCAAGCCGGAATTCGTGCCGCTGGTGCAGAGTTTCGACCAGCTGCGCGGCTTCCTCGACCGCTCCAGCCACGGGTTGGGGGTGGAGCGCGTGCTGTACGAGATGAACCCGACCATGCCCTGCATGAGCGCTCTGGTGGTCAAGCAGCTGCCGACCACCCCGGCCGAGCTGCTGCGGGCGCTCGACTGGATCGCCGCCGGGGGCGAACGGCACAAGGACCCCATCGACCGGCAGATCGCCGCCTTCCTCGGCGCCCGTCACAAGCGCGGGGACGAGCTGCTGTTCACCCAGCTCGGCAGCGGGGTGGAGCCGATGCGGCGCATCATCGCCATGCTGACCATCCTGTCGGACATCCAGGCCCGCACCGGCGTCGATGGGCTGACCCATCTGGCCAGCTGGGTGGTGGCGATGCTCGACCCCGCCTTCCGCCGCTTCCACAACCGGCCGCAGCAGCAGGAGGTGCGCAAGATGGCGGACGCCGCCGCGCACAACGGCCGGCTGACCGAACTGCTGAAGGTGGTCGACGATCCCGATGCGCTTCGCCGCGACCGGCTGGAATTCGAAGCGGCGCAGATCGCCTACCGCGAGGCCGATGCGGAGATGGACAAGATCCGCCACACCATCGCCGACCGCAATTCCATCATCGAGACGTCGGGCCGGCAGGTCGCCGCCATCGTGTCCAGCCTGCTGTCGACCCTGCTGGTTGCCGGCATCATCCTGTTCTTCGCCTTCTGACCGGAACGCGTAAAGTCTGAATCGAGGGGGGATCGCCATGGCGCGCAAGAAGAAGAAAAAGGGTGGCGCCCTCACGCTGATCCTGCTGATCGTGCCGGCGGCGCTGATCGTGCTGCCGACGACCATCCTGTTCGGAATCGGCATGATCCCGACCATCGTCGCCTATGTCGTCGACCGCGATCCCGACAAATCGGCGCCGATCACCGTCGGCGGGCTGAATTTCTGCGGCTGCATGCCCTTCGCCATCGATTTGTGGAAGCACCAGCACACCATCGGCGCCGCCGCGAAGATTTTCGCCGACCCGCTGGCCTGGCTGGTGATGTACAGCGCCGCCGCCGTCGGCTGGGGCATCTATTACGGCATTCCGCCGATGGTCGCCGGCATGGAGGTCAGCCGCGCCGAGAAGCGGGTCGAGGTGCTGAAGCAGAAGAAGGTGGCGCTGGTCCAGGAATGGGGACCGGACGTGGCCGGCGATTACTTCGACGAGTCCGGCGGCATGGAGCCGGATGCCGAAATGGCGAACGCCTGATCGGGCGACGGCCCCGCTGCCGGACTTGCAACCGGACTCGCCGTCAGGGCATGATCCATGCAGAGGGCCGCCGGGTCGGCCATGAGGTTGGAATGTTCAGCGTCAGCGAGACTGAAGCCGCCGCGATCCAGAGGGCGTTTCACGAAAGCGGCGAATGGGCGGCCGTCGTCGAGCTGCGGCGGCATTTCCACATTCAGGACAATGTGAACGCCCTGAACGCCGTCCGCTCCATCGTCAGATGGGCGGGGGCGGTGCCGCCGCATCCGCAGCCCACCTCCCCTCTCTGAACCTGCCCCCCGACCCAGCCTCAGCCGATCATGCCGGCCACCGCCCGTGCCACATCGGCATGGATGGCGTCCTGCTGCTTGAAGTCCTTCGCGGTGTGGGTCAGGTAGCTGGCGACCAGCAGCGGCGCGCGGCCCTCCGGCCACAGGATGGCGATGTCGTTGGCGGTGCCGTTGGTGCCGGTCCCCGTCTTGTCGCCGACCCGCCAGCCGGCCGGCAGCCCGGCGCGCAGACGCTTGTCGCCGGTCTTGTTGGCGACCATCCAGTCGGTCAGCTGCTTGCGCGAGTCCGGACGCAGCACGTCGCCGACCAGCAGCCGCTCCATGCTGCGCACCATGGCGGCCGGGGTGGTGGTGTCGCGCGGGTCGCCGGGGATGGCGGTGTTCAGACTTGGCTCGTTGCGGTCCAGCCGCGTGGTCTTGTCGCCGATGCCGCGCAGGAAGGCGGTGAGGCCGGCCGGGTTGCCGACGCCCGGCAGCAGCAGGTTCGCCGCGACATTGTCGCTGAGCGTCACCGCCGCCTCGCACAGTTCGGCCAATGTCGGCGGCGTGCCGTTGAGCCGGGTCTCCGAGAAGGGCGCGTAGGGCACCAGATCGGCCTTGGTCACCGCAATCCGCCGGTCGAGCCGGTCCTTGCCCTGGTCCACACTCTTCAGGACGGCGGCGGCCAAAAGAAATTTGAAGGTGCTGCACATCGGGAACCGCTCGTCACCGCGCCAGTCCTGCAGCCGGCCGTTCGCGCTGTCGAGCACCGCGACGCCAAGACGGCCGCCGGTGCGTCCCTCCAGCTCGCTCATGCGCGCTGCGAACGCATCGCTTCCCGCGGCTTTCCCGCCTTTGTTCTTGCCGGTTTCCGCCGCCCGCGCCCCGGCCGCCGACAGCAGCAGAACCCCGCCCGTCGCCGCCAGGAACCCCCGCCTTCCGATCATTCCGACCTCCCTCTGCATCGTTGCGATGGCAGGACGATAGAAATCCCGGCGGAGGCCGGCAAACGAGCTTTCCTCGCGGAAGACCCAAATTAAACTTATGCCTTGCCGGGGCGGCGCCATGGCAGGCTATGGGCGCCGCGGCAAGAGGCGGACAGGGCGTGGACAGCGGGAGGAAACCGGCCGATGCCGATGCGTCAGGAGATGGAGACGGACCGCTTCGAGGCGACGGCCGAGGACGGCAGCGTCCATGCGGTGGTCGAGACGACCAGCTATATCCAGATGGTGACCTTCCGCGGCCCCGCCGGCTGGGTACCGGAGGGCAAGAGCTATCGCCTGGACGGCGGCGACGCGGTGGAGCAGACGGCGGACGGCGGGTTCCGCATCGCCGCGTCGGGACTGGCGATCAGGCGGATCGGCTGAGCGCATCAGCGCTTTCCGCTGGCGCGGCCGGGGCGGTTGAGGCCATCCTCCCGGCAACGCCGGACCCGACCCGTTCGGGCCCACAAATCAGGGAGACAGAGATCGTGACCGCGCCCTTCATCCTCTACGGCAACGTGAATTCCCAGCCCGCGACCCGCATCGCGCTGTTCTTCCGGCTGGCCGGCATCCCGTTCCAGTACCGTCACCTCGATCTGCGCGCCGGTCAGCAGAAGTCGCCGGAGTATCAGGCGATCAACCGCTTCGGCCGGGTGCCGACGCTGGTCCATGGCGACCATTCGATCTCCGAATCCAGCGTGATCCTGACCTATCTGGCCGAACAGACCGGCCAGTTCGGCGGCCGCGACGAGGCCGAGAAGCTGCGCCTCGCCGAATGGCTGAGCTGGCTGGCCGACGTGCTGCTGCCGGTCCAGCGCGCCCGCGCCGTGCGCAAGTTCAACGGCGATGCCAACGCCCTGCCCTGGCTCGACGGCTCGGCAGCCAGCGGGTTGAAGCTGTTCGACCAGCATCTGTCCGGCCACAGCTACATCCAGAGCGAACGCCTGACCATCGCCGACATCTTCGCCTTCCCCTGGATCGACCTGCTGAGCGAATCCGGGATCGATGAGAAGGACTATCCGAACGTCAAGGCCTGGGCCGACCGCGTCCGCGCGCAGCCGGGCTACAAGCCGCAGTATGAGCTGATGCCGCAGGCCGACGCCGAGTGCTGAAATAAGATAAGGGGGTCGCGGCGGGTTGGCCGCCGCGACCGTTCAGCCCCGCGTGTCGTCGATCACCTTGCCGTCGTTGGGCAGGCTTGCCGGCGCCACGAACTCCACCGCGCCCTTCAGCTTCGTCACCGACGCCAAAGTCTCGCGGATGGCGGCGGCGAGACCCTCGCCGCTCTCCTCCGCCTCGCAGCGGAGCGTCATGGTGTCGCTGGCATCCTGGCGGCCGACGACCAGACGGGCGCGGGCGATCTGGGGATGGCGGCGCAGCACCTCGGCGACCTGGCTCGGGTGCACGAACATGCCCTTGACCTTGGTGGTCTGGTCGGCGCGGCCCATCCAGCCCTTCAGCCGCATGTTGGTCCGGCCGCAGGGGCTGGTGCCCGGCAGCACCGCCGACAGGTCGCCGGTGGCGAAGCGGATCAGCGGATAGGCCGGGTTGAAGATGGTCACCACCACCTCGCCGACCTCGCCGTCGGGAACCGGGTCGCCGGTGCCGGGACGGACGATCTCGACGATGCAGCCCTCGTTCACCACCAGACCGGAGCGCGCCGGGGTCTCGTAGGCGACGATGCCGAGATCGGCGGTGCCGTAGCTCTGGGTGACGTCCAGCCCGCGCGCCTCGTAGAAGGCACGGGCGTCGGGCAGATAGGGGCCGCCCGACACGGCGGCGATGCGGATGGAGGAGACGTCCAGCCCCAGCGCGTCGCCCTTCTCCAGGATGATCTTCAGGAAGTCGGGCGTGCCGATATAGCCGCGCGGCTTCAGGCTGGCGACGACCTGGGCCTGCATCTCGGTGTTGCCGGTGCCGGCGGGGATGACGGCGCATTCGAGGGCGTGCGCCCCCGTCTCGAACATCGAGCCGGCGGGGGTCAGGTGGTAGGCGAAGCAGTTGTGGGCGAGGTCGCCGGCGCGGAAGCCGGCGGCGAACAGCGCGCGGGCGCTGCGCCACGGGTCGACGCCATGCGGTTCGGGATCGTGGATCGGGCCGGGAGAGGCGAAGACGCGGGCCAGCCGGCCGGTCTCCATGGCGGCCAATCCGCCGAAGGGCGGGTGGGCCTGCTGCAACGCGATCAGGTCGGATTTCCGCGTCACCGGCAGGGTCGCCAGCGCGTTGCGGTCATGGATCGACGCCGGGTCGATGTCGGCCAGCAGCCGGCGGAAATAGGGGGCCGCGTCCTTGGCGTGGTGCAGATGGGCAGGCAATGCCGCGAACTGCTCGGCCTCGCGCCGGTCGGAGGAACGGGTTTCGAGGTCGTCGTAGAAATCGGTCATGGTCGTTCGTCCGTTCAGGGGTCGGCCGATCAGGTTTTGGCATCGGCGGCGGGAGGGTCGGCGATGCGACGCCCCGCCACTCCCCTCAAATCCAGCGCTTGCGGCGCTTGAAGCTCTTCAGGTTCTTGAAGCTCTTGCGCTCTTCATTGCCGCCGCCGAGGTAGAATTCCTTCACATCCTCGTTGTTGCGCAGCTCTTCGGCGGTGCCGTCCAGCACGACCTTGCCGTTCTCCATGATGTAGCCGCGGGTCGCGGCCTGGAGCGCCATGCGGGCGTTCTGCTCCACCAGCAGGATGGTGACGCCAAGGTCCTTGTTGATCTGCTGGACGATGCTGAACACCTCCTTCACCATCAGCGGCGACAGGCCCATGCTCGGCTCGTCCATCAGGATCAGCTTCGGCCGGGCCATCATCGCACGGCCGATGGCCAGCATCTGCTGCTCGCCGCCCGACAGGTAGCCGGCGAGGCCGGTGCGCTCCTTCAGCCGGGGGAAATAGCTGAAGACCATGTCCAGATCGTCCTTCACCCCGTTGTCGCGGCGGGTGTAGGCGCCCAGGCGCAGATTCTCCAGGCAGGTCATGTCGGCGATGATGCGCCGGCCCTCCATCACCTGGAAGATGCCCTTGCGGACGATCTGGTCGGGATCGATGCCGTTGATGCGCTCGCCATTGAAGGTGATGTCGCCGCGGGTGACTTCGCCGTCCTCGGTCTTCAAAAGGCCGGAGATCGCCTTCAGCGTCGTCGATTTGCCGGCGCCGTTGGCGCCGAGCAGGGCCACGATCTCGCCCTCCGGCACCTCCAGGCTGAGGCCGCGGAGCACGAGGATCACGTCGTTGTAGACGACCTCGATGTTGTTGACGGACAGCATCAGCTTTTTCGCGGCCGTGACCGGCGGTGCGACGGAAGCGTTGGTCGAAGCGGCCGTGGCGGTGTTCAGCATGCGGCACCTGAACTGTTCGTAAAGATTGGGGGCGCCCCCGCCGATGACGTACGGGGGCGCCGGGTACTCAGCGGCTTACCAGCCCAGCCATTCCGGCTTGCGCGGGACGTCGACGGTGGTCAGCTTCTCCAGCTTGATGGTGCCGGCCTTGACCAGCTCGTCCACCCCGGCGCCGGTCTCGCCCGACACCTTGGCACGGTAGATGTTGACCGCCGTCATGCCGCGGTGGTCGGTATCGGTCCAAGTCGAGGGAACGCAGACGCCCTCCAGCCCGGCGGGCACCCAGTCCTTCTTCTGGTACATCGCCTTGCGGATGTTCGGGCCGGTGACGCCGCCGTTGGCCGAGGCCCAGTCCATCGCCTCCTTCATGTAGAAGGCGGTGCAGACGCCGGCCATATAGTGCACCGGGCGGTAGGCGTTGCCCGAGGCGTCGGAGATCTTGGAGATGTCCTTCAGCGTCTTCATGCCGGGCGCGTCGCCGTTCCAGGTGACGGCGGTGCGCATCGGGAACACCACACCGTCGGCGGCCGAGCCGGCGGCCTTGGCGGCATTCTCGTCCATGCCCCAGACGTTGCCCATGAACTGCACTTTGGCGCCGACCGTCTGGCAGGCCTTCAGCACAGAGATGTTGGAGCCGGCGGTGTTGCCGAGATAGGCGTAGTTGACGCCGGACTGCTTCAGCGTCAGGCACTGGGCGGTGTAGTCGCCGGGGGTCAGGGCGAACTGCACGGCCGGCAGCACCTCGAAGCCCAGCTCCTTGGCCAGTTGCTCGCCGGCATCCTTGGGCGCGTTGGGATAGGGGTGGTTGGCGCCCATGTGGACGTATTTCGGCTTGCCCTGGCCGCCCTGCTTCTTCCAGTCCTCCGCCGCCCAGGTCAGCATGCCGCGCAGCGCGTCGGAATAGGAGGGACCGTAGAAGAAGTTGTAGGGCGCCGGCTTGGAGCCGTGCGGACCCTTGCCGGTCGGGTCGGTCAGGTGGCCGGAGTAGGAGCCGGAATAGGCCGGGATCTCGTCCTTGCCGACGAAGCCGGTCAGCGCCTCGGTGTCGGCGGTGCCCCAGCCCTGGAGCGCCGCGATCTTGTCGCTGCCCGACGACCACTTCTTGTACTGGCTGATGGCGCGCGGCGCCTGATAGCCGTAATCGACGCTGTCGACCGCCAGCTTGGTGCCGTTGATGCCGCCCTTGGAATTGATGTAGGCCAGCGCGTCCGCGACGCCCTGCGCATAGGGCACGCCGACGTCCGAGGTGGCGCCGGACTGGTCCGCCAGATGGCCGACCGGGATGTCGGCATAAGCAGTGGCGGAGGTCGCCAGCAGGAAGGCGGAGGTTGCGAAGAGCGCGGTCTTGATCGACATGGTGCGTTGACTCCCCAGTCTGTTCTGTTTGTTGATCGGCAAAAGCGTCGGCACTCAGTGCGAGAAGGGATAGAGCTTCCAGTAGGCCTTGATCTGCTTCCAGCGGTGGGCCAGCCCGTCGGGCTCGAACACCAGGAACAGGATGATGACGAGGCCGATCGACATCTCGCGCAGGAAGGCGATGTTGTCCTTCAAATTCAGCGCGGTATCGAGGGCGGTGCCGCTCACCAGCTTGGTCAGCGCCTGCATCGCCTCGGGCAGGAAGACCATGAAGGCGGTGCCCATCAGCGTGCCCATGATTGAGCCCAGCCCGCCGATGATGATCATGCCCAGGAACTGGATCGAGAAGAGGATGGTGAAGCCCTCGACCGACACGAACTGGAGGTAATGGGCATAGAGGGCGCCGCCGATGCCGGCGTAGAAGGCGGAGATGCCGAAGGACATCGTCCGGTACTTCGTCAGGTTGATGCCCATGATCTCGGCGGAGAGATAATGGTCGCGCACCGCCACCAAAGCACGGCCGTCGCGGGTCCGCATCAGGTTGGTGGCGAGGATGTACATCACCACCAGCGCCACCAGCGCCACGTAGAAGAAGCGCTCGTCGGTATCGAAGGCGAAGCCGAAGATGGTCAGCGGCTCGGCGATGGTGCCGGCGGTGCCGCCGGTGAACCAGTCGGCACGGGCGAAGAAGTCCTGAAGGATGTACTGCGCCGCCAGCGTCGCGATGGCGAGGTACAGGCCCTTCAGCCGCGCCGCCGGCATGCCGAACAAGAGGCCGACCAGCGTGGTGATCACGCCCGCCAGCGGAATGGCCAGCGCCACCGGGACGCCGACACTGTTGCTGAGCCAGGCCGAGGCGAAGGCGCCGAAGCCGAAGAAGGCGGAATGGCCGATGGAGATCTGGCCGGTGAAGCCGACCAGGATGTTCAGGCCGAGTGCCGCGATGCCGAGATAGCTGATCTGGATCAGCAGGCTGAGCCAGTAGCGGTCCATGAAGGCCGGGCAGGCCAGCAGGAGGACCACGCCCAGGATCGCAAAGTTGCGGCTGGTCCTGGTCGGGAAGATGGTGGTGTCGGACCCGTAGGACGTCTTGTAATCGCCGCTCGGGATGATGCTGACGGATGCCATGGGGGCCTCACACGCGCTCGATGTCTTTGGTGCCGAACAGGCCGTAGGGCTTGATCATCAGGATGGCGATCAGGACGTAGAAGGGTGCGATCTCGTACATGTTGCCCCAGTTCAGCCACTGGCTGTCCAGGTAGTGCGCCATGTTCTCCAGCACGCCGACGATCAGCCCGCCGACCACGGCGCCGATGACGCTGTCCAGCCCGCCGAGGATCACCGCCGGGAACACCTTGATGCCGAAGAAGGACAGAGCCGACGACACGCCGTTGACCACGCCCACCGTGACGCCGGCCACCGCCGACACCATGGCGGAGATCGCCCAGCTCATCGCGAACATGTGGCGGACCGAGATGCCCAGCGACTGCGCCACCTGCTGGTCGAAGGCGGTGGCCCGCATGGCGAGACCGGTCCGCGAGTATTTGAAGAACCAGCCGAAGCCCGCCATGATCAGGATCGAGATCAGCAGCGACATGACGTAGACGGTCTGCACCTCCAGCCCGAACAGGTTGACGGTGGGGCTGGCGAAGATCGGCGGGAAGGGCTTGGCGAAGACGCCGAACATCCACTTCATCGCCGCCTGGAAGACGATGGACAGGCCGATCGTCACCATGATGACGGAGATGATCGGCTCGCCGATCATCGGCCGCAGCACGACGATCTGCAGGATGACGCCAAAGGCCAGCATGAAGGCCAGGGTGATCGGGAAGCCGATCCAGAAGGGCAGCTGCCAGTGGGTCAGCAGCCACCAGCAGGTCCAGGCGCCGATCAGCAGGAATTCGCCCTGCGCGAAGTTGACGATGCGGCTGGCCTTGTAGATCAGCACGAAGGACATGGCGACCACGCCATACAGCGCGCCGACGATCAGGCCGTTGACGAGAAGCTGAAACAGAAGGGTCATGGCGTGGCCTCGCCGATGTGGGATCCAAATCCCCCTCCCCCCCGGGGAGAGGGTCGGGGTGAGGGGGTTGCTTGGCGAGGAGCGTCCGGCAGACGGATCCCCCTCACCCATCCTCTCCCCGGGGGGAGAGGGGCTTTTCCTGTTTGCATAGGCGTTACGCCGCAACCGGTTGCCGCGGCGCCTTGGCGGCGGCCGGGGCCAAGTCGATGACGGTCAGGGTGGTGCGGATCCGCTGCTTGGTGCCGTCCTGGAAGGCAATCGTGGTGTCCACGTCGATCTTCGGCTGGCCGGTATAGATGCTGTCGATGATGGTGCCGTACTTCTCGGCGATGACGCCGCGGCGCACCTTGCGGGTGCGGGTCAGCTCGCCGTCGTCGGCGTCCAGCTCCTTGTAGAGCAGCAGGAACTTGGAGATGCGCTGGTACTCGGGCAGCGTCTGGTTCACCCGCTCCACCTCCGCCCGCAGCAGGTCGTAGACCTCCTGCTTCGAGGACAGGTCGGAGTAGGTCGTAAACGCGATGCGGTTCTTCTCCGCCCACTTCGACACGATGGGGAAGCGGATGCAGATGATCGCCGACAGATAGTCGCGCTTGTCACCCAGGATCACCGCCTCGGCGACATACGGCGAGAATTTCAGCTTGTTCTCGATGTATTGCGGACTGAAGCGGTCGCCCTGGGCGGTGGTGGCGATGTCCTTGATGCGGTCGATGATGACCAGATGGCCCTTCTTGTCGAAGAAACCGGCGTCACCCGTGTGCATCCAGCCGTCGCGCATGTCGGCGACGGTCGCCTTCTCGTTCCGGTAATAGCCGGCGAACATGTTGGGGTGGCGGGTGACGATCTCGCCGACGCCGTTGTGGTCGGGCTCGATCACCTTGACCTCGATGCCGCTGTCGAACGGCACGCCGACCGTGTCGAAATCGACGTCGGTGCCGCGATGGACGGTGTAGGCGCCCATCGTCTCGGTCTGGCCGTAGATCTGGCGAAGCGGGACGCCGAGCGCCTGGAAGAACTTGAAGGTGTCGGGGCCGAGCGCGGCACCGCCGGTCGCCGCCGATTTCAGGTTGGTGAAGCCCAGCCGGTCGCGCAGCGCCTTGAACAGGATCGCGTCGGCCATCGCCGAGCGCTGCCCCTTCGCCAGAGCCTCCAGCCCCAGCTTCATGCCGAGATCGAACATCTTCTGCTTGAAGGGCGAGGCGTCCATCATGCGGGCGCGCACGTCGGCGGCGATCTGCTCCCACAGGCGCGGGGCGAACAGCACGAAGCTCGGCCCGATCTCACGGAAGTCGTGCATCATCGTCTCGGCTTCCTCGACGAAGTTCACGCGCATCCGCGACACCATGCCCATACCGACCGCATAGACCTGTTCCATGATCCAGGACAGCGGCAGGACCGAGACGTAATCGTCCTCCGGACCCTTGGGATCGGCGGACAGGTAGCTGGCGACATGGCGGATCAGCCGGCCGGCCGGCAGCATCGCCATCTTCGGGTTCGACGTGGTGCCGGACGTGGTGCAGAGGATGGCGACCTCCTCACCCTTGGTCGCCGCGACCATGCGGTCGTAGAGGTCCGGCTGCTGCGCATGCAGCGCCTCGCCCATCGCCACCAGTTCGGTGACCGGCATCAGGCGCGGATCATGGTATTTGCGCATGCCGCGCGGGTCGGAATAGATGATGTGCTGCAGGGTCGGCAGCCGCTCGGCGAGGTTCAGCAGCTTGTCGACCTGCTCCTCGTCCTCGGCGAACACCACCTTCACGTCGGCATAGGTGATGAGGTAGGCGACCTCCTCGTCCAGCGCGTCGCGGTAGATGCCCAGGCTGTAGCCGCGCACCGCATGGGTGGCGATCTCGCCCATCACCCAGTCGGGACGGTTGTCGCCGAGAAGCCCGACGACCTCGCCCGGCACGACGCCGAGCTTGGTCATGCCCAGCGCGAAGGCGCGGACACGGGCATGGACCTGGCTCCAGGTGAAGGTGCGCCAGATGCCGAAATCCTTCTCGCGCATGGCGATGTCGTTGCCATGCTCACGGGCATGCAGGGCCAGCAGCTTCGGCAGGGTGTCGTTGACGGCCAGATCGGGAAGCGTGTTGGTCGTCATCACGCAACCTCCTTGCGCGGCTGGACCGCCGTCGCCGGCGCCTCCTCCTCGTCGTCCTCGCCCAGATAGGCGCGTCGGACACGGGGATCGGCCAGGACCTCCTCCGGCTTGCCTTCGGCGATCTTCTTGCCGAATTCCAGCACCATCACCCGGTGCGAGATGTCCATGACCACGCCCATGTCGTGTTCGATCATGACCACGGTCATGCCGAACTCCTCGTTGAGGTCGACGATGTAGCGGGCCATGTCCTCCTTCTCTTCGAGGTTCATGCCGGCCATCGGCTCGTCCAGCAGGATCAGGTCGGGCTTCAACGCGATGGCACGGGCCAGCTCCACCCGCTTGCGCAGGCCGTAGGACAACGTGCCGGCGGTCGCCTTGCGCACATGCTGGATTTCGAGGAAGTCGATGATCTCCTCCACCTCGCGGCGGTGGGACAGCTCCTCTTTCCTGGCGCCGGTCAGCCAGTAGAGCGACCCGGTCAGGAAGTTGTTCTTCAGCAGATGGTGGCGGCCGACCATGATGTTGTCGAGCACGGTCATGTGCCCGAACAGCGCCAGATTCTGGAAGGTGCGGCCGATGCCGAGGGCGGCGCGGTGGTTCGGGGTCATCCCCGTCACGTCGCGGCCCTTGAAATAGACCTTGCCGTCGGTCGGCCGGTAGCGGCCGGAGATGCAGTTGACCATCGAGGTCTTGCCGGCCCCGTTGGGACCGATGATCGAGAACAACTCGCCCTTACGGATGCCGAAACTGACGTCGGTCAGCGCATGGACGCCCCCGAAGCGCAGATTGACGCCCCGAGCCTCGAAGATGGTCTCCGCCTGGGTGGTGGGCGACTTTTGGCCAGGGGAATTCTGGCCAGGGCCGGGGTGTGGTGCGACGGGCGCGCCTGACATTTCCTCCTCCGTTGCTGTTGGTACCGCTTCTCGGGGTCACGATCCGGCTCTTTGGTGGCCGGCGGGGTCCATATTGTGGACCGTTTCATGAGCAACTTCCTCACTATATACCGGGGTGCGGTCTGTTTTCAACACTGACATTCCGCCACTGCATGTTTTTTGTTGCGGCAAGCGGCCTTACGGTCCATATGATGGACCTCATGAGCAGTCACGCCGACATCGTCCCCGCTCCAGCCACTCCCCCCTCCACTCCGGGCGCGGCGGGCGGTACCCAAAGCCTGGAGCGCGCCATCGCGCTGCTGCGCGCGGTCGCCGACGCCGAAACCGACGGGGCGCGGCTGGCCGATTTGATGACGGGGGTCGGGCTGTCGAAGGCCACCGCGCACCGGCTGCTGATGGCGCTGGCGCGCGACGGGCTGGTCGAGCAGGATGGTCGCAGCAAGCGCTATCACCTGGGTCCCGACCTGATGGCGCTGGGCGATCTGGCGGCGCTGCGCCACCGTCCGCCGGCACCGCCGCCTCCCCCTGCCCCGCCCCAGCCGCCGGAGACCGCGGCACCGGTGGCCGTGCAGCCCTCACCGCCCGTGCTGATGGTGAGGCCGTCGGCCTTCCTGCGGCCGGAATACCGCGGCGACTCCATCGCGCTGGCGACATTGCTGTGCGACCGCCATGTCCGTGCCGCCGACGGCGCGCGGGCGGCGCTGCTGCATGAAAGCGTCGCCGGACAGACGACGGAGCTGAGTTTCGCCCGGCTGGCCCGGGATTCGGCGCGCTTCGCCACCGTGCTGGCCGGCATGGGGGTGGGACCGGGCGACCGGGTGGCGGTCCTGCTGCCGAAGGGGCCGGAACTGCTGATCACCGCGCTGGCGATCTGGCGGCTGGGCGGTGTCTACATGCCGCTGTTCACCACCTACACCGCCTCGGCCGTCGCCTACCGGCTGGCCGACAGCGACGCGCGGGCCATCGTCACCAACGGCTTCCTGCGCCGCAAGGTGCCGCGCGACAACACCCGCCCGGTGGTGACGGTGGAGGGCGACGAGGCCTTCGGCCCCGACGCCGTGCCCTTCTGGTCGTCGCTGCACGAGGCCGCGCCGCTGGCCGAGGTGGCGCGTTACCGCGAAGGCGACGCCTTCGCCCTGATCTACACCTCGGAATCCGAGCCGACGCCGCTCGGCGTCTCGCTGCCGGTCAAGGCGCTGTCGGGGATCGAACAGTACATGCGCATCGGCCTCGACCTGCGCGACGACGACATCTACTGGAACATGGCCGATCCCGGCTGGGCCTATGGCGCCTATTACGGGCTGGTCGGGCCGCTGCTGCTCGGACGGACGACGATCTTCTGCGACGGGCCGTACGATGTGCGGCAGGGCTACCGCATGCTGACCAAGTTCGGCGTCACCAACCTGACCGCCGCCCCGTCGCAGATCCGCGCCTGGCACGGCGCCGACCCCGGCGTGTCGCATCAGACCGCGCTGCGCATCCTGTCGGTGGTGGGCGAGCCGCTGCCGCCCGACCTGATCGCCTGGGCCAACCGGACGGTGAAGGTTCCCCTGCTCGACCAGTATGGTCAGCGCGAGACCGGCATCTTCATCGTGAACCGCTACGATCCCGACGGCATCGGCCGCCACGAGTCCGAAGGACCGGACGGTGCGGATGCGGTCCAGCCGGCAAGCGGCTCGCTCGGCCGGCCGATGCCGGGCTTCCGCGTCGTCATCCTCGACCCAGACGGGCGGGAGGCGCCGGTGGGTGGTGCCGGCGAGATCGCGATCGACGTCGACCACTCGCCGCTGTTCTGGTTCGAATCCTACGCCAACAACCCGGACCGCACCGCCCAACGCTTCCGCCACGGCCGACGCTACTACCTGACCGGCGACCGGGCTTTCCTGGACGGCGACGGCAACATCCATTACCGCGGCCGGGCATCCGACGCGATCCAGATGCAGCAGGGCGAATAGTCACGGCCCCCTCTTTTCGGGTATAGAACGCGTTCGGGACTGCGGCTGCGGCAATGGGAAGAGCGCGAAGGACGGGTATGGAATCCAAGACGAAGAACCGCGAATCCTGGCTGGCGGCCGCCTTCGCGGCGCTGGCCGAAGGCGGCGTCGACAAGGTTCGGGTTGAGGTGCTGGCGAAGGCCCTGAAGGTCACCAAGGGCAGCTTCTACTGGCATTTCCGCGACCGCACCGAGCTGATGAGCGCCCTGCTGGACAGCTGGAAGCTGGGCCGCATCGCCGCGATCAAGGAACAGACCCGGCTGGACGGGCGCGAACCGGCGCAGCAGCTGCGCGACCTGCTGGCGCTCTATGGCGGCAACAAGCCGCGCGGCATGGCGATCGAGCTGGCGGTGCGTGACTGGGCCCGGCGCGCGCCGGAGGCGGAAGGCGTCATCGCCGAGGTCGACCGCGAACGCCTGCACAGCGTCGCCGGCCTGTTCGTGGCGCTCGGCCTGCCCGCCGACCAGGCCTTCGCCCGCGCCTACCTGTTCTACGCCTTCGCCTTCGGCCAGGGCCTGCTCGCCCCCGGCGCCGCGGCCGACAGGGCCGAGGTGGTGCGGGCGATCTGCGCCGACGTGCTGGTGCCGGCGGCGCAGCCGCAATCCTGAGCGGTCACGGCATGTAGGCCAGCCGCAGATTGCCCCAATGGCGGCCGCGCACCATGATCGGCGCATCGACCTCCTTCAGGCGGACCATCTGGCCGCCGCCCATGTCGCGGCGATAGGCCTGCAATAGGAACGACCGGGTGTTGCGCGCCGCGGCAAGGCCGGAGCGGTCGGCGAAGACACGGCGGTTGCGGCAGTGGGCGGCATTCCAGACCGCGTCGCCCGGCCGCTGCGGATCGGAATAGCGGCTGTTGTGGGTCGGCAGGTAGCCGACGACGTTGACCGCCGCACAGAACTGGATGCGCGGGTTGGAGGCAAGGATCGGCTCCTGGATCGCCGGGAACAGGCGGTCGGTCAGGTCGGTGAAGGGGGCGAGGCACTGCTCCGGCTCCGTGCCGGGAATGGTGGACAGCTCGGTCGAGAACAGGGCCTCCTCGCCGATGCCGCCGTTGGCAAGCGCCCCCTCCAATGCCTTGCCCAGGGCCGCCGCGGCGTCCTGTGCGGTGGCGATGATGGCGGAATCGGCCTCGACCATCGCGTTGTAGAGGCTTTCCAGACGGCTGTTCTGGGCGTCCGACAGGTCGTCCAAGGCCAGATGCAGGCCGAGATCGCTGGTTCCGGCGACGATGGCCGGCAGATCGCCGATATCGCGCAGGGTCACGGTCACTTGTGTCTGCTCGGGCAGCTCCGGCAGCCCCTTGCTGTCGATCAGCAGCCCGTCCAGCGACAGATCCAGCATGGTGACGGTGCGGCGGTCGCCCGCCACGGTCATGGCGATCGGCTCCTCGCACGGGATGCGGTTGGAGATGCGACGGTCGCCCGCCACAGACTGGCGCAGCGCGATGACCAGCCGGCGCTTGAGGTCGGCCACCGCGCCCTGGGTGTCGGTCATGCGGCGGTTGACGTCGGTGGCGATGCCGGTGATCTCGTCGGTCTGGTCGCGGATCCGCAGCACGCTGCCCGACACCTGGGAGGCGCCGCCGGCGGAGTTGGTGGCGCTGCGCCCGATCTCGGCATTGGCGGCGGACTGCTCCTCCACCGCGGCGGCGGTGGCGGTGGCCGCCTCGTCGATCTCCTCGATCACCGAGATGACGGTCTGGATGGCCTGGACGCTGCCGCCGACCGCATGCTTCAGCTGGTCGATCTGGCGGGCGATGTCCTCGGTCGCCCTGGCGGTCTGGTTGGCCAGCGTCTTGACCTCGCTAGCGACGACGGCGAAGCCCTTGCCGGCCTCCCCCGCCCTGGCGGCTTCGATGGTGGCGTTCAGCGCCAGCAGGTTGGTCTGGCCGGCGATCTCGTTGATGAGGGTGGCGACCTTGGCGATCTCCTCCGTCGCGATCTCCATCCGGCCGATGGCGGAGGCGGAGCCGCGGGCGCTGTCCACCGCACGCCGCGCCACCTCGCTGGAGCGCGCCGCCTGCCGGGCGATTTCCTGCCCGGAGGAATTCAGCTCCTCCGTCGCGGCGGCGACCGACTGCGCGTTGGAACTGGCCTGCTCCGACGCGGCCGACACCACCACGGTGTTCTCGCGCACAACGCCGAGCGCCTCCATCAGATGCTCGATGCCGTCGCCGGCCCGCCGGCTCGCCAGTTCCACACCCATCCAGGTGGAATCCAGGTCGCCTTCGATGGATTTGCAGGTTTCCAACAGGGCTTGGCGGGTCAGCGCCTTCTGGCGCAACTCGGTCTCATGCTTCTCGTGGATGCCGTAGGCCAGCTTCGCCTTCATCGCGTTCAGCTCCGATGCCACGCGCCGGAATTCCGGCACGCCGATGGCTTCAGCCGGGCTGACGAAATCTCCACGGGAAATGCGGGCGAACGTCCTTTCAAAAGATTTCAGCGGCCTCCGGAAGGTCAGAAGCAGCCCCCAGGAGATCAGCCCGGACGCGACCGCCAGAGCGGAAACGATTGCCGCCGTCTCCATGAACCGATCAGAGAAGTCACTCTGCGCCTCCGAAACCTCTTGCCCGGCGCTTTTCATCTGGAAGTTCAGCAGGTCACGGTTCGCTTCGAAGGCCGCTGCGAACAGCGGCGTGACGACCGTCCGGACATCACGTTCGACCGCAAGCGAATCGCCGTCCTTGATATGCTCCATCGTCGGCCGCAGTCCGTCCTTCACGTATTTCGTGCGCAGTTCGAAGAAACGGTCGGCCAACACCCGTTCTTCGGGCAGTTTCGGCAAGGCGCTGTATTCGGCCCAGACCGCCGTGATGGCCGCGATGTTGCCTTCGATCCGGGACAGCAGATCCTTGATCACCGCCGGTTGGGCGCCATCCCGCACCTCAATGATCAGGCTGGTTATGATCTGCCGGTTGTCTGCCATACGGGTCAGGATATCGTTGCTAATCCTGGCGGCAGCCAGACGTTGGCTGTACACGCGCGTCAGGGCGTCGTTCGATGCCGACATGCCCTCCAGCCCCAAGCCACCCACGAAGATCATCGCCGCTATCAGCAGAACGAAAGCACCAAGCAGCCGCCCGGTCATGCTTGTCCATGCAGAATCCAGCCAGCGACGCGGCCCCTTCCGGTACAGTCCGCCACCACGGAGTTCCACGGCCGCCCGGTTGTCGCGCATCTCCGCATACAGCCTGTCGGCCGCCGCGACCTCGTCCCGAGACGGCTTGGAGCGGATCGAGATGAAGCCGGTGATGGCGCCGTCCTCCATCACCGGCGTGACGTTGGCGCGCACCCAATAGAAGTCGCCGCTCTTGGTGCGGTTCTTCACCAGCCCTTCCCAGGGCCGCCCCGCCTTCGCCGTCGCCCACAGATCGGCGAAGGCCTCCTTCGGCATGTGGGGGTGGCGGACAATGTTGTGCGGGGCGCCGATCAGCTCATGCTCGTCAAAGCCGCTGATCTCGACGAAAGCCTGGTTCACAAAGGTGATGCGCCCGCCGGTGTCGGTGCGCGACACCAGAGGAACCCCGTCGGTCAGATGAACTTCTCGGTCGGTGATCGGTGTGTTGACGCGCATGTCGCGGTTCCGCTCCAGCCATAGCCTCGAACAAGTCGGTCGGGCATGGTGGCGAACCGATAGCAGCAGCATGAAAGCATCGGTCGGCCTCCAGGACCGGAGCTTGCGCTGCAAGCGGCATGCCGCATCATTTTGTCGGTAAGCGAACAAACTCCGCGTTTGAGCACAACGGCAACGCGAAATCGAATGGCATCGCTCGTTGCAAAATGCCTCCGGAAAAGCGGACTGGTCCCAAAGTATTATGCAATTTGGAAAAAGCTATATGGTCTGACCGTTCAGCCGCGCAACGGCCCGTTGGACAGCCCGTCCAGCGGGATGGCGGTGACGCTCTTCACCTCTTCCATCACCGCATAGGTGTGGGTTTCGCGCACGCCGCGGGCGGTGGACAGCAGTTCGCCCAGGAACAGGCGGTATTCGTTCATGTCGCGCACGCGGGCCTTGACGAGATAATCGAAGCCGCCCGCCACCATGTGGCATTCCATGATCTGCGGCATGCGCAGGACGGTGGCCTTGAAGTCGTCGAAATTGTCCGGCGTGGTACGGTCCAGCACCACCTCGACGAAGACCAGCATCCCCGCCTCCAGCCGATGCGGGTCGAGCAGCGCGACATAGCGCTGGATGATGCCCTCGGATTGCAGGCGCTTCACCCGCTCCAGGCAGGCGGCCGGGCTGAGGTTGATGCGGCGGGCCAGCTCGACATTGCTGAGGCGTCCGTCATCCTGCAACTCGCGCAGGATCTTGATATCGGTGGAATCGAGGCTGCGGTCCATCGGCGGCTCGGAATGCTGTTCGGCTGGCGGCCCCGATCCTAGCGGAAAAATCGGCGCCAAGCCATGCCGGACCATAGCCACAGCGGCTGGACCCATCCGGCCTCCGAAGCCTGTTTGCCGGCAGCGTGGCCGTTCACGCCGCCAGCGGCAGGGTCACCGTCATACGCAGGCCGCCGGTCGGACGGTTTTCGGCCCGCACACGGCCGCCGAAGGCTTCGATGTTGCGCCGGACGATCCACAGGCCGATGCCGAAATGCGCCGCCCCGGCCTGATGCGCCGCCGCCTCGTCCTCCGGCATGCCGCGGCCGGGTTCGCGGTGGGAGAAGTAGCGCTCGAAGATGCGCTCCAAATTGGCGGGATCGACCCCCGGCCCCTCGTCGTCCACCACAAGCTCGGTGCAGGACCCGACGCGGGTCAGGCGGACGCTGACCGTCCCGTCGGCGGGCGAGAAGCTGACGGCGTTCTCCACCAGATTCTCGACGATGGTTTCCAGCGTCTCCTCGCTGGCCCGCACCACCAGCCCGGCATCGATGCGCGAGCGCATGTGCAGGCGGCGTTCGGCCAGCAGCCCGGTGTAGCCGCCGGCCATCCGTTCCACCAGCGATGACAGGTCGACGCGGCGCCGTGCCGGGGCCAGCAGGTCGGCCGCCGCCTCGTCCATGCGGCGGGCGAAGGAGACGAGGCCGTCGAGCTTGTCCAGCGACTTCTCGATCATCGTCAGGGCGCGCTGGCTGCGGGCGTTCTCCGCCGGCAGGGCGCGGCGCAGCGGTTCCACCGACTGGCGGATCACGGCGATCGGCGTCTTGAAGGCGTGGGCGTTGTCCTCCGCCGCGCGGCGCAGCGACTGGGCGCTGTCGCGCAGGGTGGAGACCAGCCGGTCGAAATCCTCTGCCACGCCGGCCAGTTCCGGCACGGTGTTGCGGGCAGCGAAGGAGGCGTTGCCGCTGTCCTGGTCGGGCACGTCCTCGCCGCCGACGATGCGGCGGGCCAGGTCGCCGAAGCGGTTCAGGTTGCGCCAGATGCCGGCCAGCACGGCCAGCACCAGGGCGGCCATCGCCAGATAGATCGCCGCGGCAGCCTGCACCGCCGGCGTGCTCCAATAGGGGCGGCCGATGGAGGAGGAGATGTAGGCTTCGGTCGCGTGGCTGGTCACCAGCGCCCAGCAGCCGAAGCTGGTCTTGATTGGGGTGATCGAGGACAGCACCTCCTCCCCGCCTTCGGCATGGGGGACGCGCATCGCCAGCGTCGCGTTGCCGGCGCAGCTCGATCCCAGCCGGTCCAGCACGCCCTGTTCGAGCAACAGGCGCCGTTCGGCGTCGATGTCGGCGGTCGACAGGCTGGGCGCCGCGGCGACGTAGAAGAAGGGTTCCGGCCCGGCCTTGGCGCCGGACGCGGTGGTGGCGTTGCCGGTGGCCGCCACCCGCGGGCGTACCAGCAGCTTCAGCCGCGTGCGGTCGTCGCCGTAGCGGGCAAGGGCGATGCTCAGGCTGGGAAGGGCCGTGCGGTCGACGCCCAGCAGTTCGGGTTCCAGCGCGCGGGCGATCAGTTCGCCCTGGCGCTGGGCGCTTTTCAGCAGAAGCTGCTGCGACGCCTCGTCGGCCCGCTGGAACTGGTCGTAGAGCAGGACCGGCACGGCGACAAAGACGAGGGTGAGCAGCAGCAGGCGGCTCGCCATCGAGCGCCAGAGCCACAGCAGGCGGGCGGACGCCCGTCGGGGCGCCCGCATCGCAAGGTCAATCGGCAGCAGCGCCATCGATCAGCATATCCTCGCCCATACCGTCTTCGTCACGGCCCTGGTTGGCCGCGTTCTCGCCCTTGCCCCAGCGGTAGCCGAAGCCCGGATAGTTCTCGATGCAGGCGAAGCTGGCGTCGACCGAGCGGAACTTCTGGCGGATGCGCTTGATAAAGGCACGAACGTTGGCGCGGTAGCCCGACGGGCCGTAGCCGGCGACGAAGCCCTTGCCGTGGACGAGGTCGTAGATCTCGCGATAGGAGACGTCCTCTTCCGGGCGGGTCGACATCAGCTTGACGATGTTGAACTCGGTCAGCGTCAGGTCGATGCGCTTACCCTTCCAGAGGGCGCGGCTGTTGTCCAGGCGCAGCTCCAACTCGCCCAGGCGGTGGCTGGTGGCGTTGCCGCCGGCCTCCGCATCCTCCGAGCCCTTGGCGCCGTCGCCCTTGATGCCGTCCAGGATCAGGCGCATGCGCTTCAGCAGGATCGACAGGCTGCGCGACTTCTCCACGAAGTCCAGCGCACCGCCGGCCAGCGCGGCCTCTTCATAAATCTGGTCGGACAGCACGGTCAGGAAGATGACCGGGGTGGCGATGCCGCGGGCGCGCATCTGGCGCAGCACGTCGATGCCGTCCAGCTTGGGCATGCGCCAGTCCAGCAGGACGATGTCGACCGACCCGCCCTCGGCGAAGAAATCGAGCGCCGGTTCGCCGCGGTCGAAGGTGATGACCTCGTAGCCCTCGTCGCCGAGGTTGAGGCTGAGCGACTCACGGAACAGGTCGTCGTCGTCCACCAGAGCGATGCGGGCAATGGTCGGATCGGTCATCGCGGACATTCCCTTGTTCGACTCCGGCTTACTGAAACCCGGGGCGGACAGGGCGCCCTGCGTCAGCTTGAGCGAGGAGTTGGGCGAAGCATCGGTGGTCGGCGTCAGGGACATTTTGGCTGCTCTTCATGTCGTAGGAGAGGGCGCGGAAGTCCTGGGACGAGGTCATATCCATGAAGAAGAAGACCTTGAGGGTACAATCGCCCTTGGCATACCGCCAGATCTTGGCGGGAGGCGCCTCTTCCCGTGCAACGGGGGACCCCAGGAGTTTGAGAGTCTGGACTTCGTCCAGCCCGACAAGGCTGTCGGGGTCGGCGTTGGTGGTTGCGGGCGGGGTGGACATGCCCCCCATGGCCGGCACCGCGGCGGCGTTCGCCGTGGCGGTCGCCGCTTGGGGAGCGGTATCGGGTGCGATGGCCGCCAGATGGGTGGAGGCCTGGGTGGAAGACTGGGCGGTCGCCAGATCGCCGGTGGTGACCGGCGGGCCGGGCTGCGGCATCGGCAGGGCCGGCGCCAGCGCGGCGGCGTCGGGAACCTTGCGGGCCGGCTTCTGCCTGGGCACCGGCGGGGTTGCCGCACGGGCGTTCGGGTTGGCCGAGGTTACATCCGCCCCACCCCATCCCGGCCCGGCCGTGTTGGCCGGACAACCGGCCAGCAGCAGGACCGCGACCAGCAGGCCCGCATGTCGGCCCCGGCCGGCGGCGTAGGCGCCGAACTGCGCCACATCGCGGAGGACTGCCGGCACGGTCATGGGGGCGGGCCTTTCAAATCCAGGAGGAACGGACATAACGGCATTAACACGGGACGAACCATTTCCATCTAGCCTGGAAGTCAACTTCGCGTGCTGGTTGGAGTTGGCCGCGTCTGATGTCCCTAAACTCAATCCAGTCTGGTTAATGGCGCGTTAAAGCCACAGCCTGTACCCCCATTTTGCGAAAGCGCATCAATATTTTTTGAAGTTTCGTTTGATTTTCGAGTGAATCCACGGGGGATCTCGAGGCTCTTTGCTCAAAAGTGGTATGAAAACCGGTCAAATCCATTGCTCGCCAACCGCTTCGTTGAAGATGTGCGGGGCGACAGGACGTGACAGAAATGAGGCGGGAGGATGGCCGGAACGGGTCGGGATCGTGGAGATTGCCCAAAAAACAATCGGCACAAAAACAATCGGCGGCGGAGCCACCCGGGTATGGCTCCACCGCCGTTCAGCCGGACGGGCAACAGGTCATGTAGCGGCGCGCGCGAAGCGGCCGTGGGTCGTTGCCACTCGAACTCCAGCCGTGGTTCCGGCCGGCCGTCAGGCCGGTCGGCGTCGTGGGAACGCTGCTTTTTCGGCACCATCCTTCACGAAAATCATGATGCGCCGGGCAGGCCGCAGGGTCAAGTTTGTAGTACGTACAATTTAGGATGCCGCATATCCGGACGATGGGGAGACGCGCTGTTCCAGCCATCCCACGAACTGCTTTGCTCCGGCCAGAGCCAAAACGGCCCGATCCACCGGCACCTCAGCATCGGGCCCGGCCTCGTAATCGGCAACGGCCTTGAGGTTGTAGGCTTGCGACAGGAAGCGGCGCAGGTCGGCGGGAACGCGGGATTGCCCCTGGTCAGCCGGCTGAACTCGGCCTGTACGCCCTGATGGGACTTGGCGATCCGCCCCGTGCTTTCGAAAATCAGTGCCTGGGCGGCATGGAAAGCCGCGAGATAGGCATTGCGTCCCGCATCGTTGCCCAGTTCGACGCTCAGGTTCACCCGCGCGTACTCCAGACAGCGACGTGCCTTTTCGAGATAGCCCGCTGCCTCAGGCGTCACAGAATCTCGTCCTTCACAGCGGATCTCATGCATCAGGGGGGAGCGCTCGGCATAGGCATCGACACGGTAGGGCATGGCATGGATCACCGCACCGGTCTCGTCCAGCAAGTCCGCGGCAACCCCGGCGATGCGGTCGGATTCCTCCCAGCGGTCGGTCAGGTCGGACAGAAACACCGCGACGTCATAGTCGGAGTCAGGCCGGGCGTCGCCCCGCGCCCGCGACCCGAACAGCACGACACGGGCCAGCCTTGGTCCATAAAGCCGGGTCAGATCGGCCCGAAAGCGGGCGAGTATGGGATCCGTCGCTGCCATGCTTGAGAGGATAGCACCGAACGATGACCATTCCAGGCGGATTGCGGGCCCCCCTAAATACGAAAGGGCCGCGCCCCCTGCCGGAGACGCGGCCCTTCGTTGCCGAAGGTTCCCTCACGCACAACCACGAGCGCGGGCCACCTTCGATGCGGTGGGGCGGCCGATGGCGTCGCTGATGAACGCACCGGCCGCGATCAGCTTGTCCAGATCGACCCCGGTCTCGATGCCGAGGCCGTCCAGCATGTAGAGCACATCCTCGCTCGCCACGTTGCCGCTGGCGCCTTTGGCATAGGGGCAGCCGCCCAGCCCCGCGACGGAGCTGTCGACCACCGCCACGCCCATCTGGAGCGCCGCCAGGATGTTGGCCAGCGCCTGCCCGTAGGTGTCGTGGAAATGGACGGCGATCTTGTCGACCGGCACCCGCTCCGCCACCGCGGCGATCATCGCTTGAGCCTTGGTCGGCGTGCCGGTGCCGATGGTGTCGCCGAGCGAGATCTCGTAGCAGCCCATGGCGAACAGGCGCTCCGCCACCTCGGCCACCGCCTTGGGCGCGATCTCCCCCTCATAGGGGCAACCGAGCACGCAGGACACGTAGCCGCGCACCGGCACGCCCGCCGCCCTGGCCTGCTCCATCACGGGAGCGAAGCGGTCCAGGCTCTCGGCGATGGAGCAGTTGATGTTCTTCTGGCTGAAGCTTTCCGAGGCGGCGCCGAACACCGCCACCTCGTCAGCCTTGGCCGCCAAGGCACCCTCCAGCCCCTTCACGTTGGGGGTGAGGGCGGCATAGCGCACGCCGGGCTTCCGCGCGATGCCGGCCAGCACCTCGGCGCTGTCGCCCATCTGCGGCACCCATTTGGGCGAGACGAAGCTGGCCGCCTCCACCACGGCGAGGCCGGCGCCGGACAGGCGGTTGACGAGTTCCACCTTCACCGCGGTCGGCACCATGGACTTTTCGTTCTGGAGGCCGTCGCGCGGGCCGACCTCCACCATGCGGACGAATTTCGGAAGTTGCATGGTCAGGCCTCCGCGATGTCGAGAACCAGCAGGTCGACGCCTTCCGACACCTGATCGCCCGCCGCGAAATTCACCGCGCTGACGGTGCCGGCGGCCGGGGCCTTGATGGTGTGCTCCATCTTCATCGCTTCCAGCAGCATCAGCGGCGTGCCGGCCTCGACGGCTTGGCCGGCTTCGACCAGCACGCGGACGACGGTGCCCGGCATGGGTGCTGTCAGGCGGCCGGAGCCGCCCTCCTGCTCCGCCGCGCGGGCGCTGGGGTCGTCCAGCGTCAGGCGGGACACCGCACCGTCGATCAGAACGGTGATGTCCAAGCCCTGCCGCACCACGGTGGCGCGGGTGCGCATGCCGTCCAGCGTCGCGGTCAACAGCCCGTCCGACAGGCTGACGCCGGTGACCGGCATCGGCTTGCCGCCATCCACCGCAACCTCATACCCGTCGCTGCGGAAATGCAGCGTCACCTCGCGCACGGTGTCACCGTCCATCAGGCGCAGGTCGTAATGGTTCTCCTCGTTCAGCCGCCAGCCATTGGCGAGCAGCCAGGGGGAATACCGATCCGACCGGGCGCGCAGGGCGGCCTGGGCTTCCTCCCGGCGCGTCAGCAGCACCGACAGGGACGCTGCGGCCAGCGCCTTGTCGGCCACCGGGGCCGGCGGCGGCAGCAGGTCGGCGCGGTGGCGCTCGATGAAGCCGGTGTCGATCTCCACCGCCTTGAAGGCCGGATGGCCGGCGATGGCGCCGAGGAAGGCGACATTGGTGGTGACGCCGACGACCTCATACTCGGCCAGCGCCACGCGCAGGCGACGCAACGCACTGTCGCGGTCCTCGTCCCAGACGATCAGCTTGGCGATCATCGGGTCGTAATACATCGTCACCGAATCGCCCTCGCGGACGCCGGTGTCGACTCGGACATGGTCGCTCTCGGCCGGCGGGCGCAGGCGGACCAGCTTGCCGATGGCAGGCAGGAAGTCTCGCTGCGGATCCTCGGCATAGAGCCGCGCCTCGAAGGCATGCCCCCGGCGGGTCAGCTGCTCCTGGTGCAGCGGCAGTTCCGCCCCGGCCGCCACGCGCAGCTGCCACTCGACCAGATCGAGGCCGGTGATCTTCTCCGTCACCGGATGCTCCACCTGCAGGCGGGTGTTCATCTCGATGAAGTAGAAGCCGCCATCCTCATAGAGGAACTCGACGGTGCCGGCGCCGACATAGTTCACCGCCTTGGCGGCGGCGACCGCCGCCTCGCCCATGCGGCGGCGGAGGTCGTCGGGCAGGTTGGGGGCCGGCGCCTCCTCGATCACCTTCTGGTGGCGGCGCTGGACCGAGCAGTCGCGCTCGAACAGATAGACGCCGTTGCCGTGGGTGTCGCAGAAGACCTGGATTTCGACATGGCGCGGCCGGCCGAGATATTTCTCCAGCAACAGGCTGTCGTCGCCGAAGGCGGCCTTGGCCTCGCGCTGGGCGCCAGCCACCGCGTCGGACAGCTCGTTGGCGGCGCGCACCACGCGCATGCCCTTGCCGCCGCCGCCGGCCGACGCCTTGACCAGCACCGGATAGCCGATGCGGTCCGCCTCCGCCGACAGGGTGGCGAAGTCCTGGTCGGTGCCGTGATAGCCCGGCACCAGCGGCACGTCGGCGTTCGCCATCAGCCGCTTGGATTCCGCCTTGGAGCCCATGACGCGGATCGCCTCGATCGGCGGGCCGATGAAGACGACACCGGCCTCGGCGCAAGCCGCGGCGAAACCGGCATTCTCCGACAGAAAGCCGTAGCCGGGATGGATGGCCTGGGCACCGGTGCGCTTCGCCACGTCGAGGATGGCGTCGCCGCGCAGATAGCTTTCGCCGACCGGGGCCGGGCCGATGCAGACGGCCTCGTCGGCCATCTGGACATGCATCGCCTTGGCGTCGGCCTCCGAATGGACGGCGACGGTCTTGATGCCCAGGCGGCGGGCGGTGCGGATGACCCGGCAGGCGATTTCGCCGCGGTTGGCGATCAGGATCTTGTCGAACATGTGGATCAACTCCGCCAGGACGGGGTGCGTTTGTCGAGGAAGGCGCCGACGCCCTCCTTGCCTTCGGCGCTGGCACGCTGGCGGGCGATGCGCTCCGCCGTGTCGCGCACCACGTCGTCGGTCAGCGGCCGGCGGGCGACGGCGCGGATCAGCTCCTTGGCGGCGGTGACCGCCGTGGGGGCGCTGTCCATCAGGGTCTTCACCGTCCTCGCCACCGCTTCCTCCAGCCCGTCGGCATTGGTCAGCTCATGCAGCAGGCCGATGCGGTGGGCCTCCGCCGCGCTGAAGCGCTCGCCGGTCAGGAAATAGCGGCGGCAGGCGCGCTCGCCGATGGCGGCGATGACGTAGGGGCTGATGGCGGCGGGGATGATGCCCAGCCGCACCTCCGACAGGGCGAAGGTCGCGGTCTCGACGCCGATGGCGATGTCGCAGGCCGAAACCAGCCCGACGCCGCCGCCGAAGGCCGGTCCCTGCACCACGGCGACCGTCGGCTTCGGGCATTCGTCCAGCGTACGCAGCATGGTGGCGAGGCCCATGGCGTCGGCCAAGATTCTCCTCGCGGGAGTAGCCGGCCATCTTCTTCATCCAGGACAGGTCCGCCCCGGCCGAGAAGCTCTTGCCCACCCCGCGCAGCAGGACGACGCGCACCGCCGGATCCTCGCCCACCTTCCGGAAGGCGGATGTGAGGTCGGCGATGACCTGTTCGTTGAAGGCGTTGTGCACGTCGCCGCGGTTCATGGTGACGGTGGCGACGCCGGTGTCGGCAACCTCGATCAGAATGTCGCTCATGGTCGCCCCCCTCACATCCGGAAGACGCCGAAGGGCGTCTTCGGCACCGGGGCGTTCAGCGAGGCCGACAGGCCGAGGCCCAGCACCATGCGGGTGTCGGCCGGGTCGATGATGCCGTCGTCCCACAGCCGGGCGCTGGCGTAATAGGCGTGGCTCTCGCGCTCGAACTGGGCGCGGATCGGCGCCTTCAGCGCCTCGTCGTCCTCGGCCGACCACGGCTTGCCCTGGGCTTCCATGGCGTCGCGCTTGACCTGGGCCAGCACGCCGGCCGCCTGCTCGCCGCCCATGACGGAGATGCGGGCGTTCGGCCACATCCACATGAAGCGCGGGCTGTAGGCGCGGCCGCACATGCCGTAATTGCCGGCGCCATAGCTGCCGCCGATGATGACGGTGAATTTCGGCACCTTGGCGCAGGCGACCGCGGTGACCAGCTTGGCGCCGTCCTTGGCGATGCCGCCGGCCTCGTATTTGCGGCCGACCATGAAGCCGGTGATGTTCTGCAGGAACACCAGCGGGATGCGGCGCTGGCAGCACAGCTCGACGAAATGGGCGCCCTTCAGGGCGGATTCGCTGAACAGGATGCCGTTGTTGGCGATGATGCCGACCGGATAGCCGAAGATGTGGGCGAAGCCGGTCACCAGCGTCGTGCCGTAGAGCGGCTTGAACTCGTCGAAGCGCGAGCCGTCAACCACGCGCGCGATCACCTCGCGCACGTCGAAGGGCTTGCGGGCGTCGCTGGGGATGACGCCGTAGAGTTCGCGCGGGTCGAAGGCGGGGTCCTCCGGCTCGCGCAGGTCGAGGTCGATGTGCTTGGCGCGGTTCAGGTTCGACACCACGCGGCGCGCCATCGCCAGGGCGTGGGCGTCGTTCATCGCGTAATGGTCGGTGACGCCCGAGGTGCGCGAATGCACGTCGGCGCCGCCCAGATCCTCGGCCGACACCACCTCGCCGGTCGCGGCCTTCACCAGCGGCGGGCCGCCCAGGAAGATGGTGCCCTGGTTGCGGACGATGATCGCCTCGTCCGACATCGCCGGAACATAGGCGCCGCCGGCGGTGCAGCTTCCCATCACCACGGCGATCTGCGGGATGCCCTCGGCCGACATGTTGGCCTGGTTGTAGAAGATGCGGCCGAAATGGTCGCGGTCGGGGAAGACCTCGTCCTGGTTCGGCAGGTTGGCACCGCCGCTGTCGACCAGATAGATGCAGGGCAGGTTGTTCTGCTGGGCGATCTCCTGCGCCCGCAAATGCTTCTTGACCGTCAGCGGGTAGTAGGTGCCGCCCTTCACCGTCGCGTCGTTGGCGACGATCATGCATTCCTGCCCGGCGACGCTGCCGATGCCGGCGATGATGCCGGCGGACGGGATGTCCTCGGCATAGACGCCGTCGGCGGCCAACTGCGACAGCTCGAGGAAGGGCGAGCCGACATCGAGCAGCTGGCGGATGCGCTCGCGCGGCAGCAGTTTGCCGCGGGCGAGGTGCTTGTCGCGGGCCTTGGCCCCGCCACCCTGCTGGATGGCGGCGACCTTCCGGCGCAGATCGTCGACCAGGGCCTGCATGGCGTCGGCGTTGGCCTGGAACTCGGCGGAGCGCGCGTTCAGGGCGCTCTTCAGGACGGTCATGCCGTCTTCCTCCCGGTTTGGCGGTCTTGATTGCTGGGCTGGTTATTGGACAAGGGCACGGCTGATGACCAGCCGCTGGATGTCGCTGGTGCCCTCGTAGATCTGGCAGACCCGGACGTCGCGATAGATGCGCTCCACCGGGAAATCGTTGAGGTAGCCGTAGCCGCCATGGATCTGGATGGCGTCGGAGCAGACCTTCTCCGCGATCTCCGAGGCGAACAGCTTGGCCATCGCCGCCTCCTTCATGCAGGGCACCCCGGCATCGCGCAAGGATGCCGCATGCAGCACCATCTGGCGTGCCGCCTCCACGCGCGTCGCCATGTCGGCGAGGCGGAAGGCGATGGCCTGATGCTGGATGATCGGCACGCCCATGCTCTGGCGCTCCTGGGCATAGCGGATGGCGTGGTCGAGTGCGGCGCGCGCCATGCCGACCGACTGGGACGCGATGCCGATGCGCCCGCCTTCCAGATTGGCCAGAGCCACCCTGTAGCCGGCGCCTTCGGCCCCAAGCATCAGGTCGGCGGAAACCCGGCAGTCCTCGAAGACGATCTGGCAGGTGTCGGAGCAGTGCTGCCCCAGCTTCTCCTCGGTCCGCGCCACCTGATAGCCCGGCGTGTCCGTCGGCACGATGAAGGCGCTGAGGCCCTTCTTGCCGGCGGCCGGGTCGGTCACCGCGAAGACGATGGCGACGTCGGCCTGCGAGCCGGAGGTGATGAACTGCTTGGTTCCGTTCAGCACCCAATGATCGCCATCGCGCCGGGCGCGGGTCTTGATCGCCGAGGCGTCGGATCCGGCCTGCGGTTCGGTCAGGCAGAAGGCGCCCAGCATTTCGCCACGCGCCATCGGCTTGAGGAAACGGTCCTTCTGGGCGTCCGTGCCGAACTTCAGGATCGGCATGCAGCCGACCGAGTTGTGCACGCTCATGATGGTGGAGACGGCTCCGTCGCCGGCCGCGATCTCCTCGATGGCGAGCGCGTAGGCGACGTGGTCGGTGGCGGCCCCGCCGAACTCCTCCGGCACCAGCATGCCCATCAGGCCGAGTTCGCCCATCTCGGCCAGTTCAGCCTTGGGGAAAGCGCCGCTGCGGTCGCGCTCGGCGGCGGTCGGGGCGAGCCGGTCCTGCGCGAAGGCGCGGGCCATGTCGCGGACCATGGTCTGTTCTTCGGTCAGGTGCATGCTGGTCCTCCCATATTTTTATGGTCCCCTCTCCCCGGGGGAGAGGGGGTACGGGCGGGAGTGCTTTACACCCGCTCCACCGCGATGGCCGTCGCCTCGCCGCCACCGATGCACAAGCTGGCCACGCCGCGCTTCAGGTCGTACTTCTCCAGCGCGGCCAGCAGCGTCACGAGGATGCGGGCACCCGAGGCGCCGATGGGATGGCCGAGCGCGCAGGCGCCGCCATGGACGTTCACCTTGTCGTGCGGCAGATCGAGGTCGCGCATCGCCGCCATGGTCACCACGGCGAACGCCTCGTTGATCTCGAACAGATCGACGTCGCGGGCCGACCAGCCGACCTTCTCGAACAGCTTCTGCATCGCGCCCACCGGCGCGGTGGTGAAGAGCGCCGGCTGCTGGGCATGGTTGGAATGGCCCTTGATCTCGGCGATCACGCGCAGGCCGAGACGGTCGGCCTCGCTGCGGGTGGTGACAATCAGCGCCGCACCGCCGTCGGAGATCGACGAGGCATTGGCCGCCGTCACCGTGCCGTCCTTGGCAAAGGCCGGCTTCAGCGTCGGGATCTTCTTCGGATCGCCCTTGCCCGGCTGCTCGTCGGTGTCGACCAGCACGTCACCCTTCCGGCCCTTGACCAGCACCGGCGCGATCTCCGCCTTGAAGGAGCCGTCCTCCACCGCCTTGCGGGCGCGGTTCAGGCTTTCGATGGCGAAATCGTCCTGCGCCTCGCGGGTGAAGTTGTAGCTGCTGGCGCATTCCTCGGCGAAGGTGCCCATCAGGCGACCCTTCTCGTAGGCGTCCTCCAGCCCGTCGAAGAACATGTGGTCCAGCACCTTGCCGTGGCCCATGCGGTAGCCGGCGCGGGCGCGGTCCAGCAGGTAGGGGGCGTTCGACATGCTTTCCATGCCGCCGGCCACCACCACCTTGGCCGAGCCGGCCTTGATCACGTCATGGGCGAACATCACCGCCCGCATGCCCGAGCCGCAGACCTTGGAGATGGTGGTGCAGCCGACGCCCTTGGGCAGCCCGGCGCCCAGCGCCGCCTGGCGCGCCGGGGCCTGGCCCAGACCGGCCGACAGCACGTTGCCCATGAACACCTCGTCCACCGCGTCCACGGCGAGGCCCGAGCGCTCCAGCGCCGCCTGGATGGCGACGGCGCCGAGCTGCGGGCCGGTCAGGCCCATGAGGTCGCCCTGGAAGCCGCCCATCGGCGTGCGGACGGCGGCGGCGATGACGATGCTGTCGGTCATGGTGGTCGGTCCCTTTCCCTCGATGCTCTCTGTGCCTTGCCGAACCGCTTTACGCGGTCTCTTTAAACAGTTCGCGCCCGATCAGCATGCGGCGGATCTCGCTGGTGCCGGCGCCGATCTCGTAGAGCTTGGCGTCGCGCAGCAGGCGGCCGGTCGGATACTCATTGATGTAGCCGTTGCCCCCCAGCGTTTGAATGGCCTCCAGTGCCATCCAGGTCGCCTTTTCGGCGGAGAACAGGATGGCGGCGGCGGCATCCTTGCGGGTCGTCTCGCCCCGGTCGCAGGCCTTGCAGACGGCGTACACATAAGCCTTGGCGGCGTTCATGATCGTGTACATGTCGGCGATCTTTCCCTGCATCAGCTGGAACTCGCCGATGGGCTGGCCGAACTGCTTGCGGTCGTGGACATAGGGGATCACCACGTCCATGCAGGCCTGCATGATGCCGAGCGGACCGCCGGACAGCACCGCGCGCTCGTAATCCAGGCCCGACATCAGCACGTTCACGCCGCGGCCGACGCCGCCCAGGATGTTCTCCTCCGGCACCTCGCAATCCTCGAACACCAGCTCGCCGGTGTTGGAGCCGCGCATGCCGAGCTTGTCCAGCTTCTGCGCCACCGAGAAGCCCTTGAAGGTCTTCTCCACCAGGAAGGCGGTGATGCCGCGCGGACCGGCGTTGATGTCGGTCTTGGCATAGATCACCAGCGTGTCGGCGTCGGGGCCGTTGGTGATCCACATCTTGGTGCCGTTGAGCACATAGCGGTCGCCCTTCTTCTCGGCCCGCAGCTTCATCGACACCACATCGGACCCGGCGTTCGGCTCCGACATCGCCAAGGCGCCGATATGCTCGCCGGAGATCAGCCCCGGCAGGTAGCGGCGCTTCTGGTCCTCGCTGCCGTTCTTGCGGATCTGGTTGACGCAGAGGTTGGAGTGGGCGCCGTAGCTGAGACCCACAGAGGCGGAGGCGCGGGACACCTCCTCCATCGCCACGACATGCTCCAGATAGCCCATGCCGGCGCCGCCATACTCCTCCTCCACCGTCACGCCGAGGATGCCGAGGTCGCCCATCTTGCGCCACAGCTCGTTGGGGAACTCGTTGCTGCGGTCGATCTCGGCGGCGCGGGGGGCGATCTCGTTGGCGGCGAAGCTCCGCACCGAATCGCGCAGCATGTCGGCCGACTCACCGAGGTCGAAATTCAGGCTGGGGTACTGGTTGGACAGCATGGACGTATCGCTCCCCTGGGAAATCATCCGTTCTTTGACCATACGTTACCGTATGGCACAGCGGGTGGCAAGGGGGTACTGAGGACAGCGAAAAGCCGTTCGGGGTCAGGCGGTTGGCTGGCCCAAGAGAGCGCGGCGGACTTTCCGCATCGTGGAAACCAAAGGAGGCAGCCCGATTTTCCCCAATCGATTCAAGGCTGCCATGCATGTTGGATACTGTATTCCAGAGCGGCGAAGACGATTATAACGGAAGCCGATGCGTTATATCCGGCCAGTGATATCGATTTGGGGGACCAACGAATGATTCGCGTGCCTCGGCCCAACATGGACGGCTTCACCCTGGCCCTGGTGGCGACCGTCGGGCTGGCGACCGTGCTTCCGGTGCAGGGGCAGTTCGCCCAGGGCGTGCACTGGCTGGCGGAGGCGGCCATCGCGCTGCTGTTCTTCCTGCATGGCGCCCGCCTGCCGCGGGAAGAGGTGGTGGCGGGCATGGCGCACTGGCGCCTGCATCTGCTGATCTTCAGCCTGACCTTCGCCGCCTTCCCGCTGATCGGCTGGGCGGTGGTGGAGACGCTGCCGCACAGCCTGCTGCCGCCGGCCGTCGCCATCGGCGTGCAGTTCCTCTGCCTGCTGCCCTCCACGGTCCAGTCCTCCATCGCCTTCACCTCGATGGCGCGCGGTAACGTGGCGGCGGCGGTGTGCAGTTCCACCCTGTCCAATATCTCCGGCATCCTGATGACGCCGCTGCTGGTGGCGCTGTTCCTGAAGGTGCAGGGATCGGCGCTGTCGCTCGACACGCTGCAGACCATCGCGGCGCAGTTGCTGCTGCCCTTCGTCGCCGGCCAGCTTCTGCGGCGCTGGATCGGCGCCTGGGCGGCCCGGCACAAGACGATGCTGCGCTTCACCGACCGCGGCTCGATCCTGCTGGTCGTCTATCTCGCCTTCAGCGAGGCGGTGGTGAACGGGCTGTGGCATCAGGTGCCGCCGGCCGCACTGGGCATGGTGGTGGTGATCGACTGCGCCATCCTGGCGGTCTTCCTGGTCGGCACGACGCTGCTGAGCCGCCGCCTGGGCTTCTCCCGCGCCGACGAGGCGGTGATCGTCTTCTGCGGATCGAAGAAGTCGCTGGTCAGCGGCGTGCCGATGGCCGGCGTGCTGTTCGCCCCCGCCACTGCCGGGCTGGTGCTGCTGCCGGTGATGCTGTTCCACCAGATCCAGCTGATGGTCTGCGCCGTCCTGGCCCGCCGCTACGCCGAGGAGGGCGAGGCACGGGACGCCCTGCCGGCCACCTCGTGAGGGCGACCTCGTGAGGAGACGGGGCATGCCCTACTCCTCCGCGAACTCTCCCGTCGCGGCCATGATGGCGGTGCGGAGCCGGTCGGCCTTGGCGGGACCGGCGACCAGCTCCAGCAGGCGCAGGGCGTAGAACAGGTTCATCTCCGCCGTCTCGGCATCGTCCGGGTCGCCGGCCGCCTTGGGATAGTCCGCCAGCAGGGCCTGTGCCCGCGCCGTCAGCCCCTTCTCCATCGACGCCATCGCGTCCTTCAGCGGCTCGTGCAGGCCGAGCGCACCGGCCAGCCCCTCGCAGCGGCGCAGCGCGCGGGCGTGGTCCTCGGCGGCGGCCTGGGCGTCCTCGTCCACCGGGGCGGGACGGCCATTCGCGGCGGGGGCCGGGACGGCGGTCAGGATGCCGGCGGGCGCGGTGTCCAGAACGGCGCCGGCCACCATGCTCCGCACGGTCGCCTTCACCGCATCCAGCCGCTCGCGATAGACCGGGTCGGCCAGGACATCCATGACGGCGGAGGTGGTGTCGATGCTGGCGACCAGCCGCTCGGCAATGGCGACGGCCTCCTCCGGGGCGATGGCGACGGCAGCCGCACCCGGCCCGGTGCCGGCGCCTTTGCCGCCGTCTCTGCTTTCGAGGCGGGCCGAGCGCTCCTCCAGATTGGTGACGACCAGACCGCTCAGCTGGGCGAAGATCGCCGGCTGCTCGCGCCGCGCCTTGCCGAAATCCAGATCGTTCAGCACCGTCAGCAGGTCGGCCGGGTTCGCCATGCGCGAGGCGGCGACCAGCAGCAGGTAATAGACCAGCCCGGCCGATTGCCGCGCCACCGCCTGGGCCGCCTGCTCGATGGCGTCCACATGCGGGTCGTCCAGAACGGCCAGCGGCTTCGGCGCCAGCGTGTCCTTCAGCGATTCGATCGTCAGCCCGATCTCGAGGAAGGCGGCGACGTCCAGCAGCTGCCGCCGCATCTCCTCGTCGCCCTGCAGAACGCGCCACAGCGCCTGACGGCCGGTGTCCGGCTCCCCGGCAGCGCCGACAGCGCCCCTTACGGCCTGGGCGGCCATCGGCCAAAGCCGGCGCCCGATGTTGCGCAGGGCATTGAGATTGCCGGGTGCCGTCTCCTGCACCTGCCGGTCGAGCTGGTCGATCAGGGCGCGGTCGCCGCACTCCGTCACCAGCCGCCACACCGGGTCGATCACCCGCCGTTCGATGCGGCCCACCGGCACGTCGAGGCCGTTGAAGCTTTCCAGCACATCCTCGAACGGCATGCACAGCACGCGTTTCAGCGTCGGCCGGCGGCTCGGGCGCACCTGGACCAGCCGCGGGCGGATGGCGGCGAAGGTCTGGCGCACGTCGGGGTGGTCGCGCACCCGCTCCAGCAGGCGGACCACCTCGATGAACTTGTCCTCGGGAATGTCGAACAGCCGGCTTTCCAGCCCCGGCAGGCGGTCGCCCCCGCCCTGTCCGTCCGCCGGTCCGGTCATGGGGCGCGGGCTTTCACCGCCTCGATCCGGCGGATGGCATCGATGTCCATCTGGCCGGTGCGCCAATCCTCCAGCATGCGGACGGAGCGGCGGTGGGCCATCTTGACCTGCTTGGAATCCTCGACGAAATCGCGGCTGGATTCCCGGCGGGGCAGCAGCGGCAGGATGCGGAACAAATCGTTGACGGTGGCGGCCTGCTGGTGGTGGTCCTCGGCCTGCGCCACCTCCCACGCCCCGGTGATGTGGCTCCAGCCGTCGAGCAGCCAGGCCATGCGGGCAGCCTGGGTGCGGACGCGGATGAAGGCGTCGTCCCAGTCGCGCATCAGCGGCCCGATGGCCTCGATACGGCGGTGGAAATCGCCCAGCACCTTCTCGCCGATGTCGATGGTGTGCTGCGCCACCTCCGCGCAGAACTCCGCGACCGGGGCGGCGTCGCTCGGCACGTCCCGCGCCCAGTCCATCATACCGTCGCGGAAGCCCTTCAGGTCGTTCAGCCCGCGCGTCAGCCGGCCCGGCCGGGGCGAGTGCGCCAGCCCCACCGGCGCGGTAACGGCCGCGATGTCGGCCAGCCGGGCATAGAGCAGCGTCGCGTCCATGCGCAGGCTTTCCGCCGCGCGGGTCATCAGCTGCCGGGTCAGGCGCTGGCCCTCGTCGGTGTCGATGCCGGCCTTCAGCATCTCCGGCGATTCCAGCCCGACCGCCTTCAGGATCGACAGGATCAGCAGATAATGGGTGAGGGTGCCCTGCTCCTCATCCTCGTCGAGCGCGCGGCGGGCGGCCTGCGCCGCCTTCGGCCCGGCGAGCCCGCGCCGCGCCGCCTTCAGCGTCGCCCGGCGGATCTCGTACGGGGAGCAGGACTCCTCCCGCACGATGAGGTCGTGCAGGTAGCGGTCGTGCATGGTCATCGACACCATCTCCGGCACCGATTTCCAGGCGACGACATAGATGCCCATGCCCTGCGACAGGCTGGGGATCAGCACTTCGAGCTTCGACCGCTCGCCGCGGCGCACGCGGGTCTGGGACAGCAGCGGCGTGGTGAAGGCCACCGCGGCCCCCCGCTCCTCGAAGGTCGACGGCGCGTATTCGATCGCACCTTTCAACATGATTGCCGTTCCGGATTCGCCTGATCGCTCTGCCGGCACCACCACGGGTCCATCGGCCGGATCCCGCGATTGCGCCATACCCGCAATATTACATGGTCGTAAGAAAGGAGGCGGAGACCAATTTGTTCTGAATTGTAGCGCCATGCGACGGCCTGTCGCACTTGGCAACAGCTTGCACGACGAGCGTGGGCCTATCTATAAGGTTTTCCCCCGGTCTGCTTTCCGGACGCTTGGACATCACCGCAAAGCGGCGCGATTTATCCAGGCAACTTTATAAAGCCGGAAGGAAATCTCCATACAGGCGCCCCCTTCCGGGTGCCGCGCGACGGCCCTTGCGCTTTGCGCGGCGACGCGACAGTTTGGACGGACGTGACACCGCGACCATAGGAGACGCAGAGGGTGAGTAACATCGGCATCGTGCTCGGACGGTTCCACCGCAAAGAGGTGGAAGAGATGCTGGACGAGGCGCGCACCGTCGCCGCCAGCCGCGGCCTCGGCATCGTGGCGGAGGTCTGGGTTCCCGGTTCGATGGAAAAGCCTCTGGCGATCAAGCGCCTGCTGATGCGCGAGGACGTCGCCGGCGCGGTCGCTCTTGGCATCATCGAGCGGGGCGAGACCGAGCATGGCAACGTCATGGGCCATGCGGTCATCGGCAGCCTGATCGACCTGCAACTCCAGTTCATGAAGCCGGTCGGCGTCGGCATCCTCGGGCCGGGGATCAACCCGTCGCAGATCCCGCCGCGCATCCGCCCCTACGCCGCCGCCGCGGTGAACGCCTGCGCCGACCTGATCGAGCAGGGCTGAGGTTGCTTATGCTTTGGCGGGGCGCCACCGGTGCAGCACATGCATCGCCCCGCCGAACAGCAGTCCCCAGAAGGCCGATCCGACCCCGAAGAAGGACAGGCCGGACGCGGTCACCAGCAGCGTGACCAAGGCGGGGATGCGCTCCTCCTCCGCCTGCACCGCCGCCAGCAGCGAGCCGCCGAAGGCACCGATCAGCGCCAGACCGGCGACCGCCTCGATCAGGATCGGCGGCGAGCGGGTGACCAGCGTGGCGGTGACCGCCGCCAGCGCAGTCAGCGCGATGTAGCCGACACCGCCGGTGACTGCGGCCTGCCAGCGCCGCTCCGGCCTCGGGTCGGCATCGGGGCCGGCGCACATCGCCGCGGTGATCGCCGCCAGATTGACCGTCGGCGCTCCCAGCGGCGCCGTCAGGGCCGAGGCGAAGCCGGTCGCCAGGAAGGCCGGCGGCACCCGCGGCGTGTAGCCGAAGGTTGCCAGCACCGCCAGGCCCGGAATGTTCTGCGACGCCATGGTGACGACGAACAGCGGCAGGGCCAGCCCGACCAGCGCCTCCCAGGTGAAGGCCGGGGCGACCAGCGACAGGGTCGGCCAGGGATCGGCCGGCAGCGCGCCCGACACCGGCGGGTTCATCGCCATCGCCGCCAGCGCCACCGCGACCGCCGCCGGCACCGCATAGAGCCGGGCGAAGCGCCCGACGATTGCCCAGGTCGCCAGCACCAGCAGTCCCAGCCCCGGCGCCTGCCCGATCGCCATGAAGGGCGCCAGACACAGCTTCAGCAGCAGCCCGGCCAGCATGCCGTTGGCGAGCGGCTTCGGGATCGCCGCGATCCAGCGGCCGAGCGGCCGCCACAGCCCCGCCACCATGATCAGCCCGCCGACCGTGAGGAAGGCCCCCACCGCCGCCGGAAAGCCGCCGGCCACCGGGCCGGTCGCCGCCAGCAGCGCCATGCCCGGCGTCGTCCAGGCGACGCTGATCGGCTTGCGCTGCGTCCAGGCCAGCCAGATCGCCGACAGCCCCATGGAAAAGCCGACTGCCACCAGCCCGGAGGTGATCTGCGCCGTGTCCGCCCCGACCGCCGCCAGCCCTTGGATCACCACAGCGACCGAACTGGCATAGCCGACCAGCGCCACCAGACCGCCGGTGGCGAGCGCCGAGGGCGACAGGCCACGGCCGGGAGCTGGGGCGGTGGAGGCGGTCCGCTTGGCGGACGACGAGCCGGTCATGGCCGGTCCTTTCGTATGGATGGACAGGAGAGGAACCGACAGGTAAATTGGATCCAATATCCAGGCAAGCGGCTTTTTCCCACTTTTCAGGCCCCCTATGTCCCACCCATCAGACAGACAGGCTCCCGATCTGGCCGCGCTGATCGCCCGCAACCGGCCGCGCTTCCGCACCGCGACCGAGTTCGTCGAAGCGGCGATGCGCGAGGCGATCCTTGAGGGAGTTCTTCCGGCCGGCGCCCCGCTGCGCCAGGAGGATCTCGCCGCCGCCTTCGGCGTCAGCCGCATGCCGGTGCGCGAGGCCTTGCGCCAGCTGGAGGCCCGCGCGCTGGTCGAGTTCCATCCCCACCGGGGCGCGGTGGTGGCGGAGATCTCGGCGGAGGATTCGACGGACATCGGCGCCATCCGGGCGGCGCTGGAGCCGGCGGCCCTGCGGCTGTCGCTGCCGCATCTGACGACGGACGACCTTGCTTTGGCGACGGAGCTGATCGCGGAGATGGATGCGGAGGCCGATCCCGGCCGCATGGGAGAGCTGAACCGGCGCTTCCATATGACGCTCTATTCCCGCGCCGGCCGGCCGCGCCTGCTGGCGCTGGTGGAGCAGCACCTCGCCGCCGCCGACCGCTATCTGCGCTTCCAGTTCTCGGCGCTGGGCTACCATCCCCGCTCCCAGGACGAGCATCACGCCCTGCTGGCGGCCTGCCGTGCCGGCGATGCGGACGCCGCCTGCGACATCGTCGTGCGCCACGTCATCCAGGCGGGCGAGCAGCTGAGCGCCTTCCTGGATGGGCGGGGGTGAGGAAGGCGGGGGCGGCGCCCCGCCCTGTCAGGGCGCGCCCAGCAATTCGCCCAACGCGTGGCTGAGCTGGCGCGGGGTCACCGGCTTGTGGATGATGCCCAGCCCGTGGGCGGCGGCGTCGCGTTCGCATTCGGGACCGGTCTCGCCGGTCAGGATCAGGCCGGGGACCGGTGCGCTGCCGGGGTCGTCGTACAGCGCGCGGATGCGGGCGACCGCCTCGGTGCCGTAGCGCCCTTCGCGCAGCCGGTAATCCGCGACGATCAGGTCGGGGCGGCGGCCCATGCGGCTCAACCCCTCCACCGCCTTCTGGGCGGAGCCGGCAACCAGCACCTGATAGCCCCAGTCGCGGAAGATCGTCTCCAGCCCCAGCAGAACGATGGCGTCGTCGTCGACCACCACGGCGAAGCGGCCGCGGCCGGCGGTCGCCGCCTCCGCTGCGGTCACCGGCGTCTCGACCTTGCGGCCAAGCGGCAGGGCGATGACGAAGCTGGTCCCCTGCCCCGGCTTCGAGGTCACGTCCACCGGATGGTTCAGCAGCAGCGACAGCCGCCGCACGATGGCCAGCCCAAGCCCAAGCCCGCGGTTGCGGTCGCGCTCCGGGTTGCCGACCTGATGGAATTCCTCCCAGATGCTTTCCAGATGGTCGGAGGGGATGCCGATTCCGGTGTCGCGCACCTCGATCAGCAGCCGCCCGCCGGCCCGGCGGCATTCGATGTCGATCCGACCGCTCTCGGTATAGCGCAGGGCGTTTTCCACCAGATTGCGCACCATGCGGGTCAGCAGGGTGCGGTCGGTCCGGGCGGCGGCGTTGCAGGACAGGACGTGCAGTTCCAGCCCCTTGGCCGCCGCCACCGGCCGGTAGGAGGCGGCGATGTGGTCGAACAGCGGGGCGACCGGCACATTCTCGATGTTGGGCTGGACCACGCCGGCATCCAGCCGCGACATGTCGAGCAGGCTGTCCAGCAACTCCTTCAGCGCGTCCAGCCCGCGGCCCAGATGCATCAGCGCGGTGGCGCCCTGGCTGCCCTGCACATGCGGCTTCAGCACGTCGACGAACAGCAGCAGCGCTTGCAACGGCTGGCGCAGGTCATGGCTGGCGGCGGCCAGGAACTTGCCCTTGGCGAGGTCGGCGGCCTCCGCCGTTTCCTTCGCCTGCAACAGCGCCTGCTGCGCCTGCCGGCGGGCGGTGATGTCGCGGAAATAGACCGAGAGACCGTCGGCGTTGGGATAGATGCTGGCCTCCAGCCAATTGCCCATGGTGGGAGACAGCACCTCGACGGTCATTTCGCGGCCTTCGCAGACCGCCTGCTTCTGCGCTTCAAAGGCTTCGCTGCCCAGCACCTTGGGAAAGGCCTCCCAGACGCGGCGGCCCAGCAGGGTGTCGCGCGAGCGGCCCCAGACCTGTTCGGCCTTGCGGTTGATGTAGGTGAAGCGCCAGTCGTGATCGACGGCATAGAAGGCGTCGCTGATGCTTTCCAGGATCTTCACCGCCCGCTCGTGCGAGGCGCGGGCCTCCTCCTCCGCCCGCTTGCGCGTGGTGATGTCGCGGAAGAAGCAGCCCACCCCCTCCGCCGTCGGCAGGAAGCGGACCTCCAGCCACAAGGTGGTGTCTTCGCCGTCGAAGCGCTTTTCGATGGCGGTCGGCTGCCGCTCCGTCATCGTCCTGCGGCACAGCGCCTCCAGGTCCGATCCCGCCAGTTGCGGCCACACCTCCCACAGGCGGCGGCCGCGCACCGCCGACAGCGGCTGATGGTCGAGCTGTTCGGCGCGGCGGTTCTGGTAAATCACGCGGTACTCGCAGTCCAGCGCCACCAGCGCCTCGTCGATGCTGTCGAGGATGTCGGTCGCGCGCCGCCGCACGTCGGCAATCGCCTCCTCCATCCGCCGCTCGTCGGACCGGTCATGCAGGATCCACAGGAATCCCTCCTCGTCGCCCTGGAGCGGCAGGATGGTCAGCGCGCCCCAAACGGCGAAGCCCTCCCGGTGGCGGACAGGCCGTTCCTCCCGGATGCGGCCCTCGGCGAGGGCGTGGACCCGCAAGGCGTCGGGCACGCCGGCTGCGACCTCTTCCGGCTGAAACAGGATGTCGGCCGGCCGGCCCAGCACCTCCTCCTCGCTCCAGCCCAGGATGTTGACGGCGCCGGGGTTCCAGCTGGTGATCAGGCCGGCAGGATCCAGGGTCAGGATGGCGTGGCCGATGGCGCTGTCCAGGATCGCGCGCAGCCGCCTCTCGCTGTCGGCATGGGCGGCGCGGCTGCGCTCCAGCGCAGTGAAGGCGGTGCGCAAATCCTCGTTCAGCGCCGTGACCGTCAACAGATCGTCGCGGCCGTCCTGGGTGGTGGACAGGGCGGTGGACAGCGCCGACCGGAGCCGGGCGTTCTCGCGCTCAAGCTCCTCCAGCCTTGCCTGCACATCTGTCTTTGGCGGGGCAGGCAAATCCGGCCCGGCTCCCGTTCGGTTATCGGCGGGCTCGGTCGGGACGGACGGCTGTTCGGTCATAGGCGCCCAAAGAAAAACGAAACGCTCATTCGTCGAGAGTGCGCAATGCCCAAAGCGGCTGTAAACCTTCCAAAAGCAATATTCCGGACGATTGCGATATCCAAAATGCAGACGATGTCGTTACCGCATATCGGTGATTGCCTTCACCATTGCCCGCACGCCGGCATCGAGCACTTTGTCACGCCGCAACACCAACCCAAGGGTGCGGACCAATGGCGGCGTCAGAGCTTGTACTGCGAACCGGTCGCAATCCTGCGGCCCCGCCACCGTGACCGACGGCAGGATCGACCGGCCGAGCCCGGCGGCGACGAGGTTCTTGATCGCCTCCACATTGCCCAGCTCCATCGATGGACGCGGCTGGATGCCGCCGGCCATGAACCAGCCGTCGATCACCGCCCGCATGGTCCCGCCGCGCTCGTACAGGATCAGCGTTTCGTCCGCCAGCGCCGCAGGGGCGATTTCCGGGGCGATGGTCCGCTCCGGTAGCGGCGCGTCGCCCCGGGGGCCGACACAGACCAGCTCCTCGGCGCAGACCGGTTCGATGGACAGGCCGGGGCGGCCGGCCGGCAGAGTGACCAGCGCCAGATCCAGCGTTCCGCCCTCCACCGCATCCAGGATGTCCGGCGTGTTGCCGGTGACGACGATGATCTCCAGCCCGGGATGGGCGCTGCGCAGGGCGGTCAGGATCGGCGGCAGGCGGTAGATGCAGGCGGTGGCCCCGGTGCCGATGCGCACGCGCCCGACCTGCCCGGAGCGGTGGCGGCCCATGGCGGCCGATGCCGCCTCCATCTCCTCGCGCAGGCGGCGGATGAAGGGCAGCAGGTCGCGGCCGGCCGCGGTCGGCAGGGCGCGCTTGCCCACCCGCTCCACCAGCCGCACGCCGAAACGCTCCTCCAGATTGCGGATCTGCATGCTGACCGCCGGCTGGGTCAGGCCGAGCCGCCCGGCGGCCTCGGTGAAGCCACCATGTTCGACGACGGTCGCGAAAGTGATGAGCTGGTCAAGGTTCAGGCCGCGCATACCCCCAGTCTTCCTTATGATTCCGATCAGATCAATAAATTTGCCTTTTCCCCGGCCCTCCGCGACGGTGTGGGCATGACGACCGCCGCCATCGCCACTCCCGCCCCTGCCCAAACGCCCCGGCCGATCTGGTTCGTGCTGCTCTGCGCCAGCCGTTTCGCCACCTCGCTGTCCTTCATGGTCTATGCCGGCGCGCTCGTGCCCGCGATGCAGGCCTGGGGCATGTCGGCGGGAGAGGCCGGGTCGATCCAGACCGCCTTCAACGTCGGCTACGCCCTGTCGCTGGTGGGATTCCTCCTGGTTCGCCGACAGCCTGGGCGCCAGGCGCGTCTTCCTGTGGGCCAGCTGGGCGACGGCGCTGACCGGCATCGCCTTCGCATTCTTCGCCCGCTCGGCGGAAAGCGGACTGCTGCTGTTCGCGCTGATGGGGCTGACGCAGGGCGGCACCTATGCCCCCTCCATCATGCTGGTGGCACAGGGCGTGCCGGCGGACCGGCGTGGTGCTGCGGTGGGCTGGCTGCTGGCGGCGGGGTCGCTCGGCTATTTCGCCTCCATCGCGGTGGCCGCCGGGCTGGCCGAACGGTTCGGCTACGAGGCGGCCTTCATCGCCTGCGGGCTGGGGCCGCTGCTGGCGGCGCTGCTCGCCACGCCGGGACTGCTCGGGCGGCCCAATCTGGTGGCGGGCGGGGGAGCGCGGCGGCTGCGCGGCGCCTTCCGTTTCCTGTCCGACCGCCGGTCCTTCCTGCTGACCGCCGGCTACACCGCCCATTGCTGGGAACTGCTGGGCATGTGGGCGTGGCTGCCGGCCTTCCTGACCGCCAGTCTGGCCGGCGCCGGCGGCGACGGGGCGGGCATGCGCGGGCTGTGGATCGCCGGTGCCATCCATATCTCGGGCTTCCTCTCGTCGCTGCTGATGGGGCGCGCATCCGACCGGCTGGGCCGGCGGGCAGTGCTGGTGGCGATGGGCGTGCTGGGGGCCGCCTGCTCCTTCACCATCGGCTGGACGGACGGGATGCCGCTGGCCCTGGTCCTGGCGGTGGCGGCGCTCTACGGCTTTTCCGCGCTGGGCGACTCCCCCGTGCTGTCGACGGCGATGACCGAATCGGTCGAGCCGGGCAGCCTGGGGGCGGCGCTCGCCGTCCGCTCCATCCTGGGCTTCGGCGCCGGCGGGGCGGCGCCGCTGGCGGTCGGTCTGATGCTGGACCGGGCCGGTGGTGCCGGCGTGGCCGGCTGGGGCTGGGGTTTCGCGCTTCTCGGCGTCGGCGGCGGGTTGGCGACCGTCTGCGCCCTCCTTCTTCCCGCCGACCGTCCTGACCGGAGCTGATCCACATGGTTTCCCTTACCGGGCCTGCCATCACCGTGCGGGCGTCCGCCGACGCCGACATTCCCGCCATCACCGCCCTTTACGCCCGCCATGTGCTGCACGGCACCGCCTCGTTCGAGGAGGTGCCGCCGGACGAGGCCGAGATCGCCCGCCGCCGCGCCGACATCCTGGGCCGCGGGCTGCCCTATCTGGCGGCGGAGTGCGAGGGGCGGCTGGTCGGCTATGCCTATGCCGGCCTGTACCGCACCCGCAGCGCCTACCGCTTCACGCTGGAGAATTCCGTCTATGTCGCCGACGGCATGGGCCGGCGCGGCATCGGCCGGGCGCTGATGGACCCACTGATCGAGATGTGCGAGGCGGCGGGCTACCGCCGGATGATCGCGGCGATCGGCGACAGCGCCAACCACGGCTCCATCGGCCTGCACAGCGCCTGCGGCTTCCGTCCTGTCGGCATCCTGCCCGCCGTGGGCTTCAAGTTCGGCCGCTGGCTGGACGGCGTTCTGATGGAACGGCCGCTCGGCGACGGGAGCGAAAGCCCGCCGGCCGGCTGACCGGCAACCCCGTCAGTCGGCGCCCAGCAGTTCGTCCGGGCGCGGGCTGGGCGCCTTTGCCATCGGCACCGTCCGCGGCAGTTCCACGCCAGGGATTTGCCACTCCATCGGAGGCGCCGATCCCGGCGTCGGCCGGTACTGGTCCAGAACCGCCAGCAGGGTCAGCAGCGCCAGGGACAGCGCCACCACCAGCAGCCGGCGGTCCACCCCGGCCATCGGGCCTTTGCCATCGGCTTCGGCGTTGTCGCGATCCAGCAGAGCCATGCTCCGTCCTCCCGTCCTCTTAGCCTCCGTAGCTGGGACAAGCTTGATCGATGCGGCGGAACGTCACAATGCGGCTTTGCCGCAGTCTGCCTTCGGTTCAGGCGAAGGCTGACTGCGGCCTCAGGGTCTATGCGGATCGTCTTGGCCATGACCCCAGCTGCATAGGCTCAGGTGAAGGCGGCGCCCGCCCTGGCGCCCAGCCGCTTGAGGACGACCGCCAGCGGGCAGAAGCCGGTGAAGGCGGCCTGCAACAGGTTGGCGCCGACGAAGGCGGTCAGCCACAGCCACTGCGGGCTGTGCAGATGCGACAAAGCCAAGCTCAGCAGGACAAGGGTTCCGGCGAAGGCCATTACGATGCGGTCGATGCTCATGTCGATGTCTCCCGATGCAAGGATTGGCCCGAAGCCGGAGAGTCCTCCGGCACAGGATCGCAATACAGGCCCGCCAGCACCTCGATCACCGCAGCCGCCTCGGCGCTGGCCAGCCTGTAGAAGATCGTCAGCCCGTCGCGGCGGGTCCGCACGAGGCCCTCGGCACGCAGCCTCGCCAGATGCTGCGACAAGGCCGACTGGCTGAGCCCGACTGCGTCCGCGAGGTCGCCGACGCAGAGTTCCCCGCGCCCCAACAGGCAGAGGATGGAGAGGCGCCGTTCGTTGGCCAGCGCCTTCAGCAGGCGCGCCGCCGAACTCACATGGCTGCGGTCCAATTCATTCATTGACACTAAATTAGATTATTCTTATTTAATGGTCAAGAGGTGCTTTATCCATCCCAGTCAAGGTGGCCGTCATGCCCCGTCGACCCGCCGGCCTCCTTCTGGCCGCGACGCTCCTGTTCGCCGCAGTTCCGCTGTCCGGTGCGCTGGCCCAGGCCGACGCCGGTGCCGCCCGGCTCACAGTGCGCGCCCTTATGGTGGAGGATCTGAAGGCCGTCTTCGCCACCGTGGAAAGCGTCCACGAGACGCTGGCGCGCACCCGCATCGGCGGCACCATCGCCGATCTGACGGCGAAGGAAGGGGACAAGGTCAGCATGGGTCAGGTCGTTGCCACCGTGCATGACCCGAAGCTGCCGCTGCAACTGGCGGCGCTGGACGCGCGCATCCAGGCGCTCCAGGCGCAGCAGCATCAGGCCGGCCTGGAGCTGGACCGCGCCCGGCAGCTGCGGGCGAGCGGAACGGGGACGCAGCAGCGGCTCGACGACGCGCAGTCCGCCGTGGACGTGGCCCGCGCCCAGATCGCCGCCATGACGGCGGAGCGGGCGGTGGTGGTGGAGCAGATGCGCGAGGGCGCGGTGTCCGCCCCCGCCAACGGCCGCATCCTCCAGGTCAAGGCAATCGACGGCGCCGTGGTGATGCCCGGCGAGACGGTCGCCAGCATCGCGACGGAAACCTACGTGCTGCGCCTGCGCCTGCCCGAACGCCATGCCCGCTTCATGCACGAGGGCGACCCGGTGCTGGTCGGCGACCGCGGCCTCGCCCCGGTGATGCCGCCCGGCGGCGAGGCCGCGCCGGACGCGAAGCCGCTCGACCTGAAGCGCGGCACCGTCCGTCAGGTCTATCCCGAGATGTCCGGCGGTCAGGTGGTGGCCGACGCCACGGTGAGCGGGCTCGGCGACTTCTTTGTCGGCGAGCGTGTGCGCGTCTACGTCGCCACCGGCACGCGGCAGGCATTCGTCATTCCGCCCGGCTATCTCCTGCGCCGCTTCGGCACTGACTTCGTAAGGCTGGCCGACGGGACGGAGGTGCCGGTGCAGGTCGGCGGTGCGATCCCCGGGGTCGGCAACCAGCTCGGCGGGATCGAGGTGCTGTCCGGCCTGAGGCCCGGCGACGTGATCGTCCGCCCGGACGGTGCATGATGACGCTCGGACTTTCCGGGGTGCTGACGCGGACCTTCATCCGCTCGCCCCTCACCCCGCTTCTGCTGCTGGCCTCGCTGGTGGTCGGCACGGTCGCCCTGCTCTCGCTGCCGCGGGAGGAGGAGCCGCAGATCAGCGTGCCGATGGTGGACATCCTGGTTCGCGCCGACGGGCTGAAGGCGGACGACGCGGTCGAGCTGGTGACCAAGCCGCTGGAGGAGATCGTCAAGGGCATCGACGGGGTCGAGCACACCTACAGCCAGACCCTGGACGACCGCGTCGTCGTCACCGCCCGGTTTCTCGTCGGCACCTCGGCGGACGACGCGATCCTGCGCGTGCACGAGAAGGTGCGGGCCAACCTGAACCGCATCCCGCTCGGCATTCCGGAGCCGCTGATCGTCGGGCGCGGCATCGACGACGTGGCGATCCTGACCCTGACGCTGGCCCCCCGGCCGGACACGGCGTCGCGCTGGACCGACACCGCGCTGTATGGCGTGGCGGACGAGCTGCTGGCGCAGCTGGTGCAGGTGGAGGATGTCGGCCGCAGCGTCATCGCCGGCGGCCATCCCGACCAGATCCGGGTGGAACCGGATCCGGAGCGGCTGGCTCTGTTCGGCGTCACGCTCAACCAGCTGGTCGACAAGGTGAGGAGCGCCAACCGCGCCTTCATGGTCGGCTCGGTGCGCGCCCAGGGCGGCAGCCTGCCGGCGCTGGCCGGACAGACGCTTCAGGGAACCGCCGACATCGGCCTGCTGCTGGTGACCGCCCGCGACGGGCGCCCGGTCTATGTCAAGGATGTGGCCGACATCGTTATGGGCTCGCGGCCGGACGAAAGCACGGCCTGGAACCTGCTGCCCGACGGCAAGGGCGGGCTCGTCCAAACGCCGGCGGTCACCATCGCCATCGCCAAGCGCGCCGGGGCCAATGCGGTGACCATCGCCGGGCGCGTCCTCGACCGCGTGCAGGCCATCCAGGCCGGGCCGCTGCCCAGGGACTTGACGCTGACCGTCACCCGCAACTACGGCGAGACGGCGGACGAGAAGGTCAACGAACTGCTGTTCCACCTGGCGCTCGCCACCGTGACCATCGTCGGGCTGATCGTGCTGGCGATCGGCTGGCGCGAGGGCATGGTGACGCTGATCGTCATCCCGACCACCATCCTGCTGACCATGTTCGCGTCCTGGCTGATGGGCTACACCATCAACCGCGTCAGCCTGTTCGCGCTGATATTCTCCATCGGCATCCTGGTGGACGACGCCATCGTCGTGGTGGAGAACATCGACCGGCACTGGTCGATGCGCGACGGCCGCAGCAAGGTCCAGGCCGCCATCGAGGCGGTTGCGGAGGTCGGCAACCCGACCATCGTCGCCACCCTGACGGTGATCGCCGCACTGCTGCCGATGATGTTCGTGTCCGGCCTGATGGGCCCCTACATGAGCCCGATCCCGGCGAATGCGTCGGCCGCCATGGTTTTCAGCTTCTTCGTCGCCATGGTGCTGACGCCCTGGCTGATGGTGAAGCTGCGGCCGGGCGAAGCCCCGGCTGGGCACGGCGATGAACAGGGCGGCGGGCATGGCGATAAGCAGGGCGGCCTGCTGGGCCGCTTATACCTCACAGTCGCGCGCCCGGTCATCCGCAGCAGGCGCCGGGCCTGGGCATTCCTGCTCGTGGTCGGCGTGGCGACGCTGGCCTCGACGGCGCTTTTCTACACCAAGGACGTGGCAGTCAAGCTGCTGCCCTTCGACAACAAGTCCGAACTCCAGGTCGTCGTGGATTTGCCGCGCGGGGCGGCGCAGGAGGATACCGGGCGCGTGCTGCTGGCCGCCGCCCGGAAGATCGCCGACCTGCCGGAACTGGCGAGCGTCCAGGCTTATGGCGGCACCGCCTCGCCCTTCAACTTCAACGGTCTGGTGCGCCATTACTATCTGCGCGACCAGCCGGAGCAGGGCGACCTGCAAGTCAACCTCGCCCCCAAGGGCGAGCGCCACCGCAGCAGCCACGACATAGCGCTCGACATCCGGGCGCGGCTGAGGAATCTGGCCGTTCCCGACGGCACCTCGCTCAAGGCCGTCGAGGTGCCGCCCGGCCCGCCGGTGCTCTCCACCCTGCTGGTCGAGGTCTACGGTCCCGATGCGGAGACGCGGCGCAAGACGACGGGCATCGTCCGGGACGCCTTCCGCAGCGTGGACTTCATCGTCGATGTGGACGACACCGTGCGTGCGCCCGGCGAGCGGCTGCGCTTCGCGCTGGACCGCGAGAGCCTGGAGTTCCACGGCGTCGAGGAGCAGGCGGTCTATGACACGTTGCAGGCGCTGGTCGGCGGCGTGCCGGTCGGCTACTCGCATCGCGGGGCCGGACGCACCCCCATCGAGATATCGGTGCGGCTGCCGAAGTCGGGCCTGTTCCTGTCGGAGCGCATCCTGGCGACGCCGGTGCCCGGCGCCCGCGGCACGGTCGAGCTGGGCGACCTCGTCACCATGGCGCGGGAACCGGCGTCATATCCGCTGTTCCGCCGCAACGGCCGCTTTGCCGAGATGGTGATGGCAGATCTCGCCGGACGCTACGAGGCGCCGGTCTACGGCATGCTGGCGGTGCAGGAGCGGCTGAACCGGATCGACTGGAAAGCTGCCGGGCTCACAGCAGCGCCGGACATCCTGCTGCATGGACAACCCGACGACCAGAGCCGGCCTGCGCTGCTGTGGGAGGGCGAGTGGGAGATCACCTACGTCACCTTCCGCGACATGGGTGCCGCCTTCGCGGTGGCGATCCTCGGCATCTACCTGCTGGTGGTCGCGCAGTTCGGCAGCTTCAGGCTGCCGCTGGTGATTTTGGTGCCGGTGCCGCTGACCCTGATCGGCATCGTGGCAGGACACTGGCTGTTCGGGGCCGCCTTCACCGCGACCTCGATGATCGGCTTCATCGCCCTGGCGGGCATCATCGTGCGCAACTCCATCCTGCTGGTGGACTTCATCCGCCATCTTCGGGACCGCGGGCTGCCGGTGCGGGAGGCCGTCCTCGAGGCCGGGGCGATCCGCTTCAAGCCGATCCTGCTGACCGCCGTGGCGGCGATGATCGGCGCCGCCTTCATCCTGACCGACCCCATCTTCCAGGGGCTGGCGATCTCGCTGCTGTTCGGCCTGCTGAGTTCGACGCTGCTGACCGTGCTGGTCATCCCGGCGATCTACGTCGTGCTGCGCGACGATGCCCCTGCCCTGCCGGCCCGGAGCGGCCGATTGGCCGAAACTTCAGGCCGGAGGGAATAGCCAGCCGGCTCAGGGCATGTACTGGCCGCCGTTGACGTCGAGGATCTGCCCGGTGATGTAGCCGCTGCAGGCATGCGAGGCGAAGAACAGAAAGGTCGGCGCGCATTCCTCCGGCTTGCCGAAGCGGCCCATCGGGAAGCCGGCGCCGATCCGGGCCTTGGTGTCCGTGTCCTTGTCGGCGTGGAAGGCGGTGTCGAAGGTGCCGGGCGACACCGTGTTGAAGCGGATGCCGTCCTTCGTGTGGAAATTCACCCAGTTCTTCTGGATGTTGTGCAGCCACGCCTTCGCCGCACCGTACAGCCCGGCGCCGGGGCCGCCGCCGGTGTAGCCGGCGACCGAGCCGACCAGGATCACCGACGCGGTGGTGCCGCTCTGCGTGGCGGACGCCTTCAGGTGCGGCAGCGCGTATTTGGTGACCATCAGGGCGGAGCGCGCGTTCAGGTCGGTCACCGCGTCGAAGAATTCGTCGTCGATCTCCTCCAGCGGCTTGCGCGCGACCAGACCGCCCGCGTTGTTGATCAGTACGTCGATGCCACCGAAGCGGGCGACGAAATCCTCGACCAGACGCTTTGCACCCTCGCTGGACGACACGTCGCCGGGCAGGAAGGCGACCTCGCCGTCCAGCGCGTTCAGCCGGGCCAGCGTGGAGTCGAGGTCGGCCGGCGCCTTGCGGCCGTTCATGCCGACCAGCGCGCCGTGGCGGGCGAACGCCTCGACCGCCGCCAGACCGATTCCCTGGGACGACCCCGTCACCAGAACGCGCCGGCCTTTCAGATCATCGAACATGCGTGAGCCCTTCCTTCACTCGTGTTGAAAACCGCGAAGCGCGGTGCGGCCCGCGCTCGACGCAAACAATGTCTCAAATATTGAGATATAACTCTCAATATCATCAGGATGTTAGGAGCTGACCATGGCTGGGTCAAGATTGGCCGTATCAGCGCGTCATATTGCCTTCTTTATAAATGTCTCACTATATGGCATCATTGCTGTTAGATTTGACAACATACAACGTGGCCACTAAGGTCCCGTCACCGAGGCGACACGAATGCCCACCAGAATCGATCCCATGACCCAGCCCGTTGACGCGATCGACCCGGCCACACCCGAAAGGCGGCAGGCCGCCGGAACGCAGACCCTGCTCCGCGGGCTGGCGGCCATCGAGTGCGTGGCGACCGGCACGACCGAGGTGAAGGGCATCGCGGCCCGGCTGAACACGCCGCGCAGCACCGTTCACCGCATGCTGAACAGCCTGGTGGCGGAGGGGTACCTGCACCATGTCCCCTACAAGGGCTATCTGCTGGGACCGAAGCTGATCGAACTCGGCATGAGGGCGCTGGAGCAGCGGCCCTTGGTGGCGCTCGCCCGGCCCCACATCGAGGCGCTGGCCCAGCGCACCGGCGACACCGTCCATCTCGGCGTGGTCGACGGCGACGAGGTCTTCTATCTCGACAAGATTCCGAGCACGCGCGGGCTGGAGATGCGCTCGCGCGTCGGCCTGCGCATGCCGCTGGCCTCGACCGGCATCGGCAAGGCGCTGATGCTGGGGATGCCGCCGTCGCGCTGGCGTGCGCTGCACGACGCGGTGGCGACGGCGCCGGACACGGTGGGCGGACGGCCCGGGCCGCTGCCCTGGCCGAAATACGAAAAGCTGATGGCAGGCTTCCTGCGGCGGGACTGGGTGCTCGACCTCGAAGAGAACGAGATCGGCGTCCGCTGCGTCGGCGCGCCGGTGCGCGACATCAGCAACCAGGTGGTCGCCGCCATCAGCGTGGCGAGCGCGGTGCCCTACATGCCGGACGAACGGATGGCTGAACTCGGACCGGTGGTCCGCGCGGCCGCCGATGCGATATCGAAGGAATTGGGATGGAAACAGGACGGAAGCGCGACGGGGCGGCCCTGATCGCGCTGGACTGGGGCACCTCCAGTCTGCGCGGATTCCTCATGGACGGCGCCGGCATGGTGCTGGAGCAGCGCGCCAACGCGCACGGCATCCAGAATCTGCCGCAGCCCGGCCTGCCCGGCTTCGAGCAGGCCTTCGCCGAGCTGTGCGGCGACTGGCTGGCCGGCACTCCGGGCGTCCCGGTGGTGGCCGGCGGCATGGTCGGCAGCGCCCAGGGCTGGGCCGAGGCGCCCTATGTCGCCTGCCCGGCCGACACCGGCACGCTGGCCGGCCACGCCATCGCGGTGGACAGTGCCGCCGGCGTCCGCATCCTCATCGCCCCCGGCGTCACCTACGCCCCGCCCGACGCACCGCCCGACATCCTGCGCGGCGAGGAAATCCAGATCGCCGGCGTGCTGGCCGACCGTCCGGACTGGGCGCGCGAGGCCTGCATGGTGCTGCCCGGCACCCATTCCAAATGGGTGCAGATCGAGGACGGGCGGATGACCCGTTTCGCCACCTACATGACCGGCGAGCTGTTCGCCGTGCTGACCAAGCACTCGATCCTCGGCCGCCTGATGCCGGCGGATGTGGAGGCCGATGCTGACGCCCGCGACGCGGCCTTCGCCGACGGCGTGCGGGCGGCGCAGGCCAGCGGCCCAGGCGACCTGTCGCACCAGATCTTCGCCGCCCGCACGCTCGGCATCACCCGCCGCATGGCGCCGGAACTGCTGAAGGATTTCCTGTCCGGCCTGCTGATCGGGCACGAGATGGTCTCCGGCCTCGCCCGGATGGGGGCGGCGCTGGGCAGTGGCCGGCCGCTTCTGCTGATCGGTGACGGCTCGCTGTGCCGCCGCTACGTCCAGGGGCTGGCCCTGCTGGGCATCGAGCCCACCGCCCGGCTCGAAAACACCGCGCCCAAGGGGCTGTTCCAGTTCGCCATCGCCGCCGGCCTGATCGCGCCGCCGGCCGGAAAGGACACACATGTCTGAAGACACATTGAAGGCTAGGCTCGACGCCGCCTTCGCCGCCCTGCCGCTGGTCGCCATCCTGCGCGGCCTGAAGCCCGCCGAATGCGAGGACGCCGCCCGCGCCCTCTACGAGCGCGGCTTCCGCCTGATCGAGGTGCCGCTCAACTCGCCGGATCCGTTCGACAGCATCGCCGCCATCCGCCGCATCCTGCCGCAGGACGCGCTGGTCGGCGCCGGCACCGTGCTGGAGGTGGCGCAGGTCGCCCGCCTCAAGGAGATCGGCGCCGATCTGGTGGTGATGCCGCATGCCGACACCGCGGTGATCCGCGCCGCCAAGGCGGCCGGACTGGCCTGCGTCCCCGGCGTCGCCACGGCGACCGAGGCCTTCGCGGCTCTGGCGGCCGGCGCCGACGCGCTGAAGCTGTTTCCGGCCGAGCAGATCAACCCGACCATCGTCAAGGCGATCCGCACCGTGCTGCCGGCCGGCACCCGGCTGCTGCCGGTGGGCGGTATCGCCCCCGACACCATGGCCCCCTTCCTGGAGGTCGGCGTCGCCGGCTTCGGGCTGGGATCGGCGCTCTACAAGCCGGGCATGACCGCAGCTGAGATCGCCGAGCGGGCCGACGCCTTCGTCGCGTCCTGGACCGCGCTCAACCCGCGCTGACTTCACGCGGGCGGCGAAGCCGTCCGCTTTTCCTTATCCGCACCCCATCAAGCAAAATTCGAGGGAGAACGTTTATGAAGGGTTATCGCCTCCTGACCGGCGCCGTCGTCGGCGTCCTGGCCACGGCCAGCCTGATTGCCGGCGCGCAGGCCGCCGACTACCCGACCAAGCCGATCGAGCTGATCGTTCCCTATGCCGCAGGCGGCGGCACCGATCTGGTCGCCCGCGCCTATGCCGACGCCACCAAGAAGCACCTGCCGCAGGCGATGGGCGTCGTCAACAAGACCGGCGGCGGCGGCGCCGTCGGCCTGACCGAGATCATGGCCGCCCGCGCCGACGGCTACAAGGTCGGCATGGGCACGGTGGAGATCACCCTGCTGCCGCACATGGGCGTGGCCCGCTTCTCGGTCGACGACTTCACCCCGATCGCCCGCCTGAACGCCGAGCCGAGCGCCATCACCGTCAAGGCCGATGCGCCCTGGAAGACCATCGAGGAGTTCCTGGCCGACGCCAAGGCCAACCCCGGCAAGGTCCGCATCGGCAACTCCGGCACCGGCGCCATCTGGCACCTCGCCGCCGAGGCGCTGCAGAACAAGACCGGCCTGACCTTCAACCACATCCCGTTCGACGGCGCCAACCCGGCCGTGACCTCCCTGCTGGGCGGCCACATCGAGGCGGTGTCGGTCAGCCCGGCCGAGGTGTCGAGCCAGGTTGCCGGCGGCCAGCTCCGCATGCTGGCGGTGATGGCCGACGAGCGCTCCAAGGCGTTCCCCGACGTGCCCACGCTGAAGGAGAAGGGCATCGACCTGTCGGTCGCCACATGGCGCGGCATCGTCGTTCCGAAGAAGACCCCGGCGCCGGTCGTCGAGACCCTGCGCAAGGCCAGCAAGGCGGCGGCCGAGGAGCCGGCCTTCCGTGAGCAGCTCGCCAAGATGAACCTGACCTGGGCCTATGCCGACGGTCCGGAGTTCGGCGCCGCCATGCAGAAGGACAACGCCTTCTTCAAGGATCTGATGACCAAGCTCGGCATGGCCAAGTAACACGGAAACGCGCCGGTCCGGCAGCCGCCGGGCCGGCGTTCCGTTTCCGAGGAGTCCGACTGATGAGCAACGCACCTGTCCAGGGCGGCGGGGCCGGCGCGCCCCTCTCCACCAAGATCGCCAATCTCGTCATCGCGGTCGTGCTGATCGCGGTGGCCGCCGCCGCCATCGCATCGACCGGCGATTTCCCCAAGACCATGCTGGCCGCCGACGTCGGCCCGGCCCGCTTCCCGATCATCCACGCCTCCGTGCTGATCGTGCTGTGCCTGATCCTGATCGCCAACACGCTGCGCATGCCGACCATCGCCGACGATACCCCGCCGGTCGGTGTCGCCGGCTATGCCGGGGTGGCGCTGGGCATCCTCGCCACCGCCGCCTGCCTCTACGCCATGGAGTATGTCGGCTACGCCGTCGCCACGGTGGTCTACATGGCAGCCCTGATGTGGCTGATGGGGCAGCGCAGCCCGCTGTGGAATCCGGTGATCGCCGTTGTCGTGACCGCCGTCATCTATTTCACCTTCCAGAGCGCCCTCCAGGTGCCGCTGCCGGTCGGGAGCCTGTTCGAATGACCCCGTCGTCCCGCCTCACTCCCGCCAAGGAGCGCCGCCATGCATGAACTCGGCATGCTGATGAACGGCGTCGCGACGCTGGCCGCCAACCCGATGGCGCTGCTGCTGTCCCTGGTGGGCGTGGCGCTCGGCATCGTCATCGGCGCCCTTCCCGGCCTGACCGCGACGATGGGCGTCGCCATCCTGCTGCCCTTCACCTTCGGCATGGACCCGGTGTCCGGCCTGCTGATGATCTCCGGCGTCTTCTTCGGCGGCGTCTATGGCGGCTCGGTGACCGCCATCCTGCTGAAGATCCCCGGCACGCCTGCCGCCGCCGCAACCGCGATGGACGGCTTCGAGCTGACCAAGAAGGGCATGGCCGGCGTGGCGCTCGGCACCGCCACCCTGTCGTCCTTCCTCGGCGGCATGGCCAGCATCCTCGTGCTGATCTTCCTGGCGCCGGTGCTCGCCGGCTTCGCCCTGGAGTTCAGCGCATCCGAAAGCTTCGCGCTCGCCGTCTTCGGGCTGAGCATCATCGCCAGCATCTCCGGCAAGTCGGTGGTGAAGGGGCTGATCGCCGGCTTCCTCGGCCTGCTGATCGCCACCGTCGGGATGGACCCGATGGGCGGCTTCCCGCGCTTCACCGGCGGCTACACCGAGCTGTTCAACGTCCCCTTCATCCCGGTGATGATCGGGCTGTTCGCCGCCGCCGAAGCCTTCAAGTCGATGGAGGACCCGAAGGTACGCCTCGGCATGGCGGCAGCACTTGGCCGCATCATCCCACCCTGGGCGACCTACAAGTCGCTGCTCGGCGTCGTGTCGCGCTCCTCGATCCTCGGCATCGTCATCGGCATCATTCCCGGCGCCGGCTCCGACATCGCCGCCTACGTCGCCTACAACGAGGCGCGGCGCTTCAGCAAGACGCCGGAGAATTACGGCAAGGGCGAGCTGGGCGGCGTGGCCGCCTGCGAGGCCGGCGCCAACGGCTGCACCGGCGGCGCGCTGCTGACCATGCTGACGCTGGGCATCCCCGGCGACGCGGTGACCGCCGTGATGCTGGGCGCCCTGACGCTCCAGGGCCTGCAACCGGGTCCGCTGCTGTTCAAGGAACACGGCGATCTGGTCTTCACCCTCTTCGCCGGCATGATCTTCTGCTATGTCGGCATGCTGGTGCTGGGGCTTGGTTCGCTGCGCTTCATGGGCCGCATCCTGCAAATGCCGAAGTCGGTGCTGACGCCGGTCATCCTGGCGCTCTGTGTCGTCGGCACCTATGCCATCAACAACAGCCTGTTCGACATCGGCATCATGCTGGCCGCCGGCGTCGCCGGCTACTTCATGCAGAAGTGGGACTTCCCGGCCTCGCCGGTGGTGCTGGCGCTGATCATGGGACCGATGGCCGAGGCCAACTTCCGCCGCGCGCTGTCGCTCTCGGGCGGCAGCTACGACTTCCTCTACAGCCGGCCGATCACCGCGGTGCTGCTGACCGTCGCCATCCTGACGATGCTGCTGCCGCTGGTGAAGCGCTGGCGGGCCGAGCGGGCGGGCGTATCGGGCGGACCGGTGGAAGCAACCAAATGACCGCCGTCACCACCATCGGCCTCGACGCCGTCATCGAACCGGACCTGCGCAACGGCACCGGCGAGAATCCCGTCTGGGACGCCGACCGCCGCAGCTGGACCTGGATCGACATCCCGGGCCGCCGCATCCACCGGCTGGACCAGTCCAGCGGCGTGCGGCAGGACTGGACGCTGCCGGAGCCGGTCGGCAGCCTCGCGCTGCGGCCGGACGGCGGTGCGGTCGTCGCCTGCCAGACCGGTCTCTTCGATGCCGACCTGCCCGAGGCGGGGAGTGAAGCAGTGCTCAGCCGCCTCGCCGATAGCCCCTTCCCGACGGAGGGCATGCGCTTCAACGATGGGCGCTGCGACCGGCAGGGGCGGCTGTGGGTGTCCGCCATGGTGATGGACATCGCCAAGGGCGACCCGTCCGGCGCGTGGTACCGCTTCACCCGCGCCGAGGGGCTGGTGGAGACCGGGCTGACCGGCTTCGTCATCCCCAACGGCTCCGCCTTCAGCCCGGACGGCCGGACGCTCTACGCGTCGGACAGCCACCGCGACGTGCGGATGGTGTGGGCCTGGGACTACGATCCGGAGACCGGCACCGCCGGCAACCGGCGTCCCTTCATCGACATGCGGGCGATGGTCGGGCGGCCGGACGGTGCGGCGGTCGACGCCGACGGCTGCTATTGGATCTGCTGCCTGGACGAGGGCTGCATCAAGCGCTTCACCCCGCGCGGCGATCTCGACCGCCGCATCGAGGTGCCGATGCGCAAGCCGACCATGTGCGCCTTCGGCGGGGAGGGCTTGCGCACGATGCTGGTCACCTCGCTCAGCCGCGGCCCGGCCGATCTGGCCGAGGACCCCCATGGCGGCCGGGTCCTGATGTTCGACGCCGGCGTCCAGGGCCTGCCGGAGCCGCGCCTGACCCGCTGAGGGCGGGGCTTCTGCCTCCCTGCTACACGACAAAGCCGGCTGGTCTCACAGCCGGCTTTGTCCGTTTTCGACGACGGAGGCGAAGACGATGCCGGGCGGCCTCAGCGCGCCGCCTGACGGTCCCAGCTGTCATTCACTGCGGGCGACAGGCGGTGCTTCATGATGCGCTGGCTGGGCGTGCGCTCGAACCCCTCCACCAGGGCGATGTAGCGCGGGTTCTGGTAGGGCGCCAGCTGACGGCCGAGCCAGTCGGACAGCGCCGGGATGTCCACGGTGGCGCCCAGCCTGGGCTTCACGAACAGCTTGATGTCCTGCTCGCCGACGTCCGCCTGCACGCTGCGGCGGCCGGATCGGTCTCGCAGCGCTGACCGGCCTCCCAAAAACAAAGCCGGCCCCGGAGTGAACCGGAGCCGGCTTGAGCAACCTGCCAAAAGACCGACGATACGGGTTACAGGAAGCCGGTCGAGATCCAGGGAATGGCCGCGACCAGCGCCAGTCCGGCCAGCAGCGCCGCCAGATAGCCCATGATCGGGCGCATGCCCTCGTCCGGGTTGACCCGCCCGATGGCCGAGGCGACGTAGAAGCCGACGCCGAAGGGCGGGGCGAACAGGCCCAAACCCATGGCGAGGATCACCACCATCGCATACTGCACCTCATGCACGCCCATCTCGCGGGCGATGGGGAACAGCAGCGGGCCGAACAGCACGATGGCCGGGATGCCTTCCAGAACGCTGCCCAGGATGATGAAGGCGACGATGGACACCGCCAGGAAGGTGAAGGAGCCTCCCGGCAGGCTGGCCATGAAGTGGGCCAGATCGGTCGAGAAGCCGGAGCGCGTCAGGCACCAGGCCATCCCCGTCGCGGTGCCGATGATGAACAGGATCGCCCCCGACAAGGCCGCGGTCTCGACCAGCATGGGGACCACCCGCCGCCAGTCGAAGCGGCGATAGACCAGCAGCCCGACGGCAACGGCATAGACGATGCCGATGGTCGACACCTCGGTCGCGGTGGCGACGCCCTCGATCACCGCGGTGCGGATCACGAAAGGCAGGGCGAGCGCCGGCAGCGCCACCACCAGGCTTTTGCCCAGCTCGCTGCCGGTCGGCCGGCGCACCCCCGACAGGTCTTCGTTGCGGTAGCGGTGCCGCACGACCAGGCACAGCATCACCGCCAGCAGCAGGCCGGGCAGCAGTCCGCCGGTGAAGAGGGCGGCGATGGAAACCCCAGTGACCGAGCCGATGGTGATCAGCACGATGCTGGGCGGAATGGTCTCGGTCTGCGCGCCGGTCGCGGCCAGCAGCGCCACCAGATCGCCCGGCTTGGCGCCGCGGTTCTTCATCTCCGGGAACAGCACCGGGGCGACCGCCGCCATATCGGCGGCCTTCGATCCGGAAATGCCGGAGACAAGATACATCGCACCGATCAGCACATAGGACAGGCCGCCGCGCACATGGCCGAGCAGGTTGGCCAGCACCGCCACCATGGCGCGGGCCATGCCGGTCATCTCGATCAGCAATCCGAGGAAGACGAACAACGGCACCGACAGCAGGATCAGGTGCGACATGCCCTCGTCCATCCGGCCGATGACGACGAGCAGCGGCACCTTCGTGGTCAAAGCGAGATAGCCGAAGCTCGACAGCCCGAAGGCGAAGGCGATGGGCACGCCGGCGAACACCGACCCGGCCACCACGACCACGAAGAAGACCAGCAGGTTGATCTTGCCGAGATCGGCCAGCACCGGCTGGAGGACCGTGAACAGTGCGGCGATGGCCGCCACCGCCGCCAGGGCGCCCGCCACCAGCCGGACGTCGCCCACCCGTGCCAGCCGGACCAGGGCCGTCGCGATCATCAGCCCGAGGCCGGTCGGCAGGGCCGCCGCGCGCCACATGTTCGAGATCTGCAGCGCGGGCGTGGTGATCTCCAGCTCCTCCCAGGCGAATTCGCCAGCCGGCAGGATGACCAGCAGCAGGAAGCAGAGCGCCGCCGCCACTGCGAAGACGTCGAGGAAGGCCCGCGCGCGGGGCGACGCCCAGCTGACGAAGGCGGTCATCCGCATATGCTCGCCGCGGCGGAAGGCGACGACGGCCCCCAGCATCGCCAGCCACAGGAACAGGATCGACGCCAGCTCGTCCGACCAGGTGATCGGAGCGTGGAGTACGTAGCGGGCGACGATGCCGGTGAAGAGTATCACCACCTCCGCCGCCACCAGAAGCGCCACCGGCAATTCGGACAGCCAGCCCAGAAGCCGGTCGACCTGCGCCAGCCACGGGCTGGCGCCGTCGGAAGGACCGGCAGCGGACGGGCCGGCGGTGGACTTGTGATCCACCACCGCCGTCATGTCAGGGCCCCCACCGAGCTTTCCAGGGCGCTCCAGGCCTCCTCGCCGTATTTGGCCTTCCATTCGCCGTAGAAGCCGGACTTGCGCAGAACCTCCCGGAACGGCGCCGGATCGACCTTGTTGAAGGTCAGACCCTTCTGCGAGAGCGAGTTCTGCAGCGCTTCGTTGAGGCCGGCGATGTCCTGGCGCTGCTGCTGCGCGCCGTCATTCAGGTTGCGGCTGACGATCTGGCGCAGATCCTCGGGCAGCCCGCGCCAGGACCGGCCGTTGGTGACGATCCAGGAGCCGTCCCAGACATGGTTGGTGATCGAGCAGAATTTCTGCACCTCGTAGAATTTGGCGGTGTCGGCGACCACCAGCGGATTCTCCTGCCCATCGACCACGCCGGTCTGGAGGGCCGCATAGACCTCGCCCAGGTTGATGCTGGTCGGCGATGCGCCCAGCCCCTTGAACAGCGACACATAGACCGGGCTGACCGGGACGCGGATCTTGAACGCCGCCAGATCGGCCGGCCCGGTGATCGGCTTGGTGGCGGTGGTGATCTGGCGGAAGCCGTTGTCCCAGATGCGCTCGAAGGCGTGGAGGCCGGCCTTGTCGAAGCCCTTGCGGATCACGCCGCCGAGCTGGCCGTCCATCGCCTTCCAGACCGCGTCGTAATCCTTGAACGCGAAGCCCATGCCGTTGATCGAGGCCACCGGGACCAGTGTGGACAGGATCAGGCCGCCGGTGCTGAAGAACTCGATGCCGCCGGAGCGGACCTGCGCCAGCAGGTCGCTGTCGCCGCCGAGCTGGCTGTTGGGGAAGACGGCGATGTCGACCTTGCCGTTGGTCTCCTTGCGGATGCGCTCGGCGGCCTCGACGGCGCGGACGTGCAGCGGGTGGCTGGCAGGGAAGCCGTGGCCGAACTTCCAGGCGAATTCCGCGGCGTGCGCCTTCGAGATGAAGGGGGCGGCCAAGGGGACGGCCAGGGCGCCCGCCGCGGTGGCTGCCAGAAACTGTCTGCGCTTGATCGTCATGGTGGGCTTGATCGTCATGGTGGTTCCTCCCTTTTTTGCGTTCTCTGCTCCGGTTCGGCTCCCAGCGCCGGCCCCTATCGGCCCGGATGCGACCCTGGGCGGCGCCCCTCCACCGCCGCGGCGAGGATGCCGCGCACGGCCTCCTCGGTCACCGGTCCGGGGTTGTAGCGGTTGTCGGTCTCGACGGTGATGCGGGCGGCCTCCGCGATCCGGTCGGCGGAGAAGCCGACCTCGGTCAGGCGCGTCGGCAGGCCGACCGTTTCCATCACGTCGAAGATGGCGGCGCCGACGTCTGCCACCCCCATGGCGGCGGCAAGCCGCTCCATCGCCTGGGGGGCGAAGGGCGCATTGTAGGCCGCGACATGGGGCAGCACCAGCGCATGGGACAATCCGTGCGACACGCCGTAGGTGCCGCCCAGCACATGGGCGACGCCATGCTGGAGGGCGAAGCCGCCGGCCAGCGCCGCACCGGCGAGATGGGCGCCGTAAAGCAGGTCGGCACGCGCCTCCGGATCGTCCGGACGGGCGGCCACCCGCGGCAGCGCGTCCATGATCGCCCGCGCGCCCTCCATCGCCGCCGGCACGATCACCGGGCTGATGGTGGGGGTGTAGATGGCGTCGACGCAATGGGCGAGCGCGTTCATGGCGCTGGCCATGCTGACATCCACCGGCAGCCCGAGCGTCAGCGAGGGATCGTAGACGACGGTGCCGGCCAGCATGCGCAGGCTCTGGTGCATCCGCTTGACGCCGTCGATGGTGATTCCGCAGAAGCCGGTCATCTCGGAGCCGGAATAGGTGGTCGGCACGGCGATGATCGGCAGCCCGAGTTCCAGCGCGATGGCCTTGCCCAGACCGATGGAGGCGCCGCCGCCGACGCTGACCAGACAGTCGGCGCCCATCTCGCGCGCCCTGGCCCGGCCCCGGATGGCCAGTTCGATGGGCACCTGGGAAATCGCTTCCGGCAGGATGCCGATGCAGCGGCTACCGAGGCGGTCGGCGACACGCCCGCCCATGGCGCTGCGGCCGGGCGTGGAGACGACGAGCGCGCGTTCGGCCCCCAGCCGCTCCACCTCTCCGTCGATGCGGTCGACCGCGCCCGCCCCGAAGACGACCCGCGACGGCAGCGCGTTGAACACGTCGCCCGGGGTGTTGAAGTCTCTCATGATCGAAATCCGTCCGATGAAACAGGAAGGCCGCGCCTTACCGATTGCGGCTTACCAATCGACGATGGTGCCGTCGTCCAGGACGGCGGAGGTCGTGTGCATCACCTCCGGCTTGAAGGGGTGCTTGGCCGCCTCATCCTCGTTCACCTCGATGCCGAAGCCGGGAACGTCCGGCACCTCCCAGTGGCTGCCGGTGCGGCGGATCGGCGTCTGCACGACATCGTCGTACCAGGGCACCGCACCGCTCATCTCCTCCTGGATGACGAAGTTCGGGGTGGAGATGTCGAAATGCAGGGCAGCGACGCCGGCCAGCGGGCCGTTGGGATTGTGGGGCGCGATGCCGATCAGCTCCGCCTCCGCCAGTGCCGCGATCCTCTTCCCTTCCAGCAGGCCGCCGGTGTGGTTCAGGTCGGGCTGGGCGATGTGCACCGCCTTCTGGGCGAAGACCGGCATGAATTCCCTCAAGCCCACCAGCCGCTCGCCCGACGCGATGGGGCAGTCGGCCTGCTCGGCGATGCGGCGCAGCGCCTCGGTGTCGCCGGGCTGGACGGGCTCCTCGCAGAACATCGGCCGGTAGGGCTCCAGTTCGCGGATGTAGCCCATGGCGGCGGCGATGGAGCCGGGTCGGCCGTGGAAGTCGATCATGATGTCGACGCCGTCACCCACCGTGTCGCGCAGCGCCTGCATCATCTTGCCGACATGGCGCTGGGCCGGGACCGGGGCGCTATGGGCACCATAGGGGATGAACACCACCTTCAGCGCGTCGTAGCCCTTCTCCGTCACCGCGGCGGCGCGCTCCTTCAGCGAGCCGATGTCGAAGGTCTCGTACACCGACTTCATCTCGCCGAGGCCGAGATGGGTGTAGACCCGCACGCGGTCGCGGACCTTGCCGCCCAGCAGGCGCCACACCGGCAGGCCGACGCTCTTGCCGAAGATGTCCCACAGCGCATGCTCGATGCCGCTGATCGCCGTAACGCCGACCATGCCCAGCTTGTAATAGCTGAACTTGTTCATCGCGCGGACACACTGCTCGATGTCGCGCGGGTCGCGGCCGAGCACGGTCGGCTCCAGATCCTCGACGGCGCCGGTGACGGCCCGCGTCTTCCAGTTCAGGCTGGCCTCGCCCCAGCCATACAGGCCGGGCTGGTCGGTCAAAACCTTGACGAAGATCCAGTTGCGCATCTCGGCGTTGACGACGAAGGTCTTCACGCCGGTGATCTTGATCGGCACGCCGGCGCTGCGGCGGGCGAGGTCCTCGGTGTCTCGGATCATGGGAAGCTCGTGTTCTGTAAGGCGGGCCGCGCTGCCGGAGCAGGCGCCCGCACAAGGTTCAGCAGCGGTTCGCCGGCAATCAGCCGGTCGATGTTCCGGGCGATGAAGGCATAGCGGCGTTCGGGCAGCCGGGTGGTCCAGGCCGAGGAATGCGGGGTGCAGACCGCGTTCGGCAGATCCTCGAAGCGGAAGCGCGCGGGCGCCACCCGGTCGTCCGCCCCGGCCGGATAGCCGTACCAGACGTCGAGCACCGCACCGCCGATGGTCCGGCGCTGCAAGGCGCCGTACAGCGCCTCCTCGTCGGCGATGGGCGCGCGCGATACGTTGATCAGCACGCCGGTCGGCTTCATGGCGGCGAGTTCGGCCGCTCCGATCAGCCCGCGTGTTTCATCGGTCAGCGGGCAGGCGATCACCACGAAATCCGACTGCGCCAGCATCTCCGGCAGGCGGTCCGGCGGCAGGATCGCCTCGGCCAGACCGTCGGGGTCAGCCGCGAATTGATCCACGGCGAGGATGCGCATGCCGAAGGCCGCCGCCCGCCGGGCAATCATCCGCCCGATGCGGCCGAAACCGATCAGCCCCAGGGTCAGGCCGTGGATCTCGCCATGCGGCACGCGCGCCCGGTAGACGTCGGACCAGCTGTCGGTGGCGAAGGAGCCGCGCAGGGCATCGGGACGGATTTCCCAGTTCAGCATCGCCGCCATGACGAATTCGGCGATGGGAATCTCATGTTCAAAGACGTTGCACAGGCTGGCTCCGGACGGCAGGGAGGCCATGTCGATGCCGTCCAGCCCGGCCCCCGGCACATGCAGAAGTCGAAAATCCGGAACGGACCCATCGTTGCGGGAGAAACGCAAAGACACGACCACGTCGTCCGCGGTGATCGCCGAATCGAAGTCTGGCGAGTGGGCGGCCTCACGGGGAAGGGAAATGATCTCGCAGGGTGTCGTCAGGAAAGCGCCGAGCTTGTCCTTGTGATTGGCTGCTTCCCCAATCATGAAGACTTTCATTGGCTTGATCCTCCGTTATGCAAACGATAGGGCCAACGAACTGAGTAGGTCCAACTTTTAAAAATGATCGATTGATAAGGAGAAGTTTTCACCGGCCCTGTTTCTACCGGCGGAGATCGTGCCGGAGGCACGTTCGCTCAGGAGACCAGTTCACCGACGGTCGCGGCGACATCGAGGAATGTCTGGATCGCCGGGGATGTGTCGTCGCTCTGGTAGGCGACCCCGAGCGTCAGGTAGGGAGCTGGCCCGTCCAGCGGGCGGTAGACGACACCCGGCCGCGCGAACTGCTGAAGATCGGAGGCGATGAGCCCGATGCCGAAGTCGGCGGCGGCCAGCGCGATGATCGATTGGGCAGGCGAGGCTTCGAGGATCAGCTCCGGACTGAACCCCGCCTGCTGGCACAGGCTGATGATCTCGTCGTACAGGCGCGGACCGATCACGCGCGGGAAGATGATGAAGCGCTGCCTGGACGATATCCTCCAGCCGCAGGCGGGGCCTCTCCGCCAATGGGTTGCGGTCCGACAGCACGACATTGAAACGGATGCGCGCGATGAGGTGCGACGACAGCGACTGGTCGTCGAGCGGCGGATGGAAGATGCCGACATCGATGGCCCCCGCCCTCAGGGCCTCCTCCTGCTCGGACGTCGTCATGACATGCACGTTCACGCCGAAATTGGGCAAGGCCGTGCGGAACCGGTGCATGATCTCGGGGAAGACGATGTAGAGCGCCGGTGCGGTCATGCCGACCGACAATTGCCCGATCTCGCCGCGGTCGGTCTGGCGCGCGAGCTGTGCGGCCCGATCCATCTGGTTCAGGATCTTCCGGGCCTCGCCCAGGAAGGACTCGCCGGCCCTCGTCAGGGAAACCCGCCGCTTGTTGCGGTGGACCAGCTGGACCTGAAGCTCGTCCTCCAGCTGCCGCAACTGCTGGCTGAGGGCAGGCTGCGTGATGTGGCACCGCGCGGCGGCACGGTGGAAATGCAGCTCCTCGCAGAGCGCGACAAAGAACTGGAGCCTGCGACGATCCATGCTGCGGAGATAAGATCATTGGGCCAGCGCTGTAAAGGCGGGATGGGCGGTCCGGCGCGCCTGCGCCCGCCACCTGCGGCGGCAGGACGGTGCGCGCATTGCGATAGGCTGCTCCCGGTTCCCCAGAAAAATCCAATCGAGCCAAACATCTGTTGCACCGGCCAAGAGTCGATGACTATAGTGCGAACGATTCGCATTATCGATGCGAATGATATGCATTCTCTTATATAAGTCACACGTTCGACTGGCCTGGGGGGAACCGTGCCGGTCGGCGGTGTCGTGCTGCAACCATCGTCAGGCAGGGGAACCGATACTATGAAACTAGTTCGCGGCACGGCAGATGCCCGTTGCACGACCATTGCGTGTGGCGAGCGCTCGGCCGGGCCTGACGCCCGCAGGTCCGGCCTGCGTCCGGCGGCCATCGCGGCCGGGCTCGCCGCCGCGGTTCTGGCGGGTGGCGCGTTCCCGGTCTCCGCGGCCCATGCCCAGACGACGGCCGCCACCGTCAACGCCGACATTCCCGCCGGTCCCCTGGGCGAGGCGCTGAGCCGCTTCGCCGCGCAGGCGGGCGTGACGGTCCAGGCGGATCCGGCGATGGTCCGGGGCAAGACCTCGCCCGGCCTGAAGGGTGCCACCACGGTGGAGGATGGCCTGCGCCGCCTGCTGGCCGGCAGCGGCCATGGGATCGCGCGCACGGCGTCGGGTTATGCCGTCGTCGCGCAGAGCGCCGCGGACCCGGCTACTTCCCCGGACAGCACGACCCTGCCGGCCCTCCAGGTGACGGCCAACGCCGGACTGATGACCGGCGGTCTGGCGCAGCCCTATGCCGGCGGGCAGGTCGCGCGCGGCGGATCGGTCGGCCTGCTCGGCAGCGGCGACGTCATGGACACGCCCTTCAGCACGGTCAACTACACCTCCGACCTGATCGAGAACCAGCAGGCGCGCACCGCGGCGGACACGCTGATCAACGACGCTTCCGTCCGGCTGACCACCGGCAGCAACGGCTTCGACGACACCTTCCAGATCCGCGGTTATGCCGTCGGGTCCGGCGATGTCGGCTTCAACGGCATGTACGGACTGGTGTCGTCCAACCGCGTGCCGGCGCAGATCGTCGAGCGGATCGAGCTGCTGAAGGGCCCCGGCGCGCTGGTCAACGGCATTTCTCCCGGCGGCAGCATCGGCGGCGGCATCAACATCCTTGCCAAACGCGCCGGGGACGAACCGCTGACCCGCGTCACCAACACCTACATGAGCGACGCCAATCTCGGCGTGCATCTGGATGTCGGCCGCCGGTTCGGCGAGACCAAGGAATGGGGCGTCCGCTTCAACGGGCTGATGCGCAACGGCGAGGCGTCGGTCGACGGCGGCAACCTCCGCTCCGGCCTGGGAGCCCTGGCGGTCGATTACCGCGGCGAGCGGCTGCGCTGGTCGCTGGACGCCATCAGCCAGCGCGACGACACCGACAATTTCCGGCCGCAGATCAGCATCCTGCCCGCCACCACCGCCATCCCCTCCCCGCCCGACGCGCGCAGCAACTGGTATCCCGGCACGGTTCTGGTGCAGAAGGACGTCACCGTCGCCTCCAACATCGAGGTCGACCTGACGGACAGCCTGACCGCCTATGCCGGCATCGGCTACCGCAAGGGCGAGAACGACCAGACCTTCCCCAGTTCGACCACCGCGGTGAACGCGCTCGGCAACTTCACGGTCCGCAACGCCTATTACGATTCCTATTCCCGCACGGTCAGCGGCACCGCGGGCGCCCGCTGGCGCTTCGCGACCGGCCCGGTCCATCATCAGCTGAATGTCGGCTACACCGGCTTCAAGCGCGACGAGGGGAACGCCTACATCCAGTCGGCCGGCTCCGCCCTGTCGAACATCTACAACCCGGTGGCGCTGCCCGCCGTCACCGCCGCCCGCACCTCCGCGCGCAAGTCGGCGGAAACCTCGCTGACCAGCGTCGCGGTGGCCGACACCCTGTCGGTGCTGGACGACCGGGTGATGCTGACGCTGGGCGCCCGCCGCCAGAAGGTCCATGTCGACAGCTTCAGCACCGCCACCGGCGCCCAGACCGGCACCTACGATGCCAGCGCGACCTCGCCGCTGGCCGGCTTCGTCGTCAAGCCGCTGTCCAACGTCTCCCTCTACGCCAACTATGCCGAGGGGCTGACGCGCGGCACGGTGGTCGGCGCAGGCTACGCCAACACCGGCGCGGTGCTGGCCCCCTTCAAGTCGAAGCAGTACGAGGCCGGCGTCAAGGTCGACTGGGGGACGATCACCACCACGGCGGCGGTCTTCCAGCTGACCAAGCCGAACTCGATCCGCACCGCGGCCAACGAGCTGGCCTATGACGGCGAGCAGCGCAACCGCGGCCTGGAGCTGTCGGTCTATGGCGAGATCCTGCCCGGCCTGCGCGGCATGGCCAGCGCCGCCTTCATGGACCCGAAGCTGACGCGCACCGCCGTCGCCGCGGTGCAGGGCAACGACGCCGCCGGCGTGCCGGACAAGACCCTGTCGGCCGGGCTGGACTGGGAAACCCCGTGGGTCCAGGGCCTCGCCCTCAACGGGCGGGTGATCTACACCTCGGGCTCCTACCTGACCGACGCCAACACCCTGCGCTTCGACGGCTGGACCCGCTTCGACATCGGCGCGCGCTATGCCACCACGGTCGTCGGCACGCCGGTCACCTTCCGCGCCAATGTCGAGAACCTGTTCGACAAGAACTACTGGCTGACCACTGGCACCTACGTGACCGTCGGCGCGCCGCGCACGGTGCTGCTGTCCGCCTCCGCCGATTTCTGATCCCCACCCCCCGATCCAGCCGGAGTGATCATGACCAGACTGTCCATCGCCATCGTCGCCCTGCTGGGCCTCGCGGCACCCGCCAACGCCCACCAGATCTGGATCGAGCAGGCCGACGGCCAGAATGCGGTGATCCGCTTCGGCGAGTTCGGCGACAACCTGCGCGAGGCGTCGCCCGGCCTGCTCGACAAATTCGTCAAGCCGGCCGCCACGCTGGTCTCGGCCAAAGGCGAGCAGACGGTGGACGCGGCCAAGACCGCAACCGGCTTTACCCTGCCCTTCAAGGCCGGCGAGGGCGAAGCCATCGTCGCCGACGACCCGCTCTATCCGCTCTATCCGGGCAAGGACAACGGGAAGGAGACCGCCAACTGGTACCACCCGTCGGCGCGCCTGATCACCGGCTTCAAGGAGCAGCAGCCGAAGCTGCCCCTGGATCTGGTTCCCGCCGGCGAGCCGGGCCGCTTCAAGCTGTTCTTCAAGGGACAGCCCAAGGCGAAGACCAAGGTGTCGTTGGTGACGCAGTCCGGCTGGGCCAAGGAGGGCTACACCGACGAACAGGGCGTCGTCGGCTTCGACCTGCCGTGGAAGGGCACTTACGTCGCCGAGGCCAGCCTGACCGACCGCAGCCCCGGCGAGCGTCCGGGCGCCAAGGGTCCGGAACGCTATGACGCCGTGAGCTACGCCACCACGGTCACCTACGTCCACGGCGACGGCCTGCCGCCGCTTTCCGCCGGCCCGGCGGCAGCGCCGCACCAATGATGCCGCGGATCGGCCCTGTCCGCCGCGCCGCACCGGTCGCCTCGCGCATCGTCGCGGCGCTGTTCGGCGGCTATGCGCTGGCGGCGCTCGGCAGCGTGGCGGCGCTGGCATTGCCGATGAGCAAGCCGCAGGCCGTGCTGACCGGCATGCTGGCGAGCTTCGCGATCTATGCGGCGGCGGTCGTCTGGGTCTTCGCGGCGCGCAGCGCGCTGCGGGCCTGGGTCGGCCTGCTGGCGGCGGCGGCCCCGCTGCTGCTGGCGGCATGGTCGGTCTGGTGAGGGGAGAGGTCCTGTGAAGACGGACAACGTAAGGCGGGAAAGGGAACAGCGCCCCGCCGGCCGCGGCATCCGCCAGAGCATGTCGGGCCTGCACATCTGGGCCGGCCTGCTGATGGGCTGGATCCTGTACGCCATGTTCCTGACCGGAACGGTGTCCTACTTCAAGGACGAGCTGTCGCAATGGATGCGGCCGGAACTTGCCCATCTGGCAGAACCGCCCGATCCGGCCCTGGTCGCCCAGCGCGTCGCCGATGAGCTGGGCACCATCGCGCCGGGCAGCCCGCAATGGAGCATGCGCCTGCCGGATGGGCGCACCAACAGCGTCTACGCCTTCTGGCGCATGGCACCCGGAGAAGCGGGGGCGGCGTCCGGTCGCCGCTCCTTCGCGGAGGCCGCCTTCGATCCCGCCACCGGCGGCAAGGTCACCGCGCGTGAAACGCTGGGCGGCGATTTCTTCTACCGCTTCCATTTCCAGTTCCACTACATGCCGGTTCTGTGGGGACGCTGGATCGCCGGGGCGGCGGCGATGTTCATGCTGGTCGCCATCGTCAGCGGCGTCATCACGCACAAGAAGATCTTCATCGATTTCTTCACCTTCCGCGGCGGCAAGGGGCAACGGTCGTGGCTCGACGCGCACAATGCGCTGTCGGTGTTCGGGCTGCCCTTCCACGCCATGATCACCTACACCGGGCTGGTCACGCTGATGGCGCTCTACATGCCCTGGGGCGAGCGGACGGCGATCACGACACCGGCCGAGCGCCAGCAGCTGACCGCCGAACTGAACGCCTTCATCCAGCCGGGCAAGCCCAGCGGACAGGCGGTCCCGCTCGCCTCTGTCGCCGACATGGTGCGCCAAGCGCAGGAGCGCTGGGGCCAGGACGCCGTCGGCCGCGTCACCGCCACCAATTCCGGCGACAGCACCGCCCGTGTGGCGGTCGCGCGCGGCGAGGCCGGCCGTGTCTCGATGAGCCCGCAATACATGCTGTTCGACGGCCCGACCGGCCGTCTGCTGGAGACCCGCGAGGGGGTGGGGGCGGCGGCGGAGACGCGCGGCGTGCTGTATGCCCTGCATCTGGGGCGGTTCAGCGACGCGGTGACACGCTGGCTCTATTTCCTCGTCAGCCTGATGGGCACGGCGATGGTCGGCACCGGTCTGGTGATGTGGACGGTGAAGCGCCGCCAGAAGCTGGCCGATCCCGAGCGGCCCCATATTGGCTTCCGCATCGTCGAGCGGCTGAACATCGCCAGCATCGCCGGGCTGTCGGTCGCCATGACGGCCTTCCTCTGGGGCAACCGCCTGCTGCCGGCGGGACTGGCGGACCGGGGAGCCTGGGAGATCCACCTGTTCTTCGCGGTCTGGGCGCTGGCGCTGGCGCATGCCGTGCTGCGCCCGGCCAAGACGGCCTGGATCGAACAGCTGTGGGCGGCGACGGCGCTGCTGGCGCTTCTGCCGGTGCTGAACGCCGTCACGACCGACCGGCCGCTGTGGCACAGCGTGGCCGAGGCCGATTGGGTGTTCGCCGGCATGGATTTGATGTGCCTGTCACTGGCGGCGCTCCACGCCGTGCTGGCACTGCGCACCGCCCGCCATCGGCCGAAACCGCGGGCTGTGCCCGCCAAGGGGCGGGGCGGCGTTATCGGCGGCGCGCTGGAGGAGGGACGCTCATGATGCATCTCCTGTCCTTCGCGCTTTGCCTTGCCGCCTTCGCGGCGCTGGCCCTGGCGACGGAGCGCCAGCAGCACGACCTGTTCGGCCGTCCGCTGCCGCCGGCCGCGACGCGCCTTCTGCGGGTCGCGGGAACGGGCGTCATGCTGCTGGCGCTGGGTGTCCTGCTGGACTGGCAGGGCTGGGGCCTCGGCCTCGTCATGTTCAGCGGCCACACCAGCCTGGCCGCGGGCGTCGTGTTCTGCGCCGCCATCGGCCTTGCCGGTGCCCGCCGCCGTGGGAAATCGGCCGCTATCTCACCAGCGTCGCGGCGGGTCTGACGAAGCTCTTGCGGCCGCGCTTGAATCCCATCACGGGCGTGGCGATGCCGCCGAAGGCGTCGGTTTCGTCGTCGGCGTCGAGCACGATCAAATCCGCCTGTGCGCCGACCGCGATGCCGTAGTCGGCAATGCGCATCAGCCGGGCGGCCGTGGTTGAGACCATGTCGAGGCAATCGCCGAACCGTTCGGGCCCCAGATGCATCAGGTTCGCATAGAGGTTGCCCATCCGGATCAGCGAACCGTCGCCGAAGGGCGTGAACGGGTTCAGGACATTGTTGGTCGCGACCGAGACGGTGACGCCGCCGTCCGCCAGCAGATGGACCGGCGCCACCCCGCGCGGCGCCCGGTGCTTCTGATCGCGCCCATTCAGATAGAGATCCGTCGCCGGCAGGGCCGTCACCCCCACGCCGGCTTCGGCCAGGAGCACGGTCATCCGCTCCAGCGCGGCATCGTCGATGGCGGCGAGCTTGGTGGCATGGCCGACGGCGACCCGCCCCTGCCAGCCCGCCGCCACCGTCCGCCGGCAGATTTCCTCCAGATGTGACCAGCTGGGGTCGAGATCGAAATCCAGATGGAAATCGAGATCGACGTCATGCGCCACTGCCAGGGCGAAGAGGCGCTCCATCTGCAAGGACGGGTCGGCATCGGTGTAGGGACAGCCGCCCAGCAGATCGGCCCCCTCCGCCAGCGCCTCGACCAGCAGCCGTTCGACCGCCGGGTCGTTGGTCATCCCCTCCTGCGGGAAGACGCAGATCGACAGGTCAATGGCGAAGGCATAGTCGCGCTTGAGCCGCGTCATTGCCTCGAAACTGCGCAGGCCGACCAGCGGATCGAGTTCCACATGCGCCCGCATATGCATGGTGCCCTGCGTGATCGCCCGTTCCAGGGTGCGGGCGCCGCGCTGGTAGACATCCTCGACCGTGAATGCCCGCTTCAGGCCGGAGACCGCGGCAATCGCTCCCTTCAGCCCGCCGCCGGCATCGCGGCAGCGGCAGAGCAGGCAGGATTTGTCGAGATGGATGTGGGTGTCCACCAGCCCCGGCAGGACGAGGCGCCCGCCGATGTCCTCTTCCAGGACGGCGGTGCCCGTCAGGTCGGGGCCGATGGCGGCGATCCGTCCCTGCCTGACCGCGATGTCCTGCAAGCCCTGCCCTGCCCTGAACCGGGCGTTGCGCAGGAGAAGATCGAAACTGTTGGTCTGCGGCATCTCGAAATCCGGCGTGTCGTTTGCATGCGGAAATCGCATGCAGTTTTGATACCAATATGCCGACACTTACGGAGGTCCAGATGAGTGAGACGACTGAACGCGATCTGCAGGCGGTGAAGGATTATCTGGAGGCGTCGATGGCCCCCGATCCGGTGCGCGCGGCCAAACACGTGGCACCGGGCTTCATCTGCCGCTTCACCGGGCATCGCGTCTTCGACACGCCCAGCGGGCCGACCGGTTTCAATGCCGCGCGCTACAAATGGGTGAAGAAGCGGATCGAGCGCTATGACGTGGTGCCGGGCGAGACGGAAACCATCGTCTACAGCCTGGGCTACCTGTATGGCGCCTGGCCGGACGGCACGCTCTTCGACAACAACCGCTATGTCGACCGCTTCGTGGTGCGGGACGGACTGATCGTCGAAACCGATGTCTGGAACGACAGCGCCGAATGGATCCTCGATCCCTCCTGCGCCCGCTGAGTTAAGCCTGCCGGTCCTGGCGCCCTTATTCGGTGTAGGGCGCCAGGATATCCATGAGGTCGCGGCTCCGGGCGCCCGAGCTTTGCAGCAGCGCGCGGGAGGCCACGGCCTCCAGATGCTCGTCCATCAGGGCGCAGGCCTTGTCGGCGGGGCCGGTCCGGATCGCCTCGATCAGTTCCAGATGCTCATTCACTGCGCATTCGGACGAATGGGGCCGGCTGAAGACCGCCAGCGACAGCCCGGCGCGGTAACAGATCTCCGTCACATAGCGGATCAGCACGGGCTTGCCGGTCATCTCCGCCAGCCGGACATGGAACTCCGTCGCAAGGCGGATCGAAATCCCCTCGGCACCATGCCGGGCCTGATGCTCGGCCTCGACAATCGCCGTCAGCTGCTTGACCTGGGCCTCGGTCAGCTTGCCGGCCAGATGGCGGACGACCTGCCGCTCCAGATCGACCCGGATGTCGAAGATGTCGCGCGCATCCTCGAAGGACGGCACGGCGACCACGGCGATGCGGTTCCGGCGCAGATCGACGAGCCCCTCAGCCGCCAGCTGCCCGAGCGCGCTGCGGGCGATGGTCCGGCTGACGCCGAAGCGTTCGCCCAGCGAATCCTCGGGCAGCCGGTCTCCCGGCGACAGCGCCCGCTCGATGATCGCGCGCCGCAAGGCGGTGCAGATCGCCGCGACACGGTCGCCACCGGTTTTCCCTGAACGCTTCTGCTCGCGCTTTTCCTCGGCCATCACCGCCCCCGCCTGCTCCGCCTTCCATAAGCGAGGCCGGTTGGGAATGCAACTCGCCAAGTGCCGCATTTGAATGCAGCAGCTCCGTGCACATGCATAAAATAAGTGCATGCAAAAACTGTATGCACTTTTTGTCAGCCGGTTTGCGGCTTCTCCTCCGTGGAGCTTGGCCCCTCAACGAAACTGGCGCACCCGTTGCATACAGTTTCACCGATCCGCCACGAGGTACGCCGCATGTCCCGATCCGAAGCCCTCCCGCAAGGCCACCCGTCCATCTCCCCAGCCATAGCCCCGGCCATAGCCGTCGAGCTTTCGCAGGCCGCCGTTTCGTTCGGCAAGCCGGGCAAGACGGTCGCGGCCTTGCAGGAGACCAACCTTCGGATCGCCGAGGGTGAATTCGTCGCCCTGGTGGGGCCGTCGGGCTGCGGGAAATCGACGATCCTGCGGCTGACGGCCGGCTTGCTGAACCCCACCCGGGGGGCCGTCATCGTCGGCGGGCGCGAGGTGGGGGCCAAGGCGCTGCGCATCGGCATGGCCTTCCAGAACCCGACCATGCTGCCCTGGCTGACCATCGAGCGGAACGTCATGCTGCCGCTGAAGATCGTGCGGCCCTTCCGCTCCGACTATCGCGCCAAGCGCAGGACGGAGTTCCGCGACCGGGTGCATGCCCTGCTGGCCGATGTCGGGCTCGACAAGTTCGCTAACCATTATCCCTGGCAACTGTCGGGCGGAATGCTGCAGCGCGCCAACCTGTGCCGCGCCCTCATCCATGAGCCGAGCCTGCTGCTGCTCGACGAGCCGTTCGGCGCGCTCGACCAGTTCACCCGCGAGGAGCTGTGGGGGACGATGCAGTCACTCTGGCTGACGCGCAAACCCACCGTGCTGCTGATCACCCACGATCTGAAGGAAGCCGGTTTCCTCGCCTCGCGCATCTGCGTGATGAGCGCCCGTCCCGGCCGCATCATCGACGATAGCGCCGTCGTCTTCCCCCGGCCGCGCACGGTCGAGATGACCTTCGACGCCGATTTCGTCGCCCTCAACCAGCGCCTGCGCGACCTCATCATCGATGCGCGCAGCGACACCGCGATCCAGGGAGCCTGAGCCATGAGCTACGAGCTTCGCCGCCGCCTCTGGGCCGCCCTCCTCATCCTCGGCTTTTTCGCCGCCTGGGAGATCCTCTGCCTCGTCCTCCAGGTCTCCGACCTGGTCCTGCCGCGCCCGACCCAGGTCTTCGCGACGCTGGCCGCGCGCTTCGGCATCCTGTGGCCGCATGTGATGCAGACCCTCTGGACCACGATGATCGGCTTCGTCCTCGGCGTCACCGTCGGGGTGGTCATCGGGGCGGCCATCGGCGTCTCGCGCACCGCCTACGACACGGTCTATCCCCTGCTGATCGGCTTCTCCTCGATCCCCAAGGTCGCGGTGGTGCCTATCTTCGTGTTGTGGTTCGGATCGGGTGCCACGCCAGCCATCCTCACGGCACTCGCCATGTGCTTCTTCCCCATCGTCGTCAACATCGCGACCGGCCTCGCCACCACCGAGCCGGAGCTGGAGGACGTGCTGAAGTCGCTGGGGGCCAGCAAACTGGACATCCTGTGGAATGTCGGCCTGCCCCGCACCATGCCCTTCTTCTTCGCCTCGCTGAAGATCGCCGTCACCTTCGCCTTCGTCGGCAGCGTGCTGTCCGAAACCGTCGCCTCCAACAAGGGCATCGGCAATGTGATGATGACGGCCTCCTCCAACTTCGACGTGCCGCTGGTCTTCGCCGGCCTTTTCCTGCTCGCCGCCCTCGGCATCCTGCTCTACGTCGCCTTCTCGCTCGTCGAGGCGCACGTCACCGGCTGGGCCACCCGCCGCCAGGGCTTTGCCTCCGCCTGACCCATCCTTCCGAAACGGAGCCTCCCCATGTTGAAAAAGCTTCTCGCGACGCTTGCGCTCGGCCTTTGCCTGGGCGGGACGGCGTCGGCCGACACCGACATCAAGTTCACGCTCGGCTGGAAGACCCAGGGCTCCGACGCGCCGTTCCTGCTGGCGTTGCAGAAGGGCTATTTCAAGGCGGAGGGGCTGAACGTCACCATCGACCAGGGCGAAGGGTCGGCGGCCACCGTGACCCGCATCATGTCGGGCGCCTATGACGCCGGCTTCGGCGACATCAACGCGATCATCCAGAATGCGGCGACCCGCCCCGGCGACATTCCGGTTATGGTCTATCAGCTCTGGAACAAGCCGCCCTTCGCCATCGTCTCGAAGAAGGCGACCAACATTGCCACACCCGCCGATCTCGTCGGCAAGAAGCTGGGCGGCGCCCAGGGCACCCCGACCACCCGCCTCGTCACCGTGCTCGGCACGCTCAACAAGGTCGACATGACCAAGGTCGCCATCGAGAACATGGGGCCGAACCTGCAGGAGCCGATGCTGATCAAGGGCGACATCGACGGCGCCTTGGTCTTCAACATCACCAGCTGGTTCAACCTGATCAACAACCGCCAGGATCCGGCCAAGGACTACAACTGGCTGCTGTTCGGCGATTTCGGCCTCGACCTCTATTCCAACGGCATGATGGTTTCCCAGAAGCTGATCCGGGACAACCCGGCCGCCGTCGCCGGCCTCGTCCGCGCGGTCAACAAGGCGGCGGTCGAGATCGGCGGCGATCCGGCCGCCGGGCTGAAGGCGGTCCTGGCATACGACAATCTGGCCAAGGAAGACCTTGAACGCGCCCGCATGATCTTCTCCTACGAGCATCTCATCGTTTCGCCCGAAGTCGACAGGCTCGGCCTCGGCGATGTCGACGACGCCCGCCTCGCCCGCTCCATCGGCATCGTGGTGGAAGGCTATCAGCTGACCGCCACGCCCAAGCCGGACCAGGTCTTCACCCGCCGGTTCCTGCCGCCGCCGGCCGACCGCAAGCTCGCCTACAAGACCAACTGACAGCGGGCAACAGGCCCGGCCGCAGCGACGGCCGGGCTCCACCAGAGGGGGAAAGAGATGAACGCCGCCCGGCCCGGAATGGTCACCAGCCCGCATCCCCTGGCCTCCGAAGCCGGAGCCGCCGTTCTGGCAAGGGGCGGCACCGCCATCGAAGCGGCGGTCGCCATCGCCGCCTGCCTGTCGGTCGTCATGCCGCATTTCTGCGGGATCGGCGGTGACGCCGTCTGGCTGGTGGCGGACCGGCAGGGGCGGCAGCGCTGCTTCCTCGGCATCGGACAGGCGGCGGAGACCCTGCCCGTCTATGACGGTGCCATCCCTCTGCGCGGACCGGCCTCGACGGTCACCTCGGCCTGCGCGGTCGACAGCTGGGGCCATGCCCTTGCCTACGGTGCGGACCTCTGGGGCGGCACCCAACCCTTCGCCGACCTCCTCGCCCCCGCCATCGCCCTGGCCCGGGACGGCTATGTCCCCAGCCGCTCGCAACAGTTCTGGTTCGATTTCCGCCGCGCCGAGATCCCGCAGTGGGAAGGCTTCGCGGAGCATTTCACCGCGGCCCCCGCCGCCCTCTTCAGGCAGCCCGGCCTCGCCCGCAGCCTCTCCCTGCTGGCGGAGGACGGTTACCGGTCCTTCTATGACGGGCGGCTCGGCCGGCAGCTGGCAGAGGGGTTGGCCGCCGCCGGCTCTCCTCTCCGTGCCGCGGATCTGGCGGCGACCCGGACGCGCGACGAGGCCTCCGCAAGCCTGGACTATCGCGGGCTGACGCTGCTGGCGCCGCCAGCGCCGACGCAGGGGCTATCCACGCTGGCGATCATGGGCATCCTCTCCCACTTCGATCTGGCGGCACTGCCTCCCACCAGCCCGCTCCGTTACCATCTGCTGGTCGAGGCGGTGAAGCAGGCTTTCCTCGACCGGCCGCTGATCGCCGATCCGGATCGTGCCGAACCGCTCCCCCATGATTTCCTCGATCCGCAGCGTCTGGCCGCCAAGGCCACCGCCATCGATCCGGCACGTGCCCTGCCCTGGCCCCATCCCTACCGGCACGGCGATACGGTCTATTTCGCCGCGGCCGACGAGCAGGGACGCTGTGCCAGCGTCCTGCAAAGCACTTATTTCGACTGGGGCAGCGGTGTCCCCATCGGCGACACAGGCATCCTCTGGCAGAACCGTGGCGCGGCATTCTCGACCGTCCCCGGCGACCGCAACGGGATCGAGCCGGGCAAGCGCCCCTTCTACACCCTCAATCCCGGCATCGCCCTCAAGGACGGGAACCCTCACCTTCTCTACGGCACCCAGGGTGCGGACGGCCAGCCACAGACCCTGTCCGTGCTGCTCACCGGCCTGATCGATCACGGCATGACACCCGAGGAGGCGCTTGCCCAGCCCCGCTTCCTTCTGGGCAAGACATTCTCCGACAGCCGCGACAGTCTCAAGATCGAGGCGTCCCTGGGTGAGGCCACGATAGGGACTCTTTCCGCTCTGGGGCATGAGGTGGCGCCCCTTCCTGCCTTGTCGCCGATCTTCGGTCAGGCGGGAGCCATCAGGCTCACCGATGCCGGCACCTTGAGCGGCGCCCACGATCCGCGTGGCGAAGGCAACGCGATCCTATGCCAGAGTTAGGGCTGGTCCCCATCCCCAGCCGGTCGGATAGGCTTGGTTCGCCCAGGATGAAGGACGGACCTTGAGGTGGCCCCTCTTGCCAAACGACCACCTCGAACGCCCTTCAGATTACTCCCAGACAGGCATGGGAGCTTGACCTGTCGCTGACCGCCGCCGCGGAACCATGTCGCATAGAGACGGGGAGGAACAGCAGGATCAGTACCGTGCCAACCGCCGTACCGCCGATCAGCGTGTAGGCCATCGACCCCCAAAAGACGGAAAGCGTGAGGGGGATGAAGGCCAGCACCGCAGCGAGCGCGATCAGTATCACCGGCCGCGTCCACTGCACCGTGGCTTCGATGACGGCGTGATGATCGTCGAGGCCGGCGGTAGAGATGGACCCCAAACGACATCCTCGGCACTCCCCCGTGAAGGGCGCCGAACCGTCGATAGCACAGTAGGGGGACCAGCCTGCTGGCTTCGCCCTATGTGCCTGATGTGCAATGATTTCTAGGAAAGGTTGGTTGGGGGACTAGGATTCGAACCTAGGCTGGCGGAGTCAGAGTCCGCTGTCCTACCGCTAGACGATCCCCCAGACCGTCACCGGGGCGGCTCGTTCGCCGTGCCCCGTGGTGTGGGCGGGTTTATAGCGACCATGTGCCGGGCTGTGAAGAGCTTTTTTCGATCCCGATACATTTTTTTTCCAACAACCGCCGCCGGCCCGCTTTTCCCAAGGCCGGCGGCGGTTGTCGTCATCGCGGAACGATACCGGTCATCGGGGCGACGATGTGGCGAAGGTCTTCGTCAGCCTCCAACTCCTCCAGCTTGCGGGGAAGGCGGCGGCGCCAGTTGGGGTGCTGGTCCACCGTGCCGGGAAGGTTGGGCTGCTCGTCGTCGGCCAGCGCATCTTCGATCTGAACCATCACGATGCGGGATGGCGTGCGCGACAGATAGGCGTGGACAGCGGCGGACAGTGCGATGCGGAACGGCTGGTCGCCGTCCTCCGTGGGATAGCTGTCCGGGCGCAGCCCCTCCCGCGACAGGGCCTGCAACAGGCGCCAGCGGTCGACACCGCGGTCCCAGCGGTCCTTGTCGCGGCTGGCATCGTCGGGATAAAGGTCCAGCCGTTTGCGCCAGTCGAGGTCGCGGCCGGTCCAAAAGCCCTTGAAGGGTGCCAGATCATGGGTGCTGACCGTCGCCATCGAACCGGCCGGATACTCACCGGGGGACTTGAAGCCGCCGTCGGCGGTGCGCTCGAAATAGAGCACGCGGTAGCTGAGAATGCCGGCCTGCTCCAGGGCCGGGCGGAAGCCGTCCGGCACGGTGCCCAAATCCTCGCCGATCACGACGCATCGGTTGCGCCGGCTCTCCAGCGCCACAATGCGCAGCAGGTCGTGGAAGGGATAGGCGACATAGGCGCCGGGGCTGCCGTCCTCCGGAATCCAGAACAGGTGCTGCAACGCCATCACATGGTCGATGCGCAGCGCTGCGGCATGGCGCATGTTGGCACGCAGAAGCTCGATGAAGGGGCGGTAGGCGGACTCGCGCAGGCCCAGCGGCGACAAAGGCGCCAAGCCCCAGTTCTGGCCGTTCATGTTGAAATGGTCGGGCGGGGCTCCGACATTGGCGCCCTGCACCAGCATCGCCGGATCGGCCCAGGCGGAGCCGCCGCCGGGGTGGGCGGCAACGGCAAGGTCGCGGTAGAAGCCCATGGCAAGGCCGGCGGAGCGACCGCGCGCCGCAGCCTCGCCCAGCTGGCGGTCGGCTTCGAACTGCGCCCAGGCGAAGAAATCGACGCGGTCGGCGTGCGTCGCGGCGAAATCCGCCACCTCGGCGCTCTGCGGGTCCTGGAAGGCGGCCGGCCAGCTCCGCCACATCCACTGTGCGGAGTCCTGGCGGAAGAAATGCTCGTGCAGGGCATCGAACAGGGCATGGCGGTCGAGCGCCGCCCCCATCTCCTGCCGGAAGGCGGCATAGGCGGCCTTGCGCGGGTGGTCGTCGGGGAGGCTGCGGAAGCGGACGTGCAGGGCCTCCAGCAGCGGCAGCTTCAGCGCGGCGACGGCGGGGTAGTCGACCAGTTCCGCCTGCCGGGCCGACGCCAGCGCCGTCTGGAAGGCGGGCTCCGCGATCCGGGCCTGCAGATCGTCGGCACCGGCGAATTCGGGAACGGCAGCCGGGTCGATGTAGAGGATGTTGAGGAATTGACGGCTGGACGGCGAATAGGGGCCGATGTGGTTTGGGTCCGCCGGGAACAGGGCGTGCAGCGGGTTCAGCCCGACCAGCCCGGCGCCCAGCCGCCCGGCGACTTCGGCGAAGCCGGCGAGGTCGGCGAAATCGCCCATGCCCCAGTCATGCTCCGACCGCAGCGAATAGACCTGCAAGCCGATGCCCCAGCTGCGGCCGGCCGGCACCAGCTCCTCAACCGTCACGCAGCGTTCCGGCGCCACGATCAGGGTGGTGGAGCCCGACAACTCCGTCCCGCCACCGGCCTCGACATGCAGGTCCAGCCGGTGATAGCCGATGGGCAGGGACACCGGCAGAAGGGCGCCCAGCGCACGGCGCTCATAGGCCGTGCCGTCCAGGGTGGTGCGGTCGGTAACGGCCAGGTCGCGGACCGCGGCACGGCCACCCTGGGCGGTTCCCCCCTCCGGCGTCAGCTCCCACACAAGCGCGGCCTCGTCCAGGCCGGCCGGCAGGGCGACCTCCAGACCGATCCCCTGCCCTTCCCCGCCGATCAGGACCGGCGGCAGCGGACGGCTCCAGGACCGGCGTTCGACCGTGCGCAGGCTGTCGGCGACCTCCCCGTCCGTGGCGGCCTGCAACCCCATGGCGGCGATCAGCGCCCGCTTGGTGGCGGCGGACGTCTCCCGCCGGTTGCCCCAGATGTCGTGATAGTGGGGTTCAAGTCCAAGCAGATCGGCCAGCCGGTCGAGAGCACTCATGCAGGGTCCCCGCGGGTTGTACGGAAGGAAGGGTGGGGCTTAGGGATTGGGGCGGCAACGGCCGGCGTCAATGCCGCACGGCGGCCTATGCCATCGGCGCTCCCCAATCAGCCGGCTCCCATCAGCCGGCAGACAGGGCCGTGCCGGCGGCAGCCGGCAACGGGGCGGACAGTGCGACGGGCCGGGTCGCGCCCTCATTTGCGCCCTCGTCGGCCGCCGCGGCGGTGGAGGCCGTCAGCGCCGCCGCAGCGGCGGCCTTGGCCTGGGCGATCTGCTCCAGCCGGCTGCGGTAGCCGGCAACGGCCGACGACACTTCGTGCGTCATCGCCTCCAGCGCGCGGTCGGGATCGACGGCCTGCATCAGGGCACGGGACAGCGCCTGCAGCTGGTCGCGGTCGTCGGCGGCAACCGGACCGGTTTCGGCGGTGGCGCGCACCTTGTCGGCCAGCGTCTTGATCGCACGGGCGACCGCCTCGACGGGGGCATGGTCGCCGTCATCGCCCAGCCGGCGCAGCAGATCGTCCAGAAAGCCGCCGATGCGGCCGACATGGTCGATGGACATGCGGTCGGGAGCCTGCCGCGCCAAGCCGAGCAGAGCGAATTCCACCAGGAAGGCAACCTGGATGCTGGCGCGCAGCCGCTTCTGCGTGGTGACGGTGGCGACCGCCTCGTTCAGCAGCATGCGGGCGCCCGACTGCGTCCATTGGCCGGTCGCCTTCAGCCTCAAGGTGTTGGGAGCGTCCAGAACCGGAACCTGCGCCCCTTCGCGCGGCGATTTGCGGCGGTCGGGTCCGATGTAGTCGGCGGTGACGACAAAGCCCTTGCGCGCCTCGATCAGGCTGACGATGCGGTCGCGCACCTGTTTGGGCGACACCGGCTTCATCAGCAGGTCGTCGCCGCCGACATTGGTGACGCGGGTCAGCAGCGCCGGGGTCGGCGCCCAGGTGGTGACGATGACGCAGGCAAACGGGTTGGGCACCGTCGGTTCGTTGCGCAGGGCCCGGATGAAGTGGAAGGCCTCCGAATCCTCGCCGTCGGCATCGACCAGCACCAGATCGGGCATGACCGACCCCAGCAGGCCGGCGGCGGCCTTCACCGAATCGAACAGCTCCACCCGCCGGAAGCCCAGCCGGATCAGCACGTCGCGGAACACGCGCGCGGTGTTGAGCTGGCTGTCGATGATCGCGGCGTCGACCTGCGAGAAATCGTAATCCGGCATCGTCCTACCCGAAGCTCCGCTGCGGCTGTGACGGAAACGCGCCGCACAGCGTAACACACGTTGTCTCCGCCCGTCGCGGTAGCATCTCCGCCCGGCAGAGGGACAGTGGGCAAAGGATCGCAGGGCACCGCATGCCCCGTCTCCTGTCCAGCTCCTCACATGCCCGGCTGCTCCACCAGGGTGAAGACCAGGACCGTCCGCCCGTCGACCAGCGCCGACCGACCGGCCAGATGGATGCGCTCGTCTCCCGCCCCGTCGTCGATGCGGGTGTCCAGCACGCAGCGCCAGCCACGGCCGCCCGGCACGTCGGGCAGGGTCACGGTCAGGGTGTCGGCATGGGCGTTCAGCACGATCAGCAGGACGCCGTCGGACAGCGGCTGCCCGTCCGGCCCGACATGGGTGCCGGCACGGCCGTTCAGCAGCAGGACGATGCAGCGCGCCTGGGTGTTGCGCCAATGTTCCGCCGTCTTTTCCACCCCTTGCGCGTTGTACCAGACGATGTCCTTCAGCCCGTTTTCCGCCACCTCCCGCCCATGCAGGAAGAGCGGCCGGCGCAGCACCGGATGGGCCCGCCGGAGCGCGACCAGCCGGCGGACGAAGGACACCAGCGCCCCGTCGCGCCGGCTCCAGTCGAGCCAGGTGATGTCGTTGTCCTGGCAATAGGCGTTGTTGTTGCCGTCCTGGCTGTGGTCCAGCTCGTCGCCGGCCAGCATCATCGGCGTGCCCTGCGACAGCATCAGCGTCGCCAGCATGTTGCGCTTCTGCCGCGCCCGCAGCCCGGTCACCGCGGGGTCGTTGGTCGGCCCCTCCACCCCATGGTTCCAGGAGCAGTTGGAGGAATGGCCGTCGCGGTTCTCCTCGCCGTTCGCCCAGTTGTGCTTATCGTTGTAGGAGACGAGGTCGTGCAGGGTGAAGCCGTCATGGGCGGTGATGAAGTTCACGCTGGCCCAGGGGCGGCGCCCGCGCTTCTCGAACAGGTCGGCGGAGCCGGCGATGCGTCCGGCCAGTTCCGGCAGCATGCCGTCGTCGCCGCGCCAGTAGCGCCGCACGGTGTCGCGGTAGCGGTCGTTCCACTCTGCCCAGCCCGGCGGGAAATTGCCGACCTGATAGCCGCCGGGACCGACATCCCACGGCTCGGCGATCAGCTTGACGTCGGCCAGCACAGGGTCCTGGCGCACCGCGTCGAGGAATCCCGAGCCGGGGTCGTAGCCGTAGGGCTCCCGCGCCAGCACGGTGGCGAGGTCGAAGCGGAAGCCGTCGACATGCATCTCCGTCACCCAGTAGCGGAGGCTGTCCATCACCATCTGGACCACGCGCGGGTGGCTGAAATCCAGCGTGTTGCCGGTGCCGGTGTCGTTGATGTAGTGGCGCGGGCTGTCGGGCATCAGCCGGTAATAGCTGAGATTGTCGATGCCCTTGAAGGACAGGGTCGGCCCCAGATGGTTGCCTTCGGCCGTGTGGTTGTAGACGACGTCGAGGATGACCTCGATCCCCGCCTCGTGCAGGCGGGCGACCATCGTCTTGAACTCCGACAGGACGCCGGTGTTCATGTAGCGCGGTTCCGGCGCGAAGAAGCCGATGGTGTTGTAGCCCCAGTAGTTGGTCAGGCCGCGGGTGACGAGATGCTGCTCGTCGGCGACGGCCTGGACCGGCAGGAACTCCACCGAGGTGATGCCGAGCGCCCGCAGATACTCGACGACATTCTGGGTCGACATGCCGGCGAAGGTGCCGCGCAGATGGGCGGGCACGTCCGGATGGCGCATGGTGAAGCCGCGCAGATGGGTCTCGTAGAGAACCGTGTCGGTCCATGGCACCCGGCGGTGGCGGTCATGGCCCCAGGTGAAGGCGCCGTCCACCACCCGGCATTTCGGCATGCCACGGGCGTTGTCGCGCCGGTCGAAGGATAAGTCCTCCTTGGTCGAGCCGACCCGGTAGCCGTAATGGGCGTCCGACCATTTGAAACCGCCGAACAGCGCCCGCGCATAGGGGTCGATCAGCAGCTTGTTCGGGTTGAAGCGGTGCCCCTCCTCCGGCTCGTACGGCCCATGGACGCGGTAGCCGTAGAGCAGGCCGGGCCGGGCGTCGGGAAGATAGCCGTGCCAGACCTCATCGGTGTGTTCCGGCAGGGTAACCCGTTCCACTTCGCGCTGGCCGGTCTTGTCGAACAGGCAAAGCTCCACCCGCTCGGCATGGGCGGAGAAAATCGCGAAATTGACGCCGAACCCGTCCCAGGTGGCGCCGAGCGGATTGGGCTTGCCGGGCCAGACCGGGGTGCGCGCGGGGGAGAGGGGCATCAGCGGGCGGCCTGTGTGGTGGATGTCTTGGAGGTGATGGTCAGGGCCGGCGATGGGACGGGGAATCCGGCAGGTCGCCGGTCGGAAGGCCAGCGGATGGGACGTTTGGAACAGGATGAAACGGTTTTCGGGGCCTGTTCCAGTGTTCCACACCATCGGCAGCACCGCACCTTGCGGTTTTCCCGCTGGGTCCGCAACGCGTCATCAAGGGAGGGAACGGGGTTCCTGTTGACCATCAGCCAGCGCACGCCTCACCGGTTCCCCGAAAAGACACAAGGGATCCAATAAGAAAGCCTCCCCCCGGCGGCGTCAAGGGAGGTTGGCAACATGGGCGGGTGGTCGCATTTGGCGATGATCGCCCTCTGCCGTCTCGGAAGAGGGTGTGAAATGCACCGCACCGGTCAGATCGGGAACGAACCGAACGAGGTCGCGACAGTGCAGTATCCCGTACAAGTCGGGGCCGTGCCTTCGGCACCCCCTCATCCTAACCTTCTCCCCAGGGGGGAGAAGGGATGGGTGTCGGGTTGGAGGAGCCGGTGCGGGTTGGGCGGAAGACGCTACTCAGCCGTCCGCTCCAGGATCAGCGTGCCCAACGGCGGGATGGTCAGGTCCAGCGAGTGGGTGCGGCCGTGCCAGGGGATCTCCTCGGCATAGACGCCGCCGCCGGGGTTACCGATGCCGCTGCCGCCGTATTTCGCATCGTCGGTGTTCATCCGCTCGACATAGCGGCCGGGAAGCGGCACGCCGACGCGGTAGCCCTGGCGCGGCACCGGGGTGAAGTTGCACACCGCGATGACGATGTGCCCGGACTTGTCGGCCTTGCGCAGGAAGGTGAAGACCGAGTTCTCGTTGTCGTTCGATTCGATCCACTCGAAGCCGGATGGGTCGCAGTCGGTCTTGTGCAGCGGCTCCAGCTCGCGGTAGAGGCCGTTGAGGTCGCGCACGAGGTCGCGCATGCCGCGGTGCATCGGCTGGTCCAGCAGGTGCCAGTCCAGGCTGCGCGCCTCGCTCCACTCCTGCCACTGGGCGAACTCGCCGCCCATGAACAGCAGCTTCTTGCCGGGATGGGCGAACATGAAGCCGTAATAGGCGCGCAGGTTGGCGAATTTCTGCCAGTCGTCGCCCGGCATCTTGTTGATCAGCGAACCCTTGCCGTGCACCACCTCGTCATGGCTGAGCGGCAGCACGAAGTTTTCGGAGAACTGGTAGATCAGCCCGAAGGTCATCTCATGGTGATGGTAGCGGCGGTGGATCGGATCGCTCTGCATGTAATGCAGCGTGTCGTGCATCCACCCCATGTTCCATTTGTAGCCGAAACCGAGGCCGCCGAGGTAGGTCGGCTTCGACACCATCGGCCAGGAGGTCGATTCCTCCGCCACCGTCATGGCACCCGGCTGCTGGCCGTAGACCAGCTCGTTCATCCGCTTGAGGAAGGCGATGGATTTCGAGGTTCTCGCGCCCGCCAAACTTGTTGGGGACCCACTCCCCCTCCTTGCGGCTGTAATCGAGATAGAGCATGGAGGCGACGGCATCGACGCGCAACCCGTCCAGCTTGTACTGGTCGAGCCAGAACAGCGCGTTGCCCAGAAGGAAGTTCTGCACCTCCGTCCGGCCGAAATTGTAGATCAGGGTGTTCCAGTCCTGGTGGAAGCCCTGGCGCGGGTCGGCATGCTCGTAGAGATGCGTGCCGTCGAAATCGCCCAGCCCGTGCGGGTCGGTCGGGAAATGGCCGGGCACCCAGTCGAGCAGCACGCCGAGGCCGGCACGGTGGCAGGCGTTGACGAAGTCCTTGAAATCCTCCGGCGAGCCGTGGCGGGCGGTCGGCGCATAGAGGCCGATGGGCTGGTAGCCCCAGGAACCGTCGAACGGATGCTCGGTGATCGGCAGAAGCTCGATGTGGGTGAAGCCCATGTCCTTGGCGTAGGGGATCAGCCGCTCCGCCAGCTCCTGATAGGTCAGGAAACGGTTGTCCTCCTCCGGCACCCGCGCCCAGGATCCCAGATGGACCTCGTAGATCGAGATCGGCGCGGTGCGCTCGGAGGCGGCCAGCTTGCGGCTCTGCCACTCCTGATCGCGCCAGTCGTAGGACGACAGGCCGTGGACGACCGAGGCGGTCGCCGGGCGCATCTCCGCCTGGAAGGCGTAGGGATCGGCCTTGGCCGGCATCAGGTTGCCGTTTGGCCCGCGGATCTCGAACTTGTAGCGCTGGCCGGCATGGGCACCAGGCACGAAGATCTCCCAGACGCCGACCTCCACGCGCCGGCGCATCGGCATCCGGCGGCCGTCCCAGTTGTTGAAGTCGCCGACGACGCTGACGCTGCGGGCGCTCGGCGCCCAGACGGCGAAGGCCACGCCGGCCACGCCGTCGACCTCGCGCGGGTGGGCGCCCAGCTTCTCGTAATTGCGCAGGTGGGTGCCTTCGGCCAGCAGATGGACGTCCAGCTCGCCCAGCATGTTGCCGAAGCGATAGGCGTCCTCGAACTCCTGGGTCGCCAGCGGGTATTGGGCGCGCAGGCGGTAGCGGAAACGCTCCGTCCGGTCGGGCATCACGGCGAGATAGAAGCCGTCCTGATGGATGCGCTCCGCCTCGCCGGCCGGCTCGCCGGTGGCGCTGTCGATCACCCACAGCTTTTCGGCACCGGGCACGAAGGCGCGGACCTCCACCGGACGGCCGGGCGCTTCCTGCTGCATGCCCAGCACGGCGAAGGGATCGCCATGGTCGGCCCGCGCGATGGCGTCCGCCGCCGCGCGCAGGGCCTCGGCCCGATGGTCGGCAGCGCGCTGTTCGGGGGTGCGGCTTTCGGAGACGCCGGTTTGCGCCTGGTCCTTGCGGGTGTCCGTCGTCATGTCGCTCGCCATTGGCCAAGTGCCCTTCTTCGTGGAGGCTCTGTCGTCTCGTGGACCATACCTGTCCCAACGCCGTCATCCCCGCGAAGGCGGGAATGACGGCCGACGCCGGAACGCCTTCTCCGGACGTGAACATACCCGCGGCGGTTTCGTCACACCATGCCCGCCGCGGATTTGTCCGGTTATTCCTTCGCGCCCGCCCCGTCGGCATCGTCGAGAAGGCCCAGCACACCCTTCACCGGGATGCCGATCCAGCTCGGCCGGTTCGCCGCCTCGTAGCCGATCTCGTAGAAGGCCTTTTCCAGCAGGAACAGGGTCAGCAGGCCGCGCGCCGTGCTTTCCGCCTCCGGCCAGGCCGGGCAGCCCTCGATGGCCGTGCGGTAGCCGTCGAGGAAGGAGTCGACACTGCGGCGTTCCCAGTCGCGGGCGGCGGCCAGCGCCGGGCTGTCGCCGCTGTTGGCCCCCTCGCCGGCACTGTCCAGCCGGAACAGCGCCGCCCAGGCCGCATAGTTGAAGGAGCGCAGCATGCCGGCCACGTCGCGCAACGGGCTGGACTTGGCGCGGCGCTCCTCCAGCGTCTTGGCCGGCTCCCCTTCAAAGTCGAGGATGTACCAGTCGTTCTGCGCCCGCACGACCTGCCCCAGGTGATAGTCGCCATGGATGCGGGTCTTGACCCCGCCGGCCGGCATCGACGCCAGCGCCGAGATGCGCTCCATCGCCTCGGCCCGGCGGGCCAGCAGCTGTTCGGCGTCGGTCCGCACGTCCGCCGACAGGCGGTCGAGCGTCCCCGGCAGGGCGGCGAAGGCAGCCTCGGCCTGGGTGCGGACGGCATCGGCCCAGTTCGCCAGATCGCCGGCGGCGATCGGCTCGGGATCGAAGGCCGGATTGCCGGTGCTCTGCGCCAGCGCCCGGTGCAGTTCGGCGGTGCGCTGCCCCAGCGTGGTCATCATGACCAGATGCATGCCGAAGGGCTCGCCCGATTCGGCGGCGTCCTCGGTGCTGCCGGCGACGCCCAGGCGGATGTCCTCAAGCTGGCGCTCCAGCTCCTCCACCGTGCTGGCCCAGCCGTCGCCCTGGTTGCGGACGAAGGCCTGCGCCACCGCCAGGGCGGTCGGGGTGCCGTCGGCGGCGACCTGCTCCACCGTGCCCAGCAGGGCCGGGGTGTTGGCGAAGCCGACCTCGGTCAGGAACCGCCCCATCTCGACCTCGGGATGCTCGCCCTCCACCAGACGGCGCAGCACCTTCAGCACGATCTGGCTGTCGACCAGGACGGAGGTGTTGCTCTGCTCCACGCCCAGGCGCCGCACCTCGGGCTCCGGCGACAGCTCGATGGCGCCCAAAGCCTCTGTCGCGGTAAAGCGGATGCTGTCCTCGCCGGCGGTCGCCTTCAGCGTGTCGCCGCGCCGCAGCGCCTCGATCAGCGCCAGGGCGAAGCCGTCGGCCTGGACGGCATCGTAGATGGCGCCGGTCCGCGGTCCGCGCCGCACCTTGGCCAGCGTGTAGGGCAGCAGCGGCCAGCCGGTGCCGCCGGCCCCATCCTCCCAACTCATCGCCATCGGCAGGAAATAGCTCTGCTCCGCGGCGTCGCCGTCCAGGCCGACCCCACTGAGGCCGACCTGCGTCCGGACCAGCATGAAGCCCTCGCCCGGCCCCGGAAGCTGGGCGGCGAGCGTGACGTGCGAGCGGGTGATGCGGCGGTCCTTGGCCGAGAACCAGCGCTGCTGCGGCAGGAAGCCCTGGAGGACATCGCGGCCCAGCTCATCCGCCGCCTTGCCGGTGGTCAGGCTGTGCCAGCCGTCGCGGACGACGACGGTCAGCAGGTCGGGCACCGGCTCCGGCGGGGTCTCGTGCCAGGTCGGCAGCTCCGCCTCGGCGGTCAGGGCGAACCAGTAGAAGCCGTAGGCCGGCAGGGTCAGCAGATAGGGAAGGTCGCCGATGGGCGGGAAGACGGTGCGGCCCAGCAGTTCGACCGGGATGCGGCCCTTCCAGTTCTTGAGATCAAGCTCGACCGCCTGGGCCGAGCGCGACAGGTTGGCGACGCACAGCGCGATCTCCGACCCGTTCTCGGTCTCCAGGCTGCGGATGTAGGCGAGGACCTTGCGGTTGCCGGGATAGAGCAGCGCGAAGCTGCCGCGGCCGAAGCTCTGGCGCTGCTTGCGCACCGCCACCAGCCGCTTCATCCAGTTCAGCAGCGAGGAGGGGTTGCGGGACTGCGCCTCGACATTGACGGCCATGAAGCCGTAGATCGGGTCGAGCACCGCCGGCAGATAGAGCCGCGCCGGGTCGGCGCGCGAGAAGCCGCCGTTGCGGTCGATCGACCATTGCATCGGCGTGCGGACGCCGTCGCGGTCGCCGAGATAGATGTTGTCGCCCATGCCGATCTCGTCGCCGTAATAGAGCACCGGCGTGCCGGGCATCGACATCAAGAGGCTGTTCAGCAGCTCGATCTTGCGGCGGTCGTTCTCCAGCAGCGGGGCGAGGCGGCGGCGGATGCCCAGGTTGATCCGCATGCGCCGGTCGGCGGCGTAGAAGTTCCAGAGATAATCGCGCTCGGTGTCGGTGACCATCTCCAGCGTCAACTCGTCATGGTTGCGCAGGAAGATGGCCCATTGGCAATCGGCCGGGATGTCCGGGGTCTGGCGCATGATGTCGGCGATGGGATGCCGGTCCTCCATCGCCACCGCCATGTAGATGCGCGGCATCAGCGGGAAGTGGAAGGACATGTGGCATTCGTCGCCGCCCTTCTCCGGATCGCCGAAATAGGGCAGCACGTCCTCCGGCCACTGGTTGGCCTCGGCCAGCAGCATGCGGTCGGGATATTCGGCGTCGAGCGCGGCGCGGATCGCCTTCAGGACGTCGTGGGTTTCCGGCAGATTCTCGTTGTTGGTGCCCTCGCGCTCCTTCAGGTAGGGAATGGCGTCGAGCCGCAGCCCGTCCACCCCCATGTCCAGCCAGAAGCGCATGACCTTCAGCACCTCCTCCAGAACCTCGGGATTGTCGAAGTTCAGGTCGGGCTGGTGCGAATAGAAGCGGTGCCAGTAATAGGCGTTGGCGACCGGATCCCAGGTCCAGTTGGACTTTTCCGTGTCGCAGAAGATGATCCGCGTGCCCTGGTATTTCTGGTCGCTGTCGGACCAGACATAATAGTCGCGGTGGTTGGAGCCCGGAGGCGCCTCGCGCGCGCGCTGGAACCAGGGATGCTGGTCGGAGGTGTGGTTGATGACCAGCTCGGTGATCACCCGCAGACCGCGCTTGCGGCATTCCTCCATGAAGCGCCGGAAGTCATCCAGGTTCCCGTAGGTCGGGTTGACCGAGGTGTAGTCGGCGATGTCATAGCCGTCGTCGCGCAGCGGCGACGGATAGAAGGGCAGAAGCCACACGGCCGTCACACCCAGCTCCTGGATGTAGTCCAGCTTCTGGGTCAAGCCGGCGAAATCGCCGATGCCATCATTGTCGGCGTCGAAGAACGCCTTGATGTGCAGCTGATAAATGACGGCGTCCTTGTACCAGAGCCGGTCCTGCCGATCGATCATGAGTCCAGCACTTTCGAGAAGCGATTGACGGAACACGTGTCGCGGGAACACGGGACGGAAACAAGCCAGAGGGTCGAAGGTTTCACCCGGACGGCCGTCCGGCAACCCCTGACTTCCGGATAGGCGGGATGGCGGAAACCAAGGCGTACACCCTTCAGAGAGAGTGCCGGGGGATCCGTTCGAGTGCGCGGCAATCCGGAGTGGACATGGAGTGACACCGACGGATCGTGCGGGCGGCCTGATCGTACGTACCGCTTTGAGCGTATGCCGCAAGAGGAGGGGCGATGCATGGCTCCTTCATCGTCGTGACCGGCGGCGGAGCAAATGGCGAGGTCGCGTCAGCCGTTCGGCATGTCGACCGCCAGCCGCGCCAGATCGCGCACAGCGCGGTCGAGTGCCGCCGGGTCGTGGGCGGCGAAGCCGAGAAGGAAGCCGTTGCCGGTGACCGCGTCAGCGGTCTCGGCATCAGCGCGGTAATAGCCGGACAGGCATGGCGTGGTCAGGCCGATGCGGGCGGCGCGCCCGGCCAGGACATGGTCGGGGCAGTCCGGCGGCAGGCGGAGCAGGACATGCATGCCGGCCTCGCCCGCCTCGGCCGTGGCAAAGCCGGCGAAGGCAGTCTCTATCGATGCCAGGATGGCAGTGCGCTTGGCGGCGTAAAGCGAACGCATTGCCCGCAGATGCGAGGCAAAATGGCCGTCGGCCAGGAAGCGGTGCAATGCTGCCTGCGGCACCACGCTGGTCCCGCCGTCGAAATGGCGGCGCGCGGCGCGCACCGGCTCCACCAGATCGGGCGGCACGACGACATAGCCGAGCCGCAGCGCCGGGAACATCACCTTGCTGAAGCTGCCGACATAGATCACCCGGCCGGCGCCATCCAGCCCCTGGAGAGCGGCCAGCGGCGGGCCGGCATAGCGGAACTCGCTGTCGTAATCGTCCTCCACGATCCAAGCGTCGCGCGCCGCCGCCCAATCCAGCAGGCGCAGGCGGCGGGCCAGGCTCATCGTCACGCCCAGCGGGAACTGGTGGGACGGGGTGACCAGCGCCAGCCGGGCATCCGCCCCGCGGGCCATGCCGGCGGCGACGTCGATGCCCTCCCCGTCCACCGGCACCGGCACCAGCCGCGCCCCGGCGCCCAGCAATGCTGCGCGGTTGCCGGGCCAGCCCGGCTCCTCGACCCAGGCCGCGTCGCCGGGGTCGAGCAGCAGCTGCGCCATCAGCGCCAGCCCCTGCTGCGCGCCGGAGACGATGACGACCTGCTCCGGCTCGCAACGCACGGCGCGGACCGCCCGCAGATAGGCGGCGATCTCCGCCCGCAAGGGGCCGTAGCCCAACGGGTCCGGCTCCGTCGCCAGCGCCCGCCCGCCATGGCGCCAGCAGCGGCCGATCAATTGCGCCCACAGGGCGAATGGAAAGGCCTCCAGGTCCGGCGTGCCGAGCGCAAAGGGCCGCCCCACCCGGTCGCGGGCGATGGACGGCGCCTCCGCCAGCGCCCGGCCGCGGGCGGACAGCCCGACGCCCCGGCGCGCCTCATCGCGGCCGGCGGCACCGCCGGGTGCCGCATCGGGCAGGGAGGCGGCGACGAAGGTGCCGGCGCCGACCCGGCTGGTGACATACCCCTCCGCCAGCAGCGTGTCATAGGCGGTGACCACCGTGTTGCGCGACAGCGCCCATTCGGTGGCGAGCGCCCGGCTGGGCGGCAGGCGCTCGCCCGGGCGCAGACGGCCGTCCAGCACCGCCTGACGCAGCGCGCGGTAGAGCTGGCGGTGGAGCGGCTCCGCCCCATCCCGGTCGAGCGCCACCGGCCCCAGGCTGGACAGAACCGGACGTGCCGAGCGGGCCATGGCGATCCTCGCAAGGGTCAAGCAAAGCGGTCTCTGGAATTGGCCCCTATGGAATCGACATTCCGGACCTTTCAAAGGGACCATTTTGCCGGCCATTCTGCATCACCGCAACAGTCCGGCCTTGAGCACGACAATGACCAGCCTTCCCGCCGATTCCGCCCTCAACGATTCCGCCGCCGCCGCCGTTTCCTCCGCCGCTCTGGCACAGACTCCGCGCACCCGCCCGGTGCGTCTGGGCGACCGCGGCAGCCATGAGGTCGCCCAGATCCACGCCATCATCGACGAGGCGCCGATCTGCCACGTCGGCTTCGTCGACGATGCCATCAAGGGCCATGGGTCCCCCTCCCCCATGGTGATCCCGACGGTTCCCTGGCGGGTGGGCGACGAGCTGATGATCCATGGCGCCTCGTCCAGCCGGATGATCCGCCGGCTGCAGGAGGGGGGCGAGGCCTGCATCACGCTGTCGCTGATCGATGGCTGGGTGCTGGCGCGCTCGGCCTTCCATCACTCCGTCAACTACCGCTCGGTCATGCTGTTCGGCCGGCCGCGGCTGGTGTCGGAGGAGACGGAGAAGCGTGCCGCCCTCGATGTGCTGATGGAGAAGATCGAGCCCGGCCGCAGCGCCAAGGTGCGGGCGCCCAACGCGCAGGAACTGAAGGCGACCAGCGTTCTGGCCTTCCCGATTGCCGAGGCATCGGCCAAGCGGCGCTCCGGCCCGCCGTCCGACGATCCGGAGGATATGGCCCATCCGGTGTGGGCGGGCGTGGTGCCCCTGCGGCTGGTCGCCGGCGAACCGGAACAGGATCCGGCGCAGACCGCGGGCTGAGGCGCAGACGGCGCTCGCAGCTGAAAAAGAAAAAGGCCGCGACCGGGAAGCCCGGCGCGGCCTTTTTCTTGCGGTTTCTCCCGCAGGCGGGAAGGCCGTTCCGAAACCCCCGGAGCGGCCCCCTGCCAACCGTCCTTAGGACGACGGAGCGTTCAGCAGGCGCGGCAGGATCTGCGCACGACGGTTGGACGGCTCGCGGACGTTCGGACCGGTCTGGACCAGCAGCTGGCTCTCGCCCTTGCCTTCGGTCGTGATGTTGGCAGCCTGGATGCCCTTGGCGACCAGGGCCTTCTTGACCGCGTCGGCGCGACGGACCGACAGCTTCTGGTTGTAGGCCGGCGAACCCGAGGTGTCGGTGTGGCCGACGACGTGGATCTTGGCGCCACCGTTCTTCAGGATGGCCGACACCGCGTCACCGATCACGCGATCGGCGGCCGGGGTGATGTTCGACTTATCCCAGTCGAAGAACACCAGATATTCGCTCTGGACCGCGGCAACGGCGGCCGGAGCCGGAGCGGCAGCGGCCGGCGGGCACGGATAGCTGCCCTGATGGATGACGTAGCCGCCGTCAGCGGTGCGGGCGGCGACGCCTTCCGACACCTGACCGGTCCAGCCGATGACCGGGTTGCACCACTGGGTGCCCTTGCCGACCAGGCTCGCGTCCTGGGCATTGGCGGCCGCCGACAGACCGAAAGCGACGATGGCGGCCGGGATGGCAGCCAGACCCGCGCGAACAATAGTCTTCATTGTCTTCACTCCCTTCCAGAACCCTTCCCCATCAGAGTGCCTGCGGGGGATGAACGTATCAATCGAAGCAACGGCCCACGTGCAAGCGCGGCAGCGACCTTCCCAACATGTGGTGTGCGGCGATGTTCCGACACCTCAGCCGTTCGGCCGAACCGTACCTGTACCTTGACCTATGCTCCACTTCCATAGCAGCTTTTCCGGTATGATTCTGCCAAATCCGTATAACGGTGGCTGAGCACAGGAAAAACCGCGAGATCCTTTTCCGTAAGCTCGCGAACCGGTCTAGCAGGGCTGCCGGCCCACAAAAATCCGGACGTAACCCGCTTTCCGGGCGTCACCAGAGCACCGGCCGCGACCATCGCCCGCGACTCGACATAGGCCCCATCCAGGATGCAGGCCTTCATGCCGATGAAGCAGCCGTCTTCCAGCGTGCAGGCGTGCAGCAACGCCATGTGGCCGACGGTGATGTCGTCGCCGATGTAGGTGCCCTGCCCTTCGGAGGCCACGTGGATCACGGTGCCGTCCTGAATGTTGGTGCGAGCGCCGATTCGGATCTCGTTGACGTCTCCACGCACGGTGCAGCCGTACCAGATGCTGCTGTTCGCCCCGATCACGACGTCGCCGATCACCGCCGCCGTTTCCGCGATGAACGCGGTCGGGTCGATGGTGGGCAGGATGCCGTTGTAGGCGCGGACAAGGCCAGTCATCAGGTCGTACCGAAGTCGTGCATGACGGGCCGGATTGAAGCACCGTAAGGCTTAAGGCACCACCTGATTTCGCATTGACAGGCCAAAGCAAATCCCGATTGGTGCCTCTGTGCAACAGTGCGGACAGGGGGCCACAACGCTGTCACAGCCCCCCACCTATCCTTTCGCGGTAGCCGATTACGGGAAAAGCGGCGCCTGATCGATGCCGGTCGTCTCGCCCAGCCCCATCATGACGTTCATGTTCTGGATCGCCTGACCCGACGCGCCCTTCACCAGATTGTCGATCACCGACACGATGATGGCACTGCGCGGGGCGCGGTCGGCGACAACACCGATCAGGTTGTGGTTGGAGGCCCGGACATGGCGCGTCGCCGGCACCACGCCGGCCGGGGTCACGCCGACGAAGGGCTCGTCGGCATAGCGGGCGGCCAGCGTCGCCCGCAGATCGTCGGCGGTGACGCCGTCGGCCATGCGGACATAGATGGTCGCCATCATGCCGCGGTTCATCGGCACCAGATGCGGGGTGAAGGAGACGGTGACCGGACGGCCGGCGGCCAGCCGCAGCTCCTGCTCGATCTCCGGCATGTGGCGGTGATGGCCGACGCCATAGGCGTTGAAGCCTTCCGACACCTCGGTGAACAGGTTGGCCTGCTTGGCGTCGCGGCCGGCGCCCGACACGCCGGACTTGGCGTCGATGACGATGCCGCCCGGCTCGATCTGGTTCTCCAGCAGCAGCGGCAGCAGCGGCAGCAGCGAGCAGGTCGGGTAGCAGCCCGGATTGGCCACCACCCGCGCCTTGCGCACGCCCTGGCGGTTGAACTCGGTCAGGCCGTAGGCGACCTCCTTCTGCAGGTCGACGGCGCGGTGCTCATGCCCGTACCAGGTGGCGTATTCGGCCGGGTCGGTCAGGCGGAAATCGGCGGACAGATCGACCACCTTCAGCCCGCTCGGCAGGCCGGCGACCACCTCCTGCGTGGTGCCGTGCGGCAGGGCGCAGAAGATGAAGTCGAGGTTGTCCCACTTCAGCTCTTCGATCTTCACCAGATCCGGCAGGCCATAGCCGCCCAGATGCGGGAACACCTCCGCCATCGGCTTGCCGGCCTGTCGTTCGGCGGTCAGCGCGGCAATCTCCACGTTCGGGTGGCGCAGCAGCATGCGCACCAGTTCGGCGCCGGTGTAGCCGGAAGCGCCCAGGATGCCGACGCGGATTTTCGAACCGCCGGACGTGCTGCCGAGAATGCTGGTCGAGGCCATGGAGGCAATGTCCTTCGCTGAAGACGATCTGAAGACGGGTGGAATCTGTATCCGGGATAAGCGAAAGCGTGATGACAGCGCAAAAAGAAAGGGGCGCCCCTTCCGGGGCGCCCCTCGCTTGTACCGTAAAGCAGCAGGCCCGTGTAGGGATTAGCGCTTCGAGAACTGGAAGCTGCGGCGGGCCTTGGCGCGGCCGTACTTCTTACGCTCGACCGTACGGGCGTCGCGGGTCAGGAAGCCGGCGGCCTTCAACGGCGGGCGCAGGGCCGGCTCGAAGTAGGTCAGCGCCTTGGAGATGCCGTGACGGACGGCACCGGCCTGGCCCGACAGACCGCCGCCGGCAACGGTGGCGACCACGTCGAACTGCTCCGAACGCTCGGTCACGCCGAACGGCTGGGCGATCATCATGCGCAGCACCGGGCGGGCGAAGTAGACCGACTGGTCGCGGCCGTTCACGGTGACCTTGCCGGAGCCCGGCTTGATCCACACGCGGGCGACGGCGTCCTTGCGCTTGCCGGTGGCATAGGCGCGGCCCTGGGCGTCCAGCTTCGGAGCGGCGAGCTCCTCGGAGACGGTCGCGGTGGCGGCAGCGCCCGTCAGTTCCTTAAGGCCGGAGAGGGTGGTGGTGACCTGGGCCATGCTTACGCGCTCCGCTTATTCTTCGGGTTCAGGGCGCCGATGTCGAGGGCGACCGGCTGCTGCGCATCGTGCGGATGCGTGGCACCCTTATAGACCTTGAGGTGGGTCATCTGCTGGCGGCCGAGCGGACCGCGCGGAACCATGCGCTCCACGGCCTTCTCGATCACACGCTCCGGATACTTGCCGTCCAGGATCTGGCCCTTGGAACGGCCCTTGATCCCGCCCGGATAGCCGGTGTGCCAGTAGAAGATGTCGGCGTCGCGCTTGTTGCCGGTCAGCTTCACCTTCTCAGCATTGATCACGACGATGTGGTCGCCGCAATCCATGTGGGGGGTGTAGGTCGGCTTGTTCTTGCCACGCAGGATGTTCGCCAGGATGCTGGCAAGCCGGCCGAGAACGAGGCCGTCGGCGTCGACGACATACCACTTCTTCTCGATTTCGGTCGGCTTCAGATTGAAGGTCTTCATCGCCACACTCGTTTCTTCGAATACGGATCGGCTGGCCGCCGATACCGGGGCGCCGAAGCGGACGGTTTTCTACGGGCCGGAACATGCCTCTGTCAATGGAAAAATTATCCTTTCATTTCAATGATTTGCAATCGCGGTAATAAGATACCGCTCTGGCAAACCCATTGATCTGAAACGACTTTTTATGAGGCTTCATCGGTACGGTAATGAGATACCGCAACGGTGACAGGGTCATGCGGCGGGATCGAGTAGGTTCCGGTGACATGGGCGACCGGCTCCGGATCGCCTTCGGAGAACAGCAGGATCTCGCCATAGGCCAGCCGCTTGCCCAGCTTCAGGACGCGCGCTTCGGCGACGATGGCGACGGGCGGCGGACGGCGCAGGAAGTTGATGGTCATGCTGGTGGTGACTGCCAGCTCAACCCGGCCGATCAGGCTCAGCACCGCACCGTAGAGCGCCACGTCGGCCAGCCCGAACATCGCCGGGCCGGTGACGGTGCCGCCGGGACGGACGAAATCGTCCTTGTAGGGCAGGCGCAGGCGGATCGTGCCGGCCCCCAGGCTTTCGACGACGACGCCGAAGTTTCCGACCAGCGGAACCCCCTCGCGGATCAGATCCTCCAGCTCCTCCTTCGTCATCGCGGGAACGGGAGCGGCGGCGGAACGGTCGACGGCGGACATGGGGCCTCTGTCGGTGATCTTGGTTGGACCATCGAACTGTGCGCCATCCCGTCCATTCGGACAAGTATGGTGCTACTCGGCCGGCTTGGTCTCCACCGGAGCCGAGGGAGAGGCAGGCGACGAGGCGGGAGCCGCCGCTGCGGGTTCCGCCCCCGCCGTGGGAACGGTGGGGACCGGGCTGGTGGGGGGATTGTCGGTGGGGGCGGTCAGGCGGACCGGCCCACCGCCGCTGGAAGGCTGCGCCGGGCTGGTGGCGGACTGCTCGGCGGGAGCGGCTGCCGGGGCGGGCTCGGCAGGCGGAGCGAGCGGCACCGCCTTGATGTCCGACTTCGGGGTTTCGGGCCGGGGCGTTTCAGTTTTGGCCGGCTCGGCCTTGGCGGCCTCGGACTTCGCCGAATCGGCCTTCGCAGGCTCGGGGTCGGCGGGGGTGGAATAGTCGGGGACGATGCGGGCCTGGCTGCCGGTGATGACCAGCACCTTCTGCCCGATGGGCAGCGGCTGCGGCTCCTTCTGGGTCAGCGACAGCAATTCGCCGTTCGACTTGCGGACGATGTATTCCCAGCCGTTGGTGTCGCCGGCGATGTGTTCCATCGCCGTGCCCAGCAGGCCGCCGATCGCCGTGCCGCCGACCGTGCCGAGCGCGGCGTTCATGCCGCCCGTCCCGACCTGCGCGCCCAGGATGCCGCCGGCCGCACCGCCGCTGACGGCGCCGACGGTGCCGTTGGCGCTGATCGCCACCTGACGGAAGCCGACGACGATGCCCGGCTCGACCTTGTTGGCCTGCTGGACCGCGCTGGAGGCGTAGGTGTTGGGAGAATAGTCGGAGGTGCAGCCCGCAAGACCGCCGACCGCGGCGATGAACAGGCAGAGAGAGACCGATCGAAGCACGGGCAAACCATCCGTTTTGAAACCCCGCCAAGTTTCTTACGGCAAAGCCCCCCGAACTCGTCACCGTTCAAAATCCGCACGCGACGGGAATGCTGCATTGCAGCAGCGCGATGGCCGGGGAAAACCTGACGGCCCCGGCCATCATCAACGCGGAACGGGCGTCAGCGGCCGGCGGTCCGGTCGCTGGCCTTCAGCGACAGGTACTTCAGCGTCAGCGTCGGCACATTTTCGAGCACCCAGGAGGCCATCGCCTCCTCTTCGCGCAGCGAAGTCTGCAGCAGCGGCGTGGCGAAGGCGAAGTTGCCGGCCTCCGCCACTGTCAGCAGCGACCGGTAGCTCGCCACCTCGAAATTCTCGAAGGCGTAGTTGGCGAAGGAGTTTTTGAGGATCTCGTCCTCGGCGAAGCTGTGGCCGAGTGCGGCCAGATTGCCCATGATCGACAGGGCGGTGTCCTTCAGCCCGGAATGGGTTTCCTGAAGCTGGTCCAGGATCTGCTCGATGCGGGTGATCTGGCCTTCGGTCTCGCCACGGTGCATGCGCAAATGGTCGGAGACCTCGGGATAATTCACCAGACGGTCGAGCTGGCGGTCCATCAGGGCCAGAGCCTGCTGTTCCACCGCATGGGCGTTGCGCAGGCCGGTAACGAACAGCGCGCGCGTGAGGTCCGCGGGATAGGCAGCCATGTGTTTCTCCTGTGGCATCAACGCTCCGTTGAACGTCTGCCCGCACCAACAGCAGGGCACCGTCTTCGATGCTTACCGCTTGCGCCATACCGCAAAGGGGCAAACCTCCGGCTGTGGTGCCCCAGTACCCGTTGAAGCCCGGTTGGGGTAGCGGCTGGAAGTGCCCCGACCGGGACACGGACGCGCGGTTGCCGGATGCGGCGGGCTGCGGGGAAATGGCTCCATGATCCGCACCGGCACCTCAGCAAAAGACATCCCCGCCATGACCGTCACCCTGCCCGGCTCCGTCGGTGCAGTCGTCGCCCTCATCCTGATGCTGACGGCCCTGGCCGCCTGGCGCCGGGTGGAGCCCGACGATCTGACCGCCTGGCGGACCGAAAGGCTGGCGACCTACCATGTCTGGCAGGCAGGCAGCCCGGCACGTGAGGTCTGGGACCATCCAGACGCCCCCGTCCTGGTCACCATCCCGGCCGGCAGCTACCTCCAGGGCTCTCCGGCGACGGAGACGGAACGCTTTCCCGACGAGCCGCCGCAAACCCCCGCGTCGGTCCAGCATCCCATCGCCGTCGGCAAATATCCGGTCACCCGCGGCGAATATGCCAGCTTCATCCAGGACAGCGGCTATCGGCCACGGACGGTCTGCCGCGGCTATGCCGGAGAGACGGAGCTGTTGCCGCGCTGGCATTTCTCCTGGCGCCGGCCAGGGTTCGCGCAGACGAACAACGACCCGGCGGTCTGTGTGAGCTGGTACGACGCCAAGGCCTATGTGGACTGGCTCAGCCGCCGGACCGGCAAGCGCTATCGCCTGCTGACGGAGACGGAGTGGGAATATGCGGCCCGCGCCAGCACCCGGACCGCACGCTGGTGGGGTGACGATCCGGCCAGGGGCTGCGATGCGGCGAACGTCGCCGACCTGACGGCCAAGGACCGCTTCACCGACTGGGAGGTGGCGAACTGCCGCGACGGCGCCCTGTTCACCTCGCCGGTCGGCAGCTACCGCGCCAACGGCTTCGGCCTTTACGACATGCTGGGCAATGTCTGGCAGTGGGTGGAGGACTGCGCATCGGACGGCCGGTCCGGAGAGAGCTGTTCGCAGCGGACGATGCGCGGCGGGTCATGGCACAGCAACCCGCGCTATGTCCGCTCCGCCGTGCGCCGGGTGGACGCGGCGGAGAGCGGCTATGCCGCCTACGGCATCCGCGTCGCCCGCGATCCCTGACCATGCGATTCCTGACCATGTGACCCCTGACGTGGCTGCGGATCAGCTGCGCAGCACCTCCAGAGCCGACAGGCCCTGCACCGCATGGTCGAGGAAGGCACGCACCCGGCCGGGCATCAGCCTTGCGGTCGGCACCACGACATGGACCGGCAGCGGCTCCGGCTCGGCGTGCGGCATCAGGCGCACCAGCGTGCCGGCGGCGAGATCGTCCGCCGCCTGATAGGACAGCGGACGGGCGATGCCGTGCCCGTCGCGGGCGGCAAGCAACGCCGGCTCGATGTGGCTGACCGCCAGCTTCGGCGTCACCCGCAGCACCCGCTCCCGCCCGTCGATCAGAAAGCGCCAGTCCGGCGGACCGGGCCGGGCCGTCGTCAGGATGATGTCGTGGCCGGACAGATCCTCCGGCATCGACGGCGTGCCGCGCCGCGCCAGATAGCCGGGGCTGGCGACCAGAAAGCGCCCGACCTGCCCCACCCGCCGGGCGACGAGGCCGGAATCGGGCAGCGGGCCAATGCGGATCGCCACGTCCAGCTCCTCCTCGATCAGGTCGAGGTTGCCGTCGGACAGCGTCAGCTCGACGCGGATGTCCGGAAACTCCCGCATGAAGTCGAGGACCAGAGGCGTCACATGCTTGCGCCCGAACATCACCGGTGCGGTGACGCGCAGCCGCCCGCGCATCGGCCGGTCGGTACCGGTGGCGGCCAGCGCCTCGTCATAATCGGCCAGCAGCCGGCGGGCCTGCTCGGCCAGCCGCCGGCCGGCATCGGTGGGGGCGAGATTGCGGGTGGTCCGCTCGATCAGCCGCACACCCAGCCGCTCCTCCAGCCCCGACAGCGCGCGGGTGACGGCGGGCGCCGACCGCCGCAGCCGCTTGGCCGCCCCAGCCAGACTGCCGGTCTCCAGGATCGCGACGAAGATCGTCAGTTCATCCAGCCGGTCCACAATTCTTCCAATTCCTGAAAGAGTCCCTTTTCATCAAAACCCATTCCTGCGGAGCGGCGCAAGTGGTTGGCTGTGGGCATCCGCGATCCACAGAGAAGGAGGCCTTGCCATGGGCACCAGCACCGATCCCGCCATTACGCTCTACGGCACGCCGCTGTCGGGGCATGCCCACCGGGTCGAAGCCTTCCTGAACATCCTTGGCCTGCCCTATCGCTATGTCGAAGCAAACGCCGAGGTTCGCCGGTCGGATGCCTTCCTCGCCCTGAACCCCTTCGGACAAATCCCGGTGCTGGTCGACGGCGATCTCGTCCTGCCGGACTCGGTCGCCATTCTCGTCTATCTCGCCGACCGCTACGACGCTTCCGGCCTGTGGAACCCGAAGGCGCCGGACCAGGCGGCGCAGGTGCAGCGCTGGCTGTCGGTCGCCGCCGGAGACCTGCGCTTCGGACCGGCGCTGGCGCGCATCCTGACCCTGTGGGGCGGGCCTGGGACGCTGGCCGACGCGCAGAGGGTCGCGGAACGCCTGCTGCGCTTCATGGACAGCCATCTGAGCGATCGCGACTGGCTGGCGGCGGAGCGGCCGACCATCGCCGACATCGCCTGCTATGCCTATGTCGCCCGCGCTCCCGAAGGGCACATCCCGCTCGCCCCCTATCCGGCGGTGCGGCGCTGGCTGGAACGGGTGGAAGCGATCCCGGCGCTGACCCCGATGCCGGAAAGCGCCATCCCCCAGCCGGCCTGAAGACCCGCCGCCGATTACCGTGACGCAAGCGTAACCGATTACCGTGACGCAAGCGTCACGGGACCGTCGCCAAGCACCCGAATCTGTGCTTCGATGACAGTTCCATGACACTTGATGGATGGATGAGTCGATGCGCAATTCCGCCTGTTCCGGGCGCTGGTCGCTGCTGTCCGGTGCGGTTGCCCTTTCCCTTCTGGCCGGCCCCGCCCTGGCGGCCGATCCGGCTCCCCAAGGCCCGGTGCCGCAAAGCGATCTGCTGAACGCCGAGCTGTGGATGCAGCGGTCGGTCGAATACAAGGCGAACTCGCTGGCGGTCTATGCGCTGGGCCGGATGCAGCTGGACAAGGCGCTGGCCGAAAAGACCTGGACCGCGGCGACCGAGCAGACCGGCAACTACCAGGATCTGCCGCCGGCGGTGGTGCTGGACCTGGACGAGACGGCGATGGACAACTCCGCCTATCAAGCCGGGCTGGTCACCAGCAACGGCGAATTTTCGCCCAAGACGTGGGATGCCTGGGTGAAGGCGGAGAAGGCGACGGCGGTGCCGGGGGCGGTCGAGTTCACCCAGTATGCCGAATCGAAGGGCGTGAAGGTGTTCTACGTCACCAACCGCAACGCCGACCAGGAAGAGCCGACCCGCCGCAACGCGCAGGCGCTGGGCTTCCCGATGGGCGGCAATGTCGATACCTTCCTGATGTCAAAGGAAAAACCGGACTGGGGCTCGGCGAAGGGGACGCGGCGCGCCTACATCGCCAAGGATTACCGGATCGTCCTGCTGTTCGGCGACAATTTCGGCGACTTCAGCGATGCCTACAACGGCAGCGAGGCCGACCGACTGAAGGCGTTCGAGGCGGCGAAGGAGCATTTCGGGCGCGACTGGCTGATGCTGGCCAATCCCGGTTACGGCTCGTTCGAGAGCGCGCCCTTCGGGCATAATTTCAAACTGTCGGCGGACGAGAAGCGGGCCAAGAAGATCGGCGCGCTGGAGCCCTGGGTGGCACCGGCCCAATAACGGCCTGCCCAATAATGGCCTGAAAGGACGGTGCGCCGGGCCTGGAGGTTGACCTTCAGAAGATCAGGCGCACCGCTTCCACGATCAGCAGCCACGGCGTGCCGATCATCACCGCCCACACCGCGAGGCGCGGCAGGCCGCGCATCTTGCGGACCTTCGGTTCGGTGACGGGAACGGCTTCGAACGAGGTGGCGTTGTAGATCGACATGGCCCGCTGCTCCATGAGCAAGATGACGTTGAAGCCATCATGCGGTTTCGATCCTTAACGACTGTTAAAGAGCGCCGCCTGCGAAGTCGGCGTTTGCGCATTACCTCGACCGGATAAGTATACTCCTGCAAAGGCGGCGCCATGGCGCTGGGCGGCAGTGCCATGGCGCCGCCGAGGAATGGAGCGTTAGGGCTTCGCCACGTGCCAGACGTTGTTCACGCCGTCGCCGGTGGTGTCGCCGGGCTTCGCATCCTTGGCCCAACTGTAGAGCGGCTTGCCGTTGTAGGCCCACTGCCGGCTTCCGTCGTCGCGGGTGACGACACTGTATTTGCCCATCGGCTTGGCGGAGGCGGGAGCCATCAGCGGCGGCCAGTTGGTCGCACAAGGCCCGTTGCAGGCGGACTTGCCGGCACCGTCCTTGTCGAAGACATAGAGCGTCATGCCCTTCGCGTCGGTCAGGACAGGGCCCATCGCGGTCTTGCCCGTCATGGCCGGTTCCTTGTCCTGAGCAAAAGCGGGGGCGCCGGACAGGACAGCCCCCAGGCCAATGGCGGCAGCGGCGATACGGAGTGCGGACTTCATTGCGCAGTTCCTCCCGAAACAGGCCCGCCGGACGGCAGGCCCGATGGATCAAGGACGCAACGGGGCCGCGGATATTCCGCCCGTCACCGGCCGGAACGCCATGCCATCGGGGTTATACCGTCAGGTATTTGCGGACCTCCTGCTCGTCCAGGCCGCTGCGCGGACCGGACAGCATCACCTCGCCGCGCTCCATCACCACCCAGTCGTCGGCAAGGTCGCGGGCGAAGTCGAAATACTGCTCGACCAGCAGGATCGCCATGGTGCCCTTGTCGCGCAGGTAGGAGATGGCGCGGCCGATGTCCTTGATGATCGACGGCTGGATGCCCTCGGTCGGCTCGTCCAGCACCAGCAGGCGCGGACGGGTCACCAGGGCGCGACCGATGGCGAGCTGCTGCTGCTGGCCGCCCGACAGGTCGCCGCCGCGGCGCTCCAGCATGGATTTCAGCACCGGGAACAGCTCGAACACCTCGTCGGGAATCGAGCGCTGGGCGCGCGGCAGCGGGGCGTAGCCGGTCAGCAGGTTTTCACGCACCGTCAGCAGCGGGAAGATCTCACGCCCCTGCGGCACATAGGCAATGCCGCGTCGCGCCCGGTCGGCCGGCGCCATCTTCGTCACGTCGGCGCCATCCCAGCCGATGGAGCCGCCCGACACCGGCTTCAGCCCGACGATGGCGCGCAGCAGGCTGGACTTGCCGACGCCGTTGCGCCCGACCAGACAGGTGACCTTGCCGATTTCGGCCTTCATGGAAACGCTGCGCAGAGCCTGGGCGGCGCCGTAATGCAGATCGAGGGAACGAACGTCCAACATGCTGGGGTCTCCCGTCAGCGGCCGAGATAGGTGTCGATGACCTGTTGGTTGGCGCTGACCGCGTCCAGCGAGCCTTCGGCCAGGACCGAGCCCTCGGCCAGCACCGTCACCTTGACGCCGAGCGCGCGGACGAAGCTCATGTCATGCTCCACCACGATCACCGAATGCTTGCCGGCGATGCTGCACAGCAGCTCGGCGGTTTGTTCGGTCTCGGCGTCGGTCATGCCGGCGACCGGCTCGTCGACCAGCAGAAGCTTGGGATCCTGGGCCAGCAGCATGCCGATCTCCAGCCACTGCTTCTGCCCGTGCGACAGGCTGCCGGCCTGCCGGCTGCGCAGGGCCGACAGGCGGGTGATGTCGAGGATCTCCTCGATGCGGGCACGGTCGTCGCGGCTGATGGCGTAGGTCAGCGTCTTCAGCGGCCGGCGCGGCGCCTTCAGCGCCAGTTCCAGATTGTCCCACACCGTGTGCGGCTCGAAGACGGTGGGGCGCTGGAACTTGCGACCGATGCCGAGGTTGGCGATGGCCGCCTCGCGCAGGCGGGTCAGGTCGGTGTCGCCCTCGAACAGGATGGTGCCGGTGTCGGGACGGGTCTTGCCGGTGATGACGTCCATCATCGTCGTCTTGCCGGCGCCGTTGGGGCCGATGATCGCCCGCATCTCGCCGGGCATCATCACCAGCGACAGGCCTTTCAGCGCCTTGAAGCCGTCGAAGCTGACCGACACGCCGTCGAGATAGAGAAGGGTCGATTCCGCGCTCATGGGTCAGGCTCCCTTCTGGCCAGCGGTCTGGCCAGTGGCTTGGTTCGCGGTTTGGGCGGTGGGGAGAGGGGAGGACTTGCGGCCCGGCAGCTTCGCCTTCAATTGCGCGCCCAGCCCGAGCAGACCCTTGGGCAGGAACAGGGTCACCGCCACGAACAGGCCGCCAAGGGCGAACAGCCACAGCTCCGGCAGGGCGCCGGTGAAATAGCTCTTGCCCATGTTGACAAGAACAGCACCCAGGATGGCGCCGGCCAGCGTGCCGCGCCCGCCGACGGCGACCCAGATCACCGCCTCGATCGAGCTGGCCGGGGCGAACTCCGACGGGTTGATGATGCCGACCTGCGGGACGTAGAGGGCGCCGGCCACGCCGGCCATGCAGGCCGACAGGGTCCAGGCGAACAGCTTGTAGCTCTCGGTGTCGTAGCCCATGAAGCGGACGCGGCTCTCGGCGTCGCGCAGCGCCACCAGCACCTTGCCCAGCTTCGAGCCGATGACGCCGGACGCGATCATGTAGGAGAGCGCCAGCGCCGCCACCGTCGCCACGAACAGCGCAACGCGGGTGGTGTCGGCCTGGATGTCGTAGCCGAGGATGTCCTTGAAGTCGGTCAGGCCGTTGTTGCCGCCGAAGCCCATGTCGTTGCGGAAGAAGGCCAGCAGCAGGGCGAAGGTCAGCGCCTGGGTGATGATCGACAGGTAGACGCCGGTGACGCGGCTGCGGAAGGCGAACCAGCCGAAGGCGAAGGCCAGCGCACCCGGAACCACCAGCACCATGATGGCGGCGAACCAGAAATGGTCGAAGCCCAACCAGTACCAGGGCAGCTCCTTCCAGTTCAGGAAGACCATGAAGTCCGGCAGGACCGGGTTGCCGTAGACGCCGCGCGGGCCGATCTGCCGCATCAGGTACATGCCCATGGCGTAGCCGCCGAGCGCGAAGAAGGCGGCATGGCCGAGCGACAGGATGCCGCAATAGCCCCAGACGAGGTCCAGCGCCAGCGCCAGCAGCGCGAAGCACAGGTATTTGCCCAACAGCGAGACGGTGAAGATCGACAGGTGGAAGGGCGAGTCCGCCGGGACCCACAGCGTCATTGCCGGGACGGCGACCGCCAGGATGGCGAGGATGGTCAGCACGATCCCGGCCTTGCGGTCCAGCCCCATCAGGAAAAAGCGCAGCAGCATCGGATCAGGCCTCCACCGCGCGGCCCTTCAGCGCGAACAGGCCGCGCGGACGCCGTTGGATGAACAGGATGATGAAGATCAGCACCAGGATCTTGCCCAGCACCGCACCGGCATAGGGTTCGAGGAACTTGTTCATGGTCCCCAGCGTCAGCGCGCCGACCAGCGTGCCCCACAGGTTGCCCACCCCGCCGAACACCACGACCATGAAGCTGTCGAGGATGTAGCCCTGGCCGAGGTTCGGGCTGACATTGTCGATCTGGCTCAGCGCCACCCCGGCCAGCCCGGCGATGCCGGAGCCGAGGCCGAAGGTCAGCGCATCGACCCGCGCGGTGCGGATGCCCATGGCGTTGGCCATCGGCCGGTTCTGCGTCACCGCGCGGATCGACAGGCCGAACCAGGTGCGCTTCAGCGCCACCAGCAGGGCCGCGAAGACGGTGAAGGCGAAGATGACGATCCACAGCCGGCCGTAGGTGATGGTCAGGCCGCCCAGCTCGAAGGCGCCGGACATCCAGCTGGGTGCGCCCACCTCGCGGTTGGTCGGGCCGAAGATGGAGCGGACCGCCTGCTGGAGCGCCAGCGACAGGCCCCAGGTGGCGAGCAGCGTTTCCAGCGGACGGCCGTAGAGCCAGCGGATCACGCTGCGCTCGATGACGATGCCGACACCGCCCGACACGAGGAAGGCGGCGGGCAGCGCCACTAGGATCGACAGGTCGAACAGGCCGGGGGCATGGGCGCGGAAGAACTCCTGCACTAGGAAGGTGGTGTAGGCGCCGATCATCACCATCTCGCCATGGGCCATGTTGATGACGCCCATCACGCCGAAGGTGACGGCCAGCCCGATGGCGGCCAGCAGCAGCACCGACCCCAGCGACAGCCCGTACCAGAGATTTTGCAGCGCGGCCCAGAAGGCCAGCTTCTGTTCCAGGGTGGAGACGGCGGCGGCGGCCGACTTCTTGGTGATGTCGGACGCGCCGGAACCGGCGACCATGTTCAGCAGCACCAGCGCGTCGCGGTCGCCGCGCGCGGTCAGCGTGTCGGTCGCCGACTGGATTTCGGCGTCGGTCATCTTCGACGCGGCCTCGCCGGTCAGCAGGATGGCGGCGCGCGCCTGCTCCATGGCGGCGCGCACGCCCTTGTCCTGCTCCTTGGCGATGGCGGCGCCGAGCGTCTCCAGCGCGGAGGCGTCGCGGCTCTTGAACACCGCGTCGGCGGCGGAGCGGCGGACGCCGGCATCGGGGCTCATCAGGGTGAGCGCACCGAGAGAGGCGCTGATGGCGCGGCGGAGCGAATTGTTGATGCGGATCTTCTCGACCGCGGCGGCCGGCGCATCGCCGAGCGCGGCGCGGGTCAGCGGGTCGGTCAGGGTGAAGGCATCGCCGGCCTTGCGGGCGACGACGACGGTGCCGTCGGCCTTGCGCACATAGAGATCGCCGGCCTGGAGCGCCTCGATCACCGGCACGGCGGCCGGGTCGCCGGCCTCCGACAGTTGCGTCAGGGCCTTTTCGGTTCCGGAATAGCCGCCGCTGCCCAGGGCCTGGACGAGCGGGCGCAGATCAGTTGCTCGGGGATCGGCGGCGTAAGCGGCGGTCGATGTGGCGACCACCACACAGACGGCCATCAGCCAGCGGAGAGCGCGTCGCATCGGGAGTCCTTCGGTGCAGGGGCGATCCAGGGGCGGTGCGGGAGGAGCGGTGCGGGGGGCTGGAAACGCGAAACGCTTGCCCTCTCCCCTCCCCCGCCCGGCGGGAAAGGGGAAAGGGCAAGCGTCGCAACCACTCAAGCTCAGAAAGGGCAGGTCAGAGAGGGAACGCGGCCCTCACGACCCCTTGCCGCCGCACTTGCCGGTCTTCACGTTGAAGTTGCCGCAGGACATCGGCTTGCGCCAATCGGCGATGAGAATCCTTGCTGTCCGGCAGATAGTCCGACCACTCGTCGCCCGGGACGAGGCCCGAAGTCTTGGAGACGACGTCGAACTGGCCGTTCTCCTGCACTTCGCCGATCAGCACCGGCTTGGTGATGTGGTGGTTCGGCAGCATCGCCGAATAGCCGCCGGTCAGGTTGGGCACGGCCACGCCGACCATGGCGTCGATGACCTTGTCCTGCTCGGTGGTGCCGGCCGCCTCGACCGCCTTCACCCACATGTTGAAGCCGATGTAGTGGGCTTCCATCGGGTCGTTGGTGACGCGTTTGTCGTTCTTGGTGTAGGCCTTCCAGGCCTTGATGAAGTCGGTGTTGGCCGGGGTCTCGACCGACTGGAAGTAGTTCCACGCGGCCAGATGGCCCAGCAGCGGCTTGGTGTCGATGCCGGCCAGCTCTTCCTCGCCGACGGAGAAGGCGACGACCGGGATGTCCTGCGCCTTGACGCCCTGGTTGCCCAGTTCCTTGTAGAAGGGAACGTTGGCATCGCCGTTGATGGTGGATACCACCGCGGTCTTCTTGCCGGCCGACCCGAACTTCTTGATGTCCGCCACGATCGACTGCCAGTCGGAATGACCGAACGGCGTGTAGTTGATCATGATGTCTTCGGGCTTGACGCCCTTGCTCTTCAGGTAGGCTTCGAGGATCTTGTTGGTCGTGCGCGGATAGACGTAGTCGGTGCCGGCCAGCACCCAGCGCTGGACCTTCTCCTTCGACATCAGATAGTCGACGGCCGGGATCGCCTGCTGGTTCGGGGCGGCGCCGGTGTAGAAGACGTTGCGCGAGGACTCCTCGCCCTCATACTGGACCGGGTAGAAGAGGATGTTGTTCAGCTCCTCGAACACCGGCAGAACCGACTTGCGGCTGACCGAGGTCCAGCAGCCGAACACGGCCGACACCTTGTCCTTGCTGATCAGCTCGCGCGCCTTTTCGGCGAACAGCGGCCAGTTGGAGGCGGGATCGACCACCACCGGCTCCAGCTTCTTGCCCAGCAGGCCGCCCTTCTTGTTCTGCTCGTCGATCAGCATCAGCATGACGTCCTTGAGCGTCGTCTCGCTGATCGCCATCGTGCCGGACAGGGAGTGCAGGATGCCCACCTTGATGGTGTCGTCCGCCGCCTGGGCGGGCATCGCGAAGGATGCCATCGCACCCATGGCCAGACCGGCCAGCGCGCTGATCCCGAAGCTCGACGTCAGTTGCTTGGTCCGCATGAAGTTGCCCCCTTCCTTTGGCGCCCCGGTTGCTCCGGGGCTTCGCCACATCGTCGAAGGAAAAGCTACCGCGCATGCGAAAGGCGGTATCTACGTCAAATGACACATACGGCCACGCCCCCGGCTCCATGTCCGACTTCGCGGCGTTACCTCCTGTGAAGGTTCGGAATAAATCGGTCGCCACGGCGTCCAACCGGTGGATGAGCGCGTGTAACGGCAACATCTCTTGACGGGTGAAGCGGCGATGCAAGGGAGCAACAGTGTGAACAGCAGGGCTGTCGTCACCAAATGTCGCTTGCGATTCACGGGAGGCTTGTCGAAGGTTGCAGCGTTCGATCCTTTCCGTTCACGTTCCGGTCCCGTCGCCATGCATGACATCCGTCGCCCGATCTCCCGCCGTTCCGCCGCCCTCTGCATGGTCGGCGGGCTGGTCGGCATCGTCCTGAGCGGTCCGGCGCTTGCCGCGGCGGCGAAGGAGGCCGTGCACGCCGCCAAGCCGCCGCTGGTTGCCGGCTGGGCCGCGGCGCTGGAACAGCGTGCCCTGGAGGTGCAGAACGCGCCCAAGGCACAGGTCACCCGCATCGGCTACGGCGCCGTCGTCAAGAAGGGTGACGGCGGCATGGTCGAGAGCGTCGCCCCGGCGATGGACGTGCCCCCTGCCGACGTGCAGCAGGCGCAGGCCCCCACCCTGCCCGGCCTGGAACCGGTGGAGCCGGCGCCGCCGGTGGTCATCACCGTGCGCTCGCCGCTGGCCGACCGCGTCGGCAAGGTGTCGCGCCGCCTGATCGAGATGGGCTTCCTGTCCGCCGACAAGTGGACCGACAGCTTCAACGACGATGTCGAGACCGCCGTGCGCGCCTTCCAGCTCGCCGAGGGGCTGCAGCCCGACGGCAAGGTCGGCGAGGTGACCCGTCAGGCGATGGACCGCACCCCGGCGCAGACCGTGGCGCTTCTGCGCCGCGCCGCCGCGGCGATGCGGGCGCAGCAGGCCTCCATCCCCGACACCACCATCCTGGTCAACCTGCCCGGCCAGTCCGTCACCCTGATCGAGCATGGCCGCCCGACCTTCACCATGCGGGCGGTGGTCGGCCGGCCGTCGCGCAAGACGCCGCTGCTCCAGGACAAGGTGACCAGCGTCACCATCAACCCGACCTGGACCGTGCCGCCGACGGTGCTGAGCGAGGACAAGCTGCCGGCCTTGCGCAAGAAGGGCACCACCGGCATCAAGAACGCCGCCGTCTATCTGGACGGGTCGGAGGTCGCCAACACCCAGTCGGTCAACTGGTGGTCGGTCGATCCCGGCCGCGTGCGCATCGTCCAGAGGCCGGGCGACGACAACGCGCTGGGCCGCTTCCGCTTCAACCTGACCAACGGCGACGGCATCTTCCTGCATGGCACCAACGACCCGCGCCTGTTCAGCCGCGACCTGCGCGCCGCCAGCTCCGGCTGCGTGCGGCTGGAGGATGCCCGGATGATGGCAGAGACGCTGCTGGGTGCCGCGAAGATGACGCCGGCCGGCATCGGCCAGCAGCTCGACACCGGGGAGACCAAGACGATCCGGCTGCCGAACGCCATCCCCGTGCGCTTCGTCTACTGGAACGCCTCGGTCGACACCGCCGGCGTGGTGCGCGTCCATCCCGACATCTACGAGGATCCGCCCACGCTGGCGACGCCGTCGGGCCAGTCGGGCTCTGCGGCACCGGCGATGTCGGCCAACCCGGCAACTGCCAATCCGGTGACACCGGTGTCGACGCCGCGCCCGCTGTCGAAGCCGGCGCCGTTGCCGGTCCCGACCGCCCATGCGCCGACGTCGCTGTCCTCGGCCTCCACCCCGGCTCCGGCCAAGCCGCTGCCGACGTCGACCGGCATGTGAGGATAGGTTTCCAAGCCGCAAGGAAGGTTGGAGGTCGACATGCCGGTTCACCACTCTTCCAGCGGCTATGAAACCGGTGCCAAAGCCTATGTCCTAGGCCGCCCCAGCTATCCGGCCGAAGCCCTGGCATGGCTTCGCGACGTGCTGGGCGTCGGTCCTGGCCGGAAAGTCCTGGAGGTCGGTGCCGGCACCGGCAAGTTCATCGCGGTGCTGAAGGAGTGCGGCGGCGAGATCGTCGCCGTCGAGCCGATTCCCGGCATGCGCGAGCAGCTGGTCCACAGCTTCCCCGACCTGACCGTCCTGGCCGGGACCGCCGAGACGATTCCCCTGCCCGACGGCTCCGTCGATGCGGTGGTCTGCGCGCAGGCGTTTCACTGGTTCGCCACGGCCGCCGCCTTGCAGGAAATGCGCAGGGTCCTGGCGCCGGGCGGAAGATTGGGACTGATCTGGAACGTGCGGGATGAAAGCAGGCCCTGGGTGGCGGCACTGTCCGCCATCACCGACCCCTGGGAGGCCGGCACCCCGCGCTACCGGACCGGCGACTGGCGCCGGGCCTTCCCGGCACCGGGCTTCGAGGCCATTGACGAACGCCATGTCCGCCACACCCATGTCGGAAGCCCGGACGACGTCATCGTCAGGCGTACGCTTTCGGTCAGCTTTATCGCAGCACTTCCCTCCGACCTGCAGGCGGAGGTCGAACGGGATGTCCGCGCGCTGATCGCGAACACGCCGGAACTGGCGGGCGCAACCGAGATCGCCTTTCCCTACGAAACGGCGATGTTCGCCTTTCGCAAGGTCTGACGGCTCCCGGCGACGCTCGACCGATCTCAGCGCGCCTGAAGCACCCCAACCGCACCGCGGGCGACCTCGTGCAGGTCGGCTTCGCCGCCGGACTGGACATGGGCGAACAGGCCGGCGCGCATGCGCGGATCCCAGAACTTGCGGATGTGGGTCGCGGTTTCCGTCACCGCCTCCTCATGCGGGTAGGTGGCGAAATGGACGGCGATCTGGTTCGCCATCCGGACCAGATCCTTGGCGTGGTTCGTGTGGCTCATCGGTGTCTCCGGAAGGGGTTGGTGTCAGCGGAACAGGATGACGGTGTCGCGGCGCGACAGGGCACCCAGGGTCAGGTTGGCGTTGCGTGCCAGCTCCAGCGCCAGCGCAGTCGGCGCCGAGATGGTCGCCAGCAGCGGGATGCCCACCGCGGCGGTCTTCTGCACCAGTTCGAAGCTGCAACGGCTGGTCATCACCACGAAGCCGGTGGCCGGGTCGGCGCCCGAGCGCACGACGGCGCCGATCAGCTTGTCCAGCGCGTTGTGGCGGCCGACATCCTCGCGGGCCATGCGGATGGCGCCGTCGGGCGCGCACCAGGCGGCGGCATGGACCGAGCGGTTGGCCCGGTTCATCGGCTGGTGGTCCGGCAGGGCGCGGAAGGCGGCGGCCACGGCGGCCGGGTCCACCTCCAGCGAGGTCTCGATCTTGCGGGGCTCCCGAACGGCGTGGACAAGACTGTCCACGCCGCACAGGCCACAGCCGCTCCGCCCCTCCATGGAGCGGCTGCGCAGACTTCCGCGCAGGAGCCGCAGGGGATCGACCGTCAGGTTGACGACGAAGCCCAGCGGGGTTTCCCGCACGGCGATGTTCTCGATATCGGCGGCGGACCCGACGATCTCCTCGGCCAGGCTGAAGCCCAGCGCGAAGTCTTCCAGATCGGCGGGGGTCGCCATCATCACGGCATGGGACCGGCCGTTGTATTCGAAAGCGACCGCGGTTTCCTCCGGCACCTGCCATTCGACGTCCGCGCCCTCCTCCATCCCGACACCGGCGGAAAAGCCGGTGCCGGTGACGGCGATGGAGCACATCGCCGTGGAGAGCGGGGACTTATCGTCGGGAGGGATGGACCCAGAAGGCATCGCGGTCATGCTTCCCACTCCTCAGGCCGTCACTCGGCGGCGATCACGTTGGCGGCGGCGATGCGCTTGCGCTCGACGTCGTTCTTCGCGTAGTCAACCTGCCAGTCCGACGGTTGGTTGCTGCGGGCGACCTGCACCGCCGTCACCTTGTATTCGGGGCAGTTGGTCGCCCAGTCCGAATTCTCGGTGGTGATGACGTTGGCCCCGGTCACCGGGTGGTGGAAGGTGGTGTAGACGACGCCGGCCGGCATGCGGTCGGAGATGACGGCGCGGAGCGTCGTCGCCCCCATGCGGCTGGCAAGCGACACCATGTCGCCCTCCTTGACGCCCCGGATCTCGGCGTCCACCGGGTTGATCTCCAGCACGTCCTCCGGATGCCAGGCCACGTTGGCGGTGCGGCGGGTCTGGGCACCGACATTGTAGTGGGCGAGGATGCGGCCGGTGGTCAGCACCAGCGGGTACATCCGCGTGGTCCGCTCGTCGGTCGGCACATATTCGGTGATCACGAAGCGGCCGAGACCGCGGGCAAAGCTCTCCTCGTGCATGATCGCCATGCCGGTGTCGTCGTCCTCGAAGCCGGTGCAGGGCCACTGGACGCTGCCGACGCGGTCGAGCTTCTCAAAGCTGACGCCGCGGAAGGTCGGGGTCAGACGGGCGATCTCGTCCATGATCTCGGACGTGGTCTCGTAGTGCATCGGATAGCCCATCGCCGTCGCCAGCGCACAGGCGACCCAATGCTCGTCCCGGCCGACCTTCGACGGCATCGCCTTGCGGACGCGGTTGATGCGACGTTCGGCGTTGGTGAAGGTGCCGTCCTTCTCCAGGAAGGAGGTGCCGGGGAAGAAGACGTGGGCGAAGGCCGCCGTCTCGTTCAGGAACAGGTCCTGGACGATGACGATGTCCAGCGATTCCAGCGCCGAGGTGACGTGGTTGGTGTTGGGGTCGGACTGGACGATGTCCTCGCCCTGCACGAACAGGCCGCGGAAACTGCCGTCATGCGCGCTGTCGAACATGTTGGGGATGCGCAGGCCGGGTTCCGGATCCAGCGTGACGCCCCAGGCGGTCTCGAACTCCTGGCGGACAACATCGTCCGACACATGGCGGTAGCCCGGCAGCTCGTGCGGGAAGGAGCCCATGTCGCACGAGCCCTGCACGTTGTTCTGGCCGCGCAGCGGGTTCACGCCGACGCCCTCGCGGCCGATGTTGCCGGTCGCCATCGCGAGGTTGGCGATCGCCATCACCGTGCTGGAGCCCTGGCTGTGCTCGGTCACGCCGAGGCCGTAATAGATCGCGGCGTTGCCGCCGGTGGCGTAGAGACGGGCGGCGGCGCGGACCTGATCGGCCGGGACGCCGGTACGCGATTCCAGGTACTCCGGCGAGTTGCGGTGCTCGGCGATGAACGCCTCCCACTTCGCGAACTCCTTGGGATCGCAGCGCCCCTCGACGAAGGAGCGGTTGACCAGCCCTTCGGTGACGATGACATGGGCGATGGCGTTCACCACGGCGACGTTGGTGCCGGGCTGGAGCTGGAGATGGTATTCGGCCTGGACGTGCGGGCTGCGCACCAGATCGATGCGGCGCGGATCGACGACGATCAGCTTGGCCCCGGCGCGCAGGCGCTTCTTCATGCGCGAGCCGAACACCGGGTGACCGTCGGTCGGGTTGGCGCCGATGACCAGGATGACGTCGGACTTGTCGACGCTCTTGAAATCCTGGGTGCCGGCTGAGGTGCCGAAGGTCTGCGACAGGCCGTAGCCGGTCGGCGAATGGCAGACTCGGGCGCAGGTGTCGATGTTGTTGGTGCCGAAGGCGGCCCGGATCATCTTCTGGACGACATAGACCTCCTCGTTGGTGCAGCGCGACGAGGTGATGCCGCCGATGGAGCCGCGGCCGTACTTGGCCTGCACCGCCTTCAGCCGCTCGGCGGCATAGGCGACCGCCTCCTCCCACGACACTTCACGCCACGGGTCGGTGATCTTCTCGCGCACCATGGGCTTCATGATGCGGTCCTTGTGGGTGGCATAGCCCCAGGCGAAGCGGCCCTTGACGCAGGAATGGCCCTCATTGGCGCCGCCGTCCTTCCATGGCGTCATGCGAACCACCGTGGTGCCCTGCAGTTCGGCCTTGAAGGAGCAGCCGACGCCGCAATAGGCGCAGGTGGTGATGACGCTATGCTCGGGCTGGCCGTGCTCGATGATCGACTTCTCGGTCAGGGTCGCGGTCGGGCAAGCCTGGACGCAGGCGCCGCAGGACACGCACTCGCTGTCCATAAAGCTCTCGTTGGCGCCCGGCGACACCGAGGAGGCGAAGCCGCGTCCGTCGATGGTCAGCGCGAAGGTGCCTTGGGTCTCCTGGCAGGCACGGACACAGCGCGAGCAGACGATGCACTTGGAAGCGTCGAAGGTGAAGTACGGGTTGCTTTCGTCCTTCGCGGCGGCACGGTGGTTTTCGCCTTCGAAACCGTACCGGACGTTGCGCAAGCCCACGGCACCGGCCATGTCCTGCAACTCGCAGTCACCATTGGCCGCACAGGTCAGGCAGTCCAGCGGGTGGTCGGAGATGTACAGCTCCATCACGCCGCGGCGCAGCTTGGCCAGCTTGTCGGTCTGGGTATAAACCTTCATGCCGGGGGCGACGGGGGTGGTGCAGGAGGCCGGGGTGCCGCGGCGCCCCTCGATCTCCACCGCGCAGAGGCGGCAGGAGCCGAAGGGCTCCAGGCTGTCGGTCGCGCACAGCTTGGGCACGGTGATACCGGCGTCCATCGCGGCGCGCATCACGGACGTGCCGTCGGGAACGGTGATGCTGCGGCCGTCGATCTCCAGCGTCACCAGGGTCTCGGAGACGCGGGCCGGGGTGCCGTAGTCGGTCTCGTGGATGAGGGTCATCTCGGGTGCTCCTGGGGTCGCTCGTTATTCGGCGGCGATGTGGGTGACGCGGACGGCGTGCTGCTTCTTGCGGAAGTCTTCCGGGAAGTGCTTCACGGCGCTGCGCACCGGATAGGGCGTCATGCCGCCCATGGCGCAAAGCGAGCCGTCCACCATCACGTCGCAGAGGTCGGCGAGCAGGTCCAAGTTCGCATCGACGTTCTTGCCGGCTATGATCTTGTCCAGCGTCTCCATCCCGCGGGTCGAGCCGATGCGGCAGGGGGTGCACTTGCCGCAGGATTCGGCGACGCAGAACTCCATGGCGAAGCGGGCCTGCTGGGCCATGTCGACGCTGTCGTCGAAGACGACGATGCCGCCATGCCCGACCATCGCCTCCTGCGCCGCGAAGGCTTCGTAATCCTTGGGCAGGTCGAACTGCGAGGGCGGCAGATAGGCGCCCAGCGGACCGCCGACCTGCACCGCGCGGATCGGCCGGCCGGTGATGGTGCCGCCGCCGAAGTCGTAGAGCAGCTCGTGCAGGGTGATGCCGAAGGCCTTCTCGACGATGCCGCCGTTCTTGATGTTGCCGGCGAGCTGGAAGGGCAGCGTGCCGCGCGACCGGCCGACGCCGAAGTCGCGGTAATACTCGCCGCCCTTGTCGAGGATGATCGGCACCGAGCAGAGCGACAGCACGTTGTTGACCACGGTCGGCTTGCCGAACAGGCCTTCCAGCGCCGGCAGCGGCGGCTTGGCGCGCACCATGCCGCGCTTGCCCTCCAGGCTTTCCAGCATCGCGGTCTCTTCGCCGCAGATGTAGGCGCCGGCGCCGACGCGGACGTCGAGATGGAAGGTGCGGTTGGTGCCGTGGATGTTGTCGCCGAGCCAGCCCTCGTCATAGGCCAGCTTGATGGCATGGCGCAGGGTCGCCGTGGCGTGCGGGTATTCCGAGCGCATGTAGACGTAGCCGGAGGTGGCCCCCACCGCGATGGCGGCGATGGTCATGCCCTCGATCAGGCAGAAGGGGTCGCCTTCGATGATCATGCGGTCGGCGAAGGTGCCGCTGTCGCCCTCGTCGGCATTGCAGCAGACGAACTTCTCGTCCGCCGGGGCCTGCATCACCGTGTTCCACTTGATGCCGGTGGGGAAGCCGGCGCCGCCGCGGCCGCGCAGGCCGCTGTCGGTCACCGCCTTGACGATCTCCGCCTGGGACATCGCCAGCGCGTTCTCCAGCCCGCGGAAGCCGCCATGGGCGCGGTAGTCCTCGACTGACAGCGGATCGATGATGCCGCAGCGCGCGAAGGTCAGCCGCTCCTGCTTCTTGAAATAGGGGATTTCCTCGGTCAGGCCGTGGCCCAGCGCATGCTCCCCACCGGTCAGGAAGCCGGCGTCGAACAGGCCGGGCACGTCGGCCGGGGTGACCGGGCCGTAGGCGACGCGGCCTTCCGGGGTCTCCACCTCGACCAGCGGCTCCAGATAGAGCATGCCGCGCGAGCCGTTGCGGACGATGCGCAGCGGCAGGTCGCGCCTGGTGGCCTCGGCCCGGATGGCGGCGGCAACCGCATCGGCGCCGACCGACAGGGCGGCAGAGTCGCGCGGGACGAAGACGGTGATCAGATGGCCGCTCATTGGGCGTGCCCCTTGTGGGAGTGGCTGAGAGCGCGGGGGATCTGGTTGTGGGCGTGCGGGTTGGTCCGCGTCTCGGCCGCCAGCTCGTCGAAGCGGTCGGGGGAGACCCGGCCGTGCAGGTTCTCGTCGATCATGACGGCGGGCGACAGGGCGCAGTTGCCCAGGCAGAAGACCGGTTCCAGCGTGAAGGCGCCGTCGGCGGTGGTGCCGTGGAAATCGACCTGAAGGCGCGACTTGATGTGGTCGACCAGCGCGTTGGCGCCCATCGACTGGCAGGCCTCGGCCCGGCAGACCTTGATGGTGTGGCGGCCGGGCTTTTCGCGGCGGAATTCGTGATAGAAGGAGACCACGCCATGCACATCGGCGCGCGAGAGGTTCAGCGCCGTCGCCAGCAGGGGGATGGCTTCCTCGTCGATGTAGCCGAACTCTTCCTGCAGGGCGTGGAGGATCGGCAGCAGGGCGCCGCGCAGATGCCGATTGTCTTCGACAATCGTCATGGCGCGCTCAGCGCTCCACGGATGGCAAGCGTTCACGGGTATCCCTCCTTGCGATCGTCCGCGCCGCTCTTGGGGTCGGCGTCGTTCTGGCTTGGCTCTGTTGGCTTTTTCCGGACGTCTCTCGTCGCCCGGCACCGTCAGAGTGGCGGAGGATACGGTATACCAGCAAATTGTATTTTCTGATGGCGTGATAGCTTTTGACTATCAAGCGCCGCGACGACCGTTCAGCGGAGCGCCAGCCGCCAGGGGATCATGGCGTCGGCGACGCCGATGGCGACGCGCTGGGCGATGTCGGCGTCGGCGGCTGCCACCGCCAGCGCCTTGGCGAGCGGCGGCGGCGGGTCGCGGTCGGCATAGGCGAGGCCGACGACGTGGCTCAGCTCCGGATCGACCAGCGGCAGGGCGACGATGTCGGGATGCGGCGGCACGAAGGTCAGCAGCTGGCCCGGCACGATGCTGGCGCAGGTGCCGGCGCGGACGATGGTGTAGAGGGTGACGATGGAGTTGGTCTCCATCGCCGCCTCCACCGTCCGCCCGGTCATGCGGAAGGCGGTGTCGGCGATGCGGCGGTTCTGCATGTCGGGGGTGAGCAGGCAGAGCCGCAAGGCCGCCGCCTTCTCCCACGGCACCGCCCCTTGCGCGATCAGCTCCTCCGCCAGATCGTCGCGGCGGGCCAGCAGGTGATAGCGCTCGGTGTAGAGCGGCAGGGTGCGGACGTTGTTCAGCGGCTCGTTGTCGAGATAGGTGATGGCGGCGTCCAGTTCGAACTCGTCGAGCCCGCGCTGGATCTCGCGCGAGCTGAGCGACACGACGCTGGAGCGGATGTGCGGAAAGCGGGTGGTGAAGGGCGTCAGCACATGCGGAACCACCGGCAAGGCGGTGGGGATGGCGCCGAGCCGCAGATGGCCGGTGACGCCCTGGGCCAGCGCCAGCAGCTCGTGGCGCAGGCTGTCGCGCTCGCCGACGATGCGGCGGGCGTATTCCAGCACCTTCAGCCCCTCCGGCGTGAAGCCCTCGAACTTCTGGCCGCGCTCGACGATGGGGACCTGAAGCTCCTCCTCCAGCTGGCGGATGGCGTTGGAGAGGGTCGGCTGCGAGACGTGGCAGCTTTCCGCCGCGCGGCCGAAATGCTTTTCGCGCGCCAGGGCCAGCAGATAGACGAACTTGCGGAACATCGCCCCTCCCCTGGCTCAAGCCGCCGGGTCGAAGGGCGGGACCGGCAGGCCCGGCACATCGACCGTCATGGCGAACAGCCCGCCCGACTGCGGCAGCCGCTCCAGCTCGTCGGCCGGGCGGCCGGCGCTGGCGGTGGTGACGTAGAGCGTGCGCAGGTCGGGACCGCCGAAGGCCACCATGGTCGGGCAGCGCGCCGGCAGCGGATGTTCCGACAGCAGCACCCCCTCCGGCGAGAAGCGCGCGACCCGCCCGCCCTCGTACAGCGCCGACCAATAGCAGCCGTCGGCATCCACCGCCGCCCCGTCCGGCCGGCCGCGGTCGCCGTCCTTCGGCTCCAGCCGGACAAAGACCTCGCCGTCCGAGATCGCCCCGGTCGCCGGATCGTAGCGGTAGCGGCGCACGGTGAAGGTCGGCGTGTCGGCATGGTAGAGCGTCCGCCCGTCCGGGCTGAAGGCCAGCCCGTTGGAGGTCAGCAGCCCGCCGGCCAGCACCGCCAGCCCGCGGCGGTCGTAGCGGTAGAGATGCGCCTTGCCGCCGGCCTTCGGCTCGTCCAGCGTGCCGGCCAGATAGCGGCCGGCGGGATCGGTCTTGCCGTCGTTGAAGCGGCTGGCGCCCTGGTCCTCCGGATTGGCGGCGAGACAGGTCACCGGCCGCCCCTCCCCGTCCAGCTGCCACAGGCCGGAGCGCAGGCCGGCGATGAAGCCGCCGCCCTTGCGCGGGGCGACGCAGCCGATCTCCTCCGGCAGGGCCATGGCGCGGTTGCTCCCCGTCGCCGGATCGAAGCGGTTCAGCGCCTTGCCCTTGATGTCGACCCAATAGAGCGCCTGCTCCTCCACCGACCAGACCGGCCCCTCCCCCAGCCTGGCACGGGCATCGAGCACGCAGGTGAAGGCGGGGCTGGCGGTCATCGCAGGATCCTCGGGAGTCGAACGGACCCGCAGGGTCGGACAGTTCGGCCGCGTGATCAAGTGCCCTGGCAAGCGCCCTGCCGGGACCGGTCCCGCGTCCGGCGGAGGATGGAACGGCGTGGAACAGGATCCGGCGGATGTTCCATCGTCCGGCCGCCCCCTGCCGGCCGCCCCCTACCGCTGCCAGGAGAAGGCGCCGACGCCGCGGCGGCTGACCGGGCCGGGGTTGAGGTTGGGGTACTCCTCGTACTGGTTGAGGGTGTAGGGGAAGACGCCCTTCGGCCCGGCGGCCTCCGGCTGGGCGACGACGGCGGCGACCAGGGCCGGGCTGGGCGGATGGCGCTCGCGGAGGGCGCCGGGGATGTCGTCGTCGTCCAGTTCGGGGACGATGACGGCGGGCGGATCCTCGGGTTTCGGGGCCGGCCTGGGGGCGGGCGGCTCGGCGGAGTGCTGGGCGGATTTCTGGGCGGCTTGCGGGGCCTGCCGCTTGGCCGCGGGCAGGTCGAGGCCGGCGAATAGGCCGAGCCGCTCGGCCAGCCAGCGCACGGTGGCGGGATCGCCGGCGGAGACCAGCCGCTCGATCTGCTCGGCCACCAGCACCCGCAGCGAGGACAGCCGCAGTTCGGCCTCGCGGTTCAGCGCCTGCCGCTCCCACCACACCCTGTGACGGAAATCCTGGGAGCCGTAATAGGCGCGCCAGAGTGTCGTCCGGCTGCACCCCATGGCACGGGAGACCTGAAGGAAGCTGTTGCCGCGCGCCAGCATGCCGGCGGCCATGATCCATTGCTCCTCATGGAACTGCGAACCGGGAACCAGCGAGCCTTCGGACGGGGTCGGCGGCTCCTCGGCCCAGCGGGGGAAGTTGTCGGTGGTGAAGCTGCGGCTGTCGAGGGGCATGGCGTGGCTCCGCGAATGAGGGGGCATTGCGGAGAGGGTATAGGATTTTGGTCCTGATATGGGGAGGTTTTGGGAAAAGTGGGGAGGCGGACAGAGTAGGAGTGAGCTCAGAGCCAAAGTTGATACAAGAATTAAGATACCTTACGCCATTTATAATATAAATTGCGAGTTTTACAAGTTTCTCAAATCTTACAAGAGAGATTTATCAATATAAAATTTTGAATATCTGAAAAAATGTTTAATATTATTTTTTGATATGCGCTGGGCGTCTAAGATATTATAAAAATATATCTTCCAGTCTTAGCCTATGTACTTTTTGCTGATCAAAAGTCAAGCTACCAACTGCATCACTGCTAACCAGCTGCTCGACCGGATGCCTATCACCGCCTCCTGAACGACGACGAGGGCTAAGACAGTACTACTGCGCTGAGCAGTCGAAGGGATGTTCGGATGGACGATCTTCTGGAGGCGGCTGGTACACAATTATGAAGTGCGCATTGATGTCTTAGAGCGCCTTGCTCTGTCGAAAGCCTCATGCGGAAATACCAAGGAGAACAAGGCGGTTGACGTTGTAGACGACGCCTCTGAGCAATGCTTGAGACCGTTGCATGAGGTCGGTGCGGGCGGATAGGGCCTCACCCCACCTCCGCTTCGCAACCGACATGGCGGTTTCGACCTTCCAGCGCTGCCGGTAAGCGCGCTTGCTGGCAGCATCCCCTGGGTCATTGAGCAGTCGGTGCATCTCCTGCCGGTATGGGGTGGTTGCGATGACCTTGATCGAGCGCCGCTTCTTCGCCGGGATGAGGGAATGGACGCCCAACGTCTCGCGGCAGAAGCGGTGATTGGCCTCACTGTCGTACCCAGCGTCCGCGATCACCTCGTCGAAGGCCATCACCGCAGAGGCGTCCGTCGCCAGCGGGACCAGATCGGGGAAATCGCCCGCTGGTCCGGGACGAACACGTTGCGCCAAAAGCATTTGCGGGCCTACCCACATAGCCAACGCCCACTTCAGCCATCCACGCTGACCGCGCTCGCGTTTGGCCCGCCACTCGAAATACCGTGAGGTATGGCTGAGCCAGAGCCCTGTGCTGTCCAGGGCAACTTGGCACCGCTGGCCATCGCGTTTGACCCGGCGCACGGTCTCCGCCAAAGCCGACGCCACCAGTTCGGCGCTGAGCCAGCGGCGAGCGAACCACCAGAAGGTGGAGTGGTCGGGGACGCTCAGGAAGCCGAACAGGCGGCGAAGTTGGCCTGAGATCCGCAGCAGGTCCTCCAAGCCGCGATAGTTCAGGCGGAGATGCTCCTTCACGAGCAGAGCGGCAAACAGGCTGGAAGGCCGATAGGTCGGGCGGGCGTACTTGCTCAGAAGTACGGGAAGCGCGCGGCGCGCCACAGCATGGGCCAGCCGCGCAAAGCACAGCAGATGATTTTCCATGATACCCGGCAGATGGGCATCACTCCGTCAGACCGCGAGGCATTCGACAGAGCAAGGCAGCATGATGCATGCTCGCTATGGCGAACCGGCCATTCTGACCAGTCCACCATTGAGCCGATCAAAAACGAGCTTTGACGGTATGCCGCCACCCGCTTGAAGGGATTGCTTTGGCAATGCATTCTGATATAGGATGTTCCAGATAGATTAAAAACGACCTTTTCTTCTAATATTTGTCAGTTTCCATGACGGAGGTTTCATTTGTCTCTTTCCAGTATTCCTCATCCAGTTCTTTATTCAACAATGACACTTGTAGCATACAATATCAACCTTAGGTATTATGGAGGACTACATTACATGTGGTGTACGCCATACTTTAATTCTGAATTTCAATCTCCACATTATTCCGTCCCCCCGAGTTCTTCTCCATTCGAAATATACAAGCAAATAAAAGAAGAGATAATCGGATCGGACCAACATGGAGTCAAAATTAAAGCAAACAGAATTGGAATAAAAAAAGGCGCGAATGCGATGCATGCCCGCGGCATGATCTCTTCAACCCAACTCAATGAGATAGAAATTATTGCACGAAAGGCTGATAAAATCCAATTTCGACCATTGCTATGTGTTATACCAAGGCTTTCTGCAATTCCGCATTACCAGCCAGTTGCTATCGGAGCAAAAGCCAATCCTCTCTCTCACGAGTACATCGTAGCAGACCTTCCACAATCAGCATTCGACCTCATTAGCATAGGATAGATAAGCAATGGACCTGATATCTAAGCTTGTGTCGCAGAATAACCGAAAAGACTCTTTGGATGCGATTTATTACGTAATAAGATTTATCAAACAAGCCAACGAATTGGAGAAAAATCCAAAAGATATATTTGCTGACGATTATAGGAGCACGCCGTCAGAAAAGGCGAAAAGTCTTGCTATTTTGATAATAGAGATCATTGAAAGTAAATTTGGTAGAAAGCCAAAAGACTTTGATGATAAAATGTTTATTGAAGCAATGAATTTCTTGTCGCAAATTGAAAATGGCCTAGATGCTGAATTTAGTGAAGAAGAGGAAGACGCCGCAGACTCTATGATAAAATCGATATTTGTTCCGGAAGTAAAAAAGGGAGATATTCCGAAATAATATCGATTGACTTAAGGTCATAATGAAAATTATTATCAATCTTCTCATGTCTATTTTCTAAAAATCTTTTCTTCGTAACCTTAGAGCCCATTTGGAACAGGGTTAATGCTAAGAGCAGCTTGCTCCGTCGAAAGTTTCGCGCTCTGACGGTTTGATACCCATCTGCTGGGTATGATAGAAAATCATCTGCTGTACTTTGCGCGGTTGACCCATGCACTGGCGCGCCGCGCGCTCCCCCCATCCCTCTGAGCAAGTACGTCCCTCCAGCCTGTTCGCCGCTCTTCTCGTGAAGGAGCATCTTCCGCTCGATTAATGTCATCGCAACTACCCCATACCGACATGAGATGCACCGCCTGCTCAATGACTCAAGGGATGCTCCCAGCAAGCGGGCTTACCGGCCAGTGCTGGAAATTCGCAACCGTCATGTCCGTTGCGAAGCGGAGGTAGGGCGAGGCACTATACGCCCACACCAACCTCACGCAACAGTTTCAATCATTGCTCAGAGGCGTCGTCTACAATGTCAACCGTCTTATTCTGCTTGGCATTTCCGCATGAGGCTTTCGACAGAGCAAGACACTCTTACTTAACACCCTACTTCTGGAACTTCTGCACTAAGCTTGCGAGTTGCTCCATGCCATCAAAGGTGCCTGGAACAGCCATCGGATCAGGTGTAATGCCACTGAAAATAAGAGATTCAAACTTCTCCAGCTTTTCCTTCGGCACATCCTTTGCGAATTTCGCATATTCTTCGATGAATGCGCAAACGCTGTAGCGCAGTTCCAACTGAAGAATCTGCGCTTTCAAACTTAACTGATTCTTTAGAATGATGCGGAAGAAGTAAATCAATATCATTTCTAGTGGGATTAAGACAGGAAGCCCAAGAAACAACTTATTTTTCATTGGATCTACGCCTGCATTTGCGTCGGTCCAAATTAAATACGAAACATATATTGATACGACCAAAGGAATAAGAACGAAAATTGCCATGGAAATAAGCCAAATACGCGCCCAAATAGACTCTTTCTTTTTCCCATCAATTAATTCTTTAAAAGCTTTTGCAAGACCAAAAAAATTATATTGACTTGTCATTTTCTCCACAGAATCTCTATATCCTTTTAGCTTTTCATCCCAGTTATTAATCACGCTTGCCCATTGATTTGATTTTTGCTCATAGTCTCTATTTAAAACGTCAACTTTCAAAACGACCTCTGTTAGCTCTTGCAACTTCTTATTGTTAACAAATTCTAGAAAATCTTTCTGAAAACCAAATACCCATAGAGGCATTTGATCTCTTTCCATTTTGCTATGATCTATATTATCGCTTAGTATAAATTCCAGAACCGGATACTCCGATGATGTTTCCCACTCACCTGTCGCCAAGGTTTTTTCATAAATCAGGTGAAAAATTGCTACAATTAGTCTTGAAGAGAGATCTTCCGGACTTTCTCTATCTCCTGGTCTTGCGCTTTCCAACCTACTGATGCAGGTACGAATCATCTTAATGTTATAGTCCAGTGTCAAAACACTGCTTTCAATATACTCCTGCTCATTATGAAGCATGTACTTGATGGCGTTGCGCGATAAAGTCAAACGAGTCTTAACTATATCTGTAAAATTTTCCTCCGAATTCAGGATTTCACCAGAGGCAAATTTACGAATATTCTCATCCGCGCTAATAATCATTTCCATTATCCTTGTGTGGCAACCGCTCAAATGCATGATTGCTAAAATTCATTTTAGCTTTCCGCAAGCAAAAACTTTTTGCATATACCCGACATGCACTTCAAGCATTAATGCTTGCGATTTTTCGCTTACCACAATCTACATTTCAAAATTTAGAAGCGATCTAGGCCATGCCGTATCGTCTAACCCTTAGACCATGACCACCTCTGCTTCCTTGCCCAACTATGAATACGGCATTACTCACTCCTCCAGTAGTTTGCTCTGTCAAAGTTGATAGCAAACGTTATGGTCTCCGCCCCCTACCCCATCGCCCCCACTGCCCGCCGCGAAGCCACGCACCGCGCAACCTCGCTCAGCAGTTGGGCGCGGTCGATGGGCTTCGGCACGTGGCAGTCCATGCCGGCCTCGTAGCAGCGGGCGATGTCGTCGGGGAAGGTGTTGGCGGTCAGGGCGACAATGGCGACGCGGGACTCCGGACCCGGCATGGCGCGGATCAGGCGCGTCGCCTCCAGACCGTCCATCACCGGCATGTTGATGTCCATCAGGATGGCGTCGAAGGGCTCGCCCCCATCCTCCCCCATGGCCGCCCGCGCCACCGCCTCCACCGCCTGGGCGCCGTCCTCCACCGCCGCGACGCTGTGGCCGGCCTGCTTCAGCAGCGTGACGGCCAGCAGGCGGTTCATCTCCACATCCTCCACCACAAGGACGCGCAAGCCCCCGCCCGCAGCGGCCGGCAGGGCAGCAGCGGGACGGGGGGCGGGCGGCTCGGCCTCGGCCGGCGGCGGAGAGGACGGTTCGGCGGCGGGGGCCGGGGCGGGGAGCGGTTCCGGGATCGGGGGCTGGCTCGGGATCGGGCCGGGGCCTGGGCCGGGGCTTGGGTTGGCGTCGGGGTTTTGGCCGGTACCGGGAGGCGGGGGGGAGGCCGGCGGGCGCAGGCGGTCGAGATGGCCGCGCAGCTCCGCCGCGTCATAGGGCTTGGCGATCAGGTCGTAGCCGCCCATCGCCACGTCGTCGGCAACCACCGCATGGGCGGCGAAGCCCGACGCCAGCAGGACCGGCAGGTCGGGGCGCAGGCGGCGCGCCTCGCGCGCCAGTTCCGCCCCGTTCATGCCCGGCGGCATCACGATGTCGCTGAACAGCAGGTCCAGCGGCTCCGGCCCGCGCAGAACCACCAGCGCCTCGCCGGCACCGGAGGCCGCAATCACCCGGTGGCCCCAGCTGCGCAGCAGGGCGCTGCCGGTCTCGCGGATGTTGTGGTCGTCGTCCACCATCAGGATCGACAGGCCGGGACGGCCCCCCACGGACTGGGCCGACGGATGGGCCGCTGGGGCGGCGGCGGTTTCGCCGCCCGTCTCCCCGGCGACGCGCTCGGGCGGGAAATGGATGGTGACGGTGGTGCCCTGCCCCACCCGGCTCGCCAGGGTCAGCACGCCGCCATGCAGCTCCACCAGCCGGCGGGTCAGCGGCAGGCCCAGGCCGGCGCCCTCGGTCTGGCGGTTCTCCGGGGTGGCGACGCGGGCGTAGGCCAGCAGGACGCGGTCCAGATCCTGCTCGGGGATGCCGACGCCGTTGTCGCGCACCTCCAGCAGCAGGCCGCCGTCAGGCGCCGGATCGGCGGTCAGCGACACCGACCCGCCGGACGGCGTGTATTTCACCGCGTTGGACAGCAGGTTCAGCAGGATCTGGCGGATGCGCCGCTCGTCGCCGCGCAAGTGGCGGGCGGCGGGGGCGACCCGCGCCGACAGGGCGATGCCGGCGCGGGCGGCGCGCGGGGTCAGCAGGCGGACGGCGAAGGTTGCGGCGGCGTCGAGATCGACCGGCTCGTCGTCGAGGATCAACTGGCCGGATTCGGCGCGGACATGGTCCAGGATCTCGTTGATCAGCTCCAGCAGATGCTGGCCGCTGTCGCGGATGTTGACGGCGAAGTCGCGGTAATGGGCGGTGCCGACCGGCCCCTCCGACTCCCGCGCGATCAGGTCGGCGAAGCCGATGACGGCGTTCATTGGCGTGCGCAGCTCGTGGCTCAGGCTCGCCAGGAATTCGGACTTGCTGCGGCTCGCCGCCTCCGCCGCGTGGCGGGCGTCCTGAAGCTCCGCCTCCATGAATTTGCGGGCGGTGACGTCGCGCTCGACGCTGACATACTCCTGCGGGGCGCCCCAATCGTCGGTGACCAGCCGCACCGCCGCCTCCATCCACACCCAGCGGCCGTCGGCATGGCGCAGCCGGTAGGTGGTCTTCAGGGTCGGGCGGTCCGGCGTCAGGCGGGACAGGCCGGCGGACAGCGCGGCGCGGTCGTCGGGGTGCACCCGCTCCACCAGCGGGCGGCCGACCAGCTCGGCCGGCGGGCAGCCCAGGCTGTCGCGCGTCGCCTCCGAACAGAAGCGGCGCACCCCGTCCAGCCCGATGCGGCCGATGATGTCGGTGACGCCGCGCGCCAGCAGGCGGTAGCGCGCCTCGCTGGCGCGGATCGCGCGTTCGGCCTCGTGCCGGCGGGTGATGTCGCGGGCGCCGACCGACAGCAGGGCGATGGCGCCGCTCTCGTCGCGGATCGGCACCTGCGACACCTCCCACCAGCGGGTGACGCCATTGTGGGTGTGCTGCTCCTCGAAGCGGGTGGGGGCGTCGGCATCGATGCAGGATTGCAGGTCGGCCATCGCCTTGGCGGCGAGGTCGGGCGGCAGCAGGGCGTCGAGCGGCTTGCCGCGCGCCGTGGCCAGCCGCTCGCCCATCGCGCGGGCGGCGGCCTCGTTGGCGCAGTGCAGGGTGAAGCTGCCGCCGGGGTTGACCCGCAGCACGACATGGATGTCGGCGGAGCTGTCGAAGACGGCGCGGAACAGGGCGGCGCTCTCGGCCAGCATGGCCTCGTCGGCGACGCGCCGGTGCTCGCGCGCCAGCATGGTGCCGAGCAGGCCGATGCCGAGCGCGGTGAAGGCGATCAGCGGCAGCGCCGCCTCCTCCATCACCCGCATGGCGAGGTCGAAATCGGGCAGCAGCAGGACGGCCGGCAGGCTCAGCGGTGCGAGCGCCAGACCGAACAGCGCCAGGAGGCCGAAGCCGAAGGCGCCCTTGCCGCTTCTGGGGCCGCTTCCGGGGCCGGCGGCGCGCCGCTCCATCGGGCGGGCCAGCAGCGGGGCGGCGAGCGCGGTCAGGGCCAGCCCGGCAAGCCCGGTCGCCGCCCCCACCCCGCCCAGCCACAGCCGCACCGCCGCGGCGATGGCGGCCGACAGCAGCGCCGCCGGCCAGCCGCCGAACAGGCCGGCCAGACCGATCATCGCGTTGCGCAGGTCGACCAGCACCCCGTCGGCCACCGGGTAGGCGTCCAGCATGGAGAGGACGGCGGCCACGCCGAACAGCAGGCCGGAATAGGCCGCGAAGGCGCCGCGCCGGGTGCCGAACCGCCGCAGGACATGGCGATAGGCAAGCAGGACCAGCGCCAGCAGGCCGACGCCATGCGCAAGGGCGATGATGATGCCCGTTCCCATTGCTCCGCTCCCCGGCGGCTACGCCAACGGCTACCCCGCTCCCAATCGAATGCGTCGAAACCCGGCGGGAATTTTTACACGCGCAACTTAACAAGAAGAAGAAACGATTCGAAACAGTCATACTGCCTTTTTTCCTACTACTACGGATGACAGCCGCATGAACCGCTGGCATTGACGTCGCTGTCGTGTTTGGCGTCCGATTCGGCTAGAATGCCGCCGCGCGTCGTTCGTGCTCGTCGTGTTTTCGTGGGCTTCGGCATGTTCTTGAAGATCTTCTCGCGGAGCCTGGTTGCCCGGTCCACCGCATCGGCGGTGGTGCTGGTGTCGGTGCTGGTCGCCGTGCCGATGGTCGTGCTGATCCAGTCCGACGTGCGCAACACCCGGGCCGAGCTGGCCATCCGCGCCGAGATGGCGACCCGCATCGTGCTGGACGACGTGACGAACGCGCTGTGGGACCTCGACCCGGAGGAGGCGCTGACGGCGCTGAGCCCGCTGCGCTCGATCGACAGCTTCGCCGAGGCGGTGATCCTGGGCACCCATGGCGAGCGCTTCGCCATCTACCGCAAGCCGGGCTCGCCCGTGCTGGCCGATGCGGCAGCCAATCCCGCCGCCGCCGCCACCGCCGCCGCCACTGCCGCCGCCGTGCCGCTGACCCGGCAGGACCGCACCGGCGGATCGCGCACCATCGGCACGCTGCTGGTCCGGCTCGACACCGGGCCGACCGACGCGGCCATCCGCCACCATGTGCTGGTGCTGGGCGGCATCGGCGCCGTCACGCTGCTGCTGGTGGTGCTGGGCGTGATCTGGGCGACGCGCGGGGTGACGCTGCCGATCGCCGGCATGACCCGCGCCATGGCCGACCTGGCCGCCGGCGACGTGACGGTGACGGTGCCGGTGCGCCACCGCGACGACGAGATCGGCCGCATGGCCAAGGCGCTCGACACCTTCCGCCAGAACGCCATCGATTTGCACATCGCCAAGGAGCGGGCCGAGCAGGCGGTGGCGTCGAAGGCGAAGTTCATGGCCGCCGCCAGCCACGACCTGCGCCAGCCGGCCCAGTCGCTGCTGATGCTGACCGCCATGCTGCGCGCCACCGCCCCCAACCCCAAGGTGGCGGAATCGGCGCGCAAGATCGAACAGGTGGTGATGACGCTGAAGCAGCTGCTGGACGAGCTGCTGGAGGTGTCGCGGCTCGATGCCGGCGGCGTCACCGCCAACATTGCGGTGCACGAGGTCGCCGACCTGTTCGACGCGCTGGACTCGCAATATGGCCCGGTCGCCCGCAACAAGGGGCTGGCCTTCTGGGTGCCCCAGTACCGCGCCCCGGTGCTGACCGACCGGGTGCTGCTGCTGCGCCTGCTGGGCAACCTGATCGACAACGCGATCCGCTACACGGCCAGCGGGCAGGTGCAGGTCGCCTGCCTGGAGTCCGGCGCCAGCCTGATCGTCGAGGTGCGCGACACCGGCATCGGCATTCCCGAAGACCGGCTGGACGCCATCTGGGAGGAGTTCCACCAGATCGGCAACCCGGAGCGCAACCGCGACAACGGCATCGGACTCGGCCTGTCGATCGTCCGCCGGCTGGCCGGCGTGCTGGATCACCCGGTCAAGGTCCGCTCCACGCCGGGCAAGGGCTCGGTCTTCTCGGTCACCCTGCCGCTGGCGCCGGTGGAACAGGCCCTGGAGCCCGCCCTGGAGCCCGCCCTGGAGCCTGCCCGCGAGCCGCTGCGGCGGGCCGAAGGTCCGATTGTCCCCGCCCCTGCCTCTGCCCCCGCCCCTGCCCCTGCTGCCGCCCCGGTGGCCGCCCCGGTGGCCGTCGCCGGGCTGGCGACGCTGGCCGACGCACCGGCGAAGAGCGGCGAGATCGCCATCCTGGTGATCGACGACGACCAGTTCGTGCTGTCCGCGGTGTCGATGTTCCTCAACACCGCCGGCCATCGCGTCGTCGGCGCCTCCAGCGTCGCCCAGGGGCTGCGTGCGGTCGAAGGCGGCGATTTCCGGCCCGATGCGGTGATCGCCGACTATCACCTGTCCGCCACCGAGAACGGCCTGGATTTCATCGGCACCCTCTGGCAGCGGCTCGGGCTCAGGATCCCGGCGGTGCTGATCTCCGGCCGGCTCGACGGCGCCGTCACCGCCCGCGCGGCGGAGATGGGCGTCATCGTCGCCGCCAAGCCGATCATGCCGGATCGCCTGTCGGCCCTGGTGGAACAGATGACGGCGGCCCGGCCGGCAGCAGTATCGGTATCGGGGGGAGCCGGCATCGCCGCTCCGCATAAGACTCCGACGATTTGAGGTCCCCGTCCCCCACCCTGGGGCTTAGGACCAAAAATGATCTCACATACAGGTTTATGCTGTGTCACAACATCCGAGCGGTACTCTCGGATATTTCCGCCCCCCATCCGAGGGTGAACCGAAAGCAGCTTCGGAGGATCCCATGCGCGGCGCCAGCAAGACCGACATCATTCGTGCCCATGACATCGTCGCCGGCTTCGATTTCGGCTATGTCGTCGACCGCGCGGTCGCCGCGGGCATGTCGCGCCGCACGTCCGAGATCGCGCTGGCCCAGTTGAAGACCTTCCTGCTGGCCTGCGCCGAGCATCCCGACCGCGACATCGTTCCGCAATCGGCCGCCTGCGACGACCTGTGGCACGAGTTCATCGTCGCCGACACCCGCGCCTATTTCCGCTTCTGCGAGGCGGTCTATGGCGAGTATCTCCATCACAACGGGGTGACCGTGCCGGCCGGACGCATGGAGGCTGCCCGCAGCGACAGCGCCAGCCTGCTCACCGGCGCCGATTGCCTGCGGGAGGCCGCGCAAGCCGACTGTCTGCGCGAAGCCAAGAGTGCGGATTGCCTGCGCGAAGCCGCGCAGGCCGACTGTCTGCGGGAAGCCAAGAGCGCCGACTGCCTGCGGGAAGCGAAGGGAGCGGATTGTCTGCGCGAGGCCGCGCAGGCCGACTGCCTGCGAGAGGCGAAGCAGGCCGACTGCCTGCGTGAAGCAAAGCCGGCCGACTGCCTGCGCGAGGCGAAGCCCGCGGATTGCCTGCGCGAAGCACGGCCGCAGGGCGCCGCCTGACGTTCCCGTCCCTGTAAGAACGGAAAAGCCCCTGTCCGCATCCGGACAGGGGCTTTTTTCATGCGGTCGCCCTGCCCTCCTCCGCCTCAGCCGAAGTTCAGGCCGCCGAACGGCGTGATGAAATTGTCGC